>DASYNL010000046.1:0-11238 GCA_036008605.1 Solirubrobacteraceae bacterium | reverse complement strand
CACCCCTAGCAAAAGCGCGGGTATATCCACGATCAACCCGCCCACCGCGGCGATCACAAGCGCAGCGAGCAGCACCACGAAGCCGCTCCAAACAGGCCACTCGTTCGGTGCCGGCCCAAGGCGCGATGCATCCCTGTCCGGCAACAGCCGGTCGGGCTCCCCTGCAGGCGGGGCGGGCACCGGTCCTGGTTCTGGCAAGAAGGGGCCACGCCCCGACTGCGCGCGTCCTCCCGACGGGTCGAACAACTCCTCATCCATGCCCGTTACGCCACCCAGTGCCAGGTCGAGAACTCGCCGACGAAGAACGCCATCGCGAGGCCAGAGAGGGCCAGGATGGCGTACGTGAGCAAACGCGGGCGCGAGGACAATCTCACGGCAAGCCACATGTTCAGCGGAAACAGCACCAACAAAAAGCGCGGCAGCGACATAAGCGGCTGCGGCGCAACAGGGTAGGACAAAGGCAGTGCAAGCGCCGCCAGCACATAAGCCCCGTAGGCAAGCGGCAGCAGGCGCAGGACCCCGACAAGCATCGGCATCGCCGCAAGCAAGAAGGCAAACAGCAGCATGTTGTGCCCGGCGTCGATGAAGGGACTGCCGCCCGCCACCGAGTAATAGATGTGCCGACGCTGGAAGGAAAGCAACTGACGCAACCCGGCAAGGGCAGCCTTTGCGCCGTCCCAGACACCACCGTAGGGTCCGGCGAAGTGTCGCTTCCAAACGGCCTCGGCGTGAAACGGGGCAAGCGGATCGCCACCGGCAAGCGCCAAGTGGGCCATGTATAGGACAAGCCCAAGCGGCACAAGCGCAAGCCAGAGCGCGTCACGGCGTAGGAAGTAGCGCGGCCGTAGCGTGTCAATGAGCCCAGCAAGCAACGAGTGTGCGCATGCGGCAAGCGAGCGCCGGGCGACCAAGGCATGCGGGCGCTGCGCAGCCCGGCGTTCAGGATCGCGGTCCTCGCGCGGGCCGTACAGGTAGAGCAACAGCAAAGGCAAGATCAGGACCACACCGGTGCTGCGCGTAGCCGAGGCCAGCGCGCCGAGCATTGCGGCGCTGCCCCAGCGCCCGCGCCGCGCGCACAGGAACAGCCCTACCGAAAGGGCGAGATAGAGCGACTCGCTGTAGACAGCCGAGAAGTAGAAGCCCATCGGGGCAAACGCTGTAAGCAGCACGGCGAGACGGGCGATCTCGCGGCTGTCGAGCGGGGCGCAGCGTAGCCTGGCTACTTCGAGCGTCGTGAGACGGTGCAGTCCGTAAAGGGCCGCCATGAAAGCCCCGATAGACAGCCCGACCCCCGCTATGACAGGAGCGAGACCGATATCCGAGAGGGCGCGCAGCCCAAGCGGATAGAGCGGGAAGAAAGCGTCGCGCGGCGCTGTGAACGCACCGAACTCCGGTCGGTAGCCGTAATGCGCGATCACCAGATACCAGGCCGCGTCCCAACGGGCAGCGGGGGCCGCAAGCACGTCCCCCAACTGGCCAAAGCCGCGTGTGATGCCTGGAGGATCGAGGGCATGGCGCACCGGCCCGAAGCCGAGCACAGCGACAGCGCCGGAGCCGGCGACCCAAACGAGCAGGCGCGAGCTCCATACGGAGAGCCAGACGTCGCGCAGGGCGACCGTCTGCTCGACGCCGAGGCGTGCGCGCAGGGCGACGCGCCCCTGGCGGGCTCGCGCACTGGGGTGCGGTGCGATGGCTGGCTCTGCGGCGGTGTCGGAGCTCATCTAAAGGGTGGCGCTTGGGCCGTCATCGCCCACGCTACATGCAGGAGATCACACCGCGAGACGGTACAGTCAGCTGAGGCCCCGCCACCCACCCCCGCACCAGAGATGTCAAGACAAGCAAGACAGCGCCGCAAGCGGCGCACCCGCTCCGGCCCGTCGCGCATCGTGTTCATCGGCCTCACAGGAATTGCCGGCGCGGTCGTGATCGGCGTCATCGCCGCGGTCGGATATGTCCTCTCGGTTGCCCAATCGGCACCAAGCCTCGACTCGCTCAAACCGGTGCTCGCAGGCGCCACCTCCCAGGTGTACGCGGCCAACGGCACACGCCTCGGCGCGATCCAGTCCGACGTGCTGCGCACGCCGATCACCACCGCACAGATGCCCCACCTGCTGCGCGAGGCGACCGTCGCGATCGAGGACCAGCGCTTCTACAAGAACAACGGCGTCGACGTGACCGGCATCTTCCGCTCGGCCGTCAAGGACGTGCTGCACGGCGAAACGCTGCAAGGGGCCTCCACGATCACGATGCAGCTGATGCGCAACCTGTACCTCGGCAGCGATACCCATACCTTCAAGCAGAAGGTCGACGAGGCCAAGCTTGCGATCGAATACAACAAACATCACAGCAAGCAGTCGATCCTGACCGACTATCTCAACAGCGTCACCTACGGCACCGTCGAAGGCCGAACGGCGCTCGGGGTGGAGGCGGCGGCAAGGATCTTCTTCGACAAGAGCCCCTACCAACTCGACCTGCAGCAGCAGGCACTGCTGGCGGGCCTGCCGCAGGCGCCCTCGGAGTACAACCCGTTTCTGTACCCCGAAGCCGCGCGGCAGCGGCGCAACGAGGTGCTGGGCAAGATGGCAGAACTGCACTACATCACCCACGCCCAAGCCGCCACCGCGGAAAGCGCACCGCTCGAAGTGCAGCACGGCGACTACTACTCACGCCGCCAGGAAGACTTCTTCTTCGAATACGTACGCGAACAGCTGATCAAACGCTACGGCTTGAACACGGTCGAGCAGGGCGGCCTGAAGGTGTACACGACGATCGACCTGAGGATGCAGGGCGAGGCCCGCGAAGCGATCAAACAGATACTCGACGAGCAGGGCGACCCGGCCTCGGCGATCGTCACGATCGACCCGCACAACGGCGACATCGAGGCGATGGCGGAGTCCCAGAGCTACGACGAGTCGCAGTACAACCTCGCCTCCCAGGGTCGCCGCCAGGCGGGTTCGACATTCAAGGCGATCGACCTCGCCGACGCGCTATCCCGCGGCGTGGACCCCAACACGACCTATTACCTCTCGCACACACTCGAGCCAGGGTGGCTGACCGGGTACCCAGAATACGAAGTCAAAACCTTCGAGAACACCTCTCTGAACAAGTCAATCAACCTGGTACAGGCGACCGTCACCTCCGACAACACGGTCTACGCCCAGCTGGCAGCCGATCTCGGTGAGCAGACGATCACGCAGATGGCTTACAAGATGGGCGTAAAAGAGCACCTGGAAAGCATTCCCTCAGAGGCGCTCGGCGGGCTGAAGTACGGCGTAAGTCCCCTGGAAATGGCCAACGTGTACGCGACGCTCGCCGACGGCGGCTATCGCAACACGCCGATCGCGATCACGAAGGTGGTGTTCCCCAACGGACATGTCGACGAAAGTTGGGGCAAGCCGCACCGGGTGAAGGTGCTATCAAACGGCGTGACCTCCGAGGAGACGACGATCCTGCACGAGAATGTGCTCGAGGGCACGGCAACGAGATCGGCGATCGACTGTCCCACGGCCGCCAAGACAGGCACTACGAGCGAATTCACAGACGCCTGGCTGGACGGGTACATGCCCAACTATTCGACCGCGGTTTGGATGGGCTACCCCAACAAGGCGATCCCGATGACCGACGTCCACGGCGAGGCTCAACAGGGGGGCTATCTGGCCGCGGAAATCTGGCACGCCTACATGGCCGCGGTCACCGAAGGCCAGCCTTGCACGGAATTCCCGGCGCCTACCGAACCGATCTCCTACGAGCCCTTCTTTGGCAAATTCGCGACGACGGGTCGCGTCTCAACCAGCGAACCTCCCGAAGGCGTCCCGCTGGAAAAAAGCAGCGCTCACAAAAGCAAAGCCCAAACAGGCAAAAGCGCGCCGGGCGAACACGGGACAGCCACGCCTGAAGCTCCCGCAGCCACCGGCAACGGCGAAAGCAAACGCCTCGAAAGCCCTCAACCGGCGCCCACTCCGCAAGTGCGCGAACCGACACAGCCGACTCCCACGCCGACACCCAAAGCAACCACGCCGCCTGTCGGTGGGACCGGCGGCGCCGAACCGCCTGCCCGCTGATATCCGCTTGGCCGCGGACGCCGCAAGACCTGCAGCGCAGCCACCGCGCGCCCGTTGGCGCGGCCCTAGCGCGCCAACGCTGGTAGTTTGACGGTGCAAACTTCAACACAGGGTCGACGAATAGAACGCTGGATAGACCCGGACAGGACTAGAGACTCGTGGCAAAGGAAGACAAGGTCGAATTCGAGGGCGAGGTGATCGAGGCGCTGCCGAACGCGATGTTCCGCGTCAAGCTCGACAACGATCACGTGGTGCTCGGGCACGTGGCGGGCAAGATGCGGCGCTTCCGCATCCGCATCCTGCCGGGAGACCGGGTCCGCTGCGAGCTCTCTCCCTACGACCTGGACCGCGCCCGCATCGTCTACAGGCACCGCTGACCTCGCCTGCGTCGATCCACTCGATATCTCACCAGGCTAGTTCGCCCAGCAAACAGACCGCCAGCCCAGCTCGTCCACCCAGACCCTCCAGCCTAGTCCGCCCGCGAATCGTCCACAGGCATAGCTGAGCTCTCTCTGATCGAATCGATTACCGCCGCCGTGAAAGTGCGCGGCGGGCGCTTTGTGCGCGGGATCGGCGACGACGCGACCGTCGTCAAAGCGCTCAAGCTGTGCGTGACGACCGTGGACACGATCGTCGAGGGCACGCACTTCAATCTCGACGACCCCGAGCTGAGCTTCCAGGACATCGGCTGGAAGGCACTGGCCGGAGCGCTGTCCGACATCGCAGCGATGGGGGCACAGACCGGCGAGGCCTACTTTGCGCTTGGGATTCCAACACATGTCAGCGAGAGCCAGGCGCTCGAGCTGATGCTGGGCGCCGAGGAGCTTGCCGAGCTGACGGACACGACGATCGCCGGCGGCGATGTCGTTAGCGCGCCAGTGCTGTTCGCGAGCGTGACGATCGTAGGCTGGGCCGAGCGCGACCAGAAGCTGATCGGCCGCGACGGCGCACGGCCCGGAGACCTTGTCGGCGTAACCGGCACACTCGGCACCAGAGCCAAGCGACCAATGCCGCGCCTACGCGAGGGACGCGCTATCGCGCCCGCCGGGACGCACGCGATGATCGACCTCTCCGACGGACTGGCGACCGACGCCGAGCATCTCGCACAGGCCAGCGGCGTCGTCTTGAAGCTCGAACTCGACAAGTTGCCGATCGACGAGCGGACCGAGCGCACCGCTACGACGCTGGGCATACCCGCCTGGCAGGCCGCGGCGACAGCCGGCGAAGACTACGAGCTGTGCGTGTGTGTGCCGCGTAAGCGTGCCGACCGCGTGAGCGCAGCCTGTGAGCGCACGGGAACGAAGCTCACCTGGATCGGCCACGTCAGCGAGGGCTACCCCGGAGCGGTGCTACGACACGAGGGGTGCAAGCAGACGCTTACGGGGTTTGAGCACCGTTGGTAGCACCGGTTCGGGGCCAAGCGACTGTCCGGCGAGCCTGCTGTCGAAGGGGACGCGCGCGGCGCCAAGCGGCGTCGTCGAGGCGAGCCGGGCAAAGACGATCAGTCGGTGCGAGGCGCTGAACAGTGGGGTGCAGGCCGACAGCACGAGCCGCGAGTAGCCGACCGGGTCCAGTACTGAGACGTCGGTCGGCAGCACCACGCGCGAGCCGATCACACGGTAGGTGAAGCGCGCGTAGGGCATCTCGAGCACGATCGGCTGTCCCGGACGCAGCGCGTCTATGTGGCGGAAAGGGGCAAGCCAGGTGGTGCGGTGGCCGGCGATCGCCGTCGTTCCCGGCACCCCGGGAAAGGCTGTTTCGGAGTAGATGCCGGGGCCGCTCTCAAGTTCTGAGGTGCCGGTGCCCTTGACCACGACGAAGCTGGCGCCGATCGTGGGAATCTCGATGCGCCCGACGGCCGAGCCGTCCTTGGCGTGCAGCTGCAGCGCACCAGCTAGGTACTCGATCCGCCGGCGCTGCTCGTGCAGGCGCGCAAGCTCGAACCTGGCTGCCTGCGACGGGGCCGCGTTATCGAGCGCATGTAGATCGCTGCCAAGGCTTTCCTGTTTTAGTTGGGCGACGAACGCCGAGATCGGCTCCTGCCAAACGAGCGTGACGGCGGCATCGGCGAGCGTCAGGACGCCAAGTGCGATCAATAGGGATGCGAGCACGGTTGCCAGTCGACTGCGACGGTGGGGTGGAGCGGATGGCGGCGGGGGGGAGAAGTCGGCGCTAAGCCACGGCGAGGCACCGGCGCCGCCGAGCGAGATTGCGTCGCTGTGGCGCTCGCTGGGCCGCGACAGTGACAAATCTCTCGGTGCGGGCTTTTTGCCGGAGGATAGGGTCATGGCTCTCGGTGACGAGGTGGCTCGCTCATGGCCCTCAGCGTCGCAGCGCGGACTCGGTGCCACCCAACGATCCAGGCCCAGCGTAGGACGCTGGGCCACGGGTGGCAATCTCAGGCCAGCCTCCTGTGCCTGGCGGGGCGATTGCTTCGGCAGCCGGGGGGAGCAGCAGGACCGCGAAAAGGCAGCCAAGCGCGGTACTCCACAGCAGCACGCTGAGCAGCCCGAGCTGCCCGCCTGCAAGTGCCAACACAGCGCTCTCGGCGAGCCCAGCAACGCCGAGGCCAAACTCGCGCGCGTAGGCGATCGCCAGCAGCAACAACGGCAACGCACCGAGCGCGATTGCCCCATAAGCCAGCGCCCGGGCCTGCGGCTCAGTGCGGCGCCCCGGGCCTACAGCCAGCAGCCATAGATGCAGCGCAGGTATCAGCAGCAGACAGGCGAACGGGTTGAAGACCCAGGCGATCGAGGCGACGCTCAGCAACACGAGCAGCACGGCAAGCGCGGCTCCGTCTGTGCTGGGACGCAAAGGCAGCGCCAAGCGCCGAGCGAGCGCCGGCCAGGCCAACAGCGCGAGCGCCAGCACGAACACCGTGGCGAGCGTCGCTGTGAGAATCGACCCGTCCGCGGACAGCGCGCCGGCAGGCAGTTGGCTAGTGGGAGCCGCGACGATGCCCAGCGCGCCGAGCACGATCACAAAAAGAGCGCTTGCCAGGAACGGGAGTGCGCCGCTGAGCACCCACGCCAACCAGCGCCGCACGGGCTCGCGCCGGCGGCGTAGGCGCGCCAACGCATCAACTCCAACCAATAGCGGTGGCAGCAGCAGCGCGAGTGCGAGCAACCTGACGGCCCAACCGGGAAGCAGCTTGCGTCCAAGCGACACGCGTGCGGCGAAGTTCGGAGCGACGTTGGGGGCTTCATCGAGCGCGTATATCGAGCTGAGCACGGCCTTGCCAAAATTCTGCAAGCGATTCGCGCTCACCGTCTCTAAAGCGGCGGGTCCGCGTTCGCCGCTGACCTGGACGAGTACAGCCGGGGTCCCTGCCGAGTTCAGCGGAGCCTCTTCACCCGTGGTGAGCGGCAACGCCAGATGCGCGAGCTGGCCGGCAAGGCCCGGCGTACCGGAGTCGGTACCAACCTCTTGCGAGATAGCACCGTCGAGCGTGCGCTGTAGAGCTTCGGGCGCGATCTGCACCTTGCTCGAAAACGGCAACACGAATGGCTTGTGCACCATGCTGCCAGCGAGATCGCCGAGCACGATCGCGGCGTCCGGCGACTGGCTGTCGTGCGTGGCGAAGTCGGCAGCGGCCGCGTAGCCGCCGCTGCCGCCGCTGGTGGAGACGAGCACGATCGTGCGCCGCGTCTCGCTCTCGGCGAAGACGCGCGCCAGCTCGAGCAGGGCGGCGGTGCCCGAGAGCTGCGCCGCCGAGCCCGGCTCGGGAGCGTCGCGATGGGCGACGATCACGATCGGGCTCAAGCCCGTAGACCCAGGGCGCTCGGCGATGACCGTCGTGAGCGTGCGTTTGCCTTCGATCGTCGCTGCTTGGATCTGACGAGCACTGACCTGAAAGCCGCCGCCGGCGGCGACCGTGGCCGTGCCCGAGGTGGCTTCCGAGCTGGATTCGCCGGAGGCCGGCGTGCTCGGGCCAGACCCGATCGTGGCGGAGGCGCTGCCCAACCCGCGCAGCTGCGCGGCGATGTAGGCGGCCAGCTCGTTGTCTCCCGTGCTGCCAGGGCGGCGGTCGGGAAAGCGCTTGACGAGCGCTTGCAAACCGGCGAAGGCACGTGCGCCGTTGAACGCGTCGGGCGCGAGCGTGGAGCCGAGCGGAGAGGCCTGGCCGGTCAGTGAGAAGCCCGCGATCACGAGCACAAACAGGAACGGCACGAATGCCGCGCGGTAGATGCGGCCGTCGAACATCGAACAGACCTTAGTCCCGTTCCCGGTCCCCAGTCGCCATAACGAGGTCAAATCGAGGCTTGTCTTGGACCGGCTCCGGTTCTCCAGCCACCCCAGCCAGGGATGGCTTGGCGTGGTCCTCCTAGCTACCCCAAGCTGGGCCAGGCGGCCTGTGTATGTGGCGAAAATATGCGATGCCCCCCGCGCGCGCGGGGGGCATCGCGCTTTCGCAACACAAGCCCCAACCCTCGAAGGAGCCCAGCCACCCGGCCAGATGCCCGTTTCCGGGCCGCCCCTAGGTATCGTGCGGGGCTCCGTGCTGCAGCCCGTCGCCACAGGTCACAAGTCGCTTGCCGACTACACCCACATTTGCGGTCGCGAGTTGATCGAGGAGATTCGCGAGCTGGCCCAGCCGCTGAAGGGCAAGCGCGTGGTGCACGTCTCGGCTACGGCCTTTGGCGGCGGTGTCTCGGAGATCCTGTACACACTCGTGCCGCTGATGCGTGATGTGGGACTTGACTGCGAGTGGCAGGTGATCTACGGCCGCGAGGAGTTCTTCAACGCAACCAAGCTGATGCACAACGCACTGCAGGGCAATCCTCAGGATCTCGACGAGGAGCAGTGGGGGACCTGGGAGCAGTACAACGAGATGAACGCGCGTGAGCTCTCAGACGGCTGGGACGTGTGCCTGGTGCACGACCCGCAGCCGGCGGGCCTCTACCGGCTGGTACCCGAGAAGGCCAAAGGCTGGGTTTGGCGCTGCCACATCGACCTGTCGACTCCCAATCCCGCGACGATCGAGCGGCTGCTGCCCTACATCGCCGAGTATCCACAATCGCTGTTTCACATGGCCGACTACGTCCCTCGGGGGATGGGCGGGAACGTCAACATCGTGCCGCCCGCGATCGACCCATTGATGCCCAAGAACATGGCACTATCGCCTGAGGATGCCTCCTACGTGTGCGAGCAGTTCGGGATCGACGTCGATCGGCCGCTGATCTGTCAGGTATCGCGCTTTGACCCCTGGAAGGATCCCCTGGGCGTGATCGACGCTTATCGGATCGTCAAGCAGCAGGTTCCAGACGTGCAGCTGGCACTTGTCGGCTCGATGGCCAGCGACGATCCTGAGGGCTGGGATTTCTTCAACGCCACGATCGCCCATGCCGACGGCGATCCCGACGTGCACATCCTCAACAACTTCAACAACGTCGGGGCAATCGAGGTCAACGCGTTCCAGTCCCATGCAGACGTGGTCGTGCAGAAGTCGATTCGCGAGGGCTTCGGACTGACGGTCTCCGAGGCGATCTGGAAGGCGCGACCTTTCATCGGCGGCAACGTTGGCGGGATTCCCTTGCAGGTCGAGGACGAGGTGACCGGCTTTCTCGTGGAGACCGTCGAGCAATGCGCCCAACGATCGCTCGAACTACTGGGCGACCCCGGGCTTGGCAAGTCCTTGGGGCGTCGCGGCAAGGAGCACGTGCGCCAACACTTCCTCACACCGCGCTATCTGCGCGACTACTTGCGCATCTTCAAGGAATTGGGCGAGAAATGAATCGGCGCAAGCCGCGCCTGGCGAGCCGGCGGCAGTCATGAGCGGAGGACCGGCACAGCGCTCGCCGCTGGTGCTGGTGAGCAACCGAGGGCCGGTTACCTTCGGCCCAGACGGAGAAGTGCAGCGCGGCACCGGCGGACTGGTGACCGCACTCTCGGGACTGGCCTCGCACCGCGACGCCGTTTGGATCGCCTCGGCGATGAACGAGCACGACGCACAGATCTCCCATGAACACGGTGCGCGTCCCTTCCCGGTAAAGAGCCCGGCAGGCGGCGACTACCAAGTGCGCCTTGTGGTCAGCAGCCCCGAGGCGTACGACCGCTTCTACAACGTGTTTGCCAACCCGATGCTGTGGTTCATCCAGCACTACCTGTGGGATCTGTCGAACGCGCCTGACATCCGGCGGAATGAGACCGAGGCGTTCGAGTTCGGCTACAACGCTGTCAACGACGACCTTGCCCGGGCTGTGGTTGAGGAGATCGAGGACGAGCGCGAGCCGGTCGTGATGGTGCACGACTACCACCTGTACACGCTGCCGGAGCTCGTGCGCAGGGCACGCCCGGACGTGTTTCTGCACCACTTCGTGCACATTCCTTGGACCCAGTCGGATTCCTGGCGCGTACTGCCCTCACGCATTAGGCACGAGATCTTTGCGGGGCTGCTTGCGAACGACATCATTGGCTTTCACACGCGTTCTTACCGACGCAACTTCTTGCAGTGCTGCCAAGACCTGATGGACCTCGACGTGGACTTCGAGCGTGGGCTGGTGCGCTGGCAGGGCCGCGAGGTGTGGGTCAGGGCCTACCCGCTGCCGATCGATCATCGTGCGGCGCTGCAGGTTGCGCGCAGCGAGCGAGTGGGGGAGTTCGAGCGCGAGCTGCTGCGTCGCCGCCGCGACTTTCTGATCCTGCGCGTCGATCGAGCAGACTTGTCCAAGAACGTGCTGCGCGGCTTCTCCGCGTTCGACCTCTTCCTCGACCAGCATCCCGAGTTTCGCGAGCGGGTGACATTCGTGGCACAGCTGATGCCCTCACGCACCGACGTGCCCGAGTACGCCGAGTATCTGGAACGGATCGAGGCGCTCGTGGCAGTGGTCAACCATCGTCACGGCACGCCCGACTGGATGCCGATCCAGCTGAAGCTGCGCGACGACCTCGAGGAGGCGATGGCCGCCTACAAGCACTATGACGTGCTGCTCGTGAACGCGATGTTCGACGGCATGAACCTGGTCGCCAAGGAGGGTCCGATCGTCAACGAGCGCGAGGGCGTGTCGATCCTCTCGGAGAACACGGGGGCGCACGAGGAGCTCGGCGAATATGCGCTGTCGGTCAATCCGTTCGACATCCAAGAGCTGGCCGACTCGATCCACGCGGCGCTCGACATGCCGGCGCAAGAGCGCTCGCGCCGCGCTCGCGGCCTGGTTGAGATCGTGACCTCGCGCGA
>DASYNL010000045.1:0-146288 GCA_036008605.1 Solirubrobacteraceae bacterium | reverse complement strand
CAAGACGGTGACTGCCCTCACGGCCAGCAACACGCCGCTGTATTGCGAGGGCGGCGGTCGTCCGACTCCGGTGCGCTTCAAGAGGGCCACGATCTCCAGCAACGGCACGTTCACGAGCACCGGCCAATATGTGATCTCCGAAGGCCCCAAGAAGGGTCAGGTCGGCACCAAGCTGAAGATCACCGGAAAGTTCCTCAAGGGCAAGGCCGAGCAGGGCACGATCACCACCACCTACGTCGGTTTCCCCAACTGCAGCGGCAAATCGGCCTACAGCACCAAAGCCTGATGCGCGGTCTGTGATGTCGCTCCCGGTCGAGGGCTACCGCCTGAAGGGCATCTCTCCCAAGGCATACGAACACCCAGCCGACCGCGCGGCGACCGCTGCGCTGCGCTCGATCCCGTATCTGAACACGGTGGTGCGCAAGCTGATCGAGCTCGGCTACGAGCGTGCCCTGCGCCAGGCATACCTCGGCTCCTCCGTGCGGCTCGGCGACGATCAGCTCGCCGACGTGTGGATGGCGCATGTGCGCGCCTACGCCACGCTCGATGTGGAGCCGGTGCCCGACCTATACCTCACGCAGTTCCCGGTCGCCAATGCACTCACGATCGGCGCGGGAAGGCCGATCGTGGTGGTGCAGTCGGGGCTCGTGCAGCTGCTCGACGTCGAGCAGCTGCGTGCGGTGTTCGCGCACGAGGCGGGTCACGTGCTCTCAGATCATGTGCTCTACAGAACCGCGCTCGTGATCCTCATGCGCCTCAGCTCGATCCCCGGCATCCCGCTGCCGTTGCTGCCCGTGCGTGCGGCGCTGATGGAGTGGTTCCGCGCGTCTGAGCTGAGTTGTGACAGGGCGGCGGCGCTAGTTACTCGCGACCCGCTCACGGTGTGTCGCACGCTGATGGTGATCGCCGCGGGCGCCGAGGCCGAGCGGCTCGATCTCGACGTGTTCATGCGCCAGGGCGCCGACTATCGCGAGAAGGGCTCCGGGCTCGAGCGTCTCTCGCGGTTGCTCCTCGACCTCAACATCACCCACCCGATGCCTGTGCGTCGCGTGCACGAGCTGATGGAGTGGGTGAAGTCCGGCGAGTACGACCGCATCGTCGGCGGCGACTACGTCACCCGCGACGTGCCCCCCGACCCCCGCGCCGAGGCAGGCGACGCGGTCGCCCACTACTCCGATCGCTTCCGCGCCATGTTCCGCGACGCGAGCGAGTCGGTCGGGGACATCGGCGAGCAGCTGGGCGATGTCACCCAGCAGCTCAGCGATTGGCTGCGTCGCACGGGCGGCAGTCACGACGAGGCCAGCGACGAGGGCGAGTAGCCCGGGCCTCCGTAAGTAGGCCAGTGTTGGCTGTAGTTGTGCGGTCGGTCGCTCGTTCGCCCGGACACAAGCGGTGGTATCGCCCTCGCGTCGTAGGCTTGGGTCAGTGGAGCGCGCGCCGATCATCCTCGCTAGTTGGCGTGCCACGGCGCTGCTCTGTGTATGCGTGGCCACGGCGTGGCTGACGTGCGGCTCGGTGGCTGCCGCGGGACCGCTCGGTCGCCCAGCTCCGACTGCGCATCATGCCGCTACCAAATCCCAGAGCGACCTGCAGGTCGCCGAAGCTGGCGTGAAGCGCGCCGAGCGACTGTGGTGGAACCCGCGGCTCGGCTGGTACGACAGCCGTCTGCATGACGGCGAACGCTATCCGCTGGCAACTATCTGGGATTCGACGCCGCTGTTCGAGGCGCTCGACGCAATCGATATAGCTGCGCCCTCGCCTTCGCATAGCGCGGCCGTGGAGGAATTCGCGAAGGGAGCTGAGCGCTACTGGGACGCCGGCTTGAAGCCCTACCCAGGGTTTGCGCCCTATCCGGGCGACCGTGGTAAGACGACCGCCTGGTTCGACGACAATGGTTGGTGGGGGCTTGCTTTTCTCGACGCTTACCGCGCCACCGGCGTGAGCCGCTATCTGCATGAAGCGCAGCGCGCCTTTGCATTCATCGCTAAGGCCGGTTGGAACTCAGATGGTGGCGGACTGTGGTGGAACACAGCTCATCCCTATATCGCCGGTGAGCCGCTTGCCGCCGGGTCGCTTTTGGGGGCGCAGCTTCTGAAGCTCACCGGCAAGCAGTACTACCGCACGGAAGTTCTCAAGTTCTTGGATTGGGCCGAATCGGACTTTCTCACCGAACGCCACCTCTATAAGCGCACCGAATCTGATCCGACTCCTACCCCTTACATCGAGGGGACGCTCGTGGAGGCCCATCAGGTGCTCTGCGAAATAGGCATCTCCGAGGCTTGCGAACGTGCCGCGGGGCTCGCAAACGCCTCAGCAGAACGCTTCTCCAACCGCCTGAGCATGGGGCCGCAGTTTGACACGATCTATTTGCATTGGATGCTCGTTTATGGCAGCCAATCTGGCGAAACGCGCTGGCAGGGGCTTGCCGAAGAGATGGCGGGGGACGCCCAAGAGCACTCTCGCAATGCCCAGGGGCTGTATCTGCGCGCATGGGATGGCACGCCGATCACCGAGCATCAAGCACTACCGAACATGCTGCAGACAGATGCTGCCACGCTCGAGCTGTTTGCGTGGCTGGGTGTGGCGCAATCTTCGCATCTGGGCGTATAGCCCCGTCTCAAATGCTTGCCGCGAGGCCCGTGCCGGCGCGCATCGTCTCGCGCGACAGCGCGGCGATGAACGCTTGCACCACACGTCCGTCGAACTGGGTGCCGGCACAATGGCGTAGCTCTGCGAGCGCGGCCTCATAGCCGATCGAGTCACGGTAGGGGCGATCGCTGGTCATCGCCTCATAGGCGTCGGCGACTGCCACGATGCGCGCCTCCAGTGGGATCTGGCCGGCTTGCAGGCCGAGCGGATAGCCGAGCCCGTCGGGACGCTCGTGGTGGGCTGCCACCCATTCGCGTACGTCGGAGAGGCTGATGTGCTCGATCATCTGAGCGCCTAGTTCGGGATGGCGCTTGATCTGCTCGTACTCGTTCTCGGTAAGCGGGCCAGGCTTGTGCAGGATGTTGTTGGGGACGCCGGCCTTGCCGATGTCGTGCAGGATTCCCGCTAGGCGGATGCGGTTGACACGATGCTCAGGCAGGCCCAGCTCGCGGGCCATCATCTCGGCGTAGCGCCCTACTGTCTCTGAGTGGCGAGCGCTGCCGCTGAAGCGCAGATCGACGGCCTCGGCCATCTCGAGCACGGCCATGACGAAACGCTCGCCGCCGATGTCACGTACGTCGCTCGGTATCCGTAGTTCGGCTCGTAGCGCTTGGCTGTGCAGCACCGTTTGATTGCGCCCGCTCTCCTTGGCCGCATATAGCGCCTCGTCGGCAGCGTGGATCAGCGACGCGGCTGTCTCTGCATGCTCGGGGTAGACCGACAGGCCGAAGCTGATCGTCAACGGAGTTGGGTCTTTCGCGAATGCTTCGCGCAGGTCGATGCGTAGTTGCTCGGCCAGCGTGAAGGCGGCCTCACGCCCAGTGTCGGGCAGGATCAACGCGAACTCCTCGCCTCCGACCCGCGCGGCAGTGTCGGTTAATCGCTTGCCCTCGGACAACAGGTGCGCCGCGCGCTGCAGCGCAAGATCGCCGACATGGTGGCCGCGCAGGTCGTTGACGTCCTTGAAGTCGTCGAGGTCGCCGACTAGCACTGTCATCTCACTACCGTGACGGCGGGCTCGCTCGAGCTCGAGATCGAGCTGCTCGCGAAAACCGCGTCGATTGGAGAGCTTGGTCAGTGGGTCGGTGCGGGCTGCATCGTAGAGGCGTGCGATCAACAGCTCGACGCGCGAGCGCATCACCATGATCACTATCGCGCCTACCAGCAGTGTGCCCATGCCGACCAGCCACCATGTGGGGATTGCGCTTGCCGGCGCTGTGGTCGCGAGCAGCACGCCATAGGCCAGGCCGACGTAGAGGATCTGTATGGCCGTTTGTCTGTGGCTGAAGAAGTAAGAGGCGTAGAGGAAGACCCACAGGTAGAAGAACACGAGCGGGCTCGGCGCTTCGCCGGAGAAGTAGGCCACGCCCGTGATCAAAGTGCTGCCCCAGGCAAGCGTGGTCTGCAGCGTCCAGGCGGGCAGTGCGGCCGCCCTGGTGTAGAGCATTGCCGCGGTCAGGTAGGCGCTCGCCACGATCACAAGCAGCCCTAGGTCGTTGGCGCGCGCCGGGTGGGGTAGGACGACAGTCAGCGCGGCCAGGGTCGCGCCAGCGGCAAAAAGCGTGGCGAGCACCTTTGCCACGAGGCTTGCCTGTAGGCTCGCGCCGACAAACGATTCCCCCCAGACGTCATCGCGGCCATCTCCCTGCGAGAGCGCGGATACTACCTTTGCGTATCTGCTGCCCGCGGGACCAAAGAGGGAGTTGGGAACTGTTCGCATTGTTGGTGAGGACCTTAGGGTAAACAGCCTAGAGGAATATCGATTATTCGCAACCGTACGACGATCCTGGTGCTAGGCACCGCCCAGTTCGTGATGGTGCTTGACAGCACGGTCATGAATGTCTCGATCTCTCAGGTAGTAGCGGATCTGAAAACGTCTGTTCCAGATGTGCAACTTGCAATCACCGCCTACACGCTGGTGATGGCGGCGTTTATGCTGACCGGCGCCAAGCTCGGCGATATCTGGGGGCGTCGCCGAGCCTTCTCGATTGGCCTGGCGATCTACGGGGTGGGATCGCTCACGACTGCGCTCAGTCCCAACGTTGGCGTGTTGCTGATCGGCTGGTCGGGCATCGAGGGGCTCGGTGCCGTGCTAGTGATCCCGGCCATATTCGCTCTGACCGCGGTCAGTTACAGCGGCAAGGAACGCGCGCTTGCGTATGGGCTGCTGGGAGGTATCGCTGGTGCCGGGGCAGCCGCAGGACCGCTGATCGGGGGGTTCGTTACCACCGTCCTGACTTGGCGCGTGGTGTTCGCGGCCGAGACCGTCGTGGTGCTCGTGTTGCTGACTGTCGTGCACCGCATCGTCGAGCAGCGCCCCGAGCGACCGCCAAAGCTCGACCGCGTGGGCGTGGGGTTGTCCGCGCTCGGGCTTGGTTTGACCGTGTTCGCGATTTTGAAGATCAGCAGCTGGGGCCTGTTCGTGCCGACCGGGGCGCTGACGATCGCAGGCACGCGCATCACGCCCTTCGGGCTTTCGGTCGTGCCCTTCATGATCTTCGCCGGACTGATCGTGCTGGGGGGATTCTTCCGCTGGGAGGAGCGCGTCGCTCGCACCGGGGGGACGCCGCTGTTGCGCCCCGACCTGTTGAGGATCCCACAGTTGCGTGCTGGACTCTCGACGATCGTCTCCCAGTATTTGATCCTGGCGGGGACATTCTTCGTGCTGCCGCTGTATCTGCAGCTCGTGCTCGGCAAGAACGCGCTTGAAACCGGGGTGAAGATCTTGCCGATCTCGATCACGATGATGCTGGCCGCGGTGCTCGGTCCGCGGCTTGCTACGCGCACATCGCCACGGCGAGTGGTGCAGATTGGTCTTGGCTTCCTGCTTGTGTCGATTCTCGGGCTGATGGCCAGCATCTCTCCGTCGCTTTCCTCGCTGCCGTTCGCTCTCTCGCTTGCCGGCTTTGGTGTGGGCATCGGACTTTCGATCTCCCAACTCGGCAACGTCGTGATGTCCTCCGTCGCCGAGTCGCGCTCCAGCGAGGCCGGCGGCGTGCAGGGGGCTTCGCAGAACCTGGGGCAGTCGCTCGGCACCGCTCTGATCGGTGCCGTGCTGCTCACCGGCCTGACCACCGGCTTTCACGACCGTGTGCTGTCCGATCCCGCGATTCCGGCTTCGCTGCAACAGCAGATCGTTAGCGGCACAGAGGCGGGACTGCCGATGGTCTCCCAGGCTCAGTTCAAGAGTGCCGTCGAGCAGGCTGGAGTGGCCCCCGACCAAAGCGCTTCGCTCGAGAGTTACTACAACGAATCGCAGATCGAGGCGCTCAAGCGGGCGTTGCTCTTGGCCGGCGGCTTCGTGCTCGTGGGCCTGTGGTTTGCCCGCTCGCTTCCCGGTGAGGCGCTTGCCGACGATGGGGAGGAAATGGTCGTGCCCGCTTTGTCCACGCCGTAGGCGGGTCTACTCCTGGAAGCTCTCGCGAGCCGGTACCTGAACCGCCGAGAGGCCAGGCAGCATGATCACCAGCAGAGCGATTCCGATGACCAGCGCCAATGTGGCAAGCACTTGTAGCTGAGCAAGCGAGAACTGTGTGGGAAAGCCTGTGGAGTGCTTGAGCCAGCGACTTGCCAGCGCGTGCCCGTAGATGCCGAACACAGTGCCGTCGAGGCCGCCGATCAGGATCAGCACGCCGGCCTCGAGCACGATTGCACGCCACAGTTGCAGACGATCGAAGCCCTGCGCCTTCAACGAGGCCAGGTAGGCGCGGCGTTGCCAGATCGCGGCGCTTAGCGCCGCTGCGACCGCGAGCGCCGCGGCGACGAGCAGCATCGTGGCGATCTGGCCGAGCGTCTTGAGGCTTTCGCTTACCGTGCGCTCGACTTCCGCGATCCGTGCGGCCGATGTTTGTGTCCGCAAGCCTGCACGCGAGTGCAGCGCCGCAGCGACTGCGGCGACGCCGGCGGTCGGGTTGACACCGGGCTTGAAGTCGATGGCCAGTGTCGTGGGGTCGAGACTGTCCCAGTCGTGGCGGTAGTCGTTCGTGTTGATCGTGATCGTTCCAGAGGGCCAGCCGATGTTGGTGGTGATGCCAGCGACGGCAAAACGAGCTATCCCGGTTGGAGTAGGCAGCGTAAAAGAGTCGCCCACGCTGAGGTGACGTTCGCTTGCGAATCCGTCCGAGATGGTCGCCCAGCCACCTACGCGCAAGCGGGTGGTGGCAAGCGCGAGATTGCCACCTATCAGCTGGCTCGAGAGGATCATCTGCGGGTTGTTTGCGGGTCTTGCGCGTATCCACAGGCGGTGGTCGCCTACGTCGAGAAAGCCGCCCTGGTAGGCATGTACGCTGGCCACGGCGGGCACGGCCGCCAACTGCCTGTACGAGTTGCCAGCGGCGAAGCTATCGGCGTCAAAGATGTTTTGGTCAGGCGTGACCCATGCATCAGCGGCGCTCCACTCTTGGACGATCGCTTGGTCCAGGCCGCGCAGCAGATCGTGGCGGGCGCCACCAACCGCGATGCTGCCGTAGACGGCTAGTGCGACGATGCAGGTGAGCGCGACCGAGCGAGTTGCAGTGGCTGAGAGTTCGGCGACTGTCAGTGGCAGCGCGCTGTTGCGCAAGTTGTCACCGAGCTTGCTGAGTAGCCACAGGGTGCCGCTGAGCGCTGCTGGCACGAAGCACAGAGTCACCACCGCCAGCAGCACCCCTGCCGCGATCGTCAGGCTTGTCGCGATCGTTACGGCAAGCGAGATCGCCGCCGTCAGTGCCACCCCTGCGAGGGCAAGTCGAGTCGCCAGTGCAGAGGTCACTTGCTGTCCAGCCTCGCCCGGCTCGCGAAGCACCGCGTCGGCCACATCGGAGCGTAGGTCCAAGACACACGGAATCGAGGCCGCCAGCGCGGCGAGCACACCACAGGCGAGCGCCAGCAGCACGAGCGCGATCTGAAATGGCTGATGAGAGCCGACGAGGAAAGCCGAAGCTAGGAAGCCAGAGGTACTGTGAAAGACGGTCTGAAACAGCAGGTATCCGACACCGATCCCGATCACCGAGCCCGCCACACCCAGGATCGTTGCTTGAAAAGCGAGGATTGTGAGTATGTAGCGACGGGTGAAGCCCAGCGTCCGCATCTCGGCGGTGAAGCGACGACGCTCAGGAGTGGTTATGAGTACCGCGTTGAGCGCGAGCAGAAAACCGACCATCGCACCGATCGCGGCGAATAGCCTGGTCGATTGATCGCTCGGCTTGGCGGCTTGTCGCAGCAGCTGCGTCTCGTAGTCGGCAGTCGTCACGTCCAGGCGTCCGCCGCTGATCTTCTCGAGCTCTGCTCGCACCGTCTGGTCTGTGCCAGGTGCTGGCCTGACAAGGATCGAGCTGACCCGATTTCCCACTCCGCTGATGCGCTGGATGGTGGACAGCAGCCCGACCGCAACCGAGCTGTTTGCCACGCCGCCGATCGTCTGTGATCCGAGTGCCGCTCGCATCTGCACCGTGGTGGCGTTGCCGTTGGCAAGGATCGTGATCGGGCGTCCCGGTTGCGCGCCGACCCGGCTGGCTACTTCTTCTGGCAGCCCGACTCCGCCCGCTAGCAGCTGGGCGCCCGCGCCGAGGTTACGAGTCGCTTCGCCTTCGAGCGTGACGATCGTCGGTGCGAGCCCGATCAACTCGACCGGTTCGCGGCCCTTCGGTCCCAGCACGGTGGCTGTCTCGCGTAGCGTCGGAGAGGCGACCTGCACGTCCGGCAGCCTTCTGACGGCAGCGATAAGACCCTCATCGAAGCCTTCGGAGGAACGCCCTGTAAGGGTATAGCGGGCCGTGCCCGTGAGCTCGTGCACGAGCCGAGCGCTGGGGCCGGTTACGCCCACGTTAACGAGCAATACACCAAAGAACAGCGCCACTCCGACGGCGATCCCGACAACGCCCATCAGCTCTTGAGCAGGATGTTGGCGGACTCGCCACCTGTATAGATCCCAAAGCGCCCGAAGTCGAGCTGGGAGTTGCTTGGCGGCCTGTAGAAACCGACCGCTCATGGCAGGGCGAGCTCTGGGCTGACGCCCTCCTGAAGCTTTCCATCGCTGAGCGTGTAGGCGTGGTCGACGTATTCGATTGCCTGCGGATCGTGGGTCACCAACAGGCCGGGGATGTCGCGGTCGTGAGAAATATCCCTAAGCAGGGTGAGGATTTCGCGGCTGCGCTTTGAGTCGAGGTTGCCGGTCGGCTCGTCGCACAGCAGCACCCGCGGCTCGTTAACAAGGGCACGAGCGATCGCCACACGCTGGCGCTCTCCCATCGAGAGCTGTCTTGGACGGTGGTCATGGCGATCTACCAAGCCGACCCTGTCGAGCCATGGGCGTGCCAGCTCACGCGCCTTCTTTGGGCTCACGCCATCGGCAAGCGGCTTGATCGCGGCGTTGTTCAGGACCGAGGCTCCCGCCATCAGATGAAAGGACTGAAAGACGATGCCCATGTCTCGGCGACGGTAGGCAGATCGCTCTGCTGGCGAGTAGTCGCTGATGTCGCGCCCTTCGAAGAGCACGCAACCGCTCTCCGGACTCAGCAGGCCTGCCGCCAAGAGCAGCAGTGTGGTCTTGCCGGAGCCACTGGGGCCATAGAGTGCGACGAACTCCCCGGGCGTGAGGCTCAGCGAGACGCCATCGACAGCTCGGACAGTCTCACCCTCGCTCCCGTAGTACTTGACGAGATCACACAGTTGCAGGCGGCTCACGGCCCGCCGGTCCCGGTGCGATCCGGGAACGGTAGGACGGTGCCCGGGACATCCATCGTGCGCAGGCGGCCCCTTCCGAGTGCCATGATCCGTTGGGCGTGCTGAACGGGTCCGGTGTCGCAGGCGCTGATCACCACCGCGCGGTCAGGTTCCTCGCCCAGCGAGCGCAACAGCTGGTGGAGCTCAGTGTTCTCGGTTGGGCTTTGCAGCACGGGTGGGTCGTCTATCAGCAACAGACGCGGGCCGCGCACGATAGCGCGGGCCAGCTCCACTCGTATCTGCTCGTCTAGCGAGAGCCGGTCGAGCGGGCGCTCGGCGCACTCGATCACCGATAGCCGGTTGAGCGCCCGGCGAGCGAGCACGCGAGCGTTACGGCCGGTAATGCGGTTATCGGCGCAGGCGGCGAGGGCGACGTGCTCGCAGACTGAGTGGTTGCGATGGGTGGCCCAGCCGAAGGATGCCAGTGCCAGCTGGTTGCGCAGCAGTCGCACGCGGGCGTCGGGTGCGAGCGTCGTCAACTCGATACCGTCGAAGCGCACACTCCCACTGTCTGGCGGTTCGAGACCGGCGAGGATCCTCAGCAGCGTGGACTTGCCAGCGCGGCGCAGGCCCCACAAGCCGACGAAGTCGTCTTCGAAGATCTCAAACGAGGCATCGTCGAGCACGACGAGCTGACGTGAGCCGTCGAGGTAGCGCTTGCAAAGGTCTGTAACTTCAAGCAGGGGCACGGAGGGCGCCCGTGAACTCGAGGATGTGACCGCGGGCCAGTTCGATCCACGCCAGGTCTCCCTCGACCCGCATCACCACGCCCCGTCGCGCGAGCTCCAACTCCAGGCCCTTCCACGTCTTGGTTGGGAACGGCATGCTGTGCTCTTTGAGTAGCTCGAACAGTTGACGCTCGAAGTGGTCGAGTGCCTCAAGCAAGGCCGGGGCGTGCTCAGGAGCGGAGACCACCATTCGAGTCCACAGCTCGGCTCGTACCGGCTCGGCCGGCACGGGGCTGCTCATCCAGTGCTCGACGGCCTTGGAGGTCAGCTCGGTTGGCTGGTACATACGAACGCGATGGTGCGAGCGTTTGGAGTCGACCATGTCCGAAGTCGCAAGGCCAAGCTGCTCGGCCCGTCGCAGCACGCGGCCCGCATCATTGGTGTCCAGGCGCCAAGCTGGGCCGACACGGTGGACCAGCCGATTGGCAAAGTCATACGGGTGGCCAGGACGCTCCAGCAGCAGCGCAAGCAAAGGCCCCTTCCATGGGGACCCACCCCTCAGCCAGCTGACCCACCGTTCGCTCTCTCCCACCATCACAATTCGCCCATCCATCTATGAACCTTCGGAACGCTACTGCGTGGCTGTAACCAAGTCTAGGCGCGACCCCTGACATTGCCAGGAGTGTTTCTCACTCTGTTCTCCAGTCTGGCAAGACCGTGGTCGACTAGGCCCAGAGGCTATGTGTGAGTGCTTCGTACTGTCAAAGTGACAAGCTCACAACCGGCAGATTCAGGTGACCAGCAGATGCACGATCGCGGCGATCCCGACGATCACGATCAGCGCTCGTAGCGCCACGGGATTCAAGCGGCGTCCGTACCTCGCCCCGATCTGTGCGCCGACGATCGAGCTGCAGGCGATGATCGCCGCCGGTGCCCACTCGACGTGGGCGGCGAAGATGAAGAACACGCCCGCGACGCCGTTGACCAGACCGGCCAGCACGTTCTTCAAGGCGTTCGTGCGGTGCAGGTCCTGGGTTAGCGCTAGACCAAGGATGCCGAGTAGCAGGATCCCCTGGGCGGCGCCGAAGTAGCCTCCGTAAACACCAGTCGCGTACAGTGCCAGCAGCAGGATGCGCCCGGTGTGCGCGGAAGGGTTGGCGCGCTTGGCGAGTAGTCGGTTCAGGCGCGGTTGCAGCACGATCAGGACGAGCGCGAGCCCGATGAACACGGGCACGATCGCCTCGAAGGCCGCGGCTGGCAGCACGAGCAACAGCACTGCGCCGGTGATGCCGCCGAGCACCGACGCTGCTCCCAGTCGCAGCGCTTGCCCGCGCTGGCCGCTGAGCTCGCGTCGGTAGCCGATCGCGCCTGAGACCGAGCCCGGAACCAGTCCGACGGTGTTCGATACATTGGCCGTCACCGGTGCGTAGCCGAAGGCCAGCAGCACCGGGAATGTGATCAAGGTGCCGCTGCCGACGACGGTGTTGATCATGCCTGCCATCAGCCCGGCGGCGGCGATGGCGATGATCTCTCCGACGCTCACCAGTGGTTCATCCTGGAAATTCGCTGAGTGTTGCCGGATGGATGGTCTGCGGTTGGGGCTCGACGACGACGCAGCGCGTACCGGTAGTACGCGCAAGTCGGTGGCGAGTTCCAGCCGCGAGCAGGCGCCCGGGAAACACCAGCGAATTTCCAGGATGAACCACTAGCTCATGCTCACATAACCAGTCGCTTCGGTGGGGCTACGTACGTTGGCCGCGACCTTGTTTTCGTAGTTGCCCTCGATCGTCGCGATCTGGCCGCTCGGCAGGATCCCCCTGACGATGCCGACGTGCTCGCCGCCGAAGACGATCAAGTCGCCCGGCTTGGGCACGACGCCCGGGCCGTTGGGGATCGCGCGGCCGGTGCTCTGCGCCCACGACCAGATGTCTGAGACATCGCCGATCCCTTGACCCTGGGCGCCCAGCGGCTCGCCCGCCTGGCGTGCGACCCAGGAGGCGAAGTAGGCGCACCACGGCGCGCCTGGGATCGCGCCTTCGGTCGCGGTGCGATATTGAGCGATCGCTGGCGATTCGTTGGAGCCCGGCGGCTGCTCGGTCTGGCCCAACTGGCTTTCGGCGATCGCGACGATGCGTGCGCCGGCGCTTTCGCCGGGTGTGCCGAGGGAGGAGCCGACGATGCCGTCCGCGCTCTGCAGTTGGCTCGAATAGCCGAGCCCGGTGGTTCCTGCGAGCCCGGTTGGGTTGTAGGTGTCCGGTTCAGCGAGGACTGCGGTCGGTGCGGCGGCGCTCTGGTAGCCGCCGCTTGCCTGCGCGAGCGCGGCCGCAAACGAGGATTCCTCGCTGGTGCCGGTCGTGCTTTCGGCGGCCGGCGCTTCGGTGCCACCGCTGAGGTCGGCGCTCGAGCCGATCAGCGTCGCCGGGTTGGCGAGCGCCTGTCTGATCGCACTGACCTGTGCAAGCGTGGATTCGACGGACATCACCCGGGTAATCGGCAGCCAGCACTCGCGGTTGAGCCCATAAAACGGGAAACGGGCAGCCGAAGCCGCCCGTTTCCACCACCGTTCCCTCGATGAAGCGGCGGTATGTGGCTGCGCCGGTCCACAGGACCGCCGAAGCGTTATGACCCGCCTGACCCGGCACCCGCGTAAGCGACCCCCTGTCAGGTGAGCTTCGCTGCAGCGGTGGCGTCTTCTAGGCGCCACCGCTGAGGAAGAGAGATGCCTACTGCAGCAGCTTCAAGACAGCCTGAGGTTCTGCATTGGCCTGCGCCAGAACTGACACGCCGGCCTGCTCGAGAACCTGCAGCTTGGTGAAGTTGGTCATTTCCGCTGCCATGTTCACGTCGGTGATGCCGCTGACAGCCGAAGAGAGGTTCTGGCTGTAGGTTTCCAGGTTCGACTCGGTGTACTGGATGCGATCCTGCACCGCGCCGAATTCACCGGCGAGCGCCGACACCTTGTCGATCGCTTCGTCGATGCCCTTGATCGGTTCCGCGCCTTTGAGTTCGATCTTTTTTTCGATCGAAGTCTTCAGATCGGCGGTCTTGACCCCGATGACTTCACCGTCGTTGGCGCCGACCTGGAAGGAGATCGTCGCTTCTTTGCTGAGCAGATCGATGCCGTTGAACTGAGTCGTTTCACCGACACGTTCAATCTCGGAAGTCAGCTGCGTGACCTCGGAGTTGATCGCTTCCTTGTCTGCTTCTGAAGTCGTGCCGTTGGCGTACTGCACCGCAAGCTCGCGGACGCGCTGAAGCATCTGCTCGACATCGTTCAACGAGCCCTGAGCCGTCTGCGCAAGCGAAACGGCATCCTGGCTATTCTGCGTGGCCTGGTTGAGGCCGTTGACCTGGCCCTGCAGGTTCTGGCTGATCGCGTAGCCGGCGACGTCGTCGGCGGCCGAGTTGATCTTCAGACCCGAGGAAAGGCGCTGCATCGCCGTCGAGAGCGAGCTCTCCGTGGCGTTGAGGTTCCTGTTGGCGTCCATCGCCGACAGGTTGGTGTTGATCATGAGGGACATGCGTTCATCTCCTTGATGACGATTTGTTGGTCGGTCCCGAGCCGACTCCGTGTCGGCTCATACCTCGTTATCGCCGACAAGCGACGAAACTTGAGCTGGATTCATCTCCCTAGCTCGATTCCCTCCACCCGCAAGATTTCCTGCAGTGTGGGGCGGGCCGAATGCAGCCAAAACTGTGATGCCCCCCGTGCGCGCGGGGGGCATCGGCCTTTTTTGATGTAGTGGCACTGGCCCCACGGCGATGGCGCTCATCATGCGGGTCGGCGTCGCGTGCGCGTCGCGCGGGCACGACGTTGGTGCATCGCGCGTGTCTCAAACGCGGATGTCGATGTGTGGACGTTCGTCTCCGTCGAAGCCGTCCTGGCCGAACTCACCGGCAGCTGCTTGCTCTTCTCGTTCGTGCTTACGCTCGTCCTGCTCTGGGCGTTCGTCCTCGCGCGTGATCCGCTCGACTCGCTTTACCGGTGGTCTGGTCGCGCGCACGACGGGCGGCAGGCCGGGGGAGATTGGCGGGATCGCGTCCATCGTCGGCTAGCGTCCAGGCGAGGCAGCCCCCGCGCGTGGAGGCTCAGTGGGAGCGCCAATGGGCTCGCCTGGCACGAGCGCCGCCTGCGCGCCCGTGAGCAAAGCCTGTTCGCGGGCCTTGATCTCGAGGACTACAAGTCTTCGCCACACGAACACCGCCCCGGCCCAGGCTGCGACGTAGCAGACGCTGCCCGCGATCAGCGCACGCAGGCCGGCCTCGGCTAGCGTGCCGGTTGGCAGCGACAGGTAGCCGGCGATGAAGAAGCCGGCCAGCCCACCCCAGCCCTTTGCCTGTGCCACCGTGCGTGCCGCTCGTGGGTGGGCAGCCACGCTTGGCGCGCCGGACTCCTCGGCGGCGGTCTTCTCGCCTTTGCCCTTCTTCCCCTTTACGTCCTTGCCCTTTACGTCCTTGCCCTTTGCGTCCTTGTCTTTGGACGCCTTGCCCTTGGGCTGCTTGCCGGCCGCCTCCTGTGGCGCCGTGGGTGCAGTCGTCACGGGCTTGGAGCCCTCGCTCGCCGGAGGCGGCTCGACTGGGGCTTGTGCCTCAGGTGCCGTCGCGCTCATCGGCTTCCAGCATACGCCGCCGCTCGGCGCGTTCGCGCTCGAAGATGAAGCGCACCAGACGGCGACGGTTGCCGTCGCTCATCTGGCTGAAGGCTATGGCACGCCGCCCCCGAGAATCGTTGCGCACGACCCTACCCATCCCCACGATCGGCTCGCGATCGGGACCTAGATTCAACTGAAACTCGATCTCCTCGTCGATCTCCAGCACGTGCGGACCCGCGAGCAGCAGGCCGCCACCAGAGAGATCGACGGCATAGGTGTGGACAGGCTGGCGATCCTTGCCCATATAGACGAGCACAGGGCGGTCGGCCTGGAGGCGAACATAGTCGCGTTGCTGGCTCACTGCACTAGCTTGGCCGCGAGCCCGGCCGGGTCGAGCCTCCCGACCGTCCAGCCGCCCGTGCGGGGGCGGCCCAGCATGTACTCGGGGGCCAGGCCGAACTTGCAAGCGGCCTCGATCGCCATGCCGATCTGGTCGGTGTCGTCGGCGTGCGTCAGTGCCAACGCGTTTGCCTTCAGGGGTGCCAATGACTCCAGCAGCTGTGCCGCGGCGACCGCGCTCAACGTGGTTGGCAGCACCACGACAATGCGCTCGGGCTCGAGTCCCGCGAGCAGGTTTGCCAGCTTGCGTATCCCCGAGCGGTCTCCTGGGGAGATGGGGGGCGTGTCGATCACGAGCAAGCCCTCGCCCTTGGTCTTGCGCAATGCCCGCACGGCGCGGGTGCTGTCGATCGACGTTGGCTTCATTACATAGGGGCTGAGCAGCATTTGCAACTCGCCGCTTGCCTGCGTCCTGGTCAGGGTTGCGCAGCTTGCCGGCAGTGCCGAGCCCCTGCGATAGGCACCGAGCAGCGCGGCGCAGCAGCTCGTCTTGCCGGCGCCGCCTGGGCCCACCAGCACGATTGCCGCGCCACGCGCCGGTAGCGGCGGCGCGATAGGTATGCGCCCTGTCAGGGCCGATCGCACGGCCTGGCTGAGGCTGGCTCGCGGCGCGAACGGGCGGATGTGGACGGCTGCGCCGTCGATTAGCTCTTGGGTGAACTGCTCGCTTGCTCCAAGCGCGAGCAGTCCCTCGTGGATCTTCGCTTGCGCACGGGAAGGCCTGGGCGCCCGACCTTGCCGTGAAGAGGGTCCACGCGAAGGTGCGTTGTCGCTGGGCCCAGTGGGTGTGCTCTGGAAGGGGGGTGTTCTCTGGTAAGGGGGTGTGCTTCGGCGGCCCAGGTCAGAGAACGTGTCCTCGCCTGCAAACTGAGTCTCGTCCGCGAGCCTGCCTGCTCCGGGGAATATGTGCGGGTCGGAGGCCGTACGTGAGTCAGGCCACGGCGTCTGCACACGCCCGGGCTCGTCGTGCGACGAGGCGCGCTCCAGCATGAGCGCGAACGGATCGCCTGGCTCTGCGACGGCCGCCCTTTCTTGCGGCATGTGCGCGGTCGACTCGGCTTGTGGCCCTCCATGACGAGCGGCGGGCAGGCGTGGCGGCTCCAGCGGCCCCGCTCGTGCAAGGGCAGCCAGGCGCTCGGTCACATAGGCGGTGTTGAGGGGGCTCAACGCCTCTGCTTCCGGCGCGGGGCGTTGGTGGAGCGAAGGTTCGCGCTCAGGCGTGAAAGCTGCTGGTGCGCTCCTGCCCTGTTCGTCGTACACGTCGATCTGTGGGCCGCCCTCGGTCGCATCGAGCTCGACGAAGCGCCGTTGGAAGAAGCCGGCGATGCCGCCGCTCAGGCCCTCGCGGCGGCGCACGATGATCGCGTTTGCGCCGAGCTCGTCCTGGATCTTGGGCAGCAACTCCTCGACCGTGCGCCCGCGGTAGGTGTGAATCGAGCCTGCGTCGGCTGCCGAGGCGTTACTCATGCGTGGATGACGCCGATGGTCTCAACATTGATTCCCGGTGCGATCTCGTTGTAGGAGCAGACTGGCAGGTGCGGCTGGGCCTGGGCGATCAGCCTACGCAGGTGGCGGCGCACACGCGCTGAGCACAGCAGCACCGGTCTGACGCCGCGTCCGCTCGCGTGCTCCACTTGCGCCCGCAACGCGCCGACGATTGCCTGTGCTCTTGGCGGGTCCATCGCCAAATACTCTCCGTCTGCCGTCTGGGTTATCGAGGTCGCAACCTCCTGCTCGATCGCTGGGTCCAAGGTGATCGCGCGCAAACGCAGCTCCTCGTCCAGATGGGGTGCGGTGATCGCTCGGCCAAGGGCTTGGCGCGCGTACTCGGACAATAGGTTCGTGTCTCGCGTTATTCGCGCCTTGTCGCCGATCGCCTCCACGATTGTGCCCAGGTCGCGGATCGGCACGCCCTCGGAGAGCAGCAGTTGCAATACGCGTTGGATCTCCCCGAGCGACAGCGTGTCAGGCACGACCTCCTCGACGACCGCGGCGTTTGACTCCTTGAGCTTGTCAAGTAGCGCACGCACGTCTTGGCGCGTGAGCAGCTCGGCGGCGTGCGAGCGGATCGTCTCGGTCAAGTGTGTGACGATCACCGACTCGGCGTCGACGACGGTGTAGCCGAGCGCCTCGGCCTCGGCTCGCCCGGAGTCGTGTACCCACATCGCGTCCAGGCCGAAGGCCGGCTCACGCGTTGGGATGCCCTGTAGCGTTGCGCTTGCATCGCCCGGGTCCATCGCCAGCAGGTGCCCGGGCATGATGCGCCCGCGCGTGACCTCCGAGCCGCGCACCTTCAGGACGTACTCGTGCGATTCCATGCCTAGCTCGTCGTGGATGCGCACTGGCGGGATCACGAGGCCGAGGTCGCCGGCGATCTGACGGCGAATCATGCTCACGCGGCGTAGCAGCGCGCCACCGTTGACGAGCGGCACGAGGCCGAAGCCGATCGCGAGCTCCAGCGCGTCGACGCCCACCTCCGAGAGCGGCTCCGGGGTGGGAGCTGGCGCGGCCAGCTCCGCAGCCTTGGCCTTGGCGGCTGCCGCGGCGGCCTCCTGCGCCTCGGGCATGCCGTTGCGCACCGCCCAGCCGATCAGGCCGAAGATCGCCGCTATGAACAAGAACGGCAGCTTCGGCAGGCCGGGGATCAGCGCGAACAGGCCGATCGCGCCGGCCGCGACCATCGGCGCCCGACGCTGGGAGAGGATCTGGCCGGCGATGTCGCTGCCCAGGTCGCGGTCAGAAGCTGCGCGTGTGACGATTATGCCCGTGGCGACCGAGATCAGCAGCGCCGGGATCTGCGCAGCGAGCCCATCGCCGACCGTCAGCAGCGAATACTTCTGGGTGGCTTCGCCGAAGCCGAGATGCATCTGCAGCATGCCCACGACGATCCCGCCAACGAGGTTGATCGCGGTGATGATGACCGCCGCCATCGCGTCGCCCTTGACGAACTTCGAGGCGCCGTCCATCGCCCCGTAGAAGTCGGCCTCGCGTGCGATCTCCGAGCGTCGTTCGCGCGCCTGGTCGTCTGAGATCAGGCCAGCGTTGAGGTCGGCGTCGATCGCCATCTGCTTGCCCGGCATCGCGTCGAGCGTGAAACGCGCGCCGACCTCGGCGACGCGCCCGGCGCCGTTGGTGACGACCACGAACTGGATCACCACGAGGATCAGGAAGATGACGAGACCGACGACGACGTTGCCGCCGACGACGAACTGGCCAAAGGATTTGACGACGCTGCCGGCGTCGCCGGTGGTGAGGATCAGGCGCGTGACCGACACGTTGATCGCCAGGCGGAACATCGTCGTCAGCAGCAGCAGGCTTGGGAAGGAGGCGAAGTCAAGCGCCTTGCCCAGGTACATCGTGGCCACGACGATCGTGAGCGCCGCGGAGATGTTGAGCGTGATCAGCAGGTCCAGGAGCGCCGGCGGCAGCGGCACGACCAGCATCGTCACGACGCAGACGACGGCGACGGCGGCGAGCAGATCGGTATGGCCCAAGAGGCGCTTGACGGTGGGGTTGTTCACGAGGCGAGCCTCCTACGCCCGGCCAGGCGGTAGACGAAGGCGAGTACCTGGGCGACCGCTGCGTACAGTTCTCGAGGGATCATCTGGCCGATCTCGGTCGAGGAGTGAAGCGCCCTGGCAAGCGGCGGATTGCTGATCACGGGCACGTCGTTTTCCTCGGCGACACGTCTGATTTGGGCGGCGATCAAATCCTTGCCCTTGGCTACTAGCAGCGGTGCTGTATGCGAGCCGTCGTAGAGCAGCGCAACGGCGTAGTGGGTCGGGTTGGTCACGACCACGTCGGCTTTGGGCACCGCGGCCATCATGCGCGCTCGCGCTGCTTGCATCTGACGGCGGCGCTGAGCCGTTTTGACCTCGGCGGAGATGCCGTACTGGCGGGTCTCCTCCTTGATCTCCTGCTTGGTCATGCGCAGTTGCTTCTCGTGGCGATAGCGTCGCCAGGCATAGTCGAGCAGCCCAATCACCAGATAGGCCATGGCTGCGTGCTGGGCGATCGAGAGGGCGCTTGCGCCCATCAGGGCGCCAAGCGCAGCCGGTTGCATGCCGACCTTGGCTGCCAACGTGGTCAAGCCCGGCAACACGGCAAGACCTGCGACCAGCCCGACGACTGCGACCTTGGCGATCGCCTTGAGTGCTTCGAAGATCGCATTGGGGCCAAACAGATTGCGCGCGCCCGCAGACGGGTTGATGCGGCGGAAGTCGAGTTTCAGTGCTTGCGCGGTGGGCTTGAAGCCAACCTGCGCGACTCCCCCAAGCAGCCCGGCGAGCAGGCAGGCGCCCGCTACCGGGGCTACGGCGAGCACGATCGTCGTGAGTGCCGTGTGCATCAGTTCGCTGAGGCCGGCGGCACTTATGGCGCGGGCGGGGTTGGCGACGTCGCGCAGCGTTTCGCGAAAGGTCGTGGCCCCGGATTCGACGATCTTCGGACCCATCACGCTGAGCGCGAGCAGGCCCGCGATCAGGACGAGCGAGCCGCTGAGGTCTGGGCTGCGCGCGACCTGGCCCTTCTCGCGGGCGCGCTGGCGGTGCTTGGGTGTGGCCTTCTCTGTGCGTTCGTCGCGAGCCATGTCTCAGGCCACGTGCAGCGCGCCCAGCGCTGCACCCACGCTCACCGACATTTGTTCTGAGATCCAGTTGGCCGTGAACGGCAGCGCGGCAGCGACGACGAGCAGAGCCACCGCCACCTTTACCGGGAAGCCGACGGCGAACACGTTCAACTGCGGCACGACGCGCGAGACGACGCCGAATGCCACGTCGGTTATCAGCAGCGCGACCAGCACGGGTCCGGCGATCTCAAGCGCCGAGGTGAAGAGGCCGGCGAATGCCTGCTCGGCGCCGCCGATCAGCGAGGGCATGCGCGGGCCGCTTGTCAGGGGAACGAGTTGGAAGGTGCGCCCAAGCCCGCGCAACGTCCATGCTTCGCCATGGATCATCAGGAAGACCATCGTCCCGACCAGTGAGTAGAAGCGCGAGATGACGGCGCCGTTCTGACCGGTCATCGGGTTGATCAGTTCTCCGTAAGAGAAGCCCGAGACGACGTCGATCATCGCGCCAGCAGTTTCGAGGGCCGCCAGCAGGATCGCGAGCGTAAATGCAAAACCGAGGCCGACCAGCAACCCCTCGATCACGAGCTCGGCTACGACCAGCGGCTGGCTCGGTATGTGCTGGCCGTGCATGGCGATTGGCGTCAACCCGATCGAGATGCCGACGGCGATGATGCCGCGCACCCGTGCGGGGACCAGTGAGGAGGAGAACAGCGGCGCGACGATGAACAGCGGCGTGACGCGTGCCAGCACCAGGATGAAGCCGACGAGCTCGCCGGCGGCCAGCTTCCTGAGCAGTTCGTTCACGTGTGCGCCCTTGCCCGCCGGAACGGTGCACTTACGGGCATGCCTGACGCATGAGGCGCTGCGCCCACAGGCACGCCCGACGCGGGGGGCTGGTCGCTCCTTCGATTCACGAGCCGACCATCGTGGGGATCGATGTATACAGAGCGGTCGTGTAGGCGACGAGCTGGCCTAGCATCCAAGGTCCGAGCACGATCATCACGGCGGCGACGCCGATGATCTTTGGGATCAGCGTGAGGCTTTGCTCTTGGATCTGTGTGACCGCCTGGAAGATGCTGACCGCCAGCCCGGCGACGAGCGCGACGATCAGCAACGGTCCGGCGATCTTCAGCGCCAGGCTCATGGCCTGGGAAGCGAGGTTGACGACGGTGTCCTGGTTCACGGCACGACGCCTCCTAGGTGTGAAAGCTCTGGACGAGTGCTCTTATGACCAGATCCCAGCCATCGACGAGCACGAACAGCAGGATCTTGAAAGGCAAGGAGATGAAGGTCGGCGGCAGCATGATCATGCCCATGCTCATCAGCGTCGCCGAGACGATCAGGTCGATGATCAGGAACGGCAGGAAGATCAAGAAGCCGATTTGAAACGCGATGTTGAGCTCGGAGACGATGAAGGCCGGGATCAGCACCTCGGTCGGGACTTCGGCGCGAGTGTGCGGCGTCTTTGCTTTGGCGAGGTTGACGAACAGCGCGATGTCCTGTGCTCGCGTTTGGCGGAACATGAATTCGCGCATCGGTTCCTCGGCGCGCTCGAGCGCGGTGACAGTGTTGATCTGATGGGCCATCAGCGGCTGGACCGACTCCCGCTTGATCGCGGCGACGGTGGGCGCCATCACGAAGATCGTCAAGAACAGCGCGATCCCGACGAGCACCTGATTGGGCGGCTCGGTGGTGGTGCCGATCGCAGAGCGGATGAAGCCGAGCACGATCAAGATGCGGCTGAAGCCGGTAACCGTGAAGAGGATCGCCGGCACGAGCGTGAGGCCGGCGACCAGCAGCAGGATTTGGACGGAGTTGCTGGAGCTGAGGTTCAACGGCGCACCGTCAGTTCGCGCAGGCGTTCGATCAGGCTCGACGACACCGAGGGCATGTGCATCGGGTCGCTCTGCCGCTCGCCGGATTCGAGCGTTCTCGTGGGGCGGGGTCGCTCAGGCGTGCTCCGCGGAAGCACCGCCATGGGTGGAGCCACGGGCCGCGCGGTTGCCGATCGCTCAGGCCAGCGACTGCCCTCGTGTGCGCTCAACCAATGCTCGCCTTCCTGATGTGGCCCCGCCCAGCCCGTCCGAAGATCGTCAACTTGCGAGCTGGGCGGGGCGAGCAGACCGAGGTTGATGCGGCGTTTGCGCGGCTGCATGGGCTCCTCGGGCGAGAGCAAGCCCGCTTCGAGCGCCTGCTGCTCGGTGTAGCGGTGGATCGGCATCAGGCCGTGCTCGGCGCTACCCAGCAGCAAATAGTCGTTGCCGGCTCTGACCAGGTGCACCGAGCGCCCGGAGCTGAGCGGCAACGCGGCGACGCTGGTCAGGCCGGTTGCGGCAACACGCGGATCGCGCCTTCCCTTGACTTGGCGCAAGATCCACGAAAGCCCCCAGATCACGCCAAGCACGATCGCCAGGCCAACGATCGTACGCACGATGCTGGCTCCGCCGGAGCTCGGGTGTGACCCGGGGCTGGGCGAGCCAAGGTTCAGCGGCGTCTGTTCGCCTGTGCCCTTCTTGGTGTTGGCTGCAGTGAAAGCCGACGCGGGACTGGCCCACACGAGCAGGCAGCAACACAGCAAGGCGACCACTTGCGTGGCCGCACGGGGAAGGGTCAACTTAGTCATCGAGGGACGACTCCGAGGAAGAGTCGCCCCCGGTTATCGGCCCGAAGGGGCAGGTCTTGAGGGTCTGGTGTCGACGGATGCGCCCAGGTGCAAAGTCGGTCGGCTCCCGGCTTGACGACTTTTTAGGGCAAGGAGTCGTAGGGAGGTATATAAATTTTCTATGACTTACAATAGTAACTACATAAAGTAGTTACTATTGTAAACTCAAAAGGGTGCATAACTTTTCGCCGGTTCCTCCGGCAAACCTCAGACGAGCGCTGAGACCTGCACGCCCCAGCCGCCGTCTGATGTCACCACGAGCGTGCCGTTGGCAAAGCACAGCCCGTTGACGAACAGCTCGACCGGCGCCTCGGCGGCTTGATCGAGCTCGACGACAGCGCCCGGTGCGAGCTCGACGGCGTCTCTGAGCGGGAGGTGCGTTCGTCCCAGCTCGGCCCATACGCGTACGAAGATGCTGCGCAAGATCGCTCGGCCCTCGGCGCTCTCGCCCGTGCCGTCCACATGCGCCCGTGCACGCTCGAGCTCGGCTCGGCCAAGCTTTGCGTAAGTGTCGGCGCGCGTCGGCGTATCGCTTATGGAGTGCAGCTTGATCGCCCGTCGCGTACCAGAACGTCCGGGCTTTCCGCGTCCGAGCAGCACGCCTTCGGCGAATAGCCACACGCCGTCATCGGCGCGACCCTGTAGCTCGGCGAGCGTGCCCGGGACGAGTCCCAGCATCTGCTCGATCGGCATCTGCGCCGAGCCGACCTCGGCGCGCAGCAGTATCTGGGCGCGGGCGAGACCGCGCCGCAACGCATCGGGATCGCGCACGTCGCCCGTAAGCGGCGGACCGCCGCCGCCGCGGATGCTCTCGGAGACCGGCTCGACCGCCGCCCAGGGAATCAACAAGGACATCGTGGCCGACTGGCCGTCGATCCTGCTCGCGAGGGTGACTGCGAAGGTGGGCTCGCCGACGGGTGCAAAGACGCCGGCGTCGGCCTCCAAATCGACCTCGCCGCGCGTCAGTTGTGGGCCGCCGAGCTCGTTCCAGGAGCTTGAGAGATCGGCGACGATCCCATCGAGGAGGCCTCTTGCGAGTACCCAGTCGATGTCGGTCAGGTGGCGCTCTGACGGTGCCTGGGCTGCCTGGCCGCCGAGCAGGCATTCGAGCGCTTGCAGCAAGAGCGGCTGCTCGACGCTGAGCAGCATCTGACGCTCGATCGCCTTTGCTTCGACGGCAACTGCGACGGCGTCCGCGGCCAGCCGTGCCTTGGCGGCCGCCCAAGTGTGCTGGTCGACCTCGGCGACGCTGAGCTCGACTTCCACTGACAACTCGTTCGTCAAACGGCCCGACAGCGCCTCGCAGAACTGTTCGATCGCGCTCGAGATGCGGCGTCTGATCTCGGTCGTGAACTTGGTCGGCTGGGAGAAGTCGAGCGTGCGTATGCGCCCGCCCGCCTGGCTGCTTGCTTCAGCAGCGTCTGAAGTGTCGGCCTGTGTGCCTGTCTCTCCCGCCTGTGCGCCGTCAGGCTCACCCTTGGCTGCACCGCCGCGGGCCTTGCCGGCGGCTGCCCCCGCCTTGGCGGCCGGCGTGCGCTTCTTGGAGCCGGCCGACTCGTCTGTGCCAGAGGACGCGGGCTTCTTGGAGCTTTGTGGCTCGTCCTTGGAAGCGCCGGCGCGGCTCTTCGGGCTCAACTGTGCTCACCTTCCAAGTCAGCTGTTGGTGGCCATGGCCTCGCTCACCATCGCCTCGTCGGTGCCCGTGGAGGCTGAGATCTGATTGCTCTCGAGAATCTCGGTGACGCGCAGACCGTAGCGCTCGTCCATGACGATCACCTCGCCGCGGGCGATCGCCGTGCCGTTGACCAGCAGGTCGGCCGCCTCGCCGGCCTGGCGCTCGAGTGCCACAACAGAGCCGACGCGCAGGTCGAGCGTCTCGCCGACGGTCATATGCGTACGGCCGATCTCCACGCTCAACTCCATCGGTATGTCGCTGAGGCGGCTCAGGTCGGGATCGGAGGGCGAGGCTCCGCCAAGTTCGGTGCTCGTGGCTCCACTCGACGGGTTCTGATCGAACTGCTCGTACTCGATTGCCTCAGCCACTTTGCCTCCTATTGAACTGTGAAATCCGGAAAGAGCACTTCTTCGACCTTGACGTCGGTCCTTTGCTGAATTGTGTGGAGGATCTGACGCTTGATCGCTTCCCGGCCGTGACTGCTTATGAGCGTTTCACCGCTCTGACCGGCTACGGCATTTGTGATGATTTCGCGCACGATCGCTTCCTCGGGCAGAGTACCGGGTCCACTTTCGGAACCGGATGAGCTGGTGGCGGCGCTTGCGCCATCGCTCTGTCCGGGCGCCAGCTCGAGCGCCACGCTGATCTTGGCGTAGCGCCCGTCGCTGAGGTTAAGCAGGAAGGACTGTGGCATCACGTAGATGGTGCCCTTGACCTTCTCCTTGACCACCGGCTTGGCCTTGGTCATCGTGTAGCCGCCGAACAACAGGATCGGGACGATCGCGACGAGCAGGATCTTCTTGTTTTTGAGCATGGTCTTGGTGCTGTGGTATTGGGCTGGGCTTCGTTGGGCTTTCTGGATGTATCTCTGCTTATGGTTCGCTGCCGGTGTTGCTTTCGCCTTCTCCGCCGTAGATGCGGCGCATCACAATCTCCACGCGCCGGTTGCGGGCACGGCCGCTTTCGCTTGCGTTGCTGGCCACCGGTTGCTGGTCGGCGTTGCCGCTCGCGGTCAGCCTGTGCTCGGCGACCCCGTGTTCGGCCAGGAATTCGACCACGGCGCTGGCGCGAGCGGTCGAGAGCTCCCAGTTGCTCGAGAACTGGGAGCTGTGGATCGGGACGTTGTCGGTGTTGCCTTCGACGCTGATCGGATGGGTTTCGTCGATGTTCAGCAGCTGGCCGATCTCTCCGAGCAGCGCGTAGGACTGTGCGTCGAGCGTCGCTTGGCCCGATGGGAAAAGCAGGTCGTCAGTAAGCACCTTGATGACCAGGCCGCGCTGTTCGATCGAGGTCTGCACGCTCGAGCTGAAACCGTGCGACTTGGCATATGCGTCCAGCTCGTGCTTGATCTGCGCGAACTCGTTGTTCTCGCGCTGGGCGGGTGTTTCCTGCTGGGCGGCCGCTGTGGTGCTCTGCGTACCGTGCGCGTTGCTGTTCTGCAGACTGGCGGCGCCCTGGGTGGTCACCGGCTCGATCGCCTGCAGTTCGACGCTTGCGGGGATCTGGCTCGAGTTGGCGGTTGAGCCCTGTTGGGCGACTGCCTTGCCGCCGGGAAGGACGTTGCCCGAGAAGGCGGCCTTCAGCGATTGCTGCAGGGTTTTGTACTTGGAAATATTGACCGAGGAGATCGAGAAGAGGACCATGAACAGAGCCATCAGCAGCGTGATCATGTCTGCGTAGGTCAGCAGCCAGCGCTCCTCGCTCTCCTCGCTATGAGCCCCACCGCGATGGCGCCCGCGCCCGCGAGCCACGCTCAGGCCGCCTTGGACTCGACGCTCGGTGGCGCGACCGACTGTTCGTCGTCCTCTGAGCGCTCGGCGGGGGGCACGTAGGACATCAGCTTTTCGGATACCAGGCGCGGGTTATCGCCTGCCTGTATCGAGAGGATCCCCTCGACGGTCATCATGCGCAGCTCGACCTCTTCGGCGGAGATCGCCTTCAAGCGGTTGGCGATCGGTAGGAAGATAACGTTGGCCGAGCCGACGCCCATCAGCGTGGCGATGAAGGCCGCGGAGATCGACGGTCCGAGCGTGGAGGGCGCCGCCAGGTTCTGCAGCACGTGCACAAGGCCGAGGACGGTGCCGATGATCCCCATCGTCGGTGCAAAGCCGCCGGCCTTCTCAAACGGTGAGGCGCCGACGGCGTGGCGGGCGGCCATGCCGTCGACCTCGGCCTCGAGGATCGTGTGCACCATCTCCGGGTCGGTTCCGTCGACGACCAACTGCAGGGCGTTGCGGGTGAAGGGGTCCTCGATCTCGGGCAACTGGGCGTCGAGTGCAAGCAGGCCCTCGCGGCGAGCTTGGTCGGCCAGGCCGACCAACTGGTCGAGGCGCCCGCGCGTGTCGGGGGGTTCGGCCGAGATGACGAGTTTGTAGAGGCCCGGCACGCGCTTCATGACGTCCATGCCGGTGCTGGCCAGCGTCACGCCGAAGGTGCCGCCGATGATGATCATCAGCGCCGGGATGTTGATGAAGGACGCGGGACTCGTCCCGTCCATCATCGAGCTGAGCAAGAGCGCGCCAAAAGCCGCGCCAATCCCAATGGCCGTTGAAGCTTTCATTTGCTCAACTATCGGCGCTGCGGAAAAATCCTTGACAGCTGGGCGATGAACCTGCTTGGAGCGCGGCGAACGCTCGAAAGCTCCGGAGGGGGGGGGTCGGTCCTGTCCGTCGAGGGGCGATCCTGTCCGTCGACTCTGTCTGCAGCGCTGGGTGGCTACGCCGGGTCGTCTTCTACTGCGCTGAGCCGGCCCTGCTCGCGCGCGCCGGCCGAAGGGCCGGGCTGGCGCGGCGGGCGGCGGTTGCGCAGCGCCTCGCTGAGCACGCTGGCGCGATAGGCATGCAGGGCGGCCGCGACCTCCTCAGGCGTCTCGGCCACGACCACCTTCGCGCCCGTGGCGAGCGTGATGACGGTGTCGGGAGTCGATTCGACGGTCACGACCATGTCCGGATTCAGTTGGAAGGGCTCGTCACTGTGGCCGAGCCGGTTGAGCGTGATCATCTCCAACTCCCTTGCGCGAAAAACCTAGAAAATTTGGGTGTGTACCTAAAGCTTCGGTACCTAAATATTTGCCTTTGCTCACTAAAAGGGGGGTGTTGGTGCGCAGAGCGTTTTGAAATACACAGCTGTACCCATCGAGATGCGCGAGGTGCCCACCAAGATGCGTGGGCTACTGGCGATCGGTCGAAATCAGCGATGGGATGGGACAGTGCAAGCGCGCCGTCCCATCCCATGCTCCTCGGAGTTGTCCGCTCTACTTCGACCTCCTTGGTCGCGCTGTAAAGATTTGCCAGGAACCGGTCATATTCGCGAAGTGCGCGGGGTTGGCAAGCGTGTGCGAGCTACTGCACCATCGTGACCAGCGTCCCGAGCATTTCGTCGGCTGTCGAGATCACGCGCGAGTTTGCTTGATAGCCACGCTCGGCCGTGATCATGTTGGTCATCTCGGTGGCAAGGTCGACGTTTGACATCTCGAGCTCCCCGCCGATCGTCGAGCCGAAGCCCGGGGTATTGGGTGTGCCGACGATCGGTGCTCCCGAGTTTGCCGTCTGCCCCCAAAGTGAGCCACCCAGACGTTCCAGTCCGTCTTCGTTGGGGAATGTCGCAAGCGTTATGTAGCCTGCGGTTACGCGCTGTTGGTAGGTCTTGGATTCGGGGTTCTCGTCGGTGTAGGTGACGGATCCGTCGGGGCCGATCGTCACGTTGCTGGAGCCCGGCGGGATCCTGATGTAGCTTTCTTCCTTACCGGCCGCGTAGGTGGTGCCGGCTTCGGTTTCGGTCGCCACGGCGTTGCGGCCGATCACGTATTCACCGGCTTCGGTGGTGAGGAATCCTTGCGAGTTGGTTGTCAGGTCGCCGGCTCGCGTGTAGTTGACTTTGGCGGGCAAGCCGGTTGTGTACGGTTCCTTGGCTGGCGGTGTGCCGGCGCCCACACGCAGAAAGCCACTGCCCTCGATCGCGACGTCCAGCGGGTTGTTGGTGGTCTGGAAGGAGCCCTCTGTCATTTCGTTACGGGTGGCGGCGACCTGTACCCCGAGCCCGATTTGAACGGGGTTGGAGCCGCCGTTGGTGGCTGTCGGTCCGGATGCTCCTCGCATCACTTGTGTCAGCGATTCGGAGAACGTGACACTGGAGGCCTTGTAGCCCACTGTGTTTACGTTCGCCAAGTCATTCGCCGTCTCGTTCAGCAGCGCCTGGTTTGCGTCCAGGCCGCTGATCGCGGCATACATTCCAGTCATCATCGTGACTGCCCTTCCTTTCGCGGCCCCCTCTGTGAGGTCCAGCCGTTGTCGTGGTTGCCGTCGCGCTTATGCGATGACGGCGCTGTCGATGTTGGTGAATACGTTGTCTTTCATTTGCTCGGATCCCACGGCTGTTATGACCGTGCGGTTGCTGACCGACACCACGAAGGCGGTGCCGTCGACAAGTACGAGGGAATCGCGCGAGCCCTTGCTCGCCGCGCGTCCCACTCCCTCTGAGAGTCGCCCAAGCGTGGTGGGGTCGAGCTCGATCCCGCGGCGCTGCACACGGGCGAGCGCGTGGCGGGAGAACTGCAGCGGCTGAGAGCCGCCGGCCTGCTGGAGCGCCTCGGCGAAAGACTGGTCGCCGGCGGCGCCGGCGGCACCGCCCCCGGCGCGCTTGCGCGTGGTCTCGTCAGCCGGCTTGGTCGCGCCGGGGGCGGTCGGTGCGCCCGCGGGGGTCGCCGGGGTCGCCGGGGCGTCGCGCGGGATCGGCGGGGTGCTCAATCCACCCGGAGGGATCAGCGCTTGGTTTGAGATCGGGTTCATTTGAATTGGCTCATTTGACTTCGCTGACGCTCGCGACCTTCACGCCCGGGACGCCTTCGACCGTGAGGGTCGGACCGGAGCTGGTGGACTGGACGCTTTCGACCTTGCCGGTAGCCGTGGCACCGGTGGAGGGATCGCTGTAGCTGACGGTGTGGCCGATCAGTTGAACCGCGCTCGAGAGCTCGCTGGCGCTCGCGAGGTTGGTCGTCTGCTCGAGTTGGGTGAACTGCGCCAGCTCGGTCACGTATTCGTTGCCGTTGGCCGGTTCCAGAGGATTCTGTGCCTGCAGCTGAGCGATCATCAGCTTGAGAAAATCGTTTTGCCCGAGCACACTGTTCGGGTTTTCGGGGCTCGCCGCCGACGTGGAGCCGCTGGAAGGGGCGGAGGCGGCTTGTGCGACTGGAGATGTCACGGTTCTCTGTCCTTTCGTTCGCTCACAGGACAACCTTCGGTTGCTGGGTGGATGGGGTGGCTCACGCGAGCACGTCGACGATTTCGCCCAGGGGGTTACCGGCCGGACGTGTGTTGTCCTGCGGCTCGGCGGATGCTTCGCTCTCCTCGGCTGTGCCCGTTGCGCCGACGGCACTCGACTCGTCGGCGTTGGCGGCAAAGCGTCCGTCCTGTTCGCCGGTCTGCGGTTGGCCAGAGGAGCCGATATCGAGCTGTAGCAGCGACAGTCCGAGCGAGCCCAGCGACTGGCGCAGCTCAGAGCGGCCTTGGGTGAGCGCTTGCGCGCCGGCGGGCGTGTCGGCGGTGACGCGCGCACGCAGTCCTTCGCTGGTCTGGCTCAAGCAGATGCTGATGTGACCGAGCTCTTCGGGCTGAAGTTCGATCCGCGCCCTGGCGATGCCCTGCCGGGCGGCCAGCTCGATCGTTGCGCCAATCGCGTCGATCATCTCCTGCATCGGCACACCCGGGACGGGCAGTGGGCTTGCGCCCGTGCTGGGGCTTGCACCAACACCGGCGCTCGCTTCGGGGTTGGGGCTCATCCAGGTGTCGAGGCTTGCTTGGGCCATAGTCGAGGCCGCTGCTGCGCTCGCCGGCGCCGCGGTGACGGTCTGCGCGGCCGGCTGCGCATCTGCTGTTTGTGCCTGGTTGAATGCTGCCAAGGACCGACCGGTGAGCTCTGTCGTCGAGTTGGGCGTGTCGCTGCCGTTTGGGGCCGGCGCAGCGGCTGTCCGATTCTGGAAGGGCGCGGAGGCAGCGCGCGCGCTTAGTGAGGAGGGAGTGGTTTGGGTGGCGCTTTGACTGCGTGTGGCCGCGTCGAGTGCGCTTGTCCCTGGTATCTGGTTCAAGTCCGACTGGTCGGAGGACGGTGCAGTCGTCGTGCCTTCGGCGGCTTGGGATGTCGCGGCGCTCGGCTGTTCGGCTGCTTGTGAGCCCGATGCATTCGGAGTATTTCCTGGACTGAGCACAACCATTGGTGTGGGAGCCGTCGCCGTGGGCGGCAATGGAGTGGCCGTGGGTGTCGGCGCGGCGCCGGTGGGAGCTTCGGAAACTCCGAGGGTTGATAGTGGAGCGGGAGTCGATCCCGCGGCGGATGAGGAGGCGGGGACTATCGAGGATGTCGTCGCAGGTGAGGCACCGGCATCGGCGGGGGATTTCGCCGCGGGTGAGGAAGTCGTGGCTGGTTGGGCATCGGGACCGGTGGAGGGTGCCGCTGCGGATGAGGAAGTCGTCGCGGATGAGACATCAGGGCTGTCGGAGTATGCGGCTGCCGGGAAGGAAGTCGTGGCGGATGAGACATCGGCGCCGGCGGGCGATGCAATGTCGGGTGATGCGTCCACGGGTGTCGATGCAGCCGCATTGACCGGGGCGAAGGCAGGAAGCGAAGACATTGGTGCGTCGGCAGCCGAGCTTGAGTCCGGAGTGCCTGCTGGTGGCGAAGCAAGCCCCGACGGTAGGACAGCCGCAGTGCCTGCTTCGGGCGTAGAGGTGAGCGTGGCCGCTGCGGCCGCGGCAACCGGCGTCGTGCCGGTTGTATCGGCGGCTCCCGTGGCAGCTTCCAATCCACCGGCCAAAGTCGTTGCCGGAGTTTCAACGGCATTTGGGGCTGGGACCCCATACACCGACGAAGGCGCCGTCACGACCCCGCCGCCCCCGCTTGCACCGCTTTTGGATGCACGCGTCGCGTGCGAGGGGTGCAAGCTCTTGTCGGCAGCCCCTCTGAGGCTGCTCCTTGGATGGCCTTCCGCAGTGGCGGTCCGGGCCCAATGTGTGGCAAGCGCGCTCTGGAACGGCGCGCCCGGTGGAGCCCCCGGTGGCGGGACCCCCGCTGAGGCTCCCGGTGGAGCGCCTGAGGGCGGGCTCGATCGGTTCGCACCGCTGGAGGGCGAGCCGGAGGGCAGCGACGTCGCTGGCATGTCGAGAGCTATAGGGCTGTTCATGCCAGCCCCCCGGCGGAGATCGAAGCAGGGTGAGTCTGACGGTAGGTTTCGGCGTAGCTGAGTACTTTGGACACATAGCTCTGGGTTTCGGCATAGGGGGGTATGCCGCCGTACTGCCGAACGGCTCCGGGTCCAGCGTTGTAAGCGGCCAAAGCGTCTTCGGTGCTGCCGCCGAACTGGTTCATCAGCTGGCCCAGGTAGCGCGCGCCGCCTTCGATCGATTCGGTCGGGTTGAGTGGGTTTGAGACACCCATGGACGAAGCGGTGCCCGGCATCAGCTGTGTCAGGCCGCTCGCGCCGGCGCTGCTTTGGGCGCTCGGATTGAACCCCGACTCCTGCTGGATCAAGCCGTGCAGCACCGCGGGATCTACGCCATAGCGCTCAGCTGCCTGTTCGATCACACCGTCGTATTCGCCACCGTCGCCCGCGGTACCTGCTACGCCTTGGCTCTGTACGGCGATAGGTGAGGACGCGTCCGCGGCGGTGGCTGCCTGGAGCGCTGCGGCAAAGTCTCCCGTTGGCACTTGTGAGGCCGTAGTGGATGAACTGGCCGTGGCACTCGTCGGGGCGATCCCCGAGCCAACCTGGCGGGTCTGTTCGATCAGTCCCTGCAGCTGTTGCACGCGCTGGACAATCGCCTGCTCGTCTTCAGGAACGCCAACGTTGGGAGCGATCGCGGTACTCATGTCTCGCCTCGGCCGAAGCGCGCCACGGTCATCTCGTCTAGCTCCCCCTGTTCGCGGCTAGTGGCGGCACGCTCGTGCTCGCCGCGGCGGCGCTCGGAAAGGCGCTTGAGCATCTCGTGGTCGCTGGCCGCGGCAGTGAGCTTGGCGTCGTGCTCGGCTACGACGGCCTCGCGCTGCTGGAGCTCTTGGGCGTACGCTCCGCGCTGTGCCTCGATGCGCTCGAGGAAGGCTTGGCGCGCGACCAGTTCATCCGCATTGAGCGTTTGGACCTCGACAGCTTCGGCCCGGTGGTCTGAGTGCGCCTGCTCTAGATGAGCTTCGGCGGCGCGTAGCTCGGCCGCAGTGCTCGTACGCGACGCGATCGCCTGTGCCAGCTCCTGCTGGGCCTGCTGCTCTTTGCGCTCGCGCAGTGCGCGCACGCGCTCGAGCCGAAAGCGGAAAACGGGTCCATTCACGGTCCGGTTATCGGACGCGGCGCGCCTTTCTTTAGGTCTAGCCTGCGCGACAGCTGCGATGTCGGCTTTCGCCGGGGGCGATCCCCCAGCGCGGGGGACACCCTGAAGGGCGCAGGCAGGCACGGTGCATGGTATGCGGATTTGGGCATGCCCCCCGCGCGCGCGGGGGGCATCGTCGATTTTAGATGCTCAACCCAAGCGCCGGTATGGCCGGTACCTCGGCCACGGCATTCACCGCCGGCGCGGCGCTTGGATCGATTCGCTCGGCGGTTACTTCCTCGCCATCGGGAGTGTCCCCGGGGCTGAATACGGCCTCACCCGCAAGCGAGGCGGCCAGTTCGAGCAGTTGTGCGTCGGCTTGCTCGGGCGTGCTGCGCTCGTCCACGCTCTGGCGCAAGAAGTCCTCGATCGAGGCACGATGCGCAAGCGCCATGTCGAGCAAAGGATCGCTGCCCGGCTGGTAGGCCCCGATCGCGACGAGGTCTTCCTTCTCGTGCAGCACGGCCAGCGCGGCGCGCAATCGCTGTGCGGCGCTCGCCACCTCGGGGGAGACGATCTCGCCGACCAAGCGCGAGACACTTTGCAAGACGTCGATCGCGGGGTAGTGACCGGCGTGGGCGAGCGAGCGGGTGAGCACGACGTGCCCGTCGAGGATCGCGCGCGTCGCGTCGGCGATCGGCTCGTTCATGTCGTCGCCGTCGACCAGCACCGTGTACAGCCCGGTAATCGAACCGCTTGTACTCGTGCCGGCGCGCTCCAGCAGACGCGGAAGCAGAGCGAACACGCTCGGTGTGTAGCCGCGTGTGGCGGGCGGCTCGCCGATCGCGAGGCCCACCTCGCGCTGGGCCATCGCAAAGCGCGTGACCGAGTCCATCATCAAGAGCACGTCGTGGCCCTGGTCGCGGAAGTGCTCGGCGATCGTCGTCGCGGTGAAAGCGGCCTTGATGCGCACAAGCGCAGGTTGGTCGGAGGTGGCCACGACGACGACAGAGCGCTCGAGCGCGCCTGCGAGGTCGCGCTCGATGAACTCGCGTACCTCGCGTCCACGCTCGCCGACGAGCGCGATCACGTTCACTTGAGCGCTTGTCGAGCGGGCGATCATGCCCATCAGCGAGGACTTGCCGACGCCGGAGCCGGCGAAGATGCCGAGTCGCTGCCCGCGCCCGCAGGGCACGAGCGAGTCGAGCGCGCGCACGCCCAGCCCGACGCGCTCGGTGATGCGGGGTCTGGAGAGCGCGCTTGGCGGCGGGGCGATCGTGGAGCGCTCGACTCCCGACGGTGCTGGAAGCTCATCCAACGGCACTCCCAGTCCGTCGAGGACGCGTCCGAGCAGGCCGGGACCGACGGCGACACGAAAGGGGGCGCCGGTTGCGAGCACGCGTGTGCCAGGGCCGATCCCGTGCAGCTCGCCCAAAGGCATCAGCAGGGTGCGCCCGTCGCGGAACCCGACCACCTCGGCAGGAATCCGGCTATCGATGAGACACACCTCTCCGATCTCCGCCTGAAGTCCTGTCACCTCGATGATCAGGCCGATCAGGTTGCTTACAAAACCGTGGCGCCGCGCAAGGTCGGCCTCGCGCACGGCTTGTGTGGCGCTTGCCAGCAGCGCGCCGGGTGGTGTGCTCTGAAAAGGCGATGCCCCCCGCGCGCGCGGGGGAACGTCCAAATCGGAAGACTCGCTCACGCCGCGCGCTCGGCCGCCAGCGAGGCTTCGACGACCTCGCGCGCCCGCTCCAGCTGTGTCTCTACGCTGGCGTCCACCTCGCCCTCGGCGGTGCGCACGATCGCCCCGCCGGGCTCGACGCGCTCGTCGGGCTGGATGTCGCACAGCTCGACGCCACTTCTGCCGGTGGTCAGCTCCGCGATGGCCGAGCTGACAGCTTCGAGCTCAGCGGGATTGACGAGCACGGCGATCTTGCGTCGGTCGGTGACACGTCGCAGCCCCCCCTGCACGGTTTCGAGTATGCGCTCGCTGGGCAACTGCCGCGTGCCGCCAAGGATCTTCTCGGCCAGCTGCAACCCAAGCTGGATGGCGTCGTTTTCGATCGCTGCCACCAACTCGACGCGCAGCGACTCGATGTCTTGCATGGCCTCGTCGAGCGCTCGCGTCGCGAGATCCATCTCGGCGGCTCCATATTCGTGGCCGGCACTGCGCCCCTCGGCATAGCCTTCGGCGCGTGCCTGCTCGCGGATCTGCTCGGCTTCGAGCTGGGCTTGCGCGAGCATGCGAGCCGGCGCGTCGCGCGGCTTGGGCTCGGATGGCTCGAGTTGCTCGAAGGCGTAGCTGACGGTGGTGTCAGACAACCGCTTCGCCCTGCTCCTCGTCGCCCCCGGCGATCACGATCGTGCCAGCCTCGTCCAGCTTGCGCACGACCGCGACCACGCGGCTCTGCGCCTCGTCGACGTCGCGCTGGCGCTGGGGTGGCTGGATCTCCATCTCCTCCTTGAGCATCGCCGCGCCGCGCTCTGACATGTTTGTGAGCACGACTTCCATCACGTTCTCTGGTGCGCCGCGCAGTGCCAGCACAAGGTCCTTCTGGTCGACCTCGCGCAGCACTTGCTGGATCGCGCGCTCGTCGAGCTTGACGATATCCTCGAACACGAACAGCATTCCGCGCACCTCCTCCGCAAGCGCCTTGTCGGCTCCGGCGAGGCGCTCGAGCACGTTGCGCTCAGTGGTGCGGTCGGCATGGTTGAGGATTCCCGCGAGCGTCTTCGCCCCGCCGCTGGCGGAATACTTGCGCTCGACCGTCGCCCCGAGCTTGTGGCGAATCATCTGCTCGACCTGCTGGATGACGCGCGTGCCGGCGTTGCCCATCCGCGCGATCCGCAACGCGATGTCGGGTTGCTCTGACTCGGGCAGCCGGGCGAGCACGCCGGCGGCCAGATTCGTGTGCAGGCTGGCGAGTACGAGCGCAACGGTCTGAGGCGACTCGCCACGCAGCAGCGCAGCGATCCGCTCGGGCGGCACACGGCGCAGAAACTCAAACGGTCGTGTTTCGCTGGCGCTCTCCAGGCGCCCGAGCAGATCGGTGGCGCGCTCGGGGTCGAGAGCGCGCTCAATCACGCCGCGCGCAAAGTCCAACCCGCCGCTGACAGCCCCCTGGCCCTCGCCGGCCTCGGCAGCCAGTTCTCCGAAGACCGACTCGGTTGTCTCAGCGCCGACAGAGGAGAGTCGCGCCATCTCCATCGAGAGGCTCTCGATCGCCTCCTCGTCCATGCGCTGCATCACGTTCGCTGCGCGCTCGGGTCCGAGCGCCGCCATCAGCACGGCCGCCCTGCGCGCTCCTGGCAAGCGCTCGCTTGGGGCGGCCGGCAAGGGTGCGGATGGGCTGCCCGCTGAGCGCTCTGCCAGAGTGCCCGGCAGTTTCGGCGCCGTCTCTGAAGGTGAGTCGGCCATTCGCGCTAGTCCTCTTGCATCCAGTTACGAAGCTGCTGGGCGACGCGATCGGGATCGCTGTCGGCGAGCTGCTCGACCTGGCGGCGGAGTTGGTCGCCGCCGGCGTGCCCGTTCCCGTTCCCATTGCCATTTCCGTTGCCGTTGGGAGGCGCCACGCCGGCCATCGCCGGTACCGGTCTTGGCGCACTTTCGCGCTGCAGCTCGGAGAGGCGCATCGGCGTCTCCAGCTCGCGTAGCCAGACTGGATCGTCGATCGTGTCCGATTCGCGGCGGCGCAGAGAGCGCGTGGTGAAGAACAGGAAGAGCAGCGAAGCGATGCCGAGCAGCGCGTACTTGGCGTAGCCGAGCATGCTGCTAGTGGAGCTTGCGGTACTTGTGGTCGGGCTCGCGAATGGGATCTGCCCGATCGAGATCGTGTCGCCGCGCTTGGTCTGGATGCCGGCGGCGTTGGTGATCGCTTCGCGGATCGCCGGCAGCGAGGCGGCGGGAACGGAATGGTCGAGCAGCACCGAGACATGCTGACTTTCGACCGTCCCTGGAGCGGTAGTGGTGTGGGTCACGGTCTTGCTGACGCCCAGAGTGCTGCTCGTCGTTTCGTGCTTGTAGTTGGACTTCCCACCTGTGCTGGTGCCGGTCGGAAGATTCGCGGTGCCGGTGGCGCCAGCGGCACCAGAGCCGTTGCCGGTGAGCGTCTCGATGTCCTTGCTCTGCTGCAGGGGCACACCGGCCTTGCCGTAGCTGAGCTGTTCCTGGGTGCTCTGGTTTACGTTCATATTGGCGTACACCAACACCTGCGCCTTACCGGGACCAAGCGTTTGCGCAAGCATCGCGTCGATGCTTGCCCCCATGCTCTGGTCATAGCGCTGCTCGGTTTCCTGCACGCCGTTGCCGTCGCCGCCGCCGGCGGCCTGTGGCCACAGAAGCTGTCCCGAGGCGTCGGTGATCGTGACCTTGCTCAACTGCAGGCCAGGCACGCTGGAGGCGACCAGTTGGGCGATCCCCTGCACCGAGCTCTGTGGCATCGAGGTGGTGCCGGATAGCAGCACGGCGGCTGACGAGACCCCTTGGTTTTCGCCAAAGATCTGGTTCTGAGAGCTGGGCAACACCAGCTCGACCTGCGCTCCGGAGACACCTTGTATCGAGTCGATCGTCTCCGCCAGCTGTCCCTGCAGCGCGCGCTGGTAGGTAACTCCTTGCTGGAAGGTGCTTTCGCCGAGATTCTGTTTTTCAAACAGCTTGAAGTCTGGCTGGGTGTTGCCGAGTAGGTCCGCGCCGGCGAGGGCCACGCGCGCTTCGGCGGTCTGGTTGGACTGGACGGCAAGCGCTGTGCCGTTGTTCTGTAGCTCGTAATTGACGCCGTGCTCGCTGAGCGTGCTCGTCATCTTGCCGGTTTCGGAGGGATTAACACCACTGACGAGCGTCGTGTAGCTCGGCGCCGAGACCATGTGCAGGAACAGGTAGATGAACAGGATCGCGCCGACCGTGGCCCCGCCGACGATCAGCCATCCGCGAGTAGTGAGCCGCGAGGCGAGCTGGGAGAGGGGCACAGCCTAGGCCCGCGATCCGAAGGTCATGAGCTGTGAAAGCGGTGGTGCGAGCGCCACCGATCAGACCTGTGTCTGGAAGATGTTCTGAGCCGCTTCGACGGCCTTGGTGCGCAGCTGCGAGGCCAGGTCCATTGCCATCTGCGCATCCTCGACGGTCACGACCGCGCTCTCGGGATCCTTGGCGGTGCCGGTGGCAAGCGACTGGGCTGCGCTGTCGGAGCTCAGCTGGGTGCCTTCGAGCGAGGAGATCGCTTCTGAGAGCTCGCTGCCAAAGCCGCCCGACCCGCTGCCTGACGCGCCGCCGAGGCTGCCGGCTCCTTCGATGCCGCTGGTCCCTTCCACACCTCCAGTGCCTTCGACACCGCGTGCTCCTTCGAGGGCGTTGCTCCCTCCGAGGCCGCTGCTGCCTCCGAGGCCGCTGCTGCCTTCCAGCTTCAGCCCGGAACTGCCGGCCTGGGCGCTCTGGCCGCCCTGGGTCAGGCCGCCGACCGTCTGCGGCGAGGCGCTGTTGGAGAGGCCTTCGGAGAGTTTGCTCGCCAGTCCGCTGACCGCGGGCACGATCATTTGAGCACCCCGAGCGTCGCGCTGAACATCGACTTGGCGGTCTGCATCGCAGTCACATCGGACTGATAGGACTGCGACTCGGAGATCAGGTCGGTCATTTCGGTGACGGTGCTGATGTTCGGCATCTTCACGTAGCCCTGGGCGTCGGCTTCGGGGTTGCCGGGGTCGTAGACCTGCTGGTCGGGAGTGGCGTCGCTGACGATCCCCGTTACTTGGACACCGCCGGCCGGGGCCGAGCTTTCTGCTTGCTGGATAGCTCCAGAAAGCGCGCTGCCGAAGCCACCTTCGCTGGCCTGTGCGAGCTCGACCTCCTGGCGCTGGTAGGGCTGTCCGCCCGCGGCCTTCGTGGTGTCGGCGTTGGCGAGGTTCTCGGCGGTCACGTCCATGCGCACGCGCTCGGCGGTCAGTCCGCTGCCGGCGATGCCGATTGCTTCGAAGAGCCCCATCAGGCCCCCACGTCGGTCGTGCTCGGTGGCTGACATCGACTGGGGCATCGACAATGCGACGTGTCGGCTGCGCCTACGAGGGGACATCGACTGGGGCATCCATGACGCGACGTGTCGGCCGCGTTCACGAGGTGACCCCGATCGCCGCGCTCAGGATGCTGTTGCGGGCTCCGAGCACCTGTGTGAGGGCCTGATAGTCGAGCCCGTTTTCGGCGAGCTTCGCCGATTCCTGATCGACGCTGACGCTGGTGCCGTTTGGACCGTCCTCTTCGGGCTGCACTTCGGTCTGAAACTCAACTTGTTCCAGCGGTTCGCCGCTGTTCATCGCGCTCTGCAGCTCGGACTCGAAGTTGACTTCCTGGCGTTTGTAGCCGGGTGTATCGGCGTTGGCAATATTGCTTGTCAGGGCAGTCTCGCGCTGCCAGGAGCCGCGCATCGCGGCCTCGAGCAGTTGCTGGGTCGAGTCAATGGGAGCCATATACCGTCCCTGGTGATCGGCCGCCCTGCCTGGGTCTTTAGAGGGTCTTCCAAACTGAGCCATGCGGCGGTGCGTCCGTGTGCCGTGAACGCCGGGGTTGTGCAGCTGGGAATGTGCAGCTCATTTTCAATGAACCACCCAACACCCCCCTTATGCGGAGGCTCAGGTAAAGGTTAGGTACCTAAATAAAACCTCCTTGTCACGCAAAGGGGGTGTTAGCCGTGCAGCTCATTTTGAAAGATCTTTCTAGCCGGACTGGATGCACTGGACCCAATGCGGCGATTCTGGTCAGGCGCTGCGATCCAGGCGGGGACGGCGCGCAAGCTGTCCCCCATAGCCGTCGGCCGCGCGCCGCGCACGCGCGCTGGTACCGATCTCGGCCAACAGCGACTCGCGTAGGCGAATCAGCTCGATGCGTGTGCGCTCGTGGATCAGCCGGGCTTGGCGCAACAACGCCGCCGCCGCCGCGGGTGGGCGAGCAGGCAGGTCGCGTGTCAGCTGCTCCCAACGCTCGCCGAGTTCGCCAAGAGACTCTATTTCGCCGCGTCCCACCAGCTCCAGTTCGAGCTCGGCGTGCTCGTGGATCGCCTCATAGGGGCGCAGAGAGGTGTGGCTGTCGCCGGTGTGCGGGTCGTCTCTCATTTGGTGTGCCCCCCGCGTGCGCGCGGGGCATGTCGATCAGCGGGATCGCGAATGAGCGAGATCTCGCTCACGCGCGGGCGATCTCCTCGGCGACTTGTGCCCACGCCTCGCGCAGCTCGCCCAACAGCTCGCTGACTTTTTCGAGCTTGTCGGCATCCTGATCGTGGCGCGCGCTGTTGAGATGCGCCAAGCAGAACTGGTAGATCGCATGCAGGCGATCGGAGACTTCGCCTTGTTCGAAGTCGAGGATGCCGTCTAGGTGGGCAATGATCAACTCCGCCCGACGCAGCGTGTTGTGCGCGCGCTCGACCTGCCCCTCGCGCATCGCGACACTTGCCTGGCGCAAGAAGCGCCGTGCGCCGTCGTAGAGCATCACGACAAGCTCCCCCGGCGTGGCGGCAAGTACCGCCCCCTGGCGGTAGGCGTTCGGCGTTGCGGTGAGGTTGCTCATGCCTTGCTGGCCACTAGCGAGGCTTCTTGACTGGTCAGCCAGTCGGCCTGTGAAGTGTTCCGCGATATCGCGCTTTCGAGCTCGGCATAGGTAGCCTGCAGCGCCTTTTCGCGCACGGCAAGCATTTCGTTCATCGTGTCGATCTGGCTGGTCAACTCGGTGATCTGCGTTGTGTCGCCTGTGGCTCGCGCTTCGAGCGTCCCCCCGGGTCCAGCGACGTTTTCGAGCGTGCTCTGCAAGCCCTGCGACCACTTCTCGAGCATCTGCTGCACGCCCGCGGGATTCGTCTTGATCGCTTCGGAGAGCTTGGTGGAGTTGACCGTCAGCAGCCCTTCGATCGAGGACTGGGAGGCGCCGCCGGCCGAGGCCGCGCCCGTGCTGATCCCGATATCGCTGGGATTGGACATTTCGGCGGCAAGCCCAGCGATCGGTTCGTACATGCTCTGGCGCATATTCCCGAGCAGGCTCTCCAGTTCGAAGTCCCCAAACAGGGTGCCCGTGCCGAATTCGCTGGCGCTGGTCGGCTTGGCGATCGGCTTGGTGGTCAGCTGCTTCTGAATCGCTTCGACCGTCGAGTTGTAGAGCTTGACGAACGACTGCACCTGCGCTTCCACGGCGCTGACGCTTGCACCCGGAGCCTGCACGTCAATTGTGACGGGGCCGGTGGTGGTAAGTCCGCCCAAAGTCAGGGTTACGCCGGCGATCGCGTTGGTGACGGTGTTGGATGTCGAGGTCCCCGCGACTCCGTCGACCTTGTATTCGGCGTTCTTGCCTTCCTTGGCGGTGCCGGCCTTTTCGACGAGCGTCGCGCCAGGATCGCTCACCTGGATGAATTCCGCGCCAGTGTTGCCCGTCGCGCGGTTGGACAGCACCAGGGTGTTGCCTTCGAGCACAGCGGCATATACCGTTGAGCTGCTGTCGGAGTTGATCGCGTTCGCGAATTCCTTGGCGCTCTCGCCGGCCTTCACCGTGAAGCTGTTGCCGTCGATCGTGAGCGTGTCTTCGGCGGCGGGACTCGTGAACGTGAACGTGCGCTGGGCCGAGTTGGCCAGCTGCGTGACTTCCACCTCATAGCCGCCGATCGCGGCTCCCTCGCTGGTGGCTGCGCTGACTCGAGTGGGTTCGCTTGAGATGACCGCCTGCGAGGTTTCAAACAGCGAGGGCATGCTGAATTCCGAGGCGGCAAGCGCCAGTTGCTGGAGGCTGCTCTGAACGCTTGTCAGCTCTTTCTGCTGGCCTTGCAGCTTTTCCTGGGCATCGGTGAGCCGTGTGACCGGCTCACGTTCGACGGCCATCAGCGCCGAGATGATCGAGCTCGTGTCAAGCCCCGAGGCGAGACCTGAGACTGAGATCGGCGAACCGGCGGCGGAGCTGATCGCAAGCGACGACATCGAGGTCTTACACCGAGGGCTTTCCGGTGAGGTTCTCCACCGGCTTTCCGGCGGCGATCTCTAGTACCTCTGAAATCGACATGCTCTTCACGGTTTTGCCCTTGCGATCGGAAAGCTCGACGGTGACTCGCCCCCCCTTGCCCTCGGAGAAGCGCAGCTCATGTCCGCTTTCGCGCATTTCGCGGCTTATCCTTCCCGCGGCCGCGACCTGGTCGAGCACCTCGGGCGGCGGTGTGCCGCTGTCGTCTTGGCTTGCAAGCAGACGATCGCTCGCGCTGAGCTCGGACTGAAACGCGGCTGGATCGCCGGTGTCGCTCATGAACGACACCGGATACGAAGAGCCCGCAAGCGAAGACGGGCCATTGAATGGCAGGATCGGCGAGGTCATATGGCGTTTTCTCCCTGAAAACGTGTGCGACGACCCGTTCCCTGGGCCGCCTCGCGATTGATATCTCTTCAAGTGATCGGCGTCTTTCGCGAAAACTTTATTCAGGCCTACCCTCCTTGCTCGGCGAACATCCATCGCTTGGTGACAAGCAGACGGGCGAAGGCCGCGCTTGCAGGGGCTCGAGTGCCTACGCGGTTGCGGCATGTGCTTGAGAGAGGAGGCTGGCGGCATCCTCGTTGTCGGGGTCGCGCGCGAGCGCCGCGGCCGCGAAGTCGCTCATCTCGTGTGTCATGCCTCTCGCTGCGGCAACGCGGGCGAGGCCCAGCAGCGCGGGGACGTCGGGCTCCTGCTCGCAGACGGCTATCCACTCCTCGGCCGCGGATGCCAGGAACCCACGCCGGAGGTACATCTTGGCGAGCAGTTCGCGGCGCTCGCGCGGCTGTAGCGGCGTGCGCTCGAGCGCGCCGAGCAGCACTTCAAAGCTCTTGAAGTCGTGCACGCGCAGCAGCGCCTCGAGCATCACTTCGAGCGGCGCCAGGGCAAGCTCTGAGAGTGCGGCGACGTCAACTCCGCCAAGCGCGAGCTCTTGCCAGGTTGCGAACAGGTCGAGCTCGTGCTGGGCCATGCCCGTCGCGCGCGCTCTTTCGAGCGCCTCCTTCGCGCCTTCGTAGTCGCCGCCGGCGATGCGCGCGAACAGCTCTGTGCGGCGGGCGATCACCGCGAGCGTGTCGTCGTCTGCAAGCTCGCAGGCCACCTCGGCCGCCTCGTCGTAGCGTCGCTGCGCAAGTAGCGTCTCGCCAAGTGCGACGCGTGCGCGGCTGGAGTGCGGTTGGCGCGCGAGCACCTCCCTGTACTGGAGCTCGCCGGCGACCGTGGCGCCGGACTCGTACAGGGCGGTGCCGAGCATGAAGCGAGCCGCGGGCGGCGGGTCTGGCATGTGCTGCTCGACTCGCGCCAAGACCTCGCCCGGCTCGACACCGCTTGCCAGCAGCAGACCCGCGTAGGGCAACACCGAGCCGATAAAGCGCGGGTACTCGCGCAGGCAATGCTCGAGCAGGCGAGTCGCCTCCTCGAGATCTCCTGCTGCCCGTCTGAGCTCGGCCAGCTGCAGCCTTGGCAGATAGCTGCCACTGCCCTGCGTTGCGGTGTAGCGGCGTGGTGCGTCGCCCATCTCGATGCAGCGCTCGAGCAATTCGATCGCGCGCTCGTTCTGCTCCAGCGCAATCGCGGCGATTGCCTGCTCCAGCACGAGGTCGGTAAAGCCCTGGAAGCGCAGCAGCCCCTCCTCGGCGCGCGCGATCGCGTCAGCGGGACGTCCGCACGCACGCAACGCCTTGACCATGCGACTCATCAGCGCCGGTGCGAACTGGTAGCTGTCGCGATCGGGCAGGCTCTGTAGCAGCTTCCAGGCGCGTTCGAACTCGGCGAGCGCGGCCTGCGGTTCGCCCGCGGCCGCGTACTCAGAGCCAAGGTTGTAGTGCAGGAATGGTGTGGGCGGGCTCTCGGCTTGTTGCAAGCGCAGCAGCTCGATGTTGCGCCGCGACTTCTCGCGACTGTCGCGCACGGCGCCGAGATAGCCGTAGTGCTCGATGCGCACGCCGCTTGCTTCGACGCGCTCTGGCAGGTAGCCGGGCAGGCAGTGGGCGATCTGCTCGTGCAGGCGGCCCTCGAAGCGGTACTCGGGCCGGTTGCGAAATACGCGCAGCGCATTGTGGGTGACGGCGGTGCCGTCCTCGAGATCGCCGGTGTAGTTGGTCTCCGAGAGGTAGAACGCCTCGCGCCAAGTGCGCCCAGTGAGTGAGCGCAGCAGTGGCGCGTCCTCCTCCACCAGCACCTCGTCGGCGTCCAGGCACAGCAGCCAGTCGCCCTCGGCGGCATCAAAGGAGACGTTGCGCGCCTGTGCAAAAGAGCCGGTCCACTCATGGAAGAGCACGCGCGCGCCAAACGAGCGCGCGATCTCGACAGTGGCGTCGGTGGAGCCGGTGTCGACGATCACGATCTCGTCGACCGCGTCGGCCACGGAGGCAAGACAGCGCGGCAACATCTCTTGCTCGTCGCGCACGATCATGCACAGGCTCAGGCGCATGCCCGTGGCGGGTCGTGCGCGCCCTGCGATCTTGAGCGCTCGGTTTGCGAGCTCGACGAGCACTGGGTGTTGCGGCGTGGCGCGGGCGGCGCTGCGCAGCTGTCGTCTTCGTCCCGCGAGTGCGGCCAGGTTGTCGTCCACCTGCTCGGAGCGAGGGTCCAGGCGCTTGGCGGCCTTGAACAGGGCTCGAGCGGCGTCGAGGCTCCACAGCTCGTAAAAGGCGACGCCTGCGTAGTTGAGCAGCTTGGGCTCGCTCGGTTGCTGGTCGAGCAGCTCGATGGCGCCGGCTGCGATCGCGGAAAGCACGCCCTCCACGCGCCCCCTCACGGGGGCGGGCGTGCGGGGGGCATCGCCGCTTGCGATAAAGCCCCGCTCGATCAGGCCGACGCCCGCCTGGTAGCGGCGGTGGGGGTCGGCGATCGAGTCGAGCTCGTCAAACAGCCGGCGGTAGCCGTCAAGCTCGCCGGCGTCGAGCAGGCGCTGAGCGCGGGCCGAGAGCTCGGTCGCAAGTGCGGCACTGTCGTCGCTGTGCGACGAAATCGGCGGTTGGGCTTGGCCCGCGGCCTTGGCGGCACCGTCGCCGGGAGGGATGGGGGCGGGGGAGCGAGCAGCCATCTTCACGCATGGTCATCGACCGGGTTGGCCGATATCTGAGCGAGCGCAAGTGCCGTTCCGCGGCTCGCGCCTTGCCACGTACGGCTTCGTGCGATGCGACCGCCCGCGCGCTCCGTGGCGTGCTGTGTATGGCGTGCTGTGTCCAGCCCGCGAGCCACACGCAAGAAATACATCATTTAAAAGGTGATCAATATGAGGATTTTGCGTAGGTTTGTGCAGAGTCGGCTAACTGGTCCCGATTGAGCAACTCAAACGGTTACGACCGGCACGGCCGATACGGTCCGCGGCCGAAATCTTCGCAAATAGCGCATCTCAGACCTCGGGCAGGTTTGGCGCAGGCGAGGGCACCTGTTCGCAGTTCCCTCGAAATCGGAGTCGCAAATGGAAACGATCGCAAAAGGGGCCGTGAGGATCTCCGCGGCGGAGGCTCTCAGGACATGGCGCGAATACCGCCAGAGCGGCGATCTGCGCTTGCGCGACCAGCTGATCTTCATCTTCACGCCGATGGTGCGCTACATCGTCTACCGCAAGGTGCGCGAGGTTCCGGCCCAGTGCGATGTCGAGGACTTCCTATCCTGCGGTCTGGAGGCGCTGATCCGCTCGATCGAGCGCTACGACCCGGAGAAGGGGGCCACGCTCGAGCAATACGCATGGACACGCATACACGGTGCCGTGCTCGACGAGCTGCGCCGCCACGACTGGGCGCCCCGCTCGCTGCGCCGAGACGAGCGCGCGATCAACCATGCTCGCGAGGTGTTCCTGGCTAACCACGACCGCCAGCCGAGCCGCGACGAGTTGGCGGCAATGCTCGACATGGACCCGAGAGAGCTCGTGGGCCGCCTCGACGAGGTCGCTTTGGCGGAGGTCGGCTCGCTCAACCGCACGGTCCGCTCGGACGAGAACGCCACGATCGAGCGGATCGACACGCTGGAGAGCCCGGACACCGACTGCGACCCGATCGTGTGCGCCGAGCGCCGCGAAGCCAAGGAACGCTTTCGCGCCGCGTTTGCGCTGCTGCCGCCGGTCGAGCGCGAAGTGGCCGTGCTGCTCTACCTGGAGCACTGGACGCTGCGCGACATTGGCGCTCGGCTGGGAGTGTCGGAGAGCCGCGTCTCCCAGATCCACACACAGCTGCGCCGGCGCCTGTACGACCGGCTCTCCGACGAGCTGTCGCTGTTCAGCGCCGTCGGCTGAGCCTAAAGAATCGCCATCCGCGGTCGAACACCCGGGGGGACATGGATCTTGGCCTGTACATCGCCGCCTCCGGGATGGTCGCCGAGCAGGTCCGCCAGGACCAGCTCTCAAACGACCTGGCCAACGCTTCGACTCCCGGCTACAAGCCCGACGAATCCTCCCAACACAGCTTCGGCGACGTGTTGTTGGCCAACAGCGAGGGCGGGCCGGCGATCGGATCGGTCGACGCCGGCGTCGCGCTCGGCAAGACCTACACAGACATGACGCAAGGCTCCCTCCAGGAAACCGGCGAACCGCTGGACTTCGCGATCTCCGGCAGCGGCTTCTTCGCGGTCAAGACCGCCCAAGGCGTGCGCTACACCCGCGACGGGCAGTTCACCAGTTCGGCGCAGGGGGTGCTGACGGACGCCAGCGGCGACCCCGTGCTCGACCAGAGCGGAGCGCCGGTGAAGGTCGCCGCCGACGGTACCGTCGCGCCGAGCACGCTCGGCGTCTTCGAAGTGCCGGGGGCTGTCAAGCAGGGAGAAAACCTCTACACAGGCAGCCCCTCCGGCAAGCCGACAGGCACGGTGCGCCAGGGCTCATTGGAGGGCTCGGGTGTGGACGCGGCGAAGATCATGGTCGAAATGATCACTTCGCTGCGCAGCTTCCAGTCCGGCCAGCAGGCGATCCAGTCGATCGGCCAGACTCTGCAGGAGTCGGCCTCGCAGGTCGGCTCACTGAACGGCGGCGCCTAGTGGTCCATCTCGTAAATCCACTGGTGTTTCCCGGCGTCTGCACGCGTCTGACGGTCCCCGCTGTCCGCACACGTACTACCAGTACGCGCACGGATACCGTGAACCGTCAGATCACGCACATACAAGCGGCAAACCCACAGCGAATTCACGGGATGGATCACTGATGCTCGAAGGCCTTTATTCCGCTGCCGCAGGCATGTCCGCGCAACAGGAACAGCTCGACGCGGTCTCAAACGATCTCGCCAACATCTCCACCACCGGCTACCAATCCGAGCGCGTCGCCTTCAGCGATCTGCTCTACAACGCGGTTGACGAGGCCGGCACCGAATCGAGCATCGGCGCCGGCGCAAGCGCGCAGGTGATCGGGCGCAGCCATGCCCAGGGGCCGATCCAGGAAACCGGCGATCCGCTCGACCTAGCGATCGAAGGCGCGGGCTACTTCCAGGTCAAGGGTCCGGGCGGCCAGCCGGCGTTGACTCGCAACGGCAGCTTCGCCGTCGATGCCAACGGCACGATCGTCGACGCCGAAGGCAACCAGCTCGAACCGCCGATCAAGCTGCCGGCGGGTATCTCTGCCGAGGAGGTGAAGATCGGCACCGACGGCAGCGTGAGCGCCGGCAAGCGCACGCTGGGCCAGATCAAGCTTGTCACCGTCCGCTCGCCGGACCACCTGCTCGCTGGCGGCGGCGGCACGCTGACGCCGACCACGGCCAGTGGCGCACCGCAGGCCGTGGAAGCGAGCGCCGCGAAGATTCGTCAGGGCGCGTTGGAGGGCTCCAACGTAGACATGTCGAAGGAGATGGCGCTGATGGTGAGCACCCAACGCGCCTACCAGATGAGCAGCTCGGCGATCCAGACCGAGAGTCAGATGATGTCGATCGCCAACCAGCTGCGCCCGTCGTGAGCGTCCCGCTGTCCTCGGGCGCGCCGCTTTCCTCGAGCGACCTGCCTGCCGTCAACCAGACGCTCGAGCCCGCCTGGGTGCGCAAAGGCTCCGCCGCCACGCAAAAGGCCTATGAGACAGCGCTTGCCTTCGAACAGATGCTGGTCGAAGAGCTCTCGCAATCGCTGACGGCGAGCAGTGGCCTCGGCGGCGAAAGCGGCGTGGAAGGCGAATCCACTGAAGGCTCTCCGGGCAGCGGCGGCGCAAGCGGCCCGCTGTCTTCGATGTTGCCGCAGGCGCTGACCAGCGGTGTGATGAGCGCGGGCGGCCTCGGTCTCGCCGCTCAAATGACTCGCCAGCTGGCAGGTACCGCCGCGCAAGGCGCCGGGGTAGGTGCGGCAACGACAGGTGGTACCAGCGCAAGTACAGGCGCGAGCACGCCAATCCCAACAAACAGCAACCCACCTGTCACCGCACCGCCAGGCGGTTCCGCCACCACCGGGGGCACCAGCGCATGAGCTTGGCCGCGCTGGCCGCACCCCAAGGGCTCGCCGAGGATCGTGCGCTGGCCGTGGAAGTGCTCGCACACCTGGACGCGCAAATCGGCTCGGCGCGAAGCCTGCTCGGGGTCGTGCTGGAGCAAGGCAAGGCGATACGTGCGCGCGACGTGGACACGGTCGTACGCTTGGCCGGGATCCTGCGCGGGGAGATGGGCCGCCGTCAGCTGCTCGAGGAGGAGCGCTCGCGTCTGCTTGCTCGCAGCGGCGAGCGGCTGGGCATCGCGGCCGAGGCGGTGACGCTCGAGCGCTTGTGCACGTTGATGGACGATGCTCTCGCCGAGCGTGCCTCCGCTCTGAGCGCGGAGCTGCGCGGCCTGTTGCGCGAGCTGCAGCGCGAGCACTCCTGCAACCGTGCATTGATGCAAATCGAACTGGGTTTCCTCGACCACCTGATGGGCGTGCTGGCGCTCGACGGAGTCACCGGCTACGACACGCACGGCTCCTCCACGCCGATCACGCGGGCGCGCCCAAACGGCAACCTGCACGTCCTCGACCTGCGCGCCTAAGCCCGTGTCGATTCCAACTCTGCAAGGCCTGCAAACCGCGCTCAGCGGGCTGGTCGCCGAGCAAGCGGCGCTAGACGTCACCGGCAACAACATCGCCAACTCGGACACCGAAGGCTATTCGCGCCAGAGGGCGGTGCTGCAGACCAACGAGCCGATCGTGATCCCGGCGATCTCGCCGCTGACCGGTGAAGGCGCGCAGCTTGGCACCGGCGTCAGCGTCGCGACGATCACGCGCGTGCGCAACGTCTACCTGGACGCGCAGTACCGCACGCAAAACAGCGCGTTGAGCGAAGCCAGTACCCAGTCCGAAGAGCTGACCCAAGCCCAGGCGGCGTTCAACGAACCATCGAGCTCTGGGCTTGCCAGCCAGATCTCGGCGTTCTGGAGCGCCTGGAGCGATCTCGCCAACGCCCCCACAAGCATTGCCGCCAAGCAAGGTGTGGTGGCCGCTGGCGAATCGTTGGCAAACACCTTCCACGAACTCAGCGCGCAACTCTCGACGATCTCAAGCCAGGCCGGCGAGCAGTACGCGGCCCTAACCGGAGCTTCCGGCGAAGTGCAAAACGACGCCAACCAGATCGCTCAGCTCAACGGGCAGATCAAGCTCGCCGAACAAGCGGGCCAGAAGCCGAACGAAATGCTCGACCGGCGCGATCTCTTGCTCGACAAGCTCTCAAGCCTCGCGCAGGTCACAGTCAGCGAGCAGCCAGACGGCACCGACACGGTCAGCTTCGGCGATGCGCCCAAGCCGCTGGTCGAAGGCACGACGGTCAACTGGCCCCAGGAACTCACGCAAGCTGCCGGCGGAAAGCTCGGCGCGCTGCTCGGCCTGACGGCGCCGACCGGGACGCTCAACAACTATCAGACGGCGCTCGACAACGTGGCAAACACGCTGGCGAGCACGGTCAACGCACTGCACACGAGCACGCCGTTCTTCTCCGGCGCCACCGCCGCCACACTCAAGGTGGCTGTGAAGGCCGCTCAGGTGCAGACATCCTCGACCGAAGCCGCGGGGGGTAACAACGTGGCGCAGGCGATCGCGGCGCTGCGCGGCGGGGCCGCCGAACAGGCTTATGCGGCGCTCGTCGAGCAGGTCGGCAGCGGTGTGCAGACGGCCAAGGACGAGCAAGCCAACATGCAGACGACAGTCACCGCGATCGACAACCAGCGCCAGAGCGTCTCAGGCGTGTCGCTCGATGAAGAAATGACAAATCTGATCAGCTTCCAGCGCGGCTACCAGGCCTCGGCACGCACACTCACAGCGATGGACAGCATGCTCGAAACGCTGATCGAGCGCACCGGAACGGTGGGTTTGTAGCGATGCCCGGTCTGCACCTTGGAGTAGCCAAAGCTTGTCCTATGAGCGACGGCGAGCTCGCCGGGTCCGTGGAGGCTCACCCATGACCGAACGCATCACGCCGGCGATGGTCACGGCCACGACCCTCAACGACATCAACTCCTCGCTGGCCACCCTCGAGCGTACATCGAACGAACTGTCCTCGGGCAAGACGATCAACGAACCTTCGGACAACCCCTACGGCGCCAGCCAGGTGATCGACCTGCAGAGCCAGCTCGACGGCTTGAGCTCCTATGCGACCAACGCCCAGGAAGGGATCTCCTGGGAGAACACGGCTGGCGGCGCGATGGCGAACATCTCAAACGTGCTGCAGACGGTGCGCGAGCTGCTGGTGCAAAGCTCGACCGGCACCAACAATCAAAGCGATCGCGAAAGCATCGCCACCGAGGTCGACCAGCTGACCGAAGCCGTCAAGCAGGACGCAAACACGCAATACGCGGGTCAGTACGTGTTCTCGGGCACCGACACGACCACCGTGCCCTACCCGCAGGGAGCCGAAGACACCTACCAAGGCGACAGCGGCACGGTCACGCGCGCGATCGGCCCCGGCGTGTCAGTCGACATCAGCACGGACATCTCCTCGCTGCTCGGCAACGGTCAGGCCTCGGGCGACGGCAAGCTGCTCGACACGCTGCGCACGATCTCAGAACACTTGCGCGGCGGTAGCGCCGAAGACATCAGCGCGCTGGGCTCAACCGACCTGAAAAGCCTGGAATCGAGCATCGACAGCTTGAGCCAATTGCAAGCCACGGCCGGGAGCGTGACCGACCAGTTGCAGACTGCCACGAGTCGTATCGAATCGCTGCAGAGCTCGATCACCGCTAGCCTGGCCAACACAGAGGACGTGAGTATTGCCCAGGCATCGATCGCCTACTCCAACGAGCAGGCTGCCTATGAGGCCGCGCTGCGCGCCGGCGCAAGCATCGTCCAAGAATCACTACTCCAGTTCCTGCAGTAGCCGGCCGAGGAGAGAGCCAAACGTGTCTGTGACATTCCAGAGCATCCGTTTCGGAGAGGTGCAGGTCGCCGAGCAGGACGTGATCGAGTTCCCCTTCGGTCTGATCGGCCTCGGGGGATCGCGCTACACGCTGCTTGACCGCAACCCTGGCACCGGCTTCTTGTGGCTGCACTCGGTCGAGGAGCCTGCGCTTGCCTTGCCGGTTGTGCCTCCCGAGCCGTTCTTCTCGGAGTTCTCGCTGCACATGGCGCCCGAGGACGTCGAGCGGACCGGCATCGAGCAGGGAGCGGATGTCAAGCTATATGTAACTGTGCGCGCCACACCCAACCCGCTCGACATCACCGCCAACCTGCGCGCGCCGCTTGTGATCCACGAAGGGCGCGGCTATCAGGTGATCAACGCCAACCCGGAGGCCCAACTGCAGGCCCCCTTGTTCGTGCTCTCAGACGAGACTGCGCGAATAGCTTCATAATCTGAAGCATGCTGATACTGGCGCGACGTCCCGGAGAGCGCGTCGTGATCGGCGAGGACATCCTCGTGACCGTTATGGAGGTCAGCGCCAGCACGGTGCGCCTCGGGATCGAGGCCCCGCGCGGAGTGTCGATCTTCCGCGAGGAGATATGGCTCGCGGTCAGGGAGGAGAACCGGGCGGCGGCGGAGGCGCAGGCAGACGCGCTCCCCTCGGCCCCGATCGACGAGGTCAGGGGGGAGCCAGCGGCGACCGCCGGCGAGGTGTCGTCCAAAGACGAGACTGGTCCCCAACCCGAGGCGTCGCCCCAGCCGCGGGAAGCGCCGCAAGGCGGGTCCTCGTCGCAGGACTAGACTAGGTCCGTTCTGTTCACGTGGCCGGCGCAGTCGGGATAACCACGCCGGCCACGGGCTTAGAACTCGACCAAGGTCGCCACCGAGATGTGCGAGCAGCGCATTCCCATGCGGGATGGGACAGGCGCACGATGCTGGGCGGCGCCTTCGGCTCTTCGGTTTCGGGCACGTTGATCCAGATACCTGGCTCGATGTGCAGGCCGCCGCTCGTCACGGCGTCGCTGATCCGTTGCAGATAGGTGAGGCCGAGAAGGAGATGTCCGGCTGTTGGGGTCCGCGATTTGGGATCGGCCCGGAGATCGGGGTGAATTCCAGATTTGGGGGAGCCGCCCCGGCACGCCGCGGACGACCTCTTGTTAGATCGCCATGATACGGATCAGCCTATTTTGCCGCAATATCGGAACTATATGATCACAGTACGTCAACAAGTTTTCGCTGATTTGGCTCGAATACGTTGGCGGACCACAGCACGAACGCGAGCACTGCCAATCCTGCGAGCGCGTCGGTGAAGAGGGTGGCGTAGAAGAACGGTGGGATCTGGGGGTTGCCGTAGGCGAAGTGGCCCAAGGTGGCAAGGCCGGTGAGCGAGTAGACGCACAGGCAGACTCTTGCCTCTTGATAGCGGCGTTCGCGGTAGCGGCGATAGCCGATCAGGCCGATAGCGGTAAGCAGCGGCCAGCCAATCACTATCGCGACGCGGACGACCGTGTAGAAGCTGCCTCCTGGACCCGGGTAGCTTTTGACCTGTACGAAGTTGTCGGTGTAGTGGATGGCGGTGGACAGCATGCCGGCTGCCAGGATCGCCTTCAGTAGCGTCAATGCTTGTCGTTCGTCAGCTCGCACGGTCGCCTCCGACGTCTAGTTGATAGATCGTTCTAGGGCGGATATTGTCAGAAGCAGAGCGCTGCCGGAGCGGCAGCGGTGGAGGCGGGACGCAAGGCGCTTGTGGAAGTTGAGAGTGGTGCAGAGTCCAACGCATAGAAGACTCATCCGCCTCACCGCGGTTCTCGCCGTCGCCGGAATTGGCGAGTGGTCGGTGCTATTGGCGCACGCTTCGCAGACCCCAACCTGGGTGCACTGGCTGTGCTCGCCCTCTGCGCTGCGCCCTTCCGTCCTGCATGTCGGCCAAGGCCTCAGTGGGCTGCTGGTGCGAGTGCTCAACGTCCTGAGGGTCCTGCTGCCTCACTGGCCGCACATCTTGCCGATCCTCGTCGCACTGTGGACGTTGGTCTACCTATGGCGGGCCAATGCCCGCTACCAGGCCAGCGAGGCTCATGCGCATGCGCAGTCCTGAGTGAGGGATGGCGCTATCTCCCGGGCGCGGGAACGCGTGCGCCTTCCTCGCGGCTTGCGGTCACGAGACTGGGGCTTTGGGCTAATAGGTGTGGATGATGAAGTGGGATACGCGCAAAGAGGCTGCCCTTCTGGCTGCGGCGAGCTCGGATGGCGAGGCGTTCGCCGCCTTCTACCGGCACTTCGATGAGATGTGATGCGTGGGTTCGTAACGTCCATTCTCGCGGCAGCTATATGTGTCTTGATGTCGTCATGCTCGGCTAGTTCCACGCCAATCGCCAGGGTAGTACCCAATGGACAGGTGATGTTGGTGCCGGAGATTAGTGCGGGCTGGGTGGGATGGTGCATGGCTGTTGTTGGGAACGGGTCGAGTGGATGCGGGGGTGGTCCAACCACCAACGGTCCGATTTTTTCGGAAAGCTGGTCTGCGAGTGAATCGGTGACTGAAGGCGCTGTGTTCACCACTGGCGAAGTGGCTGCGGTTTCGGTGGATGGCGGTCGATCTGTTGCTACGATGCGGGCTACGGGTGTTGCAGGTGCTCTCGGCTTGCGGTCTGTGATCGTGGAAATCCACAGCAAGAAGCTGCGATCAGAGGACAACAAGTCCTACCCTCATTTTACGCCGCTGAGCGCAAAGGGAGTGGTGCTCCGACGGTCCGCGAAGCCGGACATACCGCTAGGACTCAACGTGCCGACTCGTAGCTGGAAGAAGCCCGAGCGTGTACCACATGGTATCTGTGAACTCAGAGTGGAAAAATTTCCAGATATCTCGGCACGGTGGGGAGAAGTGCTCGCCGCGGTCAGAAGTTCATATTCGGGTCTGCTGGGTCGTCCGTTTCTGTCGTGCGCCAGCGCCGAGTATTTCCGCGAAGAAGAGCCGGTTGAGGCCGGTGTCCTGCTCGATGCATCCCATCCCGGTGCCGAGCCGCCTCCACTTCCTGCGGTGAAGGCAGTTGCCGGTCACCCCGGTATTTTCGAAGCACAGGGAACAGCAGGAGAAGGACAGATGCTCGGACGTCGTATCCCCCATGCGTGGCTTGTCGTAGAAGAAGGTGGCAGCACCTTTGAACAACGGCTAGCCTTGCTTGAGCATCTACGCGCAACAGTTGACCTATAGCGAGTGTGCTTTCCGCTCGAGGCTGACTAGGTGCCTGCGCACCGGCCTGCCGAGGGGTCGGCGCGTGCGGCTCGCCTGTCGGGGAACAGATGAACAGGCCCGCTAACGGGCACGAGGGCTACCAAAAGTTCGGCCCGGTGGCCGGGGTCTCTCGCGCCCAGTAGCGGCGAGCCTAGCGGGCTCGCAACAGGTTCCATCGATTCGGAAACATCCGAGAGATAGTCAGAAGCCCCGATCCTGTAAAGTCCCGTGGGCATCTAGGGTGAGTGAGGTTATGGATGAATGCACCGACGCCCAATGAGGCGGTTTCCAAAGCTAAGAATCAGTCGCCGCTGAAGGGGGCCGCGCTTGCGCTGCTCGTGCAGGGGCCGAGCTATGGCTATGAGCTAGCCAACCGGCTCGAGCGGCAGCTGGGTCCGAGTTGGTCGATCATCCGTCCGAGCCTCTACCGGATGCTCAGGAACCTGCAGAAAGAAGGGCTGGTCTCATCGGAGTCGCCTGAGGAGACGAACTCGGCTCGAATCGTCTACAGCGCCACAGAGCTTGCCGAGACGGCGCTGCTGGCATGGATGGATAGCCCCCTGCCGCTCGAGCAGGGCAGATTACAGCTGCAGGCGAGGATGGTCGTCGCACGCCAGGAGGACTTGCCGCGATTGCTGCTCGCGCTGAACAGCTATGAGCGGGCTCTGTTCGCCAAGCGAGCGGAGATCCAGGCTGGCTTGCCCGCGCGCCAGTCGCTACGTGCGGCGATGATGTTTCTAGTACGCGAAGCGTCTATCCAACAGATCAACGGGGAGCTGCTGTGGGTGGAGCTGTCGCGCCAGACGATTCGTGCCCTAATCGGATCCTAGGCCGGGAGCGAGCATGGCCCCGTTGCTCTCGCTCACCCATGTGACCAAGCGCTACGTCGACGGGCGTCGCGAGGCCTTGGTCCTGGACGACGTGTCGCTTCAGATCGACGAGGGCGATTTCGTGGGCATGTGGGGACCGAAGCGCTCGGGCAAGTCGACGCTGTTGCGCGTGATGGCGGGGATCGAGCGTCCCGACTCGGGCGAGGTGCGCTTCGACGCTCGTGCGTTGCAGACGATGTCTACGCGTAAGCGGGCGCGACAGCTGCGCCGCGGTGGGATCGCGCTCATGAGCTGCGAATGGCGGCCGCAGATCGTCCGCCCAGTTGTCGAGCTGGTTGCGACTGCATGTGCGAGCGACGGAACGCCGATGTCGGAAGCCAGGACCCAGGCGCGGAAGGCGCTTTCACGCGCCGCGATAACCGAGTGCGCCGATATACGCACGGATCGGCTCGCGCTTGGAGAGCGTCTGCGGGTTGCGCTCGCGATGGCGCTTGTGCGCGAGCCGCGCCTGCTACTCGTAGATGAGCCGGCGGTGCTCCCAAGCCCAATCGAGAGCGACGAGCTGTATGGATTGCTGCGGTCGCTCGGCGAGGACAGGAACCTCGCCGTGGTGATCGCCTCCGAGAATCTGGCGGCGACCGCGGGGGCATTTCGTACGATGGCCGTCTCAAGCGGTGAGGTGCGCTCAATGGATGAAGACGGCGTCGTCGTAAGGCTCCCGACTTTGCCCGACGCCCGCCCGACGCGCGCTGACGACGCGCGCTCATGAGTGCCCTCGAGCTGTGCGACGTCGTCAAGCACTATGCCGCGGGCGAGGAGATTGTGCGCGCGGTCGACGGGGTATCGCTGAGCGTGGCACCAGGGGAGCTGGTGGCGCTATACGGTCCCAGTGGATCGGGCAAGACGACGTTGCTGCTGATCGCCGCCGCGCTGCTCGAGCCTGACAGTGGCAGCGTCTCATTCGACGGGCGTGACATCTCTCATCTATCGGCCCGTGAGAGCGCCCGCTACCGGCGCGATGACGTCGGCTTCGTCTTTCAATCCTTTCATTTGCTGGCAGGCGCCACGGCGGTCGACAACGCTGCGCTGAAGCTGATGGCTATGGGTCCTAGCCTGCATGAAGCCAAGCAGACCGTGCGCCCCTGGCTAGAACAGGTCGGCCTCGGTCACCGCATGAATCATCGCGCGTCCCAGCTGTCTATGGGCGAGCGACAGCGGGTGGCCATCGCACGAGCGCTTGCCGGCGATCCGCGGTTGTTGCTCGCCGATGAGCCCACTGGGAATCTCGACAGCCAGCGCACGCAGGAGATCCTTGGCTTGTTGCGCGATCTTTGCCACCAGCAGCGCATCCCAGGCTTGCTGGTAACGCACGACCTACATGCACAGCGGTTTGTCGATCGGGTGCTCACGCTGAGCGATGGGCATCTCAACGATGGACTCGACTCGGACTTGGAGCGCTCGCTGGCATGAAAATCAGAGCGCCAACCGTCCTCGGCTTGAGTATCGGTCTACCGTTCACGTTGTACGCGTGGCGGTTGCGAACGCGCGCGGCTCAGGAGCTGCTGGCTGCGGTCGGGATCGCGGTCGGAGTTGCGCTTGTTTTCGGGGTGCTTGTCGCCAACACGAGTATCGGAGAGTCGGCAAGTGGACTTGTCCACCAGCTAGTCGGCTCGGCCCAGCTTCAGCTTGCTTCTCGCTCCCAAGACGGCTTCAGCCAGCGAGTCGCGGAACGGGTTCAGTCGCTGCCTGGAGTGTTGGCGACATCGCCTCTTTTGAGGGAGAATGTTGTGATCGCTGGTTCTCACGGCAGCGAGCCGGTGCAGCTGATCGGTGTGACGGATCGTCAAGTCTCTTTGAACCCGCAAGCGACACGAGATCTCGGCTCCGGTGCGACCAACCTGATCTCAGGCGGGATCGGGCTCCCTTCAAGCGTTGCAGAATCAATCGGCGCGAAGCCAGACGAAAAGATAATCATGCGGGTCGACGGCAAGCAGCAGAGGGTTGGTGTCAGCGTCGTGCTCGGGAGTCAAACTGTCGGTGCGCTCGCCAGCAGCCCGATCGCGATAACCCTTCTGGGCAAGGCGCAACAGTTGACCGACCAGACTGGTCGTGTTACGAACGTGCTGGTTGAGGCCGAGCCCGGTGCGGAAGCCAAGGTGGCTGGTGAGCTTCGTCAAATCGCTGCTGGAAGGCTCAATGTGACCTCCGCGGATAACGAGCTTCGACTGCTCGGTACGGCCGCCAAGCCCAACCAGCAGTCAACGACTCTCTTCGCGGCTATCGCGGGAATGGTGGGGTTCCTGCTCGCACTAAACGCGATGCTCCTCACCGTGCCGGAACGCCGTCGTCTGGTGGCCGAACTGCGCACTTTTGGCTACGATCCGGCACAGATTGCCTTGTTGCTGGCTGTTCAGGCACTGGCGCTTGGCCTTGTGGGATCGCTGATGGGAATCGTGCTCGGCGACTGGCTCTCTCACACTCTCTTCGGCGGCGTGCCCAACTATCTAACGGATGCGTTTCCGATCGGCCAAGCGCAAGTCATTACCCTCCCCACGGTTCTTATTGCCGTAGGCTCAGGGGTGCTCGCTGCGCTGCTGGCATCGGTGCGGCCCCTGCTCGATCTCCGGGCCAAGTATGCCGTCGATATGGTCATGCATCAACAGGGCGAGGCAGGACAAAGCATTCCCAGACGCGCCGCGAGTGCACTCGCTCTGACAGGGGTCGCGCTGATTCTGATTGTCACTTTGGTAGCGGTGGCAGTACCTCGTCTGACGATCGTTGGTGGGGTGTTGCTTGCGGTTGCCGCTGTATGCATGCTGCCCCTCGCATATAGAACTACGCTCGGTGCTCTTCGGCCTCTTTGCGAACGCTCCAAAGGCGTCATATCAATCGCTGTTGTTGAGCTCGAGGCGACAGCCACTCGATCGGTAGCTCTCGCCGCCATCGCGGCGCTGGCGGTCTATGGCAGTCTTGCAATCGGTGGTGCTAGGACAGACTTGATACACGGTATTGAAACCGCAGTCACTCAATATGAGAGTACGGCAGATATCTGGGTCACGACTGGGGACAATGTCTTCAACACAGACAATTTCCGCTCAGATGGCATACCGGCTGATATAGCAAGGGCACCGGGCATCGCCTCGGTCCGGGTTTACCGAGGCGGATTGCTCGATGTTGGCGAGCGGCGCATTTGGGTGCACGCAAAGCCTGCTAGTGATCCAGCCTTGTTCGCATCGAGTCAGATGCTAAAGGGCAACTATGCCACCGCTACGCGACTCATACGATCCGGCGGCTGGGCGGCCGTGTCGAGCGAATTTGCGAGCGAACACCACTTGCATGTGGGCAGCTACTTTTTGCTGCCGACGCCATCTGGAGCGGCGCGCCTTGGCTTGGCGGCGATCACGACAAACTCAGGCTGGCCGGCTGGGGCGATCACACTTACTTCCGCCGACTACAGCAAGCTATGGGATACAACTGATGCAGCTGCGTTCGAAGTTAGTTTGAAGCCAGGGATAAGTCTGGCCGCGGGCAAGCGTGCGGTGCTCGCGGCTCTAGGCCCAAGCTCAGGTCTCAGCGTCCAGACCTTCCGCGAACGCGAAGTCCAGACCGATCGCAGTGCGCGCCAGGGCTTGAGCAGCCTTGGTGCGATATCGACTCTGATCCTCATCACGGGTGCGCTCGCGGTTGCCGCTTCTCTCGGCGCGACCATCTGGCAACGGAGATCCCGCCTTGCGGCGATGAAGACCTGGGGATATGACTATCTTCAGCTATGGCGGTCGATACTTCTCGAGAGCGTGATACTACTTGTAGTCGGTTGCGTCGAGGGGGCTATCCTTGGACTCTATGGACATGCGCTAGCCGACCGCTGGTTGAGGTTGACAACTGATTTCCCGGCGCCGTTTGCGATCAGCGGCTCGCAGGTGTTCCTCACTCTGTTGCTAATCGTGGGAATTGCGATGGCGGTAGTTGCGATTCCGGGCTTCTCGGCGGCACAGGTGCCAGCCAGCGCAAGTTTTCAAGAGTGACGACTGCGATGCTGGTTTGTGAGGGGCGGTTCAAACGTGGCGGCACTGGGCTGCAGAAGGATCATCCAAGTCGCTCTATATACGCGTGCTGCCCGGCAGTACTGGTTGAGCGTCTTCCCGCGCGCGCGGAGTGAATTGAGTGCGTGGTGCCGCCGCGCTGAGCAGATACCCGACCTTGTGTTGCGCAAGGCAGCATTTGACGGACTCGTCTATAAGAGCGTTGATCTGGAGGGCGCGACCGCATTCGCGGCATTCGTGCCGCCGCCCCTGCAAGGAAAGGTCGTGCGTGCGATCACTGCGTTTGAGATTGCGTTCGATTATCTAGACAGCGTCGTTGAGTTGCCTAGCCAAGACCCGATTGCAAATGGCCGCAGTCTCAATGAAGCTCTGCTTGTGGCGCTCTCGCCCGGCACGCATCACCTTGACTATTACCGACACTTCCCTAGTTGTGAGGACGCTGGCTATCTCGAGGCGCTCGTCTGCACCTGTCAAGCGGCGCTAGGCTCGCTACCGTCATTTGCCGCTGTCGCTGAGCCAATGTACAGGGCTGTGTCTCGAATCACGACCTATCAAAGCCTCAACCACGGCGACGCAAACGGCTCACGGGATGCGTTCGGGGACTGGGCTCGCTCACAAACGGTAGAGGGGGCAAGTCTGAGATGGTGGGAGATAGCCGCTGCCGCAGGCTCGCAGCTTTCGGTGCTTGCACTCATTGCCGCGGCGGGTGACCCGACAATGGGTCCGGAACATGCGGCTGCACTGGAGCGCGCCTACTTTCCCTGGGTGGGAGCGCTCAGCACGTTGCTTGACAGCGTTATCGATCAGCGAGCCGACAGGGCCGAAAACCAGCAGAGCCTCGTCGACCACTATCGCTCGCCGCAGATCGCCGCGGAGCGCTTGAGGATGATGACGTTGAGAGCCATGGACGCGGTCAGCGAGCTTCCGGACGCGGAGCATCACCGTCTGATTTTTGCCGCGATGGCGGCGTTCTTTCATTCCACGCCACAAGCCGCTACGCCCGAGGTGGGGATGGTCACGCGGGTGGTCTTCGAGGCGGCGGGTACGCGGGCCATCCCGGCATTTATCCTGCTCAGGACACGCCGAGCGTGGACGCGTAGATCCCCACGCTACTTGGCTTCACGCTATCCCATGTCCGCCCCCGGATTGCTACACGACAAGTAGCCCGGATACTAGTTTCGCGGTCTCTAGCGGAAACTCGCCGGGTACGCGAGCATTGAGGCCAATGGATTTGGGCTATCAAGAGGCAGGGGGAGCTCCATATACAGATGACGGGTACGGGGCCTCTGAGGATCGTGAGCCTCGCATCAGGCCTGAGCCGGTGACAAAATATTCTCGCTCGTTGGAATATGGGGTCGCGATGCTCGAGTGCTTCAGTGCTCGCCGGCCTGTGTTGCGCATTAGCGAGCTCTCCGACATCCTCGAGGTCAGCCGCGCCACCACCCACCGTTACGGGAAGACGCTTGTGGAGCTTGGCTATCTCGAGCAGGACAAAGACCGTCGCTATCGCCTAGCCCGCAGCGCTGGCGGGCCAGGTATCGATTTCATCAACACCCTGCGCTTAGAGACGCCCGCCGCCAGAACGATCCTTGAAGATCTGCGCGAAGTGACCGGCCACACCGTCAGCATGGGGGTGCTGGAAGGGGTCCGAGTGCTCTACACCGAGAGGCTGTTCGCACACGGACCCGGCCAGCACGAGGCCGATCTCGGCCTCGACGTCGGTGCCTATGTGCCCGCATACTGCACCGCGATAGGCCGAGCGCTGATGGCCAGTCTCAGCGCTCCCGACCAGCGCGAGGTGATCGCCGAACTCAAATTCAAGCGTAATGGTCCCAGCGCTATCACCAAGAGGCTTGTCTTGGCAGAGCAACTGCTGGCGATCTACGCCGTCGGCTTCTCCGTTTTTGACGAAGAGCGAGGGTGCGGCGTACGCTCAATTGCTTGCGCCGTCACCCGCACGGACCGCACTCGACCGATGGCGATCAGCGTGACAGTCCCTGCCAAGAGCATGTCCGCCGTGGCGATGAGAACCAAGTTCGGGCCACACGTAAGAGCGGCGGCAGAGAAGATATAGCTGGCTAGCTAAGGTCTCTCGACCAGGGTTTACTCTGGTGCGAAGCCGTCGGCGGTCGCTGAGCAGGAGGGCAGCCTGCTGTGGAGTCGGGGCCGAACACGAAGTGGTAAACGAGGAGCTGCGAGCGGCCTCTGGAGAGATCCGCGAACGGACGCTGGACCCGATCATCGTTCTCTCCTTCTCGGCCGTACAATCGGGTCCGGTTTCTGCCGCTGCGCCTAAATTAAATACTCTCGACACAGTCATAGCATCGTACTTCGAGCATCCACGGTACAAACCACTCGCCCTGCACTACTGCCGTTAGCTCCCGCTGGTCAGCACGAGTGCCGCAGGCTCCGCAACTACTCTGAGCGGTCATGAGCGCTGCTACGACAGCTTGTCGTGTCGCCCACTCCGCGGGCAGGCGATCCAGTGGCGGAACGCTTGCTGCAGCAAAGCCCGAGAGGTTCTCCAAGCCGCGACGGAACGATAGCTTGCCCTGATTACAGAACTCGCATAGCACCTGCAAGTTCTCAGCCCGAGTCGGACCCCACCCCAAGCGTGGTATGACATGGTCGATGTGTAGGGCAGTTTTATGTGGTGGCTTCAATCCATCCGCGACCCGTCTTGGATCAAATTCTGCTGCATATACGAATTCGAATTGTCGTGCGAGTTCCCGTCGAGCCTCCGACACGTCGCCTTCGCGGAAATGAAAGCCGCAAATAGCACAGCGAAGCTCCCGGCCCCCATTGCGATAGCTCTCTCTAAACAGTACGGAGATAAGCTCAGTGCCCACTGGCTCGGGTCTAGTCCGATGCGGAACCCCCGAAGTCAACAATCGCGCGAGGTAACGTACGTCATTCTCGTCCACATACGTGCTCAAGCCGAGCTCAGCGACTCTATCTTCTACGATCTGTCGAGACTGCTCTAGATACACATCAGGGTATCGAGCCACCTCGCGCAATTGCTGGTCGCTCAACAAACGCGTCTCCACAAGACGAGCTATCACGGATGTGAGAGCTATTCGGATTGCGCGCGCCTCAGACTCCTCGACACTCGCACACAACGCCTCAAGCGCAGCGAAGAACTCGCCCTCGTCCAAGACTTCATTAGTGAGCACACGGCACCTTCCGCTGCTGTGCTCGCAAGCACATAATGTCAGTCTTCTGTTACGGCAAAGACATCCTTATTGCGTGCGTAGTAGAGCGTATCTCGCTGAGAGGACTCATAAGCCTTCAGAAACTCTTCATAAAGATACTGTTGACCTTGCTGGTCATCGAGGCTGCTCACCCAGGGACGCTCAAAAACCCGGACAGGCACCCCCTTCTCTAGAAACTGCTCTCGCACTCTTGTTCTAAACTCATTGATGGAGTCTGGCAGGGCGACCGCCTTGATTTGTGCCTCTACCGCCTCGTCGGCCCGCTCCTCGTCTTTGAGCATGGCCGCCAGCGTCTCGCGCGTTTTTACCACGTCGCGGATACTCTCGATCATCTTTTCGATAAACAGCCTCTGAAATAGACGTAGCGATACAGCCTTGGTCAAATTAGTCTGCGCCTCCTTTGTCCATAGTTCGTTGCTGGCTTGTGCGTTGTAATAGTCCCGTACCTCAGCCCAGAACGCGAACCAATAGTCCTTCCACTTGCCATCGGTCCAACTATCCCACTCTGCTGCATTGGGAAACGTAGGCTTGACGTACATGGTGTAGAACTCGGTATCACTCCTCCATCCCCGTGCGCCGCGACTACCACCCTCTATTAGTTGACGGACCGTGAGCGTCGGAATAATCCCTTGCGACTCACCTTGGAGAGAAAAGCGAACCAATTCATAAAAGGGGCTGTCCTCATCCCTGGCGGCCACCACTGCCGCGATCCGCTCCTGGACTCGTGCCCCGCTTCGATCAAGTTGACTTTCGATGGCCTTCTGCTCAGTTGGAGTTAGTGAACTGCCGAAAATGTCCGTTAGTAGCCCGGTATCAACCCGCTGGGCCTTCTCGTTGATCACAATGAACTGGTAGATGCCCTGTGTCCACGGACTGTTAGGCATGGCTACTATGGGGAGCCATATATCTGCCGCAGCGTGCGCGGCACCGTACAAGCGGTGCTGGCCATCGACAACGAGGGCAGGACGACAAAGTGCCTCTAGGGACTCTATTAGTCCATCTACATCCCCATCCGTCAAATTGTTGGTCTGGACGAAATATTCAGGGTCTGAGGCTGCCTGGACTATTTGGCACAGAGATTGTAGTACCCAGTTCGGGGATACATCGGGGAACTCACAGGTTGGCTCTGATCGAACACCTAGAAGCACCTCCTTTTCCTGGGGAGTGAGGCGCTTCGACATACGATCAACCACTACAGTTGCGGCAAGTGACAGCTTCCGTGGCCGCTCATCGGATATGGCGAATGGCGGCTCGTATTTGAGCGCGATCTTGCCGGACTCGACCTCCGGTGAATCGAAGACCGCAACTGTTAGGGCGGTCGGCCCGAGGATGTAATTCTTTCCTTGTCGTTCGTGCGGTACTGACTGCGATGCGTAATCCCAAAACGCCGTTACTTCCTGTTGGCGCGCTGGAGTGATCCATCGCTGGAAAAGCATACGTACATCCCATCCCTTACGTGGGATGCCAGCCCAACGCCAGATTTGCTTAGCTGGCGCAGCGAACAGAAGTAGATCGTCATCTTCAGAATCGGACTCGTATTGACTAAATCTTATGACATCGTAAGTATCCATATTTTAACCCTGTACGTAGGTAAGGGAGCTGATATTGAGGTATGAATTACTATTACAACCGCTACTGAAGCGCTGCGATGGAATCCTTAGATGCATGCAATTCACGGTCTTTCTCGACTAGATTCTTGGCTCTATAGGCCCGCAGAAGAAGCTCCGTCAGCTTAAGAATGTCCTTTGGAGTGACCTGAAGCTCATTCCAAGCTCGGTGTTCGCGAAGCCCGAAGGCCCACTGTCCTCGTGTCCAGGCACAAATCTCAACAAGCGGCTTAAGGTGCTCCGAGTATGTCTTGCTTGTGGGTACCTCAGATCCGACCGAACAACATTCGGTGATCTCGTCCATAACGAAGCCAAGCGCGACAATCCCTACACCGTGCGTTAGTCGCGACTTGCGAGGCGGCAATGCCCAAGCGTCAGGCCAGGTGGCAGCAACAGCTTCCCAGAAGTTCCACAGGACCTGGACCATCCGACTGGTGTCGCCCTCGCCCGTTCTGGGATCCCGGTAGCGGTACAGGGCGCCGTCGGTGATCGAGTTCTCGATCATCTTCAGCACTGAGTTGTCGCGGATGCGTCCGTCGGGCATAGTGGGGGTCTTTATCGCCCCCGCCATCGGTGAGTCGGGGAGTAGGTTGAGCAGTGAGAGTAGCTTCGACGGGTAACGCTTGCGTAGTAGTGCATGAGGCAAATGCCCCTCGGTGTCTGGCAGGAGCTCGTGAATCAGGCCCTTGGGCAGGGGCTTGGTGTTGTTGACGAGGATGAACTGGGCGCGCTGCTCGCGCAGATCGTCAGTAATAAACGCTACGACCGGCACGGGAAAGTTGTCGAGCTGTGCGTCCCTGAGTGCCGCGACACGCTGCTGGCCGTCCACGATCCATCCCGGCGCATTGGGCGAGTCCGGCTCAGGCGCTGGGATGACGATGCTCCCCGCGGCGCTCCCGGCGCTAGCTTTTATGCCTGGCGCCGGCTCGAAGCGCACGCGCGAGTCGAACGCGATCACGATCGCATTTGGCATGAGCGCGCCGGGGCTCTCCAGGTAGTCGCGGATGGCCTTGACGTGACGTAGGACCTCAGGACGCTGGTAGCCGCCGATGTGACCCTCATGGTCACGGTGAATGCGCGAGACGGTACTGATGCCAGCGAGCTGCTTGCCGTCTACAGCGAACTGATAGAGCCGGCGCTTGCCCTGGCGGACCTCAAGTGCGTCCAGGCGTAGATCAGGCCGGTTCACTGATCGCCTCCGTATCTATCTTGACCGTACTCATCCCGATTATCTGCTCCTGAGCCACTTGATTGAAGACCCATAGGTTGTGAAAGCCCCGGCGCTTGTTGCGCTCGGTACCGCGAAAGATCGCCACCTCGACGCCCCAGCGACGACAGACTGCGCACGGACACCTCTGCCAGGGGCGCACTTCGAGCATCGCACGGTACACCTCGGTGCGGTCGCGTTCTTTGATATCGAAGATCCGCTCGTACGTCCTCAACGCTTTGAGAGCAACCGTCAGCGTGCCGGTGCCCCGGTCGTAAGCACGCACTGCGTCTAGCGCGCGCTTCTCCGCCTTGACGACGACGCTCTGGTCGAGTTGGCCTGCGCGGATGCGTCCACGCAGACTTGGATTCCCTTCCGACGGCGGGATGCGCAGCGCAACGTGGTTGTCGCCCGTCGTGTAGTAGTTGTCCTTGTCGTCCTTGAACGCTTGACGGAACGGCGAAGTCGAGTCGAGGCTGCGTACACCAAGTTCGTGAAAGGTCGCATAGTGCTCGGCCCGGCTGATGCCGAGCAGGTGCAAACTCGTACCGGAGAGCCTCACTTTGGCGATAGCCTCCAGGCAGGTCACGATCTGCTCGAACTTCAAAGACACCATCCCTCCGAGCGCGATGCGTCGATAGCCGATCTCCTGTAGACGTTGCACCGACACGGCGTAGGACTCGGGACTCCAGCCCTGCGCCGCGCCCATCGGCGTAAACTGGCAGCCGCGACGCTTGTGCTCGGCAAAGAATTCGGCAGCCAGTTCGAGGGTGAGCACCTGGCGATCAATCCACTCCTCCGGCGGTGGGCTCATAGCCGAGTCAGCTTGATAGCCGAGAATCACGTGATCGACGGACACGCCCTCGTCAACTCCGGTGTGCTCATAGAAGTCAATGACCTCTTCGACCGTGACAGGGGGTTTGTCCTCCGTGACATAGCTGAAGCCGCCACAGTCGCCGATGACTTTGAGCCCCTCCGGCAGTCGGAAGAACGTGTGCGCTCCCAGTCTATGGAGGCGGTGGCGTTGAGCAGCGGTGTAGCGACCGGCCCCACCGTAGCCGTCAACCATCGTCTTGGAAATGAGCATTCCGCTGTAAGGCGGCTGATCGTGAACCTCGTGTGCGTAGCGATCGTCTCGCTGACGCACGTGAAACGGGGGATGGACTTCGGCGTCGAAGTCGAAGTCGGGGTCTACCTGATCCTGGCTGTCGGGGAAGTAGAAGTCCATCGCTACGCCGCGATGGACTGCGATCGGCACAGGCCTGGGCTCTCGTCTAGCTGGCGCAGGATATCTGCGTTTGGCGCAGTGAAGCGGTCAATCTTTTCCGGTTCAGCTACAAGTTGTGAGAGTAGACGCCCTCCGAGCTCGCCCTTGAGTGCGATCAGACCGCAGGAGAAGCGCCGCGCCTCGGCGTTGGCAAGGGGGATCGTGCGTAGTCCGTCGATCTCTGGCATGCGCCGCGCGACAGCGGGACTGCAAAAGCAGAGGAGGTGGCCTCCCAGCTTGACCTCGGCGTCTAGGTCACAAGCGCGCAGATAGGGATCGCCGAGTAGCAGCAAGCCGATATCGAACGGCTTGCGCAGCAGCATGCGGAGATCCTCGGGCACATTCTTCTCACGGCCCTGCTGGCGGATGGCCGCGGCTGGCAGTCCGGAGAACGAATGGTTGTAGGAGGAGATCGGTCTGCGCGGAGGCATAAGCCCGTGGAAAGCTGAGAGGATGCGGAAGCGCAGTTCGCCGGCAGGCTGCCCGGCATCGCGATACTCCTGAATCCCTCGCATCAGGCGCGTGTGCTGCTGACCGGCATACAGCGACTCAGCCCAGCGCGATCGTCTGTTGGGCGTTGCAAGCTTGGTCGCTGTGCACGAGCTAACAACGAGGATGTTTCCGCTCACAGGCGCCTCCACTCAAGTCGCGCAAATGCCTGGTGGTCGTGGATGCTCTCCTGGTTGACGACTTCGAGGTCGAAGCCGTCAACCCGCTCGTCTGCCTTTAGCGCTAGGGCGACATCGCGCGCAAGATCCTCTACGAACGCGGGGCGATCGTAGGCAAGCATCGTCACATGGCGCTCATCAGGGCGCTTGAGTAGGGGATAGATCGGCGCCGATGCCGCCTGGTCGCAGACGGTCAGCAACTCCTCCGGCCAGAGCCCGGGGGCGCCGATTGGCCAACGGCCGTCAAGCACCTCTATAAGCACGTGTCCGCGTTGGGAGTGGGCGCTGTAGTCAGCGATCTCCTTGGAGCAGGGACATAGGCTTGTCACCGGCACGCGGGCTCCGATGCGTACCTCCCCAGCACCATTCGTCCTAGACCGTGCCGTGAGCGTGCAGTCGATACCGAGCAGCGCCTCCTGCCTGGTGACGGGCGCCTTACGCGAGAGGAACAGCGGGAAAGCGAACCGGATCGCCGCCTCGTCGGCGTCAAGCCGGGCGGCAAGGCCGCGGGCCGTCGCGAGAATACTCACAGGCGAGAGGGTCCCGCGCTGCTCATGCAACGCCTCGACAAAACGGCTCATGTGCGTGCCGCGTGTCGGCGCCGCTAGCGCAACGGCGAGTTGAGCCTCACAGATTGTTTGCTGCAAACTACCATCGGCGCATTCGATCGTTGCCGGGTAGCGCAAGCCAGAGATACCCACCTCATCGAGGGCGACCCCCCGCTCGTCGTCGCCAGCTTGGACGTCAGGCAGCGTTCCCTCCACGAGCAGGCTCATCACTCGTGCCCACCGCGGTAGATGACCCCAGAGGTGCAGGTCTCACGCACCTCGATGGCACTCAACTGGGGCAGGGTGGGGCTAAGCCGGTGCCAGATCCAGCGGGCCAGGTTCTCCGACGTTGGGTTCTCCAGTCCGGCAACATCGTTGAGGTAGTAATGGTCGAGGTGTTCATCGATGATCGGCTTGAACGCGGCCTTGATGTCAGCGAAGTCCATGACCATGCCAGATGTGGGGTCGACTTCGCCACTGACGTGTATTTGCACACGGTAGGAATGCCCGTGCAGCCGTGCGCACCTGTGGTCTGGGGGTACACCCGGCAGGCGATGGGCCGCCTCGAAGGTGAACTCCTTGAAGAGCTCCATCTTCAAACTCCCCTCGCCGTGCCCCAGGCGATCACGTGCAACTGCGGCAGGACGCTCGCGGCGCGGAGGTCGGCCCGGCGGGAGACCGTCTCGCACAGCCAACGGTAGCGCTCGCGCAGGCGAGTCAGTGTCTTCTCCTCGGGCAGGCCGATATCGGTGCCGGCGGAGAGGAAGAGAGGCAGTTGGGGATAGTTGCTATGGCACGTGGCTGCCCAGTCGAGATCAGCCTGGTCGAAGATGACTATCTTCAGTGCCGGTGTGGAGGCAGAGGTCACGTTGCCCAAGAAAGCCCGCAGCGCAATCAACTCGTCGGGACCCGCCATGCCCGAGGAGGGTGGCTTGGGGGAAATAACGAGTCGGTCGACGTCGGCGAGCCAGGCGCACCAGCGACTTCCTTGCGTCTCGACCGCGACACGCTTGCCTTCGCGCCTGAGTGCGAGGACGAGTGCACCGAGGTCGAGCAATGCGGGGTTCCCGCCGGAGAGCACGACAAGGTCGGGGCCGGGCGGCAATTCTGTTACTCGCTGGATGATCTGCTCTGCCGTCAGGCGCTCGGCGTTCGACCGAACTTCCACGGGGTCGACGGCGTGCATCGAGTCACACCAGATACAGCGGTAGTCGCATCCCCCGAAGCGCACGAAGTAGGCGGGCACGCCAGCATCCGGACCCTCGCCTTGAATGGTCGGGCCGAAGATCTCGACCACAGGTAGCGTTACGGCGCCCGCCGTATGCCGACGGGTTGGGGTTGCTGGTGTCGTGAGCATGCGGCTAGGCGACCCCAGCCTGGGGCTGGTAGGGCGCGGGGTCGAAGAGATCGTTCTCCGCAAACGCGCGCAAGCGCAACAAGCAAGAATCGCAATGGCCGCAGGCCTCGCCGGTGGCTGCGGGGTCGTAGCACGACCGCGTCTGCGCATAGTCGATACCTAGAGCAAGCCCGCGGCGGACCGTCTCGGCCTTCGTGAGATCGATGAGCGGCGTATGGATGCATAGGCTGCCGCCCTCGACGCCACGCTTCGTAGCCAGATTGGCCATCGCCTCAAACGCACGAATGTACTCGGGGCGGCAGTCGGGGTAGCCACTGTAGTCGAGCGCATTGACCCCGATGAAGATGTCGTCAGCCTCTAGCACCTCTGCGTACGCGAGAGCGTAGGAGAGGAAGATCGTGTTGCGAGCTGGCACGTAGGTGATCGGGATGTCATCCGTAAGTTCGGAGGCAGAATTGTGCTTGGGCACTGCTATGTCAGAGGTCAGCGCAGACCCCCCGAAGACCCTCAGGTCGATCTCGACGACAATGTGACGCGCGACCCCAGCCGTCTCGGCCACGGCGCGGGCAGCCTCCAACTCGACAGCGTGACGCTGGCCGTAGCTAAACGAGATGGCGTAAGGCTCATAGCCCTCGCTTTGGGCTATCGCAAGCGCGGTGGCCGAGTCCAGGCCACCTGAGAGCAGGACGACGGCCTTAGGGTCGGTCCCCGCCACACTGGTGTCCGAAGCGCTCATAGCGTGCATGATGCTTCGGGCGTCGGATGGACATCAAGTCGGTACTCACCTCGATCGAGAAGCTACCCTCCTTCGAGCGTCCGGTACTTGTGATCTGGATCGTCGAAGATCGCCCATGCCACGCAGCGCGGACCACGAAGACGGCCTGCCGCGTAACTGGCAACCCTCGGTCAGCGTCCGTAATGGCCGCCTCGCCCGCCTCGCCCGGCTCGAGCAGGGCGTCGAGCACGCGCCGGCAGGGAGTTGCTCTGCCTGTGCAGGGAATATCTCGTGTGGTGCGAATGAGGCGAGACGATGATGGCGAGCGACGCCCTTTCCGCGCATCTACAAAATTTCTACCTTGTCTGTGGAACAGCGATCCCTGTTCTCTTCGTTGCGGTCGTTGTGCAGCCACGTGCTGACAAAGGGGGCGGAGCGTTGCCATTCAAGACGTTTTACTGGGTCTACGGCCTCTTTGTCATGCTTCTGGGTGAGGGGGCGGCCATGGCCGGGCTTTTGCTAGATGCGACACCGCTCTGGCTGCAACTGTGGTCGGCTACCGGTGTTCTCGTCGGCATGCTGTCCGCAGTGACGCTATCCGTCTTGTCCGCCGAGACGACAGATAACGCGACTGACGGGTTAGCGTGAAGCGCCCCAAGATATCTGCGAGTCTCCTCCCACAAATGGGGCTGCTTGGGTGCTATTCGAACCCGGAGATCCAAGAGCGGCTACGCCAGTTGTCCGATAAGTTGGACCGGCTTGTGGCCAGCGACGCGGCTCCTCGTCCTTCAGTTCGCCAGGACCGTAAGCTCCGTGGTGGCATCGTGCCCAAGGCCATCGAGCGTGTCTTGGCCGATGCTGGCAAGCCTATGAGGGTACGCGACGTCCATGCCGAGGTCGAAGAGTTCCTCGGGATGTCGGTGCCGGCCTCCTCGGTCAAGAACTGGTTGGCTAAGCAGGTTCAGGATCGGCAGTCCCGAGTCGTGCGGCTGGAACGCGGGCGGTATCGGCTGATCTAACACACTTCTCGTCTGGCGCGTGGCGATGCTGCCGACCCGGATAGGACTGCGTCCCCGACCCCGACGCAATGGTCGCGCTGAGCGAATCTCTCAGTAACCCCGCACCACTGGCGGGACCCGTCCGCTGCGCCGTCGCTCAGCGACTGCCTTGTTCGTCAGGCCCTCCTCAACCAGCCACCCCAAGCCGACATTGCGGAAGGCGCTGGCGAGGTTGACCGTTGGCTTCCCTGTGGGCCACTGGCTCCCCGCCTGATAGCTGGCGGGCACGGCGGTGGATATGAGTGCCTGTTCGCATCGGGTGGGCGTTAGCTGGGGTGCGTAGCTGATCATCGCCTCGACGACTTGGCGTGTGTACTCCTCCGGCTGAATGTCGGAGAGGTCGCCGGTGAGCGGGACCAAGTCGAGCAATGCCCCCACCACCATTATGGAGAGCCCCACGCTGGTGGTCTTGACGTGTGCATCGCCAATACTGGCGCTGAACAGGCCGCCACTTGAGACTCCGATGACGGCGACGACGGCGCCAAGGACTGTCATCGCCAGGCTGACAACGACGATCGCCGAATAGACGATCGAAGGTTTGCGACTGACCGCTTTGCCTCGCGCTCCCTTAGACATGTCAACCATTTGACTCGGAGCGACGCTTGGTGTGGTTGACGGAACCAACGAGCGCTCAACGCCTGTACGACACACCTGTGCACCAATCCTCGGCTCTAATCAGCCCCTCAAGTCACCACGATTGATCGGCTTCAAGGCGGTGATCCGCAGCTGCTAGGCCGGTCAGAGAAACTGGGCAAGATAGCGGTCAGTGAGGAGTTTCGTCTCCGTTGGAAGACTTGATGGTCTCGGTGGCCCATTCTCGCACGGCGACGACGGTCGTCAACGCCTCGGTCCGATCGAGTGGGGCCACGTCGTAAGGGTCGGCGTAACGAAACTCGACTGCCCACGGCGTTAGCGCGACGGCAGACTTCAGCTCTGGCGTCAGAGTCAGCCCGGCGCTCTCGATCAGGTCGCATAGGTAGTCGATGTCGTGGCTGCGCTCAAACTGCACGTCGCGCGCTGTGAGAACTGCCTTGAGCGCCTTCTCGATCGCTTGCTGCGCGAGGAAGCCGGCGACATGGTCAGGCACGTCAGGGTTGTCTGCGAGTGCGCGCAGTCCAGCCTCATCGCCACCTGCCTTGGCCAGGAGAGCGTCGGCTACATCTCGTTCATCGAGCTTCGACAAGCACCCTGCCCTCGGAAAGCGCGGCGTGAAGTACGGAGCCCCGTGCCTCGCCCCACTCATCTACCTGTGCCTCGCTGTAGACGAGTACGTCGATCGGTCGGCGCATGCCATGCAGTGCACTTCTCAGGCGCACCATCTCAGCGTGGCGGTCGGACACTTCGGGCTCGATTACGAGGAAGTCGAGATCGCTCCCGGCGCGCGCTTCTCCGCGTGCGTGCGAGCCGAAAAGGATCACGCGCACTGGCGATCCTGCGGTTTCGGCCAGCGTACGCGCGGCACGCTCGATGTCGTCATCCATGAGGATCACGCTAGCGGACGGAGCCGACGGGCGAGTTGTCAAATGACGGCAAGCCCCAAATGGGTTCGATTAGGGCTGCTCTCCTCCCTACAAATGGACGCGGCGGGTTTCGAACCTGCGACCTCTCGCGTGTGAAGCGAGCGCTCTCCCACTGAGCTACGCGTCCCAGGCTCCTGAGTGTATTGGGCTTGCCTGGCGCTCGCCGCCCCATCCAGAGCGCGCCCATTCTTCGCGAGCGGCCCGGCTACATTCTCGACGCCTGGCGGGCAGCTAGCCACGTCCTGCGCCTCCCCAGCGCTGTCAAGCGGCTTCCACCGGCGTGAGCACGATCACCGGGATAACCCGCCCGGCTGCTTTCTGTTCGTACTCAGCGAACTGCGGCACGCGTGCCTTCTGTGTGTCGAACAGTCGCTCGCGCTCAGCGCCGGTGGCCTCGCTGGCGACGGCGTCGATCGTGTCGCCGCCGACCTCGATCTTGACGTTCGGGTTGGCCTTGAGGTTGTAGTACCAGTCGGGGTTGGTGGGTGCCCCGGCCTTGGACGCGAATATGACGTAGCGTCCGTTGTCGTCCTGGTAGGTAAGCGGGTTGATGCGACTCTGGCCCGACTTGGCTCCGGTGTGATGCAGGAGCAGCAGCGGCATGCCCTCGAACATGCCACCGACGCGTCCTTCGTTGGCGTGGAATTCGTCGATGATCTTGGCGTTGAAGTCCTGCGGCGAGGTGGACATTTGGCTCCTGGGGATAGGGAGAAAGTGGCTAGCTGAGTATGACTCCCAGTCTAAGAATGGCGCCTGCGAGCCACTTGGGTCGTCGCGGTCGGCTGTCGAAGATGCCGGTGCAGGCTGTGCCTACCCGTCCTTGGCGGCCCCCGCCGGATGTGGCTCCAAGCGCACCGCTGGGATCGAATAGGCAGCTGCGAGCGCATTGATTTGGCTTTGCGTGAGTGCTGTGCCGAACGCTTGCGTGCCACCTAGCTTTTCGTAGCCGTTGGAGATGCTCTTGCCAAGCAACGACAGGTCGAAGTGGCCGTCATAGACGCTGTCTATGTAAAGGGGGGTGTTCATGCGCGCAAAGCTCGCTTGCGCGACGCTCGTCCTAGCGCTGGCAGCATCCCTGCTCCTACGGGCAGGGCCGGCGTTTGAGATCGCTCGGACCGCTGCTTCGCTCAGGTTCCAGCCGCGCTGGGCGAGCTGTTCGTAGTTCTCGTAGATGCCGGCGATGCCGGCGGCAGGGCCTGTGAGCTTGCTTGCGTTTGCCAGGAACGATGGTTCGGGGAGCGCCTTGGCGCGCGCATTTGCGAGGCTCACAGCTGTGCGCAAACTGCTCCCCAGCACCCGGGGCAGGCCGTCCGCTATCGGCGTCCACGCCCCACGCGAGGCGGTGACCTCGCGCTTGACCGCTCCCTCGAGGGCACTCAACTGGCTTGACACCTGCTCGAACTGCGTGCGCTGGAGTGCCAGTTCACGGTCGCTCTGCGCATGAGAGGCCGAGCTCGGGCCGCAGCCGGCGATCGGCGCAGCAATGCACACCAGGGCGACTACTCCAAGGCTCAACGCGCGAGCGCTCGTAATGACATTGCTCCCGATGCGCCCGCTCAGGCGCGGCGACCGGGACCTCGCGCCGCGTGTGCAGATGGCGCGAGGGCTCTTACTGCGCGAGAGGCTTGTGCTGGGCGCTATGGGCTCGCGTTTGCGCTAGACGCCGAGCAGATCCACCACGAACACGAGCGGCGCGTTCGCCGGGATCGTGGGTGGCGAGCCACGCTTGCCGTAGGCAAGTTCTGAGGGGATGATCAGCTCGCGCCGTCCACCGACCTTCATGCCCGCCACTCCCTGGTCCCAGCCTGGGATGACCTGACCCTTGCCGAGCGTGAACGTGAACGGTTCGTTGCGCTTCCACGAAGAGTCGAATTCCTTGCCGCCGTTGTAGAGCACGCCGACGTAGTTGACCGTCACCGAGTCGCCGGCCTTGGCTTCCGGCCCGGTGCCAACGATGAGTTCCTTGGTCACGAGCGCCGTCGGTGCAGCGCCGCTTGGCACCGTAACCGTCGGCTTGCTCGCAAGCGGCCCGCTGGTGGGCGTCTTGGCCGTCGAAGTCGGGGTCGTCGGCGTGCTGCTCGTCGGCGTCGTTTCGCCGGAGACGTGTGGCACGGAGGTGACGTCAGACTCGTTGCCGACAGTGATCGAGCTCGATCCGCTGGAGCTGCCGCCGCAGCCGGCGATCAGGGCGGCTGTACCGAGCGTCGCCAACGTGAGGCCGAGGCGCGTGCGCCCGGGAAGCTTGGGGGAGTGGAAGTAGTTGAAGTTCATAACGGTTCGGCAGCCTAACGTATCGGGGCCTTCGGCGTTGCACACAAGCGTGCGCAGCATCTCGACTTGGGCTTCGCGCTACGATCGCTCATGGACCGTGCTAGGCGGGGATGTAGCGGCGCCCTGAATCCGCAATCCGCTCTAGCGGGGCTGAACTCCCCTTCGAGGGGTTTCGCTCCGGTCGCTCCGCCGCTTTGGAGCGTCGATGGCTCGGGTCCCGCGCGGTGTCGGCTCGTGAACCAGGTCAGGTCCGGAAGGAAGCAGCCTTAAGCGAACCCCGGCAGGCGCAGCGGGAGCACCCGATCCGGAGTTCCGGGCGGCGATCAGGCGATTGGAGGCGGAAGCTTCGACGAGGGGTGCACGGTCCATTTTTTGGATTGGATTTGGCGTGCCCGCTGGTGACAGTCGACGAAAACCAACCCCGAACGCTCGCGCGGGTCCCGGGCAGGGTTGGCGTGCCCTCCGGTAACAGGGCGCTGAATACCAACCATTGACTCTGCGCGGGTACCAAGCAAGGGTTGGGCGTGCCGCTCAGTGACAGTGCGCGAATACCAGCCAGGAGGTGTTTGCCTTGGTCTCCAGGAAGCCGGGAGGGATCGACACGGGTAGGTGCGGATCCTTCGGGTCGAGGACGTAGTCCTTTTCGACTTCGACGCTTGCCGGGTCGGCGTAGCTTCCGTATTCCTGCTGTTTGGCTTCGGCACGGGTCGCTTCGGCGCTGACGATCAAGCCGGGGCGCGCTTTCAGGTAGAGCGCGAGCAAAGGGATGGGAGCGTGGTTTGGGACTCCCACCGGGCCGCACTTCAGAGCGATTGCTTTGTTGTGCACCATCGCCAGCAGTTCGTCCTGGATGCTTTCTTGATGGGCCAGGTTGCGCAGCTGGTGGTGGGCTGAGCGCACCTGGCCTGGCAGCGTCGCGAGCAGCGCCAAGAGCACGACACCGCCGGCCGCCATCCACGGTAGGCGGCGTCTGTCGCCCTTGGGCAAGGCGCTCCAGCCGAACACGCCGGCGCCACAGAACAGACACAGGATCGCCGAGGCCAGGAACGCGTAGCGGGTATCGATCGGCAGGCCGAAAGTTGCCATTGCGGCAAACACGATTACGGCAAGCAGCCCCGCCGCCGCGGCCAGCCTGGCGCGCTTGCCCAGCCAGACGAGCGACAGGACCGCGCCGAGCGCGGCACCGAGCAGCGGAACGGGGCGCAGGATCTCGCCGATGCGCCTTGGTATGTATTCGGGCACCTTGGCTATACCGGTCTCGCGGCCGAGGATCTCCGCGGTGTGTTTGGTGTTGGTCAGGGACCACATCGCGTTGCCGGTGACGAGCAGGTCGCTCAATACCCAGATCAAGGGTGCGGCCGCGGCGAGCAGCGCGAGCTGGGCGAGTTGCCGGCGCGTGCGCTCGGGCGTGGACCGGGCCGAGTAGACGACCAGCACGACCCAATAAATCCCAGAAAAAGCCCAGGCCTCTGGGCGCAGCAAGCCTGCCAGCCCCAGCAGCACGAGCACGGGCGCTCCCGCGCGGGGCTTGCGCGTCTCCACGAGCAGTGCGCTCAAGACCAACAGCAGGTAAGGGACGTCCACGTAAGCGCGGACCCCGTAGGAGAGCACTTCCGGGCGGGTCAGCAGGATCAGCGCTGCCACGATTCCGGCGGCGCGCCCGAACCAAGCGCTGCCGAGCCGGTAGACGATCCAACCGCACGCCGACAGCGCGAGAAAGGCGAGCGCCACCGTGATCGTGGTGGCGGCGCTTGCGCCGAGCGGGGCCAGCGGGATGCCGAGCAGCTCGACCAACGGGTGCGGCGTGGGGGCGATCGGCAGGCCGTATTCGGGCGTTTCCCCACGCGTCAGCTGCTGGCCCCAGACGAGGCCGTACAGCGTGTCGTAGTTGACGAAGCCGACGCCCGTGATTAGCCACAGCACGAGCGCGCCGGCGAGGATCGCAAGCGTTGCCGGCGCCCAGCCCCGGAGGCGTCGCCGGATGTTCGCCAGAGTGCGATGCCCCGCGCGCGCGGGAGGGGCATCGTCCATTTTTACGGTGCTAGCCACAGCGGCGCACGCTATCTGAGCGGGCCGCGGGCCGGGGTAGACTGGCCTCGATGGCTGCCGCCGCCCAATCCCTGTACCGCAAACACCGCCCGCGCTCGTTTGCCGACGTCGTCGGCCAGGAGCCGGTTGTGCGCACTCTGCGTCATGCCGTTGAACGGGGAAACGTTCATCACGCCTACCTGTTCGTGGGCTCGCGCGGCACTGGCAAGACCTCGATGGCGAAGATCCTCGCCTCCTGCCTGAACTGCGAGCAAGGACCGACGGTGCAGCCGTGCGGCCAGTGCGACTCGTGCCGTTCGATTGCCTCGGCCACTTCGCTCGACGTGATCGAGATGGACGCGGCCTCCAACAACTCGGTCGACGACATCCGCGAACTGCGCGAGTCGGTCGTGTTCGCGCCGGTCTCGGGTCGTCACAAGGTCTACATCCTCGATGAGGCGCACATGCTCTCCCAGGCTGCTTGGAACGCGTTCCTAAAGACGCTCGAGGAGCCGCCGCCGCACACGGTCTTCGTGCTCGCCACGACCGAGGCCGCCAAGGTGCCGGCCACCGTCGTCGATCGCTGTCACCGCTTCGACTTTCACCGCCCGACGGTCGAGCAGATCGCAAGCGTGCTGTCTCGCGCTGCCGCTTCGGAGTCGATCGAGATGCCTCCGGAGGCGGTGGCGGCGATCGCGCGCTCGGCGACCGGCAGCTTCCGCGACGCGCTCGGCACGCTCGAGCAGTTGGTCACCTACAGCGGCACACGAATCGAGCTTGCCGACGTGCTGGCGGTGCTCGGCGTCGCCGACGAGCAGCTGCTCTCGGACGCCTTCGATGCGGTTCAGTCCGGCGATGCGCGTGCAGCTTTGCATGCGGTGGCGCGCTGCGCCGAGGGCGGTCGCGACGCCGCTTCGTTCACGCGCGACCTCGAGGCTCGCGCCCGCGATCTGCTGGTCGTGCAAACGCTGGGGGAGGTGCCGTCGGAGCTGTCGCTCACTCCTGAGATCGACGAGCGACTGTACGATCAAGCGCAGCGCATCGGGCCGGCCGAGGTGGTGCGGATGCTCGACCTCCTCGGCGCCGCACTGGAGGCCACGCGCGCCGGCGCCGACCCGCGCACGCAGCTGGAGCTGGCGCTGGTCAAGGCCGCGGCTCCCCAGGTGGACGGCTCCGCGCGCGCCTTGCTTGCACGCATCGAGCGGCTCGAGGAGAGCTTGGCGGGCGCCGCGGGCCGGCAGACGCCGGCTGCACCAGTTTCCTCTACCTCAGCATCTCCGAGCGCGCCCGCCCCGTCGCCTACGTCAATCGTGCCTTCGCCTGAGGTTTCCTCTTCTGCTGTGTCCGGAAAGACCCCTGTTGACGGGGTTGGGTCTTCCAAGACGGTCGGACAGGACCATGTCGATGGGGTTGCGGCTTCGGTTATGTCCGGTCAGGCCCCTGTTGGCGGGGTCGTCTCTTCTGGTGTGTCTGGAAAGGCCCCTGTCGATGAGGCCGTCTCTTCCGCTGTGTCCGCACAGGCCCCTGTTAACGGGATTGCATCTTCGGTTGTCTCCGAGCAGGCCCCCGCGAGCGAGGGTGCGCTTGCTGCCGTCGCGGCGCCGGCGGCCTCGACACCCCCTGATGAGGGGCAGCTCGCAACGACGGCCACCGTGCTCCCAGGCGATCTCGACTCGCTGTGGGCCGCCGCGCACGAGTCGGTCCGTGCCGAGCATGGCCTGCTTGGCGCTGTCCTCAGCGAGGCCACGCCTGTGATTCTGACGGAGCAGGAGCTCACGCTTGCCTTTCCGACTACCGCGGCCTTTCACAAGCGCAAGGCCGAGGATTCGGCCAACCGCTCCGTCTTGATCGAGACGCTACGTCGGCTGACAGGTCGTCACTACCGTCTCGAGTTCGAGCTGCGCGAGGACCTGCCGGCGGATGCGGGTAGCAACGGTGCGCCTCCCAGCGAGGAGGAGGTCATGTCGCGCCTGATGGCAGAGCTCGACGCGGAGGAGCTCCCCGAGGATTGGCTTCAACAGCAGAAAGGCGGCGACTAGTGCCCCCAAAGCAGCAGCGTCCAAACATGCAGCAGATGCTCAAGCAGGTCCAGAAGATGCAGCAAGACATGGAGCTGGCCCAACAGGAGCTGGCCAACGAGACGGTCGAGGCCTCGGCCGGCGGCGGCATCGTCACGGTCGTCGTCTCCGGCGAGCTCGAGCTGCGCTCGGTAAAGATCGATCCCGCGGCTGTGGACCCTGAGGACGTGGACATGCTTTGCGACCTCGTGCTCGCCGCCACAAACGAGGCGTTGCGCTCAGCCCAGGAGCTGGCGGCGAGCAAGATGGGCGCGGTCACCGGCGGCTTGGACCCCGGTGCGCTCGGCGGGCTCGGCGGGCTCGGTCTCCCCGGCCTCTAGCGATGGTTGGCGATTGCGATGGGCGCCATGGCTGGGAGGGTGGTCATATAAAAAATATGAGATTCACTATGGTGACTGCAATATGTAGCTACTATAGTGAATTACATAAAATTAACAACCTCCCCCCCTCACGTTGAACTCGTTCGCTCCCCCCATCCAGCGGCTCGTCACAGAGCTATCCAAGCTTCCGGGCATCGGCAATCGCACCGCCCAACGGCTCGCCTTCCACATCCTGCGCGCCTCCGAGCAGGACGCGCTTGGCCTTGCCGATGCGATCAAGGAAGTCAAGGAAAAGGTGGGCCTGTGCGAGGTCTGCTTCAACCTTGCCGACGAACCCCGTTGTCGTATCTGTCAGGACACGCGTCGTGACGCAGCCGTCATCTGTGTCGTGGAGGAGCCAAGCGACGTGATCCCGATGGAGCGCACGCACGAATTCCAAGGTCTCTACCACGTGCTCGGGGGCGCCTTGTCTCCGATTGACGGCGTAGAACCCGAGGACCTGAAGCTCGACGAGCTCTACGCGCGCGTCGTGAACGGCGAGCCCGCCGTGCGCGAGGTTGTGCTCGCGACGAATCCGACCACCACGGGTGAGGCAACAGCGCTGCACATCGCCGAGGAGCTTCGCCAGCGGGGCGGGCGGGAACCTCATCTGACGGTCACACGGCTTGCCTCTGGCCTGCCTGTCGGCTCGGACTTGGAGTACGCCGATGAGGTCACGCTGGGCAAGGCTCTCTCGGGGCGTCGCTCGCTCTGATCCTGCCTCCCTGCACGCGGCGGCACGACGCGGCGGCACGACGGTAGCCTTGCTGGGATGCCAGAGATCGTGGTCATGAAGTTCGGCGGCACCTCCGTGGCCGACGCCGGGCGGATCAAGCGCGCCGCCGCGCGCATTGTCGAGAAGCGCGAGAGCGGATACGGCGTTGTCGTGGTGCTGTCCGCGCGCGGCAAGACGACAGACGAACTGATCTCGATGGCCGAGGAGGTCTCTGCTGCTCCCGACCCGCGCGAGATGGACATGCTGCTCTCCACCGGTGAGCGCATCTCCTGCGCACTGTGCGCGATGGCCATCAATGACCTGGGCCACCGTGCGATCTCGTTGACTGGCTCGCAGGCGGGGATCGTCACTGATGAGTCGCACACCAAGGCGCGCATCCTCGACGTGCGCGCCGATCGCATCCTCTCCGCGCTGGCCGAGGACCGGATCGCGCTCGTCGCTGGGTTCCAGGGCGTCTCCACCACCTCGAGCGATGTCACTACGCTCGGCCGCGGCGGCTCTGACACGACGGCGGTAGCGCTCGCTGCCGCCGTCGGGGCCAAGGTGTGTGAAATCTACACAGACGTTCCCGGCGTGTTCAGCGCCGATCCGCGAATCGTCCCCGATGCGCGCAAGCTGACGAGCGTCTCCTTTGAGGAGATGCTCGAGATGGCTGCCTCCGGGGCGGGGGTCTTGCAGTTGCGCTCGGTCGAGTACGCGCGCAACTACGGGGTGCGCATCCACTGCCGCTCATCATTCGAAGACAGTCCCGGTACCGTCGTGGTCTCAGAAGGAGAGAACATGGAGAAGGCCCTGATCACCGCAGTCACCCATTCGACCTCGGATTCGATGGTCACCTTGATCGGCGTACGCCACGAGCCGGGCGTGGCGGCCCGCATCTTCGAGGCGTTGGCCGAGGCCAATGTAAACGTGGACATGATCGACCAGAACGTGCCCACCTCCGCCGGCGGCAACGCCGAGATCTCTTTTACCGTCCCTCACGAGGACCTCAGAGTGGCCACCGGAGCGCTCGAGCCGATGGCGGGCGAGGTCTTTGCGAGCATGTCAACCCGACGCGAGATGGGCAAGGTCTCGATCGTAGGCGCCGGCATGCGCTCGCATCCTGGCGTCGCCGCCAAGGTCTTCAGGGTGCTCAACGACGAGGGCATCAACATCGAGATGATCTCGACCTCGCCGATCAAGATCTCCTGCGTGATCGCTCGCGAGCACGTCGAGCAGGCCGTGCAGGCCTTGCACGGCGCGTTTGAGCTCTCCGGTGAGGGCACGATCGGCGAAGAGGAACCCTTCAAGGCGCGCACCGCCTGAGGGCTCTGAGCGTTTTTCAAACCCGCTCATTCGGATACAACATTTCTCATCCGAATATAGCCGCATCCAGATAGGATTAACCGGCGACTCGGTGAGCCTCTTTTAACTCGCTCATCTGAATACAAACCTCCTCATCAAAATGGTGAAAGTGCCTTGACATTCTTGCCGGGCACGGCTAGCGTGCGCCCCCGCAACGTACATAAAGGCGGAAACTGGGAAAATTTGCGCGAGCGCACCATGTGAAGGCGAAGGCGCCAGCACGGATCGTTTGTGACTGGAGGGATCCGGTCATCGTGTCGGCTCATATTTTCAACACGCGTCAAGGGAGACAACGTTGGAGTCGGTCAGCAGTCAGGTGGAGCATGCGCCCGCCACTCAGGTGGAATTCGACGGCTCGCTCTCCACTGGTCCTTGGGGTCTGGGGCGACGCATCGGCGGACTGCCGATTCTCGAGACACGCGGACCAGCCGCAAGCACACTGCGCGACTCGCTCTTTCGCAGGCTGCTGTTCGCGGGAGATGTGCTCGCGATCCTCGGCTCCTTTGCACTTGCGATTGAGCTCTCCGGGGGGCGACTGCATTTGATTGGGGTGTGTCTAGCCGGTTTGCCGCTGATCGTGCTCGGTGCGAAGCTGTTCGGTTTGTACGACCGCGACGACGCGGTCATCCGCAAGACCACGCTTGACGAGGCACCCAAGCTCTTCCAGTTGGCCACGCTGTGCGCGCTCGGGTCCTGGCTGGCTGGAGGTCGGCTCGGCTATGGGGTGTTCACCCGCGACGACGTTCTCTTCCTGTGGGTCGCGCTCGTGGTTCTCTTGGTGGTAGCCCGCTGTGGCGCACGTGCGCTGGCCTTGCGCGTCGCGCCGGTCGAGCGATGCTTGTTCATCGGCAGCGCAGCCTCGGAAAAGACGATCCGCTCGAGGATGGCCGCCCATGGCGGTGTCAGAGCCAAGGTCGTGGCTCACGTCGATTTGCACGAGATAGACCCGTGGTCGGCGGACACCTTCTCTCACGACAAGCTCGAGCAGATACGTGATCTTGCCAGAGGCCTAGATGTGCACCGTGCGATCGTCGCGCCCTCGAGCGGGGAAGCCGGTGAGATGCTAGATCTCGTCAGGACGCTGAAAGCCGTCGGCATCCGTGTGAGCGTCGTACCAATGCTTCTGCAAGTGATCGGTTCCTCCGTGGAGTTCGACGACCTGCACGGGGTAACGCTCATGGGCGTACGTCGCTTCGACCTCACGCGCTCCTCGGAGATGGTCAAGCGCGCCTTCGATCTTGTGGGTGCCTCGCTCGGCTTGCTGGCTGTCGCACCGCTGATGACCGTCATTGCGATTGCCATCAAGCTCGACAGCAAGGGGCCAGTGTTCTTCCGCCAGCTGCGTGTCGGCCGCGACGAAGAGCGTTTTGGCCTGTTCAAGTTCCGCACGATGGTGCCCAACGCTGAGCAGCTCAAGCACACGCTCACAGAGCGCAACGAGGCGCAGGAGGGCTTGTTCAAGATTGCCCAAGATCCTCGCGTGACGCGGGTCGGGAGCTTCCTGCGAAAAACCTCACTCGACGAGCTGCCGCAGCTGTTCAACGTGCTGCGCGGCGAGATGAGCCTCGTAGGCCCGCGCCCCCTGATCGACGATGAGGATCGGCGCATAGAAGGCTGGTCGCGCCGTCGCCTGGCTTTGCATCCCGGCATCACCGGCCACTGGCAGATCCTTGGGCCAGCCAGGGTGTCCTTGCGGGAAATGGTCGCGATCGACTACCTCTACGTCGCCAACTGGTCGCTATGGACCGACGTAAAGATCCTCTTGCGCACCGTCCCGCACGTGCTCTGCCGTCGCGGACTCTGAGCTCGATACCACGGGCGTTGCATCCATCACCTCGTTGACTGCTTGCCGCAAGGAATCGCGCCCGGCATCGAGCAGGTGCGGGGACCTCTCCCAGGATTCTGATCCTGTGCGCTCGCGCCGGACGATCGCGATGCGCAGCGCAAGCACCGCCAGCATGGCAAACCAGATGGTTATGAGAATGATGAGGATCATGAGCTTTGAGTCCTATTCGTGCACACTGTGTCGATTCCTTGGGAATTGCCCTTTAAGCACGACATAGTACTGCCCTTTTCGCTCTACGTGCAATTGCCCTTTAAGTCGGACACTCCCGCTATATATGTGATCCGTAGATGGGTCAGACCGACAAATGTCCAGTCTCCCTACAACGCATGTCCAATTTGTTGGCGATAGAGCGTATAAAGCTGCCAATTGCTCACAGAAGCTCTCACTTAAACAAAATCGTCAAGTGAAAAGCGTAAAAACAGGCAGTAGAGTCCGCGACGATGATCTTGCGTCTCGACCGCTTTGGAGTACTTGTCGGAACGCTTACGATCGTGGCGGCGGTGCTCCTGGGTGCACTGGCCGCGAGCTCGCCCGCGGCAGCGGTGATACCAGTAGGCGCGCTCGCGGCACTCGCGGCGCTTGTTCTCCTTGCGCAACGCTCCTCCCCACTGATCGCACTCGGACTTCTGCTGCTAATCGCGGGTCTCGTGGTGTCGACGTCGGCGGGCATCGTGGCGGCAGTGGCCTTGGTCCTATTCGTGGCTTGGCGTACAGCCACTGTCAGGGACTCCAGGGCGATCGTCGGCGCCTGCTGTCTGGCTGTGATGGCGACCTGGTTGCTACTGGGAGCTAACCCCAATATCCAAGATTTCCATACGGCACTGCTTGGCACGCGCAAGACGACGCTCGTGTTCATCGGCATCGGCGTTGGTGCTTTGTGGCCGGCTGGTACTTGGCGCGATGCAGAGCAACTGATCGTGGGACTGCTGATTGGCGCTGCCGTTCTGTGTCTGCTCGTCCACTTCGGCGATCCAACCTACGAAAACAGTCTGCCTCGCGGTGCCAATGTCTACACGAGCCTCTTCCAAGGCAAATTGCGTTTGCAGGGGATCTACGCAGGACCGTTCCACATCGCTGTGCTGGGCACGTTCCTCTGTCTACGCGGCTGGCACCTGCTGCTGATACGAAGACCCAGATGGCAAGCCTTCTGGCTGATGGCGCTCGGGGCTATCGTCGTCGTGGAGGCAGACGTTCGCACCGCGTTTGTCACGATCGCACTTGGCGTAGCGCTGACTTTGGTGCTTCGTCCCCCAAAGCGAATCCCGCGCGCGGGCAATTTTTGGAAGACACTCGCAGCCGGGGGTGTCGTTTTGCTGTTGGCCGCCAGCGGCGCCCTCGGTCAGAATGCTGCGCTCAGCTCGCTCTCTGAGCTCTCCTCTACTTCTGGCATCAGCGAAGAACAGCGCGCGGACACGCGGCTTGTGAGCTGGAGCACCGCCGTCAGCTATTTCCGCGAATCGCCGGTCGTCGGGCTCGGCCCCGGCTCCGCTGGAGCCGCCCTCGGGGGGAGCGAATACCACCTCGACAAGCACGTCACCTCCGACAACGAGTATTTGGCCGTCCTCGTCGAGGGCGGTGTGATCGGCGTGCTCGTCGTGCTGCTGGCGTTTTGGGCACTTGCCCGATACTCCACGGGACTACTGGACATCTCCAACCCCTCGTGCGCGGCAGCCTTGGCATTGTTCGGGTTTGCCTTCACCGGCAACGTGTTCGAGACGTTGCCGATAAGCCTGTTCCTGTGTGTCCTACTCGGGCTGAGAGTCCCGGCGAGGCTCGGGGTGTGATGACCCAGGGTCAGCTCCCATACATGACCGAGAAGCGTGCCGTGGTGATATCCCCCAGCGGCAAGACGAATGCGCTCGGGCGGGCGATGTGCCTTGCCGACCTTGCCTCGCAGGTATTCGATTCGGTGCACCTGTATGCCCCAGAGGATGGGCAACTCTGGTCGGGAGCGAAGCGTGCGACCCGGCCGGTGCGGCGCTTTGGCTCGCCGTCTGAGCTCGTAGCCGGGTTGAAGCGTGAGGGCCAAGCGCATCTTGGGCTTGACGGTGGAGTCCGATTGGAGCGTAATGACAGGTCTCTTTTTGTTTGGGCGGTCAAGCCCTTGTCCAACTCGTGGAGCGCAGCTCAGGCGATCAGACGTGCGCTGCCGATGACCCTCACGGCGTTGGATCTCGACGACGCCGACGAGGCGCTGTCCAGTCAATTCAGGGCTGCATCGCTTGCCAATCACCTTCGCTTGCATCCCTGGAATCCATTGAACCCGCGCAGAATCCGCAACACGCTCGCGAGCGCGCTTGGCGAAGCCGATGCGGTTACCTACGCGAGCGAGGCCCTCAGAAGTGCGCTCGGGATCGACTTCGACGGCCCCACGTTGCGTGTCCCGCATCCACGCCATCAGGTCTTCCCGGATACGCCACGTTCGCGCGCCTCACGCTCGCGCGCGCAACGTTCGCAAGCGCGGTCCGAGCCGGTTCATCTCGGCTTTCTCGGGACCGTTCGCCGACACAAGGGTTTGGGCGATATCGAAGCCCTCCTCTTGGAGGACCCTCGCTATGTGTTGCACGTCTTCCGTGGAGCCCTGCCGAGCTCGGCCAGAGGACGCCTGAGCGCACGCTTGGTCGAGCACGAAGTCGACACGCCGATGGAGGATCTCTACGGCGAGGTCGACGTTGTCGTCCTTCCACAGGATCACTCGCCTGGTGCCCAGGTCCAGTTGCCCGCAAAGCTGCTCGACGCCATGAGCTTCGGCAAGCCGATCGTCGCGAGCCCGACGGCGGCGATTGTCGAGGCGGCGGCCGATACCGTCCTCTACGTCACCGACTGGGGCTCGCTCGAGGATGTACGGTCCAAGGTCTTGCAGGCCCATGCGGGCGGATCGGCTCTAGGCAAGGCCGCCCAGCGGCGCTTCGGGCAGCAGCTCGCGCTCGAGGCCCAGGTTGGGGGTCTGCGCGAGCTCGTCCACGCTGTCGAGGCTCCTCGTGAGGCTCGACAGATGGCGCAAGTGGGTCAAGCTTGACGGGACGAGCGCTCATCTCCGGCGGTTTGCATCCGGCCAGGCTGGCCCGGCTCTTGCTAGCGCGGCCTACCTGGATCGCGCAAGGGGTCAACGCGCTGTCGTCGTTGCTGCTGGTGTCGGTGCTCACGCGATCGCTGCAGGTCGACGCTTTCGCGACTTATGCGGCAGTCCTGGCTGCCTATGCGTTTGCCAATGCGCTGGTGGGCACCACGATCGGTACGCGTGCGATTCGGGGACTCAGCGCTGGGGGACAGCGAAATATCGCCTTCGATCTACGCAGAGACCTCCCGCCGGTGGTCGGGTGCCTGTTTGTGGCGGCGGCCACGACTTTGATTGTGAAAGTAGACCTGGTGGTCGCTTTGGCGGCTGCTATGGGCATGCTGGGGATCCTTGTTGCCGAGCTGGGCGGAGCCTATCCACTGGGGCTGCGTCGCTACTGGACCTATGCGCAATTGACCCTGGCGCAGATGGTGCTGTGGGTTGGGACAGTCGTTGCCGCCGCGACACTATTGCCCAATTTCGAGCGGCTGGCGGTCTGCTTGGCGGCAGCGGCTGTAGGCGCATTGCCATATGTTGTCTATCTGGTTGCTGTGCGCGGCATGGTGTTCACGGCGGGGGCGCAGCGGCAAGGTTCAGGCGCGCCAATCTCCGGTGTGGGGATAGCCAACTTTGCGCTGTGGATATTGGCTTCAGGCGATCGGCTGGTTCTTGCGCATTACGCACTTGCGGCGCTTGCCACCTATGCCGCCCTTTATGGGTTGCTCGAACGTATATTTCGCACGGTCGCAAATGCCGAGATACAACAGCGACTGCCGCGAGCGTTCATCAACCATGCGCAGAAAGGAGGGTCGCCGGATCTCTTCACCGTGCGCGCCTGGCTGTTCCTGGTGATGCTCGGAGTGGCCTGTTCGGTGGCAGGGCCGACTGCGATATCGATAATTTCCGGCGGTCACTATCACCCGAGCCTCGCGATGTCTGCCGTGCTGGCGTTTGCGATGATGACGATGCTCGCCGCGGTGCCAGCATATGTGTCGCTGATCGCCCGAGGACGTAGTAGGGCCGTTGCGATTGTGGCCATGACGGCGGCGACCGTCAACATCGCGGGAAACTTGGCCCTGGCTCCCTATTACGGGACCTCATCGGCGGCCGTGCTAACCCTCTTGGGCTACCTGATCTGGCTTGGCGGCGTGATGTTCGCAGAGCACAATGCACGTCGCCTGCCAGTCCGCGAGGTACTTGCATATCAAGCGCATGCAACCCCGATGGCCTATGGCGACTAGCGCGGCCGTCGACACAGGGAAAATCGCAGCTGCGACGGGCATCGCGGCGGCGCCAATGCACGGTGAGGTCAAGCTGCGCGCAGAGGGCTTGCGGACTCGCGACGGACATCTGCTGGAATGGTTCACCTTGCTGCGCCCGACTTCGCGCGTCGCTGTGTACAGCAGGCCCGAGCCATGGCCGCGCGTCACGCTGGCACGCGTCGGGGGCGCGTCGATGCCCGAGCAACTGTCGTTCATCTCGCCTCAGCCGAAGACGATCCCCAATGTCCGCCATCGGCGCGACTGGTGGATTCAAAGTATGCGCTACATGCCCAGCTGGTCGGGCGAGTTGCCGGCTGTGATCTGGAATCCGATCGCGGGCGCGGCAATGTTGGAGCAGAGGGCGCAAGATGTCCCCGTAGTCTTCGATCTGCTTGACGATTGGCTGGTACACCCTGCTTTTGTGCGTATCGCAGAGCAGGTCGAGCGAGCGTACAAGTCACTGTTCGATCGCGTATCTGTCGTGACCGCCAACAGTGAGGCTACTCTGGCTCTCGCCCATCGGTTTGGAAGAGACGACGCTTTCTTGTTGCGTAATGGCGTCGACCCCGAGCGCTTCGCGCTGTCGCCGTGTGCGCACGAGCAGGTGACGGTTGGCTACGGCGGCAAGCTTGGTTTCCGGGTCGACGTCGAGCTGGTCTGCTCGGTTGCCGAGGCCTTTCCGCATGTGCGCTTCGAGTTCGCTGGCCCCGTGCTCTCCAAGGAGCAGGCTCGTGCTCTGCGCCGAATTCGCAACGTTGCGCTGCTGGGGGACGTGCGCTACGACCGGTACCCGGAGATCATGCGCAGGTGGGATGTCGCCTGGGCGCCCCACCGGCTCGGAGAGTTTGAGGTCGGCGGAGACCTGATCAAGCTGTATGAGTACCGCGCGGCGGGTCTGCCGACGGTCTGCACGCGCGTGATCGGGTGGGAGCGTGCGCTGGAGGGCGTTCGCGCTGTGCCCAGAGACGAGGTTGCTCAGGCGCTTACCGACCTCATCGGTGGACGTCAGGCTGGGGAGATTCCTCGCGAGCCGGTTGCCTTGCCCGCGGAGACCTCGTGGCGAGCCAAGGCAGAGTTCCTGCTCGAACGACTTGGCATGGCCAGTGGCTTCGTTCGGGACGACCTGGACGACTTGGGCAAATTGAGCGAGTTGGACGAGTTCGGGGAGGCAGCGAGGCGATGAGACTGGCGATCATTGGCAGTCGCGGATTCCCGAGTACCTACGGTGGATATGAGACGCTCGTACGGCACATCGCGCCAGAGTGGGTAAGCCAAGGTCACGAGGTGACTGTTTACTGTCGCCAGCGGGCTGGGCGCAGCCGATCGATCTCTGTCGAAGGCGTGCGCTGCATTTGGACGCCGGGGCTCGACTCGAAGAGCTGGTCGACCTTGAGTTTTGGGGCGAGCTCCAACGTCGATGCGGCTCTGCGTGGGTACGACGCTGCCCTGGTGTTGAACGTCGCGAATGGCTTTTACCTCCCGCTGCTGAAGGCACGTGGCATCCCGACCGTGGTGAATACCGATGGGATCGAGTGGGAGCGAGGCAAGTGGAGCAAAACGGCCCAAAAAGTTTTCTATCGCGGCGCTGCGATGACGGCGCGCTATGCGGATGTGCTGGTCGCGGACTCGCAGGCGATCGCACGAATCTGGCAGCGACTGTTCGACGTGTCGGCGAGATTCATTCCATACGGTGCGCCTGTGCTCGAGGGAACGCAAGACGATCGAGTCCGCTCGCTAGGGCTCGCGCCGCGCACATATGCACTGGTCGTCGCGCGGCTGATCCCAGAGAACAATGTGGAGCTGACCCTGGATGCTTTGGAGCTCCTGAACGGGACCCGACCGCAGGCGGTGATCGTGGGCTCCGCCAACTATCCCTCGCCTCTGGAGGCTCGGTTGCGCGAGTTGGACGACCGTGGGCAACTCAAGTGGCTCGGGCACGTGCATGATCAAGAGCTGCTGACGCAGCTATGGGCCAATTGCGGCGTGTACGTGCATGGACACTCGGTGGGGGGAACCAACCCCGCGTTGCTGCAAGCGCTTGGTGCAGGGGCGCCCACTCTCGCCCTCGATACGGAATTCAACCAGGAGGTGGTCGAATGTGGGGAGCAGCTGTTCCCACCCGATGTGACGACGCTCGCTTCGAAACTTGTAACTACTTTGGGCGATCCTGTTATTCAGAGTCGTTTCGCCCGGCACGGTCGCGCAGTTGTGGCTGAGCGGTACGCCTGGGCTGACGTGTCGAGGGCCTATTTGGCGGCTCTCGAGGATGCTCGCGAGAAGGCCCGCAAGGCCGACGATTGGGCAGGACCAACTCTAAAGGAGCTGTGATGGACGCTGAGCAGACAAATCAAGGCCTGGAGCTAGCTCTGGGCGGCCTGCGTCGGAGGGCACCGTGGATCTTGCTTTGCCTGGTGCTTGTCACGGCTGCGGCTTACGGATTCTCCAAGCGTGAGCAGAAGAAGTACACGGCCACCGCTTCACTGGTCTTCAACGACAGTCAGGCCAACCAGCAGGCGGCAGGCCTACAAGCGGTGAGTGTCAACAACCAACAGGCGCAAGAGAACACGAACCTGAAGCTTGTGCAGCTCGGCGACATGGCCGAAAAGACGGCTAGCCGTTTGGGTCAAGGACAGACCAAGGAAAAGATCAAAGAAGCCCTGAGCATCAGCGCCCAAGGTGAATCGAACGTCGTGAACGTAGCTGCGACTGCTGCGTCGCCGACGCTGGCGGCGACCATTGCCAACACCTACGCGAATCGGTTCGTCTCCGAGCAACAGGAAAGCAATCACAAGTACTACGCCTCTGCGCTCGCGCTCGTAAATAGGCAGCTCGCGGCGCTAACGCCTGCGGAAAGAGCCGGCACTTCGGGTCTGGCGCTCGAGAGCCGCGCACAATCGCTCGGGGTCCTCGCCGAACTACGCAACGGAAATGTGCAGATCGCACAGGCGGCATCGGCCCCGACATCTCCGTCCTCACCGAAGACGGTTAGAAACACGGCGCTGGGCGCGGTGCTTGGCCTGTTGCTCGGCCTGGGCATCGCCTTCCTGCTCGAGCGCTTCGACCGGCGGATTCGCGAGCCCAAGGATCTGGAGACTGTCTACGACCTGCCTTTGCTTGGAGTTGTGCCGGAGAGCGGTGCCCTATCGCGCTCGGCTCGAGGGACAGCTTCGGGTGGAGCCTTGACAGCAAACGAGGCAGAGGCCTTCCATCTGATTCGCGCGCACCTGCGCTACTTCAATGTCGACAAGGAGCTGCGCACGTTGCTGGTTGCCTCGGCCGTTCCCGGTGATGGAAAGACGACTGTGGCTCGGCACCTGGCCAGCGCCGCGGCGAGGATGGGTGCGCGTACGTTGCTCGTCGAGGCGGACCTACGTCGCCCGACGATGGCACAGCAGTTTGAAGTCCATGCTGGGGCGGGTCTCTCGGATGTGTTGATCGGTGCTGTCGCGATGAACGACGGGATTCAATCGATCTCCCTGGATCGGCTAGGCAACGATGCTTCCAGAACACGCACACTCGACGTTCTTCTCGCGGGACCCGTGCTGCCGCCGAATCCTGGAGAGCTGATCGAGAGTAGAGCGATGGAAAATCTTCTGGACGTAGCGCGATCCACATATGACCTGGTTGTAATCGACACGCCCCCGTTGACCGTCGTGTCTGACGCGTTTCCGCTCCTGGGTAAGGTCGATGGCGTGATCATCGTTGGTCGGGTGGGGCGCAATCGGCGCGATGTCGCCGTGCGCCTGCATGAGACGCTGCTAGCTGCCGGAGCTCCCCTGCTCGGCGTCGTCGCAAACGGCTTCAAGGCTCCTCGGCTCGGCTCCTATGGCTATGGCTACAGCTATGACTACGCTCCCGTCAAGCCTGAGCAACCGTCCGACGTGCGCATCTCGCCCAACGGTCTCGCCCCGCACGAGACGCAGGTGCCGACGGCCAAGGGCTGATGCCGATGCCCAAGAGGTGCCCAGTGCACGTGCACGCATGCACACACGAAAGGAATATCCACTGACGCACGTTGTCTGGGTGACCGGCAGGTCAGGTGCAGTACAAACGCCCAGACGACACGGAGGTCATTTGATGAGGACGGCCAAGGCAATCGTGGGGCTCGCGGCAGCGATTCTCTTGATGGCAGCTGCGCCTGCGGGCGCGGACATCCTGCCGGTCGGCGCATGGTCCTTCAACGAAGGCAAAGGTACGGTCGCGCGCGATTCCTCAGGGCACCGTAACGAAGGCCATCTCGAAGGACTCGCTCAGTGGGCTCCCGGACGCTTTCAGGGTGCGGTCGGCTTCAACGGCAACGCCGCGGCGGTCGAGGTGCCCAACAGCCCAACGCTTGAACCCTCGGCGATTAGCGTCAGTGCGTGGGTGGACGCCGGCAGCAGTCCGGGCGACTACAAGTACATAGTGGCCAAGGGCGCGGAGGGCTGTCTGGCAGCTTCCTTCGGCCTCTACACGGGCGCCAATGGCGGACTAGAGTTCTATGTGGCCAGCAACACGGGCCTATCGTGGACGATATCGCCCGACGCTGGACCGAGTATCTGGAATGGACAGTGGCACAACGTCGTGGGAACCTACAACGGCTCAAGCGTAAAACTCTATGTGGACGGACGGGAAGTGGGCTCGGGGACGCCGGACACGGCGCCGATCGCCTACGGGCTGTACACGTCTAACAACCTCCTGATCGGCGACTACGCTGGATGTTCGGGGACCGATTTCAGCGGGAGTATCGATGAAGTCAAGATCTTCGATCGTACGCTCAGCCCATTTGAGATTGAGACGGGTTACGGGCTTTCGCGCTTGTTGCCGGCAGGCTTCCCCTTCGACCTGATCCTCTAGGAGCTCAAAGAGACCCTCGGCGCGACTCTAACCCGAGTTTGGGGTTACCAAGAGGTATGAGGGGTAACTCAGCGGGCATGCATAGGAGTCTGACAGCGAGTCCAAAGCATCGCGTGAGCCGTCGCACAGTCGTTGGGCTGCTGGTGGCCCTCACGTCGAGCGCGTTTGCGGCCGTCGCTCTCGCCGCCGCCGCGCCGTTGCCCGCCGTCTCTACCGGTGGTGTCTCGAGCGTGACCCCCTCCTCAGCGGTTCTACACGGGTCTCTTGACGCGAAGGCTCGACCAACGAACTACATCTTCCAGTACGGGACGACCAAGTTCTACGGTGCTCAAACGCCGCTGGCGCCCGGAGGCATGGGGCCGTCCACGGTCCAAGTCAGTCAGCCTATTGGGGGCCTGCAGGCAGACACCACCTACCACTACCGGATTCTCGCCACCAACGCGAATGGCTCAACCGCGGGCGTTGACCGCAGCTTCAAGACACCCAAGATCCCGCTATCGCTCCAGCTCGCCGGCACCCCGAATCCGGTGCCTTTCGGAGATCCCTTCGCCGTACAAGGCACGCTAACAGGGACCGGCAACGCGGGTCGCATTGTGGCTTTGCAAGCCAACCCGTTCCCATATGTTGCGGGCTTCAAAACACTCGGTAATTTCGAGGTCACGAGCTCGACCGGAAGCTTCTCCTTTCCGGTCGTCGGCTTGCTTACGAACACACAGCTGCGCGTCGTCACAACGAGTGCTCCTTATGTCACAAGTCCTATTGTGGTGGAGGGGGTCGCGGTGCAGGTCACGTTGCATGTGCGTCGTGTGCATCGTCCACACCGTGGCGAGTTCGTGCGCTTTTACGGCACGATCACCCCAGCCGAGGTGGGGGCGCACGTCGGCTTCCAACTGCTGCGCAGCGGAGCTCCTTCGATCAATCAGGGCGGGACGATCGTCACGTCCGGCACCCCGAGCGTGTCACGCTTCAGTACTGTCGTGCGCATCCGCCATCGCGGTGTGTACGAGGCGCTCGTTCAGGTATTCGACGGCTCGCACGTCTTTGCCTACAGCGCGCCCATACGGATCCGCTGAGCCGCCTCTATAGCCCGTCTATCGCAGTCGGGCTAAAGGGCGCGGCCCACCTGTTCGTTCGATGGCTACGCTTGCGCACGCGCGAACTATCGGTTCGGGCAGCCGTTTACCTGGATCTTTGTGCTCTGGTGAATGACGGCGCCATTCTGGGCGACGAGTTCGGTTGGCATGAGCAGGCTCGTGCGGACGCGCTTGCGGACCTCAACCACCCGGCGAACAGTACGTCCATTGACACGCTTTGGCTCCTCGCGCTTGACCGTCGCTGCCCTGGTAAGCGCGCACAGGCTCGTGTTGGTGCTCAGAAGCGAGTGTGGTCCCTGCGGCAGGTACAGCTCCAAGCTGTTGATAGGCATATCTGGGAGTGCGTCGAACCCGATTCGCGCAAGCCTTGATTTCTCGATGGTGGTTGAGCCGAGCAAAATGACACTCACCCCATCGCCCTGAAGTACAACGGCTGGTGAGGGGAACGCGTTGGGACCGTGGGAGATGAAATACACAGGTCCGGCCAGCTCGCCTGCAAGCCCGCGAGTTCGGGCTCTCGCGATGCCGACGACTGCGTTTTTTGGGCACGCTGCGGGATTGGTCTCGAATGTCCTCTCCGGGCAGGCATTCTGCAAAGTGGTGAGCCTCGATGGCAGCTGCTTTGGTAGCGCGACCTTGAGTTGAGCGAGATTTGCTTCAGTACCCTGCTTTGTGCTAGGGAACGCGAGCTTGACGTCGAGGCTTGCGCCGTTTGCATAACTCGCGCGGCCATTCGTTGAGGCGCCCAGTTTTGGCTCGAAGGCAAGGTCTCTGCAGCCAACGGCGGCAAACGGGTTGGAGATCTCTGCGCTTGCGCCTCCTGCGCCCGCGACCGTGACGACTACCTGCATGGGATTGCAGTTAGTCGGATTGACGATGAACCCCGGCCTGTCTATGTCGAGCGCTACTTTCTGAAGACGCAGTGGCACGCCGAGCACTATCTGCGGCAGCGGATCGCTTGTGATCTCGATTGCCGCTGTTTGCGGATTCACATCCACCCGTGCACGGATCACAATCAGGCCGAGGTTCAGTGGCCCTGCAACTGCTTCGGTGACGATGCTCAAGCCAAACGGCGCGCCGTCGTATCCGGTCGTGAGATAGATGCGCCCAGGCAATTCAACGGGCTGGGAGCCGGCGCCGGAGGAGATCAATGTGCTACCAATGAGCGAGGCTTCAGGGCATTGGCCTGCGTTTGCGAGCGCTGCTTCGCAGAGAGGCACGCTCGATAGCATCGCCGACAGCCCAGCCGGAGCTCGCAACTGTATTTGGGATAGATATGGTTCACGGTCGCGGCGCGTGACCGTAAACGTAAAGGCACTGAATGTTCCGGCCTGGGGCGTGAGTGACCCGGCGAGCAACCCCGGGTGGAAAGGGTTTTCGATGCAGCCTGTCACTTCGTAGAAGGAAGACGGATCAGCGTCCGACGTGCCCGGCACTAGCAGGCTTTGCGGCGCCGGGGTCGTGCCCGGCGCGCTCCACGCCTGCAGATCCGACGTGGTCCTTGAGGGTCCGCAGGTCATGGAATTGTCTAGCAATGCCCGAGAGCCGCCGGTGAGGCTGATGCTTAGCTTGCTTAGTGGTAGCTGTGGGCTTTCGATCAGCGTCAAAGTGAGTTGGCCTGTCGAAGGATTGGCTTGCACCTTTGCTTCGACCTTGATGTCCAGGCCTTCATCGGGATCTTCGCCACCGAGTTCGATGTACAGTCGATAGAGATTCCCATCGCTGGCGTCTGTCTCGGTGCACGACGCTTGGCCTTGCCTGCCGCAGCCGGGCGCGGCTAGATACACACGTCCCTTGATCGGATTCGCCAGCAGCGGCGTGAGTGCTTCCGCACTGCCCACGATGGACGCTTGTGGGCAATGACCCGGCGTAAGCCGCGCTTCGCCGTTGGGTCCTAGAACTTCACCTTCGCCGGCTTCGCCCAGTGCGAGCGGTGAGCCGTTGGCGTTCAGGCCTGTCGGGATGTCAATTCCTTCGGCACCGCTACGTTCGCAGGCCTGCAGGTCGCCGGCTACCCCGGGGCTGATCGACAAGCCCTGCGCAAAGGTCACGCGTGCAGTGCGCAATGGCGGTGCTGCGATCGCTTGTGTGTTGTCGCTTTGGGGGGCTGTGATATTTACTTTCAAGCCCACGGGCGTATCCGCTAGCAACGTGTCCGGACTCACTTCGATCTTGGGCGCAAACGGCAGCCGGTCGCAGCCGGTCGGCGTCGGAAAGGCCGACTGTGCCTGTATGTAGTGACCTGGTTCCTCCCAGGAGTCGGCCCATACGCTCGCGCTCTGTGGTCCCGCCGAGCAGTCGCCTGGCATCGTCAGAAAGGGCAACGGTGCTTCGCCGCTTTTAGCGTTGCCACCTTCGCAAGCCCACTGCTCTTGCACAACTTCCGCACTACAGGTGAGCCCGCGCAGAGGATCGTGGACCGCTTCCGCCGGCACGCCCCAGAGCGTCGTTTCGACACTCGTAATCTCAAGCTCGGGAAGCCCGTTGACGACAAGGGCGAGCCCATAGCCTTGCGGTGAACGCACCACATGCCCGCTCAGTGGGAACGTGACTTTATACGGTGTCTCGAGCCCTAGTTCGGCGATTTGCCCGGCTTCTGGGGTCAAATCCACGATTGGGCCGAGAACTGCTTTGCCGCCAGCGTAGTGCAAGACGAACACACCGACCTGCGAATCCAGGGGACAGGTACCGCTATCAATGGCCTCTGTGCGCGGGCAGCGCGTGACCGTAAGCGGGTTCGCCGAAAAACCCGACGGAAGGTCGATCAGCAGGCCCTTCGGGTCACGCGTCGGGGTCAAGTTGCCTTGGCCGACTTCTTCGGTTGCGAAGTCGATCGTGCTCGTCAACTCATCTGGATGGCCCTCCGCTTGGGTGAAGGAATATGGTTCGTTCACGAATCCATAGCCTGGTAGCCCAGGGCCATAGGGCACCGGTGTGGCGTGCGTGGTCTGCATCGAGAAGTTGGCGATCGCGAATGGTTTGGCCTGTGAGCCGATCGCGCTCGCAGGTGCGATCGAGGCGCTTGTTAGACATGCGCTCACGAGCGCGAGCTCTAGGGCGATTAGCGCCCTCCGTCTCATGCGGCCGAATGGCAGGGTACGTGGTAGGCGGCAGTGGCATGCGTGCCGTCCTGGAAGTTGAGCAGCGCCGCAAAGGGATAGCCCCCGGTGGGACATATGCGCGGGATCCTGATGCCGTGCGGGTAATAGGGGACGGTCTTGCCGTCGAGCTCGCGGAAATAAGTCAGATGCAGCGGCCCGATTGTTGAAGAGAACGTTTCCAGAGCGAGATCCGGGCCTTCGGGCCAGGTCTGGATCAGGGGGACGGAAGTCTCGAGTTGTTCGCCGTACGGATGGACGTCTTCCTGCACCGCTCCGGGTAGTACCAATCGCGCGGAAACGGGTTCCAAGGCTTCGACATAGAACAACACTTCGGGATGATCCTCGACGGCAGGTCCCATGAGCGCATTCAACGATGCTCGCTCGTGGATGCTCTGCGAGCCTACGGGCACCACGGCGGTAGCATCGCCAAATCCGATGCGAGCATTGGCCGAGCAGCCGCTCAGGCCCGCGTCGATCAGACGCGCCGGCTGGCAGTTGGCTAGTCCCAGTGTTGTAGTGGCGATTCCCATGTCCTCCGGCAGACGAAAGTCAAAGCTGCTCAATGGGACAGGAGGCGAGCCGTTCGGCCCCGCTATACGCAGCGAGAGCTCGATCGTCGTGCGCTCGCCCGCCACGTCGGGGTCAAGCGAGACCCGCAACTTGGCGGTCTGCGCTGCGCCGGCACCGCCCGTAAAGCATCCACAGACGGCTACTGTGAGCGCGAACGCTCGGATGAGTCTCATTGTTGGCTGTCCCCGAGTTACAGGTTGACCTCGCCGTGGGCTTTTACGGTCGTGGCGAAGCTGTAGCGATCGATGGTTCCGCTGATCCCGAGGGCTTTGCCGGAAGCATGCTTGAAGCTGCCCGTGCCGTGTGTGATCACGAGTGTTCCGCCGAAGTAGCCGACGCTGTTCTGCACGACGTAGTTGGCCTGTGCTATGCCGGTGATAGAGCCGCCGTGAGGGAAGACGGTGACGGTCGCGGTCACCGCTTTCGGATGGATCGTAAAGATGGCTGTCACAGGAGCGTCATATGTGCCGGTGGCTTTGCCATGCTCGACAAGCGTTGCCCCTTCTTCCCTGACGAGCGCGAGGCTAGCGTTCTCTACGAGGTTCAGTGTCTTTGCCTGCGTGCCTACTGGGCCTCTCGTCGCACCGACGGCGCGGGTGGGACACCCGGCCACGCTCGCGAGAAGCGCCAGTGCGCAAATCGAGATCGTCAGTACAGCCGGGATGGTCCCAATGCTACGTCTCATCTGCCCTCCTCCTCATGAGAACCCGCACAGCCGCAAAATGGACCGGTCCGGTCCACGAAGCTTGCGATTCGCGACGATGCCCATTCAAGACTTGCTTAGCGAGACGCCGAGCCCCCAAGACCCGCACCTCGCCCAACTAAGGCTACCGCATCGGGTCGATTTGTCACACCAGCTCTGCCGTTAGCCAGAATGAATCTGTTCTTAGGAGTCGATCTGCGGGATGGATCGATCTATAGGCGATATAGGCGAAGTGGAGGGAATTCCGAAGGATGTCTTTGGCTGAGCCGCCCCCGACCGAGCGTCGGCCTGTTGGGTGTTGACAGGCCGAGCTTGGCGTAGCGGAGATACTGAGAACTGGTCAAACGCGCACTCGAACACTTGTCCAGCGCCTCGAAAGCCACGACTACGATGCCCCGGTGGCCGCTGGCATAGCGATCGGAGTCGATGCGCGCGGGGCGGAGGACACCTCCGTCACATCTCTGAGCGAGCTTGGGCTGGTGGGCCTGATGCTTCTGCCCGGTGCGCTGATCGTCTTCCTCGGGTTCAACGCGGGCGGTTATTTCCCCGGCACGCCTGCGGTGGCGGCGATCGCGCTGACACAGATCTTGCTTGTGCGAATCGTGCAGGCACGCCGCCCTTTCGAGGGCCTCGCGCCGATGACGCTTGTGGCGATCGCGGCACTTGGCTGCTACACCGCGCTTACGCTGGCTTCGGGGATTTGGTCGCACTCGATGAGCCGAGCGCTGATCGAGTTCGACCGCGCCTGGCTCTACCTGCTCGTGCTTGTGGTGTTCGGGACTGTGCAAGCGACTACGGACAACATGCGCTGGCTGGTCAGGGGCCTCGTGCTCGGCACGTCGATCGTTTGTGTATCTGGACTGTTCACCCGACTGCTCCCCAATGTGTGGCACACCGCTCCAGATGTTTCCAACGAGCGCCTGAGCTATCCGGTGACCTACTGGAACACGCTGGGCTTGCTGGCCGCGCTTGGAATTGTGTTCGCCTTCCACCTCAGCTGCAGCCTCAATGAGCGGCGCGTGGTCCGCGTGCTCGCCGCAGGTGTGCTGCCGCTGCTAGCAGCCACCCTGTTCTTTACGTTCTCGCGTGGAGCAATGCTTGCCGGTGCAATAGGCCTCGTCGTGTATGTGCTCGTGGCGCGTCCCCGAGGTTTGCCGAGTGCAGTGCTTGCGGCCATTCCAACGACGGCAGCGTTGCTCTTCTTTGCCTATCGGGCCAACCTACTGGACACGCTCGATCCGACGACCCCCCGGGCTGTCGCTCAAGGCCACCATGTGGCATTGGTCGCAGGTGCGTGCATGTTTATGGGTATGGCGGCACGATTGCTGCTCGCTTCAGTCCTCGACCCACGATTGAGGCGCTGGCAGCACAGGCCACGACTCGACGCTTCGCTCAAGCGTGGCGTACTGCTTTCAGCAGTCGTGGTGGCTGTTGTCGCGTTCTTCGTGCTTGGAGCGGCCCATGCTCTCGCTCACGACTGGGATCGCTTCATCGGCGGCGCTTCCACCACGACCAGGAGCGGCGATCTGCGCCAACGCCTGACGGACCCGTCCAACGATGGGCGCACACCGCTGTGGCAAGTTGCTCTGCGTGGCTTCAGCGCCTCGCCACTTCATGGTGCTGGCGCCGGCATGTACCAGACGCTGTGGGATCGGGAGCGCTCTCAATTCGCCTACGTGATCAATGCCCATAGCCTCTATCTGCAGGCGATGGCCGAGCTTGGCGTTCCCGGTCTCCTGCTACTGCTGGTGCTTGTAGGCGCCATGATCATCGGCCTGGCATCGCGAGTACGTGGACGGCAGCGCACGCTCTACGGCGCGTTGCTGGCCGTAGCCGTTGTATGGGGGCTACACGCTGGTGTGGACTGGGACTGGGAGATGCCGGTCGTGACGATTAGCATTTTCGCTATCGCTGGCCTTGCACTGAGCAGGCGCGGACGGGTTGGCGCCGGCTGGGTGCCAACCCACAACACGCGCCTGGTGCTCGCTCTGATGTGTCTCGCCACGGTTGCTTTGCCGGTGTCAATCATCGGCTCGCAGACCCAGCTTGGCCAAGCCGAGCACGCGCTATACGCGTCTGATTGTGCCGCCGCGACGCCGGTCGCGCTATCGTCAATCGGCTGGCTCGACGTACGCCCAGAACCGTATGAGATCGTCGGCTTCTGTGATATCCAGCGTGGCCAACCGCGCCAAGCCATCACGGCGATGCGCGAGGCTCGCAACCACGATCCCGGTGACTGGGAGACCTACTATGCGCTTGCGATCGCGCAGGCCTCGGCTGGCATCGACCCGCGCCCGAGCATAGAGCAAGCCCTGCGCATGAATCCACTGGAGCCGCTAACCCGCGAGGCGGCCAAGGAGCTCCGTGGCTCGAGTCCCACGAAATGGGTGAGTCGCGCGAGCATCGTGAGAGCGGCTGCCTTGAAGAGCAACGATCTCTCGATCGTCCCCTCGTCCTAGTAGCTCATCGCGTCGCGCAGCTTCTCAAGCCCGCGGTAGACCCGGCTCTCCACGGTTGTGAGCTGCTCGCCTGTGAGCTTTGCGATCTCAGGCACGGTGAGATCGGCGCCGAAGCGCAGCGATATCGCCTCGCGCTCGACGCTGCTAAGCCTGGAAAGACCGCGCTCGAGTCGCTCGCGGTCGGCCAGGCCGTCGAGCTCGGCATCGGCCAACTCGTCTATTTCCAGCTCCTCGCTGGATATGAAGCCCGGGCCGGTGGCGAGGAGCTCGAGTGCCCTGCCCTCGCCGGCCTTCCTGCGGACGTGGTCTGTGAGGCAGTTGAGCGCAATCGCATATAGCCAAGTCTTGGTGTTCCCCTTGCGAGGATCGAAGCGCTTGCGGGCGCGTAGCGCCCGCTCGCATGTATCGCCCAGAAGTTCCTCGGCCAGCGCCGCATCGCCCGTCCGATATCTGAGGAAGGCAAACAGGCCCTGAGCATGCTCCTCGTAGAGCCGCTCGAATCCATCGTCGCGTATACCCCGCACCAGCTCTCCTATCGTCCTTTTGTCTAGGCGAGCAAGCTTCAGCCAGGAATCCGGACGCTCGTTCGTATGAGGGGACATGAGCCACTCACACGAAGACGAACATCTCCCCGACGACCTCCAGTACGTCGCAGACGCGCTCCGCGCAGAGCGCCCGACGCTCGACCCGCTTGCACTGGATCGAGTGAAGCTCAGGGCAATGAGCGCCGTCCAGCGATCCACATCCTCACGACACAAGGGATCTTTCATGAAGCGACACCTGACGACACTTTTCACGGTTGGATTTCTCGTGCTCGGAACCGGCGGCACGATGGCACTGGCAGGCGGCGGCAACGGCAAAGACGGAGGTGGCAGCGCCAGCTTCAGTCAGTACCGGCCCGAATGCCCGAGTGGCTACGTGCTGCAAGGTCGCCATTGCATCCCGATCCCGCCCCCGCGCTGCCCACGTGGCTATGAAGTGAGCGCCGGCAAATGTGTTCCGACACCCCCCCCGACGTGCCCCTCCGGTTATGAACTCAAGGGCCGCAACTGCATCCCGATCCCAGTCCCCCGTTGCCCGCATGGCTTCCTGTTCGAAGAAGGCAGCTGCCATCCGATAAGCGGCCAGGGCGGTAGTGGCCAGGGCGGCGGTAAAGGTGGCGGCGATAAAGGTGGCCAGGGCGGCGATAAAGGCGGCCAGGGCGGCGGCTATCCAGGTGGTGGCGGCCAGGGCGGCGACAAAGGCGGCCAGGGCGGCGACAAAGGTGGCCAAGGCGGCGGCTATCCAGGCGGTGGCGGCCAGGGCGGCGACAAAGGCGGCCAAGGAAGCGGCTACCAAGGCGGTAAAGAGGGCGGCAATGGCGACAAAGGCGGTCAGGGTGGCCAAGGCGACAAAGGTGGCGGCTACGGTGGCAAAGACAACCAGGGCTACGGCGACAAAGGTAGTCGTGGTCATCGTTAGGCCGACCTGATGGGCAAGCGGATGACGGCGGCTGTCGTGTGGCTGGCGATCCTCGTGGGGGTCGCCGCGACAGCCGTCGTCATCCGCAATCGTGGCGGCGAGGAACTGTTCCGCGTCGAACAGGCTCGCTCGCTTGGCACGAGGACCGCAACGGTGCTGAGCGCGGCGCGCGTGGAGGCCGTTGTAGCGCAGGCTCCCGAGCCGGTCGCGATAGACAGGCGTACGCCTCCCACTCGGGTGATCTGCAAACCAGGAGGCTCGGGGCCACTGCGCAATCCTTGGTCCTGCACGATCGAGTATCGCTCAGGCACCCACGCTCACTACCGCGTGCAGGTTCAACCAGACGGCTACTACAGCGGTAGCGGCACTGGAATCATCGATGGCTGTTGCGTAAAGACTCCCACACTGGCTTAGCTACCCAATCGCGTTGTCCGGCGTTGTCAGCTGCGCTTCGGTGGGTTGATCGGACGGATCTCCGGATACGATCCGTGCACCATCTATCATTCATTCGCAGGGTGTCGACCCGAGTGCGAGGGTGCTCGGAGGAGATTCGCATAAGTCAAATCTTCGCGGGAAACTACGCAATTTTTGCTTGAAACTACCCGCAAAATGCGCGTTCAAACAAAAATCTGTATCATTCGGCTCACTTCGGACGATTCGGGACAGCTATTCGAACATATCGAAACTAGCTGGCCTCGGGAGTTCGGGACTAATGAATTGTCCGCTTATGGCCGACACCATTTAGAGCCGCTCATATCGGGACGGAGCCCAAGGAAAAGGACTACACGGAATGATTGCCGCAAGCGGGAACCAAGGACGAGTTCATGCTGCGCCAATGTGGGCCGAGTTTGGCCGGGGCGCTGCAAGGACTGTAGGAAAGCCCGCCTCACGGGTTATCGAACGGACGGATTTTCGCGCCGGGAGCAGGGCTTGTACATGTGTGGAGGACCTGCCGTGAGCGGTGTGGAACCCACGATCGTGGTTGCGGACCATCAGCAGGTGAGCCGCCTTGGAGTGCGTATGGCGCTCATGCGCGGAGGCTTCCAGGTTGTCGGCGAAGCGGCCGAGTGCGACGGCGCCGTTAACGCCGTCATACGAGAGCGCCCAGACGTCTGCCTACTCGACGTGTCCATCCCCGGCGGCGGCATAGAGACGGCACGCCGAGTTGCCGAGGCGGCGCCGGCGACCTCAGTGGTCATGTTGACCGTCTCCACCAATACTGAGGATCTACTCGCGGCGTTGAGGGCGGGAGCCGTCGGCTACCTGCCCAAGGACACCAGTCCCGATCGACTCCCGGCGGCGCTAAGCGGTGTGCTCAAGGGCGAGGCTGCGCTCCCACGCACGCTCGTAGGCCGTGTTTTGCAGGAGTTTCGTGCCTTCACCGTAGCGACGGGTGCAAGCCCTGTGCGGGTGGGCAATGTGCAGCTGACGCCGAGGGAGTCGGAGATCCTGCGAATGCTCGGCTCGGGTCTGACCACGATCGAGGTCGCCGACATGCTCTCGCTCTCGCCCGTCACCGTTCGTCGTCACATCTCAGCCGGAGTGGCCAAGCTCGGTGTCGCTGACCGAGACGCCGCGATCCGCGCGATTGAGCCTCTCGCCGCCGCCGGCTAGGAGTCTTTGACAATCACTGGCCGTGCCCCACGTGCGCTTGGGCACGAGGTAACGGCGCCAGCTCAGACGAGGTCTGCCCGCACGGCAAATACGGCGGCCTCAACGCGGCTGTGGACACCAAGCTTCTCGAAGATGTTCGTCACGTGCTGCTTGACGGTGTGCCGGCTGATGGACAGCTCCAGTCCGATGGCGGCGTTATCGGCTCCCTCCACTAGTAGCCGCAACACGTCCTTCTCTCGCGCGGTCAGCTCCAGATCATCGACGCTGGGTCGCATCTGCCCAGTGGGGTGGTTGTTGGGGCTCGCATGCCTCGTAAGGGCACGCACAACTTCACGAGAGAGCACAACGTGGCTGCCGACCATCTGACGGATGCTGTCGATGAGCTGATCTGCTGGTGTGCTCTTGAGGATGTAGCCGCAGGCGCCGGCGTCCAGCACCTCGAGCACATCGGCCTCATCGAGTGAGGTAGTCAGAACGACCATGCGGACCTGGGGGCATGTTTTCGCGATCCGTCGCAGTGTCTCGGCGCCGGGCGTATCGGACATGTCGAGATCGAGCACGATCAAGTCTGGTTCGAGCTTGCCCGCCAGTGCCACCGCTTCGGCTCCGTCCTTGGCCTCGCCCACCACGCTCACGCCGGCACTCTCCAGCATGTCGCGCAGGCCTTCGCGAAAGAAGTGGTGGTCATCCGCGAGGACGACACGCAGATCGTTGCCCGAGCTGTTCACAGGGCGAACATAGTCGAATCGGGCGTCCGGTGCTGAGCCCGCTTTGGGTTTTGAGGAGCAGTCGAGGGGTAGCTGTATGGGAGCCCACTTGCGGCTATCTACCTAAACACCCGCCTGTATTGACGCGAGTGTGTCCAGTCGGCTCACAAAAGGGTCAAGAGCTACACAGGGTAGACCGACACAAGTGAGCACATGCCCACGTCCCATGCCCATCCTCGGCAGGAGGCCATGATGCTCAAGCTTCTAATACGCAGTTTTTCTATATTTCTACTACTCGGCGCCTTCGCCGCACCATCGGCGTTGGCGACTCAATCCTCACATCATGCAACATCTCGTGCGGGTCACTCCCGCACAGTCGGTCGCAGAGCAAAGCACAAGCCTCGCCACAAAAAAGTTGCCCCGACCACTGTGTCGCGAACGGCGGCGACTATCTCCACGACGACGCTACTCGGAGACAGTGCGGTGGAGACACATGTCGACTCACTCAAGGCAGGACGCGCCAAGGCTTTTAGCTTCCAGGCATCAGTCTCTGGGGGCGGCGAATTGGCACACGTCTACGTTGATGCTCACAACTCTGCCCGCACTCTGACCGTCGGTTTGTATAGCAGTGTCGCCGGTAGCCCCGGCTCGTTGTTGAGCACAGGAACGACCTCAAGCGTACAAGCCGGCGCCTGGAACACGGTGTCGCTGGCGCCGTCCGCTCTAATTGGTGGCGATACCTACTGGCTGGCAGTACTTGGAGAGAACGGGACACTCCGAATTCGCGACCGTAGCACCGGGCCGTGCCTGAGTCAGACCGACGCTCAGTCCGGTCTCAAGACGCTGGCTTCGTCCTGGAGCATAGGTGAGACATCCTCGACCTGCCCGATCTCTGGCTATATGAGCGGAGCGAGCTTGATCGCTGATCCACCACCACCGATCGGACCGGTGGAAACGACGCCTCCGGTAGAAAAAGACCCTCCAGCAGAAACTCCCCCAGCCGAAAAAGTCACTCCGGCGCCGACTGCAGGGTTTGTATACACACCAAGCGCACCGACCGTAGGGAAGGCGGTCGACTTCAACGCGACCAGCTCGACTTGCGCGAATGGCCCTTGTACATATGAATGGTCGGATGATGGGTCCAGCGTTCGGCCGGCCACGGTTCTCTGGCCGCTCGGCGACGGACAGACGATGTCCTTTACCTTCCACGAAGCGGGGACTAAGTATGTGCGTCTGGTAGTAACCGACGCAGCGGGCAAGAGCGCGACGGTCGAGCACAACGTCGCGGTCGCCGCAGAATCTACGACCCCCCCGAAGGAAACCAAAGAAACCACCGAAGAAACGGTCAAAGAAGAACCTAAAGAAGTAGCCAAAGAACTGCCTAAAGAAGAATCGAAAGAAATTGTCAAAGAAGAACCCAAAGAAGTAAAGAAAGAAGAATCAAGCAGTCAGACCAACTGCATAAAAGTGCCGTCTGCCTGCGGCTACCCGGACTCGACCAACACCGGAGTGCCAGCCGGCACGACCTTGAAATCCCAAACAAGCAACATCACGGTGACCACTCCTGGAACGACGATCAAGGACGTCGCTCTGGAAGGCTCGATCAGCGTCGAAGCCAACAACACGACGATCGAAGACACCAATGTCACGGTAAACGGAACACAGGCCGGGTGCAGTGGCTCGTGTGGTGGACGCGGAATCTGGATTAAGCCGGGTGTCACTGGCACCGTGATTCAGAACGTCGCCTGTCACGGTGGGGCGCTGTCCGGCAGCAACGTAACCCAGTACTGCATCATGAGTAATGACTCGGCTACCACCATCAAACAGTTGTATGCTTACAACTGCACCGAGTGCCTTGCGGGGCCGATGAACCTCTCGAACTCCTTTATCAACGAGAGTGACGCAACGATCCCGCAGGAACACTATGAGGACATCTACTACGGTGGCGGTGGCGGTCCGCTGATCGTCAACCACAACACAATGCTCAACCAGCAGGGCCAGACGGCGGTTGTGTTCGCCAGTGTAGATTTCGGTAACCAGACGACCCTTACCATCACCAACAATCTGATGGCAGGTGGCGGCTACATGATCTACGGCGGTGGAAGTGGCAGCGGCGGCAAAGTAGTAGGCCCCGTCACGATCACCGGCAACCGGTTCAGTCGTGAGTTCTATCCAAACGGCGGCTACTACGGTGTCGCCTCGTATATGAACGAAGCGGTCACCACCTGGTCTGGCAACGTGTGGGACGAAACATTGAAGAGCGTCGAACGCTAACCCGATTCGATAGCTAAGCGACAGCTTGCGGGGGCGGCTCGTAGTTAGGGTCGCCCCCGTTTGACGCTCTCCAAACGCTGTCTGTGCACGGTCTGAGGAGAGCGGGGCATGAGTCTCAAGAGCGCTACCTCAACAGAGTGCAAGGACTGCCTCAGCAGAGCGCGACCTTATCCCCGTCGCCGACCTGAAGACGCATCGCCCGCGGCACCGAGAAGTCCCGGAAGACACGGGCCTCGCGACCGACGATGCTCCCCACCAGACGCCCCCCGACGTGGATCACGCTTGACCCGGCAAACAGGATCGAGCGCTCGATCTCGGCGCCCTCGACGTGAACGCGCTCGCCGATCGAGGTATGCGGCCCGATATACGAGTCGATCACGCGAGCGCCGCCGCCAATGATGATCGGCCCACAGAGCACACTCGAGCTCACCGACGCGGTCGGATCGATGAACACGCGTCCTTCAAAACGGTTGCCGTCGCGTTGGGGATGCGCGGCTTGCAGTTCGAGTTCGTCCAAGACCGCACGATTCATGTCGAGCAAGTCGATCGGGTCGCCAAGAAACGCACGCCACTCGCGCACAACGCGTACCTGCATGCGCGCGTTCTCGCGAGCGATCAAGCACTCGGCGAGAGTCTTCAGCTCTACCCCCAGGCTAGTGGAGGGATAGCTCAGGCCGTCGAGTGCGCCCGCCCCGAGCAAGCATACGCCTGCCATGCCAAGGGCTGAGTTGCTCGGGTCGAGCTCGGCCACGCGAAGCACCTGTTGTGTCGAGGGTCCCAGCGGTTCGGAGTTGCGAGCACCTTGTGCGACGAGCAGCACCACATCGGCGCCCTCCTCGCCCAGCACGTCGAGGAAAGGGAGCAGCGGTTGACCCAGCAGGCCGTCGGAGCGATGCACGATCGTGGTGGCGCCGTTCGCAAACTGCGCGATCGAGCGCAATGAGTCCGCCGGGTCAGTTTGCGCTTGATGAGTCAGATAGCGCACGGGCGGGCGCGGCTGGCTGTCGCTCTCGATACAGATCGAGATCTCCTCGATCAGCTCGGCAGGCGCCAGAATGGCGACTTCTTCCGCGCCGGCCGCGGTCAACGTGTCGAGCACGTGGCTGACGATCGGCCGATTGGCGATCCTTTGGAGTGAGGTTGTGCGGGTAGCGTCCAGCCACGGTCCCGTAGAGCGGGCCGTAGGAGGGATCAGGATGACGCCCCTGACTTGCACCCATACAAAACGTTCGCAAAAGCCCAGGGCTCGCACGCGGATTTGAGATCGGCCAAAACATCTGTCCTATGCAGTAGCATCTGGAACAGTGCCTGAGTGCCACCCACCTGCCGCCTTGGCGGCAAGGATGCGCGTGCTACTGGCGATCACGACGATCTTTGTCGTCACGATGGCCACCGTTGTGCTGCTCGCACGGCCCGGCGGCGCTTCGGCAAGCACGGCAGCCACGCAGGCGCACGCGAAGAAGAGGGCCTCTCGTCGGCAGACGAAGCTCACCCGCTGCGTCGTGGTCAAGCCCAAGCACACCTCGGGTAAGTCTTCTAGCCGTCGTTCGGCGGCTAAAGGCAAGTCTGTGGTCTGCACGGTCTTTCATCTTCGCCCCAGGACCCCGCAGCTGCCCGGTGGCGCTGCCGCGACTCTTGGTACGGGGGCAAGCCAGCCAGCGGCAGAGACCAATCCGCCGGTGCTTCAGCTGGTTCCGCCAAGCGAAGAATCGATTCCGCCGAGCAAAGAAGTCCCGCCGGGCAAAAAAACGACTCCACCGGTTGAAAACGACGGCACTCTGATCGGCAGCACGACGGTGCAACCTCACGTCGACACCGATACCGCCGGCTCCGCCGAAGCCTTCCAATACAAGGCCTCGGCCGGCGGCACCATCAACAGCCTCGACCTCTACGTGCCCCAGGCGAACACCGCACCTGCGATCGTCGTAGGGCTCTACAGCAGCGTCGCGGGTCATCCGGCGACGCTGCTGACCAGCGCCACGATCGAAGAACCGACCGCGAACGCTTGGAACAGCATCGAAGTTTCCCCTGTAACCGTAAGCGCCGGCTCGGAATATTGGTTGGCGGCGCTGGCGCCAAGCGGCAAGCTGGCGGTTGCGGATGTGGCAAGCGGTGGCGAACCGACGCAGGAAAGCAGGTCTCACTCGCTCGAAGAACTGCCATCTTCGTGGGGCAGGGGAGTCTCCTACGAAAATTCGCCCGCTTCGTTCTACGCATCCGGAGCCACCGTTGGCAAAGCGCCGGAAGAACCTAAAGTGCCAGAAGAACCCAAAGCACCGGAAGAACCGAAAGCGCCAGAAGAACCCAAAGAACCAGAAGAGCCGGTGGCAAGCTTCAACTACAGCCCCAGCTCGCCCACGGTTGGCCAGGCGGTCACTTTCGATGCCTCCAGCTCGACATGCCCGGGCGGTCCCTGCACATATGAATGGTCCAACGACGACGGACCGAACCAGCCGATCCCGCCGCAGACACCACTGGGCAATGGCAAGAGCATCTCGCTGACGTTCTCGACCGCCGGCATCCAGTACATACGCTTGCTGGTCACCAACGTGCTTGGTCAGTCGGCCACTGTCGAGCACAACGTGACCGTAGCCCCCGAACCGCCACCGCCACCGCCGCCAACTGCGCCTAGCAACACGACGGCGCCGAAGATCAACGGCACCGCTGAAGTTGGCCAAACGCTAAGCGCGACCACCGGCAACTGGGCAGGGAGCACGCCGATCAGCTACAGCTACCAGTGGCAGCAGGACGGCACCACGAACATCGCGGGCGCAACAAGCTCGAGCTACGAACCGGTGGCAAGCGATGTCGGCCACGCACTCGACGTGGTCGTCACCGCTAGCAACAGCGCCGGCAAAGCCTCCGCCGCGAGCGCGCAGACCACGGCCGTCGCCCAAGAAGCAAGCGTGGGTGGTCAGCAGACCAACTGCATCAAAGTCCCCTCAGCCTGTGGATATCCAGACGCCACCAATACCGGCGTGCCGGCCGGCACAGCGTTGAAAAGCGAATCGCAGAACATCACGGTCAACAAAGCCGGCACCACGATCAAGGACATCGCCCTCGACGCCGAAATCAGCGTCGAAGCCGACAACACCACGATCGAAGACTCCGAAATCACGGTCGAAGGAACCCAGACGTGCGGCAAATCCTGCGGTGGGCGTGGAATCTGGATCAAGCCCGGTGTCACCGGCACGGTCATCAAGAACGTCACCTGTCACGGCGCCGCCGCCACCGGCGTAAACGTGACGCAGTACTGCATCATGAGCAACGACTCCGACACCACGATCGAACATCTGCACGCCTACTACTGCACGGAGTGCCTGGCCGGAGCGATGGATCTCTCGGAATCGTTCATCGACGAGACGGGCGCCACTATCCCCGAAGAACACTACGAGGACATCTACTACGGAGGCGGCGCCGGCCCGCTGATCGTCAATCACAACACGATGCTCAATCCCAACGGCCAGACGGCAGTCGTTTTCGCGAGCGTCGATTTCGGCGATCAGACAACACTCACCATCACAAACAACCTGATGGCGGGCGGTGGCTACATGATCTATGGAGGCACCAGCGGCAGCGGCGGCAAAGTCGTCGGCCCGGTCACGATCACCGGCAACCGCTTCAGCCGCAAGTACTACCCGGAAGGCGGCTATTACGGGGTCGCCTCCTACCTTGAAGACTCGGTCACCACATGGTCGGGCAACGTCTGGGACGAAACGCTCAAGACGGTCCCGATGCCTGGGAATTGAGCTGAGAGGCCGCCCGGGTGATCCGGGCACGCCGACCGGTTGGTCAGGAGGCTAGGGTCTTGGGAGGTCAGGCCCTAGCACCAGAGCACATGCAACTGGACGGTTGCATGACGCTAGCGAGCTAGGAGTTTCCTGGGCCTGAGCGCACCCAGCATCCGCGCGCGCAGCTCGCCGTGCACAAAGTGCCGGAACTCGGCATCTTCCACGCGCGGGACACGTCGCACGGCTGAGCGCAAATACCCGTAGAGGAAAGCGATGCCAGAGAGACCGCGTGGGCGCGAAAGCGCCAGCTTGAATGCTCGCAAGGTCACCCACGGAAGCGTGAAATGGACGATGTAGGCACACTCGCCGTGACGCGCCCGCCCTCTGAGCGTGCCGTCGGCGCTGCCCCACGGACGGTGGTGGTGGGCGATCAGCTCAGGGTATGCGCGGGTTCGGTAGCCGCGCAGGCGCGCATAGGTCTCGTCGATCGTGTCCCAGCCAAGCCGTTCCTGCATGCCCCCAACCGCCTGCAGACAGCTACGTGAGTAGCACTTCAGCGTGCCAGGCACATGGTGCTCGGAGGGAATGCCAACCACCTTCCAATCGGTCCCTTCCGGGTTGGGGTCGGGGTCGGCGTACACGCCTCCGGCAAGACCAAGCCTCGGGTCGCGCTCGAACTCGCCCAGCACTCGCTCGAAGTAGTCGGTCGGCAGCTCGGTATCGCCGTCGAGCTTGGCTATGTGAGTGAAATCCTCCCAGCGGACGCTGTTCAACCCGAGGTTGAACGCTCGCGCCTCCGCGGCGGTGGCGAGACGGTCTGGCACGGCTCCGATCTTGGCTAGCTTGGAGGTATCGAGCACGCGCAGGAAATCGATGCGCGTAATCAGCTCAGCGAGGATCTGCGGTGTGCGGTCGGTGGAGCCGTCGTCCACGACGATCCACAGATCGGGTGGACGCGTCTGAGCCGCGACCGCGTCTGCGACCAACTCCAGATATGCCTCCTCGTTGCGCACGGGAGAGATCAGCAGCAGTCGCTGGCTTGCCTGCCGGGGGGAAGCCTGCGAGCTGGTCACGACTGCGGGCGTATCGAGTGTCTCAGGCATCGTCAAAGCAACGATTCAGCAGATCACACGCTTGCGGGCGATCCCGGATGGCCGGCGGCATGCACCGCGTCGCGGATCACGCGCTCGATTGTCGCCCCAGCGTCCTGCCATGACACGTAGGCGACGCTGGCGGCGGCCGCCTGAGCAGCAGCGGCGCGCTCGGCGGCTCCTCGCTCCACCAGCGCCGACAGTGCGTTGGCCAGGTCAAAGGGCGTCGCCGGCGCATAGACAACCTCGGGGTTATCGAGCACCATCCGATTCTGCTCGGCATCGTTGACTACGGGAATGCACCCAGCTGCAAGCATCTCGTGGGGAGCAAGCGAGACGTTGGTCGCAGAGAGAACGAGACCAGCGACGCAGCGGTTGTAGAGAGCGTTCAGCTCATCCGGAGCAAGCAGCCCATGGTTGGTAGCGGCAAATGGCAGTCCGTGGACGGGCTCGCCGTACAGGTGGATGTCGACCTCGGGATGACGCTCGGCGAACAGATCCAGAGCGGCGCAGGCAAGCTCGAACGCACGGCGGGGAGTGGAGGGTCGCGCATACAGGCAAACCCCGGTGCGCTGAGCCTGTGGATCCAGTCGATAGCGCTCCAAATCGCAGCCGAAGTCAAACCAGTCCGTGCTCATCCCGTACTCGCGCTCGAGCATCCCGGCAAGCCAGCGCCCGGCGGTTAGCCCATGGAAGCCGAAGCGGTAGGTGGCCTGGGCAAGCAGGGCGTTGCTGCCGGCCGCGTAGAAGAGGGGCTCATGGTCTTGCACCAGATACATACGCGCCCCCTTGGCTGGAGACGTCAGGACCGGATAGGCAGTTTCCCAGGAGGTGGCAAAGATCGCGTGCGAGTCGGCGATGCCGTCGGCTGCGTCGCGAATCTCGGCTTTAAGCGAAGGCCACCAAGCGTGCATTGTGTGGCGATGCTGCTCGATCGACCAGCCATGGCGATCTTGCAGGTAGATCGTGCAGCGGTGTCCAGCGCTCTCGAGGGCGCAGGCGAGTCGACTGATCGTGGTGAAGCCACCAGCCCCAGCGCTCTGGGGTACGCAGACCCAAGCCACCTCCAGCGGCTCTCCGTCGCGCAGCGGTAGCGGCGTGGGCAGAGCCCAGCCGGCGCCGGCGATCTCCGCGGCGCGCACAAGATCCTCGCGGGCCACAGGCAAGGGCACGCTGCCGGCAGGAGCGATCCAATCAGCGACGCGGGCACGTAGTCGTGTCGCGACGCCCGCATACCCTTCTGCCTGAAGTAGCCGACGTGTCTGCAGCATGCGCTCGCGCACAGTGGGACGGCTCATGCAAATAAAACGCTCGCTGCCAGAACGAACTTGTATAGACGCGGCTGCTCGGATAAGCGGACACGCCGTCCGGGAAAGTGCCGCACGCACGCTCGGGATGAGCTGAGGCATCAGCTTGGGATGAGCGATGCGTCCGCGACAAGCTGCATAAAGGCCCGCCTGTAACGGCTATAGCAACGGTTGCAGGCGGTCGCGCCCCTCGACCAGCAGCCGTCTGGCCAACGGCCATGCTTTACGCCGCGGTGCGGCGACTTGCAAGGGATCGAGTGGCCGGCCGGCCACCAGCTCCAAATGGAGCTTGCCGGGAGCGCCAATGGACAGCGGTCCAGTCAGCCCGCTTCCCTCATTGAAAATCATCTGGCCGCTGCCGCCGCCGTAGCGAACCTCATGCCAGCCGGCCCCACCAAGTGGCTCCTGGGCAAGCACGCACAAAGTGTCGATGCCTTCCGGAATATCGATCGAGGCTCGACGACCGTACATTTGCACGAGCAACGTATCGCCAAGCCTACGGGTGGCATAGGCCCCGCCGGCCACGCCATCCAGAGGCCCCCAGCGCACCTCGCCCAGGTTGTTTATGTCGGCAGCGGCCTGCTCCAGCAGGTCGAGCCCGTCGGCGAAGTCGCCGTGGTGGCCGTGCAGGATCAACGGCTGGCCGAGCAGCGCACGGAAGACCAATTCCTCGCGGGACGCGGTCAGCGCTTGGCGTGGCGCCACGGGGATTCCGCCGGCGACCAGCTCGGTGGGATGCCAGCCGGCCAGCGGTGAGGGCGCCGGCAGACCGTCGCGCCAGGGATAGGGCCGACTGATGCAGGCAGCCTCAAAGCCGAGCCTGTACATCGCGCGCAGCGCCGCCTCAGAGCAGACACCGTGCGGCGGCGCCATCACGCGCGCAACGCTCAGCCCGGAGTGACGCTCGAGCGCCGCGATCCGTCGCAGCGCCTGTGCCATCGCCGCCTCGGCCCGGCGATCGCTGCTCAGCCCAGCGAGCTCGCGCGCGACGTGATCGTTGCCGTGGATCAATAGCGAGAGCGCCGTGGGATTCTCGCGCATGGTCGCCGCTGCGCGAGCATCCACCCGCCAGCCGTCGAGCGGTACGGTTGCAAAGGCAAGGTGATAGTCGTGGCGTGAGGCGTGCTCTGCCAGCTGTGGATACTTCAAGAACCCGTAGGAAGGCCAGTGCAGGTTGGGATCGTCGATCACGAACGCCGCTCGTGGCGCAGGCAGCTTCCACCCTTCCTCTGCGAGCAGCTGCTGAAGGAAGTGAAGCAACGGCAACACCCCCATGAAGGAGCCGGGACACAGATGGTCGCGCAAGGTCTGTGCTTCGCCCAGCTCGGCAAGGGAATAGAGGCTGCAGTGCAGTCTGCAGTCGTCCGACTGCCACCAGACCGCCCGCTCCTCGACGCGAGCAAGTACATCCTTGGCGCTTTGCGGAGTGAGCGTCAGCTCGCCGATGCGTCCATGCTCGGCGATCGTGCGTTTGCGCAAGGGCCTCGCCAAACGCTCGTCATCAGCCAGCGCCACGGTGGAGGAGAATGAGCTGTTGTGGGGGGGGATGGCGTGCCGTTCCTGCACCGCGGCGGAGCGCGAACCATCGTGCCCGTCCTTTGACTGCGCATCGTGCCCGGCGCTCGAGTGCGCGTCGTCCATGGTCGCAGGCGGCGAATGCGTGGCCTGATCGCCCCGTCCAGCCGCTGCCAGGACCAGTCGCGGCAGGTGCTCGGCCGCCTCGGCCAAGCGTGCGCCCTCGAGCACGAGCACGCCGTCGGCTGTGCGAGGGTCGCCGCTTCCCTCGAGCTCGAAGTGCACCGGATAGACGCGCTCAAGCCAGTCCAGCACCGCCGGGCGCGCAGTCCCCAGCGCGGCGAGTACGCTCACTCGCTTGCGCGGCTGCTCGAAGTCAAGCTCCGCGTCGCTATGAAAGCCGGTCAAGCGGCCCCTCGTTCATATCTAGTGGTCGGTCAACAATCATCGGCGGCCAGCAACGGTAGGCGCTCAGTATCTCAGCGCGTCGTGATGCTGCTGGAGAACTTCACTTACCCGCAGGACACGCGTGTGCGCAACGAGGCCGAGTCGCTTGCCGGCGCTGGTCACCGCGTGACGGTGCTTGCCCCGCGCGGCCCAGGCCAAAGCCCCCGCGAGCGGATCGAGGGCGTAGAGGTACGTCGCTACCGAACCGTGTGGGCCGAGGGCTCGCCGTGGTCATATCTCCTGGAGTATGGGATAGCCCATACCCAGCTGTTGGTCCGCTCGCTCCTCGCGCTCATGCGTGGAGCGGATGTCCTGCATTTCAACGGGCCACCAGACACGCTCGCCGTCGCCGGTCTGCTCGCACGCCTGATGGGCCGCAAGGTTGTCTACGACATGCACGACTCCGCGCCGGAGCTGTTTGACACCAAGTTTGGCTCATCGGCTTTGGTGGGTGCTCTACGGATCGCGCAAAAGGCGGCGATTCGCTGTGCGAATCAAGTGATTGTCACCAACGAGACTCAGCGTGAGCTGGCGATGGAGCGCGGAGCGCGCTCCCCAGAGGATGTGACGGTCGTGCGCAATGGCCCGCGTGTCAGCGAGTTCCCCGATCCGCCACAGGGACTTGCCGGCCAGTTGACGGCACCCAAGCTCGTCTACGTCGGAACGCTCGACGTGCAAGACGGCGTACTCGAGCTGCCTGAAATCCTAAGCGCGGGTACGTTGCAAGCAGCGCATCTGACGATCGTCGGCAAAGGAACCGCCCTGGAGGAGTTGCAGACTCGATGTCGTCAAGCCGGAATCGAGGACCGCGTCACCTTCACCGGCCAAGTCCCCCACGAGCGGGTCGCCGCCCTGATCGCCGAGGCCGACATTGGCATCGACCCAGCCCCAGGCACCGAGCTAAACCATGGCTCGACGATGATCAAGGTCGCCGAGTACATGGGCTGTGGCCGCCCTATAGTGGCCTATGACCTGCGCGAGACACGTCGCACAGCAGGCGACGCGGCGCTGTACGCCCCTTGCGGCGAGCCCCAAGCATTCGTCGCTCTGATCGGCGAGCTCGCAAGCGACGGCGAGCGCAGGCTACGCCTCGGGCGCATGGCGCGCGAGCGAGCAATGGAGCTGACATGGGACCGTTCCGAGCTTGCTCTGCACGCGGTCTATCGGCGCCTTACCTAGTTTCGGGCGTCTGAAGGTGTGCGTGGGGGGGCTTGTTTGTGTTTTGGGTTTGCGCGTGAAGGGGGGCCTGTTCGTGCATCGGGGTTGCACGTGAAGGGGCCTTGTTTGTGTTTGGGTTACGGGTAGGGGGCTTTGTTCGTGTTTGGGTTTGCGGATGAAGGCCTGTTCGTGCATTGGGTTTGCACGTGAAGGGGGGCCTGTTCGTGCCTAGGGTTCGCGAGCGAACGGAGGCTCGCTTGTCCCCAGCACGACCGCAAGCGCGTGCCGCTCGACGCTCGCCCGTGGTGCCCATTGCGGTCGCAGCTTGCCGGCTACAGCGGCAAATGCCGCACGCAGTGCGTGACGCAAGGCCAGCGCAGCCTTGATCGCGCTTGCGCGGGCTCGGCCATAGTGCTTGTGCGCGAACAGGATCTTTGCGTAGCTGAGCTGGGCCGAGAGGTCGGCTCCAGGGGCGTGTCCGGTGTGGTGGGTAACGCTCATCGTCGGTAGGTGGGCCACCTTCCAACCAGCCTGGTGGAAGCGGTAGCACCAGTCGGTCTCCTCCGAGTAGAGAAAGAAGCGCTCGTCGAGCCCGCCAACCTGAGCAACTGCCTCCGCGCGAGCGATCAGGAAGGCCCCGACCAGCCACTCAACCGAGGACTCTTGGCGGTAGCACGCGGTCCTGGGCTCCTCCTCGCGCCAACCGCGCAGCGGGGTCCAGCGTGCTGCCCCCAGCGCCTCGCCGAGTGACAGCCAGGCCGAGGGAAAACGTCGGATCGAGTACTGCAGCGACCCGTCGGGGGCGTTCTGCACGACGCTCGCGACGCCGATCTCTGGCCGTGCGTCCAGCGTGGCGACGAGCTCGTCGTAGCTGCCGCCGGTCGTCTCAGCGTCAGGGTTGAGAAGCAACACGTAGCGCCCGCGCGCGCGCGCAAGCCCAAGGTTGTTGGCCGCGGCAAAACCGACGTTGGGCTCACGCTGCACGCGCATATCGGGATAGGCGTCTTCAATTGCCTGGGGAGTGCCGTCGCTGGAGCCGCTGTCGATCAGGATCCACTCGACAGCGAGTTCACGGATCGCGCTCAGAGCGGAGCGCAGGGTCATCAGCGCCAGCTCGGGACGGTTGTGCGTAACCACGATTACGCTGAGGTCGGGACGATCGGGAGCGTTGCTCGGGCTCATTCACCAAAAGCAACGGAGCTGCTCGACGTTTCTCGCGCCAAGCTATGTGTCAAGGCGGGCGCGGGGGCAAGCAAAACGCGAGCTTCGCTCCACCCGGCGCTCCCCCAGACAACAAGTTCTCGTGCCGCAAAAAACAGCGTTGTGTGATCGTTGCTTGCAGTGAGGACCACAGGCGGCGGACCGAGCAATACGGCTCTATGGTCGTCGCGCCCATGAAACAAGGCAGATTTACCGTGGCCCTCTGAGTTTGCCCACGGTGGGCCGTAGAGGTATGTAACCAAGCAGGAAGGACAGGCCAGATGGAGTTTGCGCTGATATTGCGAGAGCTATCCAGACGCCGAGCTGCACTCGGCGTCGGCGTCGTCGTAGCGTTGGTCGCCGCGATTTTCAGCGTCTACCGTCTGACCTCCACGGGACTCGAGGCACGCTCGCTGCAGTATTCGAGCGCCAGCACGCAGGTGTTCGTGGATACGCCCTCCTCGGTCCTGGGCGATCTGCAGCCATCCTTCGAACCGCTGCAAGCACGCGCGACGGTATACGCGAACTTCATGGCGAGCCCGACATTCCTAGCCCTGGTAGGCGAAAAGTCCGGAATCCCAGGCAGCCAAATCTACGCCGCCGGCCCGGTCGATCCGTCCGTACCGCGTGTGGTCGAGGAGCCCACAGCTGTGCAGCGCAACGTTGAGATAACTGGAGAATCGACTCCCTATCGTTTGAACTTCAACGACGATCCCAATCTTCCGACGATTGGCATCTATGCGCAAGCGCCGAATACCCGCCAGGCGGTGGCGCTCGCCAACGCCTCGGCCGCGGCGCTCGCGCAGTACGTGGCGACGCTCGCGAAAACCGGCAACACGCCGCCCGCGCAGCGCGTCGTGATCCGCCAGCTAGGCAGTGCCAGCGGCGGCGTCGTCGACGGCGGCATCAGCAAGTCGATCGCGTTCCTGACGTTCGTCGTCGTCTTCTTCCTGTGGTGTGTCCTGGTGCTGGTAGGCGGGCGCTTCGTCGAGAGCTGGCGTGCAACAGCCGACATTTATGACGCGCGGCGTGCTTCTGCCAAGGGCGAGAGCTTGAACCCAAGCACAAATGGTGCGGCTCACGGCGACGAGCAAGCCGCGGAGGCAACGCTGGCTGCGCTGCGCTCGCCCTCACAACACAGACAGTGAGTAGGGAGGCCTTGGGCCGATGAGCGACGAGGACGACCAGCGCGACGCCTTCCCCCATACACGTCGTCCGCTGCCGTGGGTGCTGGCGGCGTTCCTGGCGATGCTGTTCCTAATCCCGGTGGACTCCACCGAACTGAAGCTCAGCCTGCCCGTCGGCTCAGACATCGACCGCTTTGCGATCGTGGGCATGGTCATGGCCTGGATCATTTTCGGCGGTGACCAGCGTGCCTTCTTGCGCACGCGCCGTTCAAAGCTGTATGTCGGCGCGGTATGCGTCTTCTTGGGATTGGCTATCGCCAGCGTACTGCTCGGCGTCGGTCGGATCCTCAACGTCGGCGAGCTCAGCCTGGCCGAGAAGCGCTTCGGTCTGCTCGGCTCGTTCCTGGTCCTGTCCTGGTTCACGCTCACCGCGCTGCGCTTCGAGGATTTGCGTGGCTTCTCCACTTACCTGATTGGCTTGGCCAGTTTCATGGCGGTGGGCATGCTCGTCGAGCGCCACACCGGCTACAACATCTTCTACAACTGGAGCGCCAAGGTGCTCGATCCGATCGCCCGCGTCGCTCCGTCTCCGACCGTCATCCATCCGGCATTTGGCAGCGACGGCCGTGTGACGGTCGTCGGGCCGACGATCCACGGGCTCGCGGCCACGACGATGCTCGTACTGGTGATGCCTTTCTCGCTGGTGCGAATGTTCGATGCCAAATCGCGAAGGTCATGGTGGCTGAACGGGATCGCGTTCACCTTGATGCTCGCCGCGGCGGCCGCAACCGATCGCAAGACTGCTCTGTTGGTGCCGGTTGCGCTGGTGCTCTACATAGCTTGCTATCGCCCGCGCCAGGTACTGAAGCTCGCGCCGATTGGCCTTGTCGTCCTCGTCGGCCTGGTGCACGTCGCATCCCCAGGCGCGCTGGGCACGATCTTCACGCCGACGGCGGGCCTTCAAAGCAGCTCCACCGAACATCGCCTAGGCGACTTCACCGATGTCGCGCCAGACGTATACGCCCATCCGCTGTTCGGGCGCGGCTTCGGCACGCTGGACTCCGACCTGGAGACCCAGTTCCGAATCAACGACGACGAGTACATCGACGAGATCTGGCAAGTCGGCGTCTTCGGCCTGTTCGCCTATATCTTCATGATCCTCGCGCCGGTGTTCACAGCAAGAAGAGCGATTCGTGGCCGAGATCCAAGCGTAGCGTCGCTCGCGCTGGCGACCTCGGCGGGCTGTATCGCCTACCTGGTCGTCAGTGCCCTGTTCGATGCCTTCTCGTTCCCGCAGGCTCCGTACATGTTCTTCTTCATGGCTGCGTTGACGGTCATAGCTTCGGCCGGCCCGGAGGGCAACGTGCAGCCGCTGCGCGAGCGCGTGCGGGGAATCGTCATAGGTCCTAGTGGAGGCGCCAAGCTCGGTATCCGGCGTATACCGCTTGTGAGCGGTTGGTTGCTGGTCCGCGATCCGGGTTGGGCTTCTACCGAGTCGGTGGAGGCGCGGACGGGCGCAGACTGACCCGCCGCGCGGGGCGTCGTTCCCACTCATGTAGCAACTACGATCATGGATATGACGCTGCATGGTCCTGAGTACGAGGTGGGCGTACGTGAGCTCCGCGATCGGTTGAGCGAACATCTCGAGCGTGAGGAGCAGGGCGCTCAGATTGTCGTGACGCGCCGCTGTCAGCCAATCGCGCGGCTATCTGGTGTCGATGACAAGCATCCATTCGATGATCTCGTCAGGCGAGGGCTCAACTCCACCGGCGCGTGAGCGCGGTCAACGCCAGGCACATGTGCAGGCGCTCGGCTCGGCGTCCGACTTCATCGCCGCGCAGCGCCGCTGACGAGCGCGCTCGCGCTCGACACCGCAACTACGCTTGTCACCTGGGATGAGGATCTCAAACGCGCCGCGACGCAGTGTGGATGCGCCGTTGCTCCCGCGAGCTAAGGCGAAATACGCCCGAGTGCCTTGGTGGCAAACGAGGCGGCGATCGGGCAGGGTGCCACGACGCTGAGGAAGCGCCCGGCGCTCAACGGAACGATCAACGTTGGCGTCCCCGCCACACCGCAGTAAGCGCTATGTCCGGCGATGCTCAGCGTGATCCGATCCTGCAGCTGCGATTGTGGCTTGACCGTCGAGAAGTGCAGGGCCTGCACAGCAAGCGTGACAGGCGCCTTGGCGCCTTGCACGCTGTAGATGCAAGTGGGTCCTTGGGGCGCGTCCACCGGATTGCCGACGGGCTTGCCGACGATCGCCTGGGCTTCTTCGCGCGTGACAAGCGTGCAGGGGTCAAGCGTCTTTGCGCCCGAGGCGTTGACCTCGTCGTCGACGCTGCCGGAGGGCTGGCGCGCCTTGAAGGGACTGCTCTGGCTAGGAATGATCTTGCCGGCGCCCAGCGACTGGGGCACGGGATGAACGTCGCGCGCGGTCTGCACCGGCGCGTGCCCGTTATCGGCCGAGGCTGAGCCCGTCGTGGTCGAGGAGCTATTGCTCGAAGAGCCGCCGCCGCAAGCGCTCAGCAGCAGCGCAGCGACCGCGGCGAGCAGCGCGCCTGTTCCTGCACGGGCAAGGCCGCTCGCAGGCGGACCAAGACGCGCGGCTCGGGTATGGACCTGAGTCGCGCAGACTTGAGTCGTATGTGCCTCCTCCGTCCTGTGGACCTGAGTCGCTTGGACCTGCGTCCCCGTTCGCAGGCGAGGACGCCCAGCGCCCATGCTCACGAGCCCGGCGCGAACAGCACATCGACCCAGTAGTTCGCGGCGTTGTAGCTGCTGCTGGGGAAGGTGGAGCTTGTTGCGTATTCGTAGACCCCGTTGGGGCTCGTGCCGTTGGCAAGCGCCTGCAGCGGGGGATTGCTCACGCCCGCCGAGCTAAATGCGGCTGAGGTCGCCGAGTAGTGCCCGTTGGGGGCCAGGTAGCCGGCGACATAAGCGGTTCCGGCCGTGATCGGCACAGGTTCTGAGAACGTGACCTGCTGCCAGCCTGAGGCGGTTTCGTTTGTGAAGGTGGCGGAGGCGAGCAGTGTGCCTGTGGAGCTCCAGAGGCTGCCGATGTGTGTGCCGGTGTTGGCGGCGGCCTTGTAGAAGCGGATCCCCGTCACGGACCCGTTCACTTCCGAGCTGAACTTGACGCCGAGCTCGATCGAGTTGGGATCGTTGGCTTCGAGGGTTTCCGGCGTGGCGAAGTCGAAGATCGTGTTACGCGGCGTGACCGCGCTGGAGGCTTCCGACTGCGGCCCGGTGCCAAGCGCGTTGCTCGCCGACACCTTGAACGTGTAGCTCGTGCCATTCGTCAGTCCGGTAACCACGACACTCTGGGCCGAGGCGCCCACGCTCACCGGCGTTTGCGCCGTTGCGCCCACGTAGGGGGTGACGGTATAGCCGGTGATCGGGCTGCCGTCGTTGTTCGGCGCCGTCCAGCTCACCAACGCCTGTCCTGTGGCCGGGCTTGTCGTTATGCCTTCGGGCGCTTCTGGTGCGCTCGCCGCTGAGGGCGCGAACAGCACGTCAACCCAGTAGTTCGTGGCGTTGAAGCTGCTGTTGGGGAATGTAGGCGTCGCGCTGTAGGCGTACACGCCGTTGGCGCTTGTTTCGTTTGCAAGTGCCTGCAGCGGCGGGTTGCTGACGCCCAAGGGCGAGAATGCAGCGGAGGTCGCCGAGTAGTGCCCGTTGGGCGCGAGATAGCCGGCGACATAAGTGGTGCCGGCCCTAACGGTGACCGGGGTGGCGAACGTAACCTGTTGCCAGCCAGACCCGCTTTCGCTAGTGAAGGTGGCGGAGGCGAGCAGTGTGCCTGTGGAGCTCCAGAGGCTGCCGATGTGTGTGCCGGTGTTGGTGGCCGCCTTGTAGAAGCGGATGCCGGTGACCGTACCTTTTTCCTGTGGGGTGAACTTGACCCCGAGCTCCACCGAGCTCGTGTCGCCTGAATCCACCATTGCAGGTGTTGCCAGTTCGAAGATCGTGTCCCGTGGCGTAGCTGCCGGTGAGGCGGCAGAGGCCGCGCTTGTCCCGACCGAGTTGGTGGCGCTCACCTTGAAGGTGTAAGCGGTCCCGTTCGTCAACCCAGTCAGCGTGACCGAGTTGGCGGGCGCCGTCACGCTCACGGGCGTTTGCGCGGTCGTGCCGATGTACGGCGTCACCGTGTACTTGGTGATCGGCCCGCCGCCTTCTTCGGCCGGAGTGGTCCAGCTCACCGAGGCCTGCCCTGAGGCCACAGCGGCGAACACGCCGGTTGGCGAGGTGGGCGGTCCGGAGGGCGGCGTCGGCGCAAAGGTCACATCGACGTAGTAGTTGGTCGAGTTGAAGCTGTTGGAGGGGAAGGCGCTAGTCGATCCGTACGCGTAGACGCCGTTGGCGCTGGTCGAGTTGGCGAGCGCCTTCAGCGGGGGATTGCTCACGCCAGCGGAAGCGAACGCGGCAGGGGTCGCCGAGTAATGCCCGTTGGGTGCGAAATAGCCCGCCACATAGGTGGTCCCGGCGGTGATGCTCACCGCTTTGGAGAACGTCACCTGCTGCCAGCCGGAAGCCGTTTCATTTGTGAAGGTGGCCGAAGCAAGCAGCGACCCGCTGGAGCTCCAGAGGCTGCCGATGTGTGTGCCGGTGTTGGCGGCCGCCTTGTAGAAGCGGATACCGGTTATCGACCCGGCCTTTTCGGCCGTGAACTTGACTCCGAGCTCGACCGAGTTGCCGTCGCCCGAGTCGATCATGTTCGGCGTCGCGAAGTCGAAGATCGTGTCCTGGGGTGTCACCGCGCTCGAGGCCTGCGAGGCTTCGCCAGCGCCGACGGCGTTGCTCGCCGTGACCTTGAACGTGTAGGTGGTCCCATTGGAGAGCCCGGTGATCTTGGTCGAGGTGGTGGAAGCGCTGACGTTTGTCGCCGGCTGAGCGGCCGAGCCGATATAGGGAGTCACGGTGTAGCCGGTCAGCGGCGTGCCGCCTTCTTCAGTTGGCGCCGTCCAGCTCACGAGCGCCTGTGCGGTCGCCGGGCTCGCCGAGACGTTGCTAGGTGCTTCGGGTGCGACATAGGTCTGTGGCGTTACCTGGTTGGAGGCCGCAGACACAGGCCCGGACCCATTCGGGTTGGAGGCCTGCACCTTGAAGGTGTATGTCGTGCCAGGCGTGAGACCGGAGATTTTTGTGCTCAGCGCCGGCGGCGATCCATTCACCGTGGTAGGCGCCTGCGCGCTGCTGCCGATATAGGGCGTCACTGTGTAGGTGGTGACCACGCCGCCGGTAGTGGGCGCAGACCAGGAGACGCGCGCTGAGCCCGCGCCAGCGGTCGCGCTGACGCCAGTGACCTGTCCGGGAGGAGCGGCCGGCGAGAAGACCGGGTCCACCCAGTAGTTGGTGCCGTTATAGGTGCTTGTGGGGAATGTAGAAGTCGTGGTGTAGGAGTAGAGCCCGTTGCTGGTTGTGGTGCTGGCCGGGACGGCGTGCAGCGGCGGGCTGTTGAGCGTTTTCGGTCCGGTCGGCGAGGGCGAGTAGAAGTAGTAGGAGTCAGCGGAGTAATGCCCTGCGGGGGCGAGGTAGCCGACAACGTAGGTGGTATTCGGGGAGATCTGGACCGGTGTGGAGAAATTGACCTGCTGCCAACCGGAGGCTGTCTCAGAGGTGAAGGTCGCTGAGGCAAGCAGTGTCCCGGTAGAGGTCCAGAGGCTGCCGACGTGCGTACCGGTGTTGGCGGCGGCCTTGTAGAAGCGCACGCCGGTGACGCTGCCGAACACTTCGGATGTGAACTTGAGCCCCACCTCGACCGAGGATCCGTCTCCGGAGTCCGGTGTGCCCGGCGTGACAGCTGAGCCCCAGATCGAGCACGGGCAGGACACGTTGACGGTGATGCCAGCGGACGGTTTCTCGAGGTTGGCGCTGTCGTCGACCGCGCGCGAGCGGATCGTCGTCGTGGGATTGCCGTGCGCAGCCCATGTGTAGGACCATTTGACGGTCTGTTCCGCCGGTGTGGTGAGCGTCGCCGGATGCCAGGTGGCGCCACCGTCGGTTGAGACTTCAACGCCCGCGACCACGCCGCCGCCGGTATCGGTCGCGCTGCCCGTGATCGTCACCGCGCTGCCGTCCTGGAGCATCGCGTTTTGCGTTGGCGAGGTGATCGTGGAAGTCGGAGGGGTGGTGTCGGTCGACTTAGTTGCTGACACGAGACCAGTGGTCAACGACCCGGGTTGGACCCCCATTTCCGCAAGCAGGTTGACCGTCGCCTGCTCGAGGTTAGGGTCAGGTGCAGTTTTACCGGGCTCGGTGGTCGCCGATTCCCAGGCGTTGAAGTCGGCAAGGCCCCACGACCACTGCACCGTGCCGGCGCCGAACACGAGCGCGCCGCTAGGAGCCTTATAGAGGGTCAGGTGGTGTGTCGCGGTCGTGTTTTCGGAAAGCCGGCTGCCGTAGTCGTTGAAGGTCTGCAGTCCGCTCACGGTCGTGGAGGAGAGGTCGAACTCGCCCGCGGGACGGAAGCCGTTGTCGACATCCTCGTCCCACTCGTAGCCGAGCGTCCCTGCGCCGGGCGCGAGCGTCAGCGATTGCCCGGATTTCAGCGTCGAGGCAGCCGTGTTCTTCCACAGCCTGTCCTTGGCGTACTGGGAAGGCACCGTGATGTCGGAGGTACCGGCGTTCACCAGGAAGAACTGGCCGGTCAGAGCGTTTTCGGGCTTCCCCCCGTTGGCGGGCGGACTGAAGCGCGGGTCGCGCCAACTACCAGTCCAGGTTGGCGGGTCTTCCGGGTCCACGGGCGCGTTGAAGTGCGTCTCCTTGTAGGAGGTGAGCGTGCGGTAGGGCGTGTTGGTGCCTTCGGTGCTCGGCCCCCAGCGAGTCTTCCAGAACATCTCGTTGCCGCTGAAGAAGGCCAGGTTCACGCCAGCGGAGAGGGCAGATTCGACGTTGGCGCGTTGACCTTCAGACCAGTACTCGTCGTGGCCGCTTGACATGAAGATTTTGTGGTTCTTCAGCAGCGCGCCGTTTTGATCGACGTTGGCCTCGCTGGTATAGCTGACGTTGTAGCCGTTCTTTTCCAGCCAGTAGATCATCTGGTACTCGGCGTACCAAAGGTAGGAGGCGCCGCCGTCCACCGCGAAGGAGCCCTCCCAAGGCCGGTTGTAGGAGACCGCATAGGCGGCCTTGTAGGCTTCCGGTTCGCCGGGCGGGCAGGACACGGTGCACGTGTACAGGCTGTTGCCGCCATAATCGTTGTAAGCCTCCCAGGTTGCGTCGGAGGTCTGCAGCAGGATTTCGGAGTGGCTGGAGTCGTTGCGCACGACGAAGGGGATCTGGCTTTCGCCGGCGCCGTCTTCGCGCACCAGGTGGGCGATGTACACGCCGGAGACGGCGTTGCTCGGCACGGTCCAGGAAGCAGACACGCCCCAGTTGCCACAGTCGATCAAGCCGGTGGTGGAGTAGGTCAAGCAGGCAGGCTGTTTCTGGGGTAGCGTCGCCGACGGTTTGATATCGGCCTGTACCATGCGCGCTCCGTCGCCGCCGTAGTAACCGAGGCGCAAGATGTCGATGTGGTATTTGGTCGACGGTGTGCTGATCTTGAAGGACTCGGTTTCGCCGACGTTCACGCTCATCGAGGTCGCATAGCCCTGGATCGTGCTGGAGCCGACGCCTTCCACCTCCCAGTCGCTTGGCGGGTCGCCAGGCAGCGCGTTCTCGCAGACGTTCGGGTTGGGTGCCGAGGCGCATTCGTCGGTCACAGCCAGCGCCGGCGAGCTCGTGGTGAGCATGCCCAGGCAGGCGATCAGGCTGGCCGCAGCAGCCAGTAGCAGCCCCATCGGAGACAGTCGACTCGTCCTCATGATGCACCTCTTCCGCTCAGCACCGCAGGCACGGTGCGTATCAAGATCGCCAAGTTCAACCACAAAGAGCGCCGCTGCGCGTATTCGACGTCGAGGCGCACCATCTCCTCGAGTGTCACCATCGAGCGGCCGTTGACCTGCCACAGGCCAGTCACACCGGGCTTGACCGCAAAGCGCGCAAACCAGTGCGGGGGATAATGCTCTACCTCATATGGGATCGCGGGGCGCGGCCCCACCAGTGACATCTCGCCGCGCAGCACGTTCCATAGCTGCGGCAGCTCGTCGAGGCTCGAACGCCGCAGCGCCCGGCCGAAGCGCGTCACGCGCGCATCCCCGGTCATCTTGAATTGCGGCCCGGGCGTGGTGTGCTCGCGGTGCTCGCCGGCGATCAGCCCGAGAACGTACTCGCGGTGGCGATCGTGCGGCACGCCGTCGTGCATCGTGCGGAACTTGTTGACCGTGAACGGCACCGTGTCGCGCCCGATGCGACGCTGGCGAAAGATCGGCGAGCCCGGCGAGTCCAAGCGCACGAGGATCGCGATCAGGGCAAGCAAGGGGGAGAGCAGGATCAGCAGGACCGCCGAGCCGACGATGTCAAGCGCCCGGCAGCTGAAATCCAGCAGCCAGCCTTCCGCAGGACCCGCGGCGGCAGTGTCAAGTGCCCCGCGTGGGGCGACGCCGGCGCCCAGCGGCGCGGCGTGTTGGTCTATCGCGGTGCTCGCCACAACAAACAAACGCGCCGGAAGACCCCAACTTGCGTCTCTTCGGCGCGCAATTTGCGGGCTCTCACGGACGAGAGCCCACAGGGCACAAGGTCCTCAGGCAGCCAGCGCGAGCATGCAGGCCCTGAGCCGCTCCAACACGTAGTCCTGCTGTTCCTCGCTGAGGTCGGGGAACAGCGGCAGCATCAGCGTATCGCGGGTCGCCGCCTCGGTGTGCGGTAGCTCTGGAGCGCTCTGTGGCGCTAGACCGGCGTAAGAGGCCTCTTCGTGGATCGCCATCACGCCGCGGCGCGTCGCGATGCCGTCGCGCAGCAGGCTGCGCATCAGCTCGGTGCGCTCGAGCGGAGCGCCAGGCGCCACGCGCACGCAGTAGGACTGCCATGTGCGCTGCGCATACGGCGGGTCATAAGGGGCCTGTAGGTGGGCCATCTGCTCAAGCGCCGTCGTATAGCGCTCGGCGAGCACCCGGCGGCGCTCCAGGATCTCATCCAGCACGCGCAACTGGCAGAGCCCGAGCGCGGCCTGCATGTCAGTCATGCGGCTGTTCCAGCCACGCTCTGGATATGCCTCGACGACGATGTCGCGCGCCGAGTGGCGGGCAAGATCGGAGGTGTCCATGCCGTGCGCGCGCAGGCGCCGCAAACGTTCGGCGACCTCGGGGTCCGCGACGGCGATCATGCCGCCCTCGCCGGTGGTGATCACCTTGCGTGGGTGCAGCGAAAAGCAAGCAAGCGGCCCGAGCGAGCCGATCGGCCGGCCCTTGTAGCTCGCGCCGATCGCACAGGCGGCGTCCTCGACGATCGCGACGCCATAGCGCTCGCCAAGCTCCAGAAACGCGTCCATATCGGCAGGCAGGCCCACCTGGTGCACGGGCATGATCGCCTTCGTACGGGGTGTGATCGCGCGCTCGGCGGCGGCCGCGTCGAGGTTGTAGGTGCGCGGGTCGATGTCGGCGAAGACGGGCTGTCCGCCACAGTGCCAGACGGCGTTGGCGGTGGCGATGAAAGATAGTGAGGGTACGATCACCTCGTCGCCCGGGCCTACCCCTGAGACGTGCAAAGCCAGTGAAAGCGCCGTCGTGCAGCTTGTGGTGGCGACGGCGTCGGCGGCGCCGACGCGCGCGGCGAAAGCCTCCTCGAAAGCTCGCACCTTCGGACCTTGGGAGATCCAGCCAGAGGCGATCACTTCGGCGACAGCTGCCTGCTCATCGCCCGCGAGGTGCGGGCGCGTGATCGGGATCTCCATCACGACGTCGCGCTGAGCGTGGGCGAGGCGATCGAAGTGCGTTCGGCGCGCCACCAATCCACCAACAGACGCAAGCCTTCTTCGAGATCGACCTCGGCCTCGAAGCCCAGCCGCTCACGGGCCGCGCGCGTGTCGGCCAAGCGCCGCGGAACCTTGTTGACCGAACGCTCCGGGCCATGTTCGACCTCGACGCTTGAGCCCATCACCTCGATCAGCATTCGGGCCAGCTCGAGCAGGCTCGTCTCGCTGCCGCTGGCGACGTTGAAGACCTCGTCGCTGACGTCCGCCGAGGCGGCGAGCACGTTTGAGCGGGCGACGTCGCCGATGTAGATGAAGTCCATCGTCTGCGAGCCGTCGCCGAGGATCAACGGTGGTTCGCCTGCTTCGATGCGCTCCATCCAGCGCACGAGCACCTCGGTGTAGACACCGTGGATGTCCATACGCGGCCCGTACACATTGAAGTAGCGCAGCGCCACATAATCGAGTCCCTGCATCGAGTTGAAGCTGCGCAGCAGCCCCTCGTTGAAAGTCTTGGCGGCGCCGTAGAGCGTGTCATTGGCGTAAGGATGATGGGACTCCTCGGTGGGGAACTGCTCGGCCAGCCCGTACACCGACGCCGAGGAGGCAGCGACGATCTTGCGCACTTTCTCCTTCAGGGCAGCCTCGATCACGTTGTAGGTGCCGTCAACCATCACTTCGAGCGCAAGACGCGGTTCGGCCGCGCACTGAGTGATGCGCAGGGCGGCCTGGTGGAAGACGACATCGATGCCGCGCGTGAGCTCGCCAACCAGCTCGCGGTCGCAGATGTCGCCTTCGACCAGGCGCACTGGTCCATTCTCAATGGCCCACGCGAGATTCTCGCGACGGCCGCGCACGAAGTTGTCGAGCACGACGACCTCGCGCGCCCCCGCTTGGACCAGCTGGTCGGCAATGTTCGAGCCGACCGCCCCGCCCCCACCAGTTATCAGCGCGCGTTCACCGAGCATGTTCTGAGCACCTCATGATCACTCAACGGCCAGTGACGCGGGATTTTCCACGCGCAACTGAATTTGCCAGCGCTCGCTGCCAGGGAGAGGAGGCTGGAAAGGGGCCTGGCCTTGAATGTGGTCGAGTGGAACATCGCCGATCACACGCGCCGGGTTGCCGGCCGCGATCACTCCGGCAGGAATCGATTTGGTGACGACGCTGCCGGCCCCGATCACCGAGTGAGCACCGATGTGCACGCCCTTGAGGATCTTGGCGCCGTCGCCGACGAACACGTTCTCTTCAAGCTCGACTGCCCCCACCTGTGGTTTGCCGCCGCGGCGACGCTCGGGGTGCAGCTCGTGGAAGTCGCTGTCGAGGATCTCCACGCAAGAGCCGATCAGCGCGTTTGCGCCGATACGAATGCCGGGTCCCTCGCTCTTGATGAAGGCGTTGTTGTTGACCTGCACGCCATCGCCGAACTCGATCTTTGACTGCGGGGTTGAAGCCTCGACGTGGCAGTAGCCGCTGTAAAACTGCATCGAGGTGGGCCAGCCGAACTCGACGTCGCGCCCGAAGGAGACGCTGCCCTTGCCAAGCAACAGAACCGGTTGCAGCACGACTGGGCTGCCACTTACGCGTGTGCAATCCGACAGCGCACGGTACTTCCAGATCCGAGCTTGGCGAATCGCGGATGAGAGGCGCCCCGAGCCCCTCATCGCGACTCGCCCCGCTCGGCGAACCCCCACCATTGCCGGTCGCTCGTCCTCATGTACACAACAACGTGGCAAGGCTCGGTGACCTTGCACGCAAGGAACGCTCTGCACGCCTGCATGCGATGCGAGAATCGCGCGCCGCTGCACGTTCATACAGCGATATGACCGACACTCCCAGCCCATCAATCTCAGTCGTCATGGCCGCCTACCAGGCGGAGCGCTTCATTGCCGAGGCGCTCGAATCGATCCTCAATCAAACCCATCCGCCTGACGAGGTGATCGTCGTCGACGACGGCTCGACCGACGGAACGGCACGCGAGCTCGAGCGTTTTGCCGGGCGCATCCGCGTCGTGCATCGGGAGAACGGCGGCTGTCCAGCCGCGTTCAACACCGCTTTTGCGGAGGCCAGCGGCGACTTCGTCGCGCTGTGTGGGGCGGATGACATCTGGGAGCCGCGCAAGCTCGAGTGGCAGCTCGAGGCGATTCGCGCGCACCCGCAGGTGGACCTGCTCTGCGGCCATGCAGTGTTGTTTGGGCGCAGTGAGGGCGAATACTCGCGCCCGCCGGGCGTCGGCGTGCTCGACAGTGGTGAGTTGAAGGACGCTCTCTACCGCCAGTGCTGCATCTGCGCGCCCTCGGTGGTCATCCGTCGCTCGCTGTTCGAGCGTCTTGGCCCATTCATCGAGAACTTCGGCGCCGACGACCACGAGTACTGGTTTCGCTGTCTGCGCGCCGGCGCAAGCTTCTACTACGACCCGCGGCCACTGCTCAGCTGGCGCCAGCACGAGAACAACCTCACCGGGCGTACGACTTGGATGGACGAGTGCGGCGATCAGGTGCGGCGCATGTACGAAGCCGACGTGAGTGACCGCGCGATCGCCGACGACCTCTTCAGGATCGGCAGGCGCCTGGTAGACACTGGTCGCCCGCGCGAGGCGCGCAAGGCGTTTCGCCAGTCGCTACGGCGCGGCCGGCACAGCGCCTCGCCGGCGAACATCAGGGCGCTCGCATGGGTTGTGATACTCAGTCTGCCCAGCGGCGTGCGCGAAGCCGCAGGACGTGCGGTGACTTACTTCAGTCGCGCGATCGACGCGCTGCGCGGTGGGCGCGACCCGGTGCTGCCATGAAGACGCCCACGATCAGCGCGGTGATGCCGGTCTACAACACCGAGCGCTATGTCGCCGAGGCATTGACGGCGATCCTCTCCCAGACGCATCCGCCCGATGAGGTGATCGTCGTCGACGACGGCTCGACCGACGGAACGCTGACAGAGCTGGAGCGCTTCCGAGGCGAAATTCGTGTCGTCCGGCAGGGCAATCTCGGTGTCGCAGGAGCGATGAACCGCTGCTTCGACGAGGCTCGCTGCGACTACATGGCCAAGTGCGACGCAGATGACATCTGGGAGCTCGACAAGCTGGAGCGCCAGCTCGCGACGATCGTGGCTCATCCCGAGGTCGACATCGCCTTTGGCGGCGCCCGCTTCTTTGGTGGCAGCGAAGGCCCGCGTGCCCCCTACAAGGATGCCGGCGTGCTCGATCGGCAGAAGTTTGCCAAGCACCTATACCGTGCGAACTTCGTGTGCTCGGGCACGACGATGGTCAGGCGCAGCCTGCACCAACGGCTAGGGCCGTTCGTGGAAGGGCTCGACTGTGAGGATTACGACTATTGGTTGCGTGCCGTCTCGGCCGGTGCCGTCTTCTTCTACGACCCACGCGTGCTGATCAACTACCGCACCCACGAGAACCAGGTCTCGGGCAACCTGCTGCGTATGCACCGGGCCGAGCTCGTGGCGCACGCCTGGCACGCCGATCTTGTCGGGAACGCACAGCTGGTGCGCAAGGTGAAGGCACGCGACCTCTCGAACATCGCGCGACAGTTGAGCGACGAAGACCGCCCGCAAGAGGCGAGGGCGACTTTTGTGGCCGCCCTGCGTCAGCGCCTCTCGCCGCGTCTGCTCGCCTGGGTGCTGATCCTCTCGATGCCAGATCGCTACCGTCGCCCGCTCGCCGAGAGGCTGGTCTCGATCAGGCGCACTCTGGTCTCGCCGGCCTCGCGGTGAGACCATGACGGCCGAGGTGCTCGTGACGGCCGAGGAGTCCACGCACGACAGGGAGTCCACGCCAGCTGAGCTGCCGGTGCCGGCCGAGCAGCAGGCGGCGGCTGACGAGCAAGCCGCCAACGAGCTGCGCGACGCCGCCGCACACGGCGTGCGCTGGTCGGCGATCGCCCGTCCCACCGTCGAGATTCTCCAGCTCGGCTCGATCGTGGTTCTCGCGCGCCTGATCGTGCCGGCGGAATTCGGTCGTTACGCGATTGCTCTGATCGCCCAGGAAGTGGCCTATCTGATGGTGGCCGGCGGCTTGAGCAGCGCCCTCGTTCAACGCAAAACGATCGACCGCGAACACCAGCAGACCGGTATGGCGCTTGGCTTGCTTGCTGGCCTCACGCTTGCTGTGATCACGTTGATCGCTGCCAGCGTGATCGTGGCGCCGATCTTCGGCGAGCGCACGGCCTTCTTCGTGCGTCTGATGGCGCCTCTGTGCCTGGTCTCGGCGCTCAGCACCGTGCCCACAGCCACATTGCGCCGAAACATGGCGTTCAGGCGACTAAGCGAGATCGAAGTGCTCAGCACCCTCGCACGCGTCGTCGTCTGCATCGGCCTGGCTTTGGCTGGCCTGAGCGGAGAGGCGCTGGTGCTGGGCGTGCTGGCGGGCTCGTTGGCAACTGGCGTCATAGCCTGGGTTAGCGCGCCGCCTCCGGCCCCGCGCCTGTACCGCAAGGCAGCACGCGAGCTGCTGAGCTACGGCTTGCCGGTGTCACTCGCCTCGGTCAGCTGGATCGGCTTCAGCAACGTCGACTATGCGATCATCGGCGCTCGCCTTGGCGCGCTGCAGACGGGCTTCTATTTTCGCGCCTACACGCTCGCGGTCGAATACCAGAGCAAGATCAGCGTCGTGATGAGCCAGGTCGGCTTCCCGGTGCTGGCGCGCACACGCAGCGCGACCGAGCTCAGCCAGCTATATCGCCAGATGGTGCGCACGCTCACGATCCTGCTGTTCCCTTTGCTCGTGCTGTTGAGCATCACGGCTCCCGTGCTCGTGCCTTTCCTGTTCGGCTCGCATTGGGTATCCGCTGTCGTGCCGGTCCAGATTCTCGCCTTGGGCGGGGCCTCGACGCTCGTCATCGATGCCGTTGGAACCGTCTTCATGGCGACCGGTCGTGCCCGTGCGCTGCTCGGCTACGGCATCGCGCATTTCATGGTCTACGGGTTCACAGTGCTCGTGGTCGTGCACTTCGGGATCGTCGCCGTCGCGATCGATGCGGCGGTTGTGCACACGCTGTTCCTGTTCGTGGCGTACGTGATGATGCTGAACGGCACCGAGGAACGCCCGCTACCGCGACTGTTGAGCGACATAGCCCCGGCCACGCTCTCCTGTGTCGGCCTGGTTGCGGTCGCTTTGCCCGTGAGCCTGGGACTGAGCGCGATAGGCACGCCGGCGATCCTGTGGCTGGTCGCGGTTGGGCTCGTCGCGATACCCCCGTATCTGCTGACGCTGCGTCTCGGCTTTCCGGAGAGTTGGCGCAGCCAGCGCTCGATCCTCGAGCGGATTGTGCCGGCTAGCAAGGGGCTTGGTCGGGTCGGACGGCGGCTCGCGGCAGTGCGTGTACGTTTCTCGGGTTAGGCCCAGCAGACTCAGGTCAAACGGTGCTTGCGGTTGTAGTGGCGCCGGGGCGTGGCCAGTGTCTACAGATCTACCAAGTGTCCTTGAGCGGCGGCCACTTTCGCAAGACCGTTGTCAAGGCTGATCAGTCCTACGTTCAGGCGCCGAGCAAGAGCCAGGTAGGCGGCATCGTAGGCCGTCAATTGGTCGCGCAAGTCCCATATCGCGTCCGCGAGCTCTACCACCGGATAGGTCAGTACACGCAGATCGCGAAGCGCGGCAAGAGTCTCGTCGGCTCGGCGCCCGTGCAGCTCTCCTCGAATCGCATAACGACGCAAAACCGAAAGCACCTCGACGTGGAAATGCTCGGGTACGTGCAGCTCTGGTTGTGGCGCGAGGGCGGTGCGAACTGCGCTCGCCAGCGGCCGTGCCAGCAGCAGCTCTGCTATAGCGCTCGCGTCCGCGACGATCACGCTGGCGCGCTGCGGTCTCGCTCGACTGCAAGCGTCGCCCCAGGGGACTCTTCGACCTCCACCGGCTCCCATTGTTCGCTGGCGGCAAGCCACTCTCGCATCGTCGGGCGTACCGCCAAAGCGCGAAGCTCCGCCAGTAGATAGTCGGAGAGCGTCATTCCTGTCTGCGCGGCACGAACCTTCAAGTCGCGATGCAGCTCGTCGGGAATATTGCGGATCTGGATCATCGATGACATGCTATTTAGATGATAACATGTCAATCACATGCAGCCTCGCTGGGAGTGTGCAGAAGCGGCACTCCGCCCGCTATTGACCAAGATGCCGCCAGGGCGGATCAGGCGGCGGCGCGCTCGAGGCGCGGGGCCATCGCGAGCGGCATGCCGTTCGCGCGCATCGACTCGCCGGCGAGCTCCACCAGCGCGACGATGTCCAAGCCCAGTGCGACGTTCGAGCGTGGTTCGGAGCCTGTGCGGATCGCGCGCGCAAAATCCTGCAGCTCCAGGCTCAGAGGCTCCTGAGGCTGCACGCGCGGACTGATCACGTCACCGGTGCGGTAGATGAGCTGATGCTCGCCGAAATTGGCCGGAGGCGGACCCTCATCGATGCCGCGGTCATATACGCGGATCGGCTCGTCCGACGCAGTGTCGTCGTATTGGATCATGCGCTTGCTGCCCGCGACGATCATCTGGCGAACCTTGCACGGCGCCAACCAGGAGATCTGCACGTTTGCGCTCGAGCCGCCCGCGAATGTGAGTGTCAAGAACGCTGTCTCCGGCACGTCCTGTCTGAATACACTGCTGCCCGATGCGGCGATCCCGACGACCGGCTGGTCGAGCCAGTAGAGCAGGATCGAAAGGTCGTGCGGGGCAAGGTCGCAGACGACGCCATCGCTCTGGTACTTGCCGAGATTCATACGCGCGGAGGTGACAAAGTGAATGTCGCCGACCGTGCCGTCTTGAATCAAATCGCGCACCGCGTTCACAGCAGGGCTATAGATGAAAGTGTGACCAGGCATCAGCACCAGCTCTGAGTCCTCGGCAATATCGGCAAGCTCCTGAGCGTCGCTTAGACGTGTGGCAAGCGGCTTCTCCACAAGCACATGCTTGCCTGCCTCCAGGATCTGCTTGACGATCGCGTGGTGAGTCTTTGGGGGAGTGGCTACGACGACGGCCTCGATCGAGTCGTCGCAGAGCACTTCCTCCAAGTCTCCGAGCGCGAGCGCGTCAGGGTGACGGCTGGCCAGCGCACCGAGGCGGGCTGGATCGCGGTCGCACAGAGCCTGCAGCTGGAACTCCGAACGCTCGGCCAGATTGCGCGCGAGGTTCGGACCCCAGTAGCCGCACCCCACGACCGCGGTGCCGATCGGCATCTCACGGGGCACGATACGACGGTTGCGTCGTAGTCCATCTACGGTTGTGTTCCACGAATCAAACATCGTTTATAGCCCCTGAGGTGTGGAGAATCGAGTTCATATGTTCGATCAACGTTGCGCGACCGCGCCGTCTTTTGCGAAGCTGAGCATTGCTTGAGAAACCTGGTCAAGCTCCTCGTCGCTCATCGCTGGGAACAGCGGCAGCGAGCAGATCTGCTCGGACAGCCGCTCGCTCACCGGCAGGCTTCCCGGCCCCATACCGAGGTGCGCGTAGGCTTCGGTGCGGTGAATCGGCGTGGGATAGTGAATCGCCGAGGCGACGCCATGCTGCTCCAGATGAGCACGCAACGCGTCGCGGCTCGAGCTGCGCACCACGAACAGGTGGTAGACGTGGTCGGCCTCGGCAAACGGTAGCTCGACGAGCTCGATTGCCTCGCCGGCTCCCGCGTCGGCCAAGCCGCTCAGACGGGCACGCAGCTCCGAGCCCAGACGGCGACGGGCGTCGTTCCAATCGTCCAGGCGTGTGAGCTTGCGTCGCAGCACTGCCGCCTGTAGCGCATCCAAGCGCGCCGTGGTGCCCACGACGCGGTGGTGGTAGCGCGGACGCTCGCCATGCGCACGCAACAGCCGAATACGTTCGTCCAGCTCGGGAACGGCCGTCACGATTGCCCCGCCGTCGCCCCACGCACCGAGGTTCTTGGTCGGATAGAAGCTGAAGCATCCCAGTACTCCGATGGTTCCAGCGCGGCGACCGTTGTAGCGGGCGCCATGGGCTTGGCAGGCGTCCTCGATCACGTGGATGCCGGCCTCGTGTGTGATCTCCAGAATCGGATCGAGGTCGACCGTCGCGCCGAACAGGTGCACGGGGATCACACAGCGCACCTTTGGCGTGAGGCTGGCCGCCACGATCTCCGCGGTGATCAGATGTGAGTCAGGGTCGACATCCACCAGGATCGGGGTGGCGCCCACCGCGCTTACCGCCTCAGCTGTGGCGATGAACGAGTTGGTCGGCACGATCACCTCGTCACCAGGGCCGATCTCAAGCGCTCGCAAAGCAAGTGCAAGCGCCTCGGTACCGGAGGAGACGCCGATCGCGAAGTCGGTCTCGCAATAGGCCGCGAACTCGCGCTCGAAGCCCTCGACCGGCTCACCCAGCGTGAAAGCGCCTTGCGAGGCGATGTCGCGCACCTCTCCCATGAGCTCCTCGAGCAACTGTGGGTCAGCATTGTCCAGGCGCGCAAACGGCACTGACGGGCGCGCTGTGGTTGTGTCTGGCTGCCCCGCGCTCAACATGCCGCGCTCAACTGACCGTAGGCGACCGACGGCGATGAGCCAAGTCGGCGCAGCTCTTCCTGAAGCGCTCGGCGACCGCGATGGTGCAGGCCGTGGACGGAGCTCTCGGTACGACCCATCTGCTCGGCTATCTCTGGCGGAGAGAGTCCGACGACGTGGCGCATGACCATCACGTCGCGTTGCTCATCGGGCAGCGAGGCAAGCGCGCTGTGCAAGTCACGCGCACGGTCTCTGGCGTCGTCGTCGACGAGCTCGTTTGCGCCGAAGACCTCTTCGGTGGGCGTTGGGCGGCGTCGGCGCAGGTGATCCAGCGCGACGTTGCGCGACAGGCGCAGTAGCCAACCGGAGAAAGGTATGCCGTGATCCTGATACTGCACGATCACAGTGATCAGCTTCATGAAGACGTGCTGAGTGAGATCCTCAGCCTCCTGCTCGTCTCGCACGATGCTGCAGATATAGCCGTATACGTTGTCCGAGTAGCGCGTGTAGAGAAACCGCAGTGCGTCTCGGTCTCCCTCCTTGGTGCGCGCTATCGCTAGGCGTGTTTCGCGTGCTGTCTCGGGCGAATCGTCCAGAGTCGCACGGCGACGGAAGCCTACGTGTCCATCCTTGACATTGAGGCGGCGATGCATATGTGTTCCCCGTGGTTGGCGGTGAATATTTTCCCCTGCGAATCCGTGTGGCAGGGGTTTGTGTGCATCGATGATGGGTAATGAAATCTATTCCCACAATGGCCCGTTAGTCGCTATCTCCGTTCAGGTAATGAACGCTGATCCCCGCCACGTGACGGGTGGTGCCATATGATCACCGGTCTGCGCAGTAGGCCGCAAATACCGCATAAATGCTGGGCTTTTGTGTGTTAGGCAAGCGTTCATGTACGACGTGCGCGCCTGTTGTCGGCGGGTAAAGATGTTTGTGTGAATCGCCGGACTACTGCCTACAAATCCTCAACTAGGACAGTCGGGGGAGGCAGTCGAGGCGTCTCCCGGGCCAGTTTTTTGAGCTCAGAAGAGGCGCTGCGCGCGGTCTGCTATTTCGCGCGCGATGGCAAGCGATGCTGTTGCCGCAGGCGATGGCGCGTTGCGGACATGCAAGGCCCGCTCTGTAGCCGAGAAGACAAAATCGTCGACCAGGTCGCCGTTGCGTGCTACGGCTTGCGCACGCACACCCGTGAACGAGGGCCTCACATCTTTTGTGGTGATCTCCGGTATGTAGCGGGCTGCGTCGCGGACGAGCGCAGAGCGCGACGTGGCGTGGTGCAACTCGGTGAGACCCGTGCGCCACCAGCGGGCGAACATGCGCCACGACCCAGGCCAGCCGAGGGTGTCGCCGAGGTCTCTGTGCCGCAGTTGAGCGGGGTGCTTGGCATCGCGAGCCCCGGCGAGCAGGGCGGTTGGCCCGATCAAGATCTCGCCGTCGATGCGTCGCGTGAAATGGACGCCGAGGAAGGGGAGCGAGGGGTCGGGAACGGGGTAGATGAGCGATTTCACGAGGCTGCGACGCTCTGCGGCCAAAGCCAGATAACTGCCGAGAAAAGGGACGATGCGTGGGTCTGGATCGGCGCCGGCCGTGGTTGCGAGTCGGTCCGACCATGCTCCGCCACAGAAGATCGCATACGTGGTGTCCGTGTATCCATGCGCGTGAAGCAGGCGCAGACCTCGGCCTCTGGGCTCGACCGTGCGAACCTCGCACGCGGTCACGAGCGCTCCCCCGGCTTCCAGCAGGTCACGGGCGTAGGCGGTGGCGACGGCGTGGAAGTCGACGATGCCGGTCGGCGGGCAGTAAAGGCCCGCTACACCCCGCGCATACGGCTCGAACTCGCGAATTGCCTCAGCATCGAGGCGGCGCAGTCCGCTCACGCCGTTGAGCGTGCCCCGTCGCTGGAGCTCCTCGAGCCGCGGGATCTCCTCGATGCTCGCGGCGACGATTAGCTTTCCACAGCGCTCGTGCGGGATCTCATGCTCTTCGCAGTAGCGATAGAGCTCCGCAGCACCCTCCACGCACAGGCGCGCCTTGGAAGAGCCGGGCTTGTAATAGACCCCCGCGTGTATGACGCCGGAGTTGTGGCCGGTCTGGTGCTGGCCCAGTTCGGTTTCACGCTCCAGCACGCATATGGATAAGGATGGAAAGCGTCGTGCCAACTCGCGAGCCACGGCCAGGCCCACGATTCCCCCGCCGACGACTGTCAGGTCGCTGCGTGCCGGTGCCGAGAGAGAGGCCGGGGGATTGTCGGGGCTGGGCAGGCTGCTTGACATGTGGCGGGTTGTGTCGTGGCTTGGCTGAGCGCGACCTGTCGGGAGGCTCATGTGGCCGCGAACAGGCCCGAGCCGACCCAATCGCTTTCGCCGCGCGCGCCAGGTGGCGCGAAGAAGTAGCCGCCACCGACAGGCGTGATGTAGTCGATCATCGGCTCGGCGGACAGGCGCTGTTGGATCGTGGCGAACTGGCGTTCGGGGCTTTGGTTGAAGGCGACGAACATCAAGCCCTGGTCCAGCTGGCCGGCGGCGTCGAAACCGCGCGTGTAGTTGAAGCCGCGGCGTAGAATGCGCTGGTCTTCGGTCGCTGGGGTACGCGGGTTCGCAAGGCGTATGTGCGCATCGAGGGGGATCCGCTTGCCGTGTGGGTCGAGGTCATAGCGAGGTTCCTCGAACTCGGTGGCTCCACCCAGAGGGGCGCCGCTCGAGCGCACGCGCCCGATCATGTTTTCCTGCTCGTTCAGGCCCACGCGGTCCCAGAACTCGACGTGTTGGCGGATGATGCGCGCGACCTGATAGGTGCCGCCGGTGGCCCAGGCCGGCTCGCCGCCTGAGACCCACACCAACTTGCTCATGAGCGCCGCGTCGCTGGTCGGAGGGTTGGCGGTGCCGTCGCGGAAGGCGAACAGGTTGCGGGGGCTGTTGTGAGGGGAAGGGCCGCGTGCGGCACCGGAGAAGCCGTCGATGTTCCAGCGCAGCTGTAGCGTGCCGCGCACGGTGCGCAGCAGCTCGCGCAGGGTGTGCACGACGGTGTCGCGCTGGTGGGCGCAGATCTGCAACAGCACGTCGCCGTGGCTCTGGGCTGGATCGAGCTCGTCGACTGAGAAGGTCGGCATCTCGATCAGCTCGCGTGGGCGCTGGGAGGCGAGTCCGTAGCGTTTGTCGAACAGCGAAGCCCCAAAGGCGATCGTGACGGTCAGCACGTCGGGGTCGTTGACCGGCCCGAGGATGCCCGAGTCGGCTGGTGGGTCGTCGACCTCGAGCAGTGGGGTTGGGGCGCCGTCGGTCAGTTCGCGCGCGCGCAGGCTCAGTGCCCTGAGGGCTGCTTCGAGCGTCTTTCGGTCGGGTGCGAGCGAGTCGAGTGCCGCGAACGTCGCCTGCGCCGGTGCCGGCGTGAGGATGCCTGCCTGATGGGGACCGTCGAAGGGCTCACGCTGGGTGAGCTGTGCCTGGGAGACGCTCCATTCCTCTGCCGCCGATGGCTCTGTGGGGATCGCCGTGGCCGTTTCGGTCTTTGTGGCGGCGCGCACGATCGCGCCCGCTCCGCCCACACCACCGGCTCCCAGCAATACAGCCGAGCGAGTGAGAAATGTGCGGCGGTCGAGCTCGCTCATGGCTCGATCCGCACGTCGCGCTTCGGGATCTGCGGTATCTGAGGCGGGAGTTCGGTCTCGAGCGCTCCGGGCACTTGGGACAGCGCCTCGAGTGTGCCGCCGAGCGTGCCGTCGAGCAGCTCCGATTGAGCCTGGGTGAGCTGTTCGTTGCTCGGCAGGCGCCCGCCGTGCGCGGCTGCGAGCGAGGCGATGGCCGAGCGCAGGGCGGCGAGTTCGGTCTTGACAATCGGGATCGTGTTCTCGCGTCCTGTCAGCAACGGTTGCAGCGTCTGGATCACCTCTTCGGTCGCTTGCAGTCCCGCGCTGGTCGCAAGTACTCCTTCCTTGCTCCACGGCACGTCGGTCCCGCTGAGCAGGTCGCGTGCAGCGTCCTCGAGGATCTCGTGCGCGCGCGTGGCGTATTCCAGCGGTTCGATCGAGACTTTCCCAACCACGCTGCGCAGTCGGCGCACATTGAGGTTGAGCTGGCGTGCCTGGCTGAGCAGCGCGCGCGGTTGTGTTGAAGTCCAGAGCCCGTATTCGATCCGATGCAGGCCGGTGAATTGTGGGCTTGCTGTGCCTCCAGGTAGGCCGCCCGCATTGCCGTCGATTGCTTGGTTGAGAGTTGCGAGAGGGCCCACCAGATAGACCGCTCCGAGACGCAGATAGCTGGCGTAGGCAGCGCGCCACGCTTCCTGGGCGCTTGTGCGGTCGTTGGCGGCAAGCGCGCTCTCCAAGGGCTTGATTTGGCTTTCCATCAGGCCGAGTTGGCGGACAGCGTAAGCGCGGTATTGCGCGGTTGGGCCGTCGAATGCGGAGGCCGGCAGCGGTGGTAGCGCGGATGGCGGGGTCGCCGCGGCTCCCTGGACCGCGCCCTGATCGGAATTGACGATGGTCGTGCTCAGCACGTGTGGAGCACGCGCCTCATAGGTTGCAAATGGCGTCAGCGTGTACGGCGCACTTGCAACCGCTCGCGCGTGGTGGCGGCCTACGCCTAGCGCTGTGACCGCGAGGAAAGCTACGAGCGCTACGCAAACTGCGGCGACAGCCGTTGTCTCCCACCGGCTGGTGATCGATCTGAGCATCTAGATAACAAACGACGCTTATCGCCTACGGCTTGTGCTTAGAGCGGTTCCTTGCATCTGGTGTCCAGGATGCCGGAAAGAGGCTCAGGGCGGCGCATCGAACGCGGCGGTTACCACACGACCGGCACGCCATAGGCCGCGAAAGCGCGGTCGTGGGTGAGGATTGCGCAGCCCTCGAGCTTTGCTTGAGCGATCAGCAGCCGATCGAAGGGGTCGCCGTGGTGAAGGGGAAGCTCACCGGTCGCGTTGGCGTGACGCGCGGTGATGGTCAGCATCTCGGTCTCAGTCTCGTCGATGCGCGCCAACAGGTCTTCGGGTGCCTCCAGCTTGCCGATCGCGCGCTTGATCGCGATCTCCCAAACGCTCACGACGCTGACAAGCAACTGCGTGTCTGTCCGCTGTATCGCCTCGTCGGCTTGAGGCGACAGCGGGTAGTCGGAAGAAAGCAACGCCAGCAGGGCGTGTGTGTCGAGCAGGAGCCTCAATCGTGGGTCATGCCGAAGGCACGTTGGAGATCCTCGGGCAGTTCGTCGAAGTCATCGGCGATTTTGACCTGGCCCTTCCACACGCCCCTGAGAGCGAGCAGTCCGCGCGGCTTCTCGTCATAGGCCACGATCTTGGCCACCGGGCGACCGGAGCGCTCGACGATGATCTCCTCGCCGCGGCGGGCGCTTTCGACCAGCCGCGAGAAGTTCGTCTTTGCTTCGTGCATGCCTACGCGTGTCATGGAACGATCCTAGCAGCGGTTAGCTAGCTTAGCCCAGGCGTGGATCGTGCTGAAACCTATACAACGCTATGCAACGAGCAAGCGCACAACATCTCAATGACACGCTCGACCGCAACCTCTACTGTTTCCTCGCCCGAGCGCAGAACGAGATCGGGCCGCAAAGGCGTCTCGTAAGGCGCATCGACACCTGTTAGGCCGGTGAGCTTGCCTGACCGGGCGCGTGCATAGAGTCCCTTCGGGTCGCGCTGCTCACATAGTCGCAGCGGAGCGTCTACGAATACCTCAAGGAAGGGCAGATTAGCCGCGGAGTGCAGTGCGGCCGCCCCTTCCCGATCCTGGGCGTATGGGCTGACCAGGCTGACGATGGCCAACGTCCCAGACTCTGCCAGCAGCCTCGCGACATGTGCCGTGCGGCGCACGTTCTCGCTTCGCGCCGACTCGTCGAAGCCGAGATCGCCATTGAGCCCGTGACGTAGGTTGTCGCCATCAAGTAGGAAGGCAGGGCGGCCCTCGCTGACCAAGCGCTGCTCGAGCGCACTGGCGATAGTCGACTTGCCAGCAGCCGGCAGACCTGTGAACCAGACCGTCGCGCCGGCATGTCCCAGAGATTGCCAGCGCTGCTCGCGGCTGAGGGCTGAGTGTTGCCAGCGAACGTTTGGGCTGTGCTCTCGGCTGCTCCCCGAACGATCATCGCCCGATGCCTCCGCTTCGTTCCTGACGGGCAGTCCAAGGTCGGGAGTCATGTTGTTAGCGATCGGCATAGCTCGGCAGGTGATACTCGTCAAGGCGCAGACATTGCGTGGGTTTGACTACTTTTTGGCACGCACCGCCGCGCTTATCTTGACCGTCGAGGCTTCGATGAGGAATCGTACTGGGATGAACTGAAGCTATACGTAAGGATCGTACCTGTACGATCGCTGCCTCTCGGGCTGGCGCGCTCCACGGGCCGCGAGAAAAGTTGATCGTGGCCTTGCTTGCTCCAGCAATGAACGATCCTGGCGGTGGCTAGCTAGCTTAGTCCAGGATGGCATCGTACCGACTTGAACAGCGATGCTGCTCTGCGATGGCTGTTCGTGGCGTCCGCAACCTAGTGGCCTCAGCGAGAGGATTAGGCTGGGGAAGCGCCCACGATCATCGGCCAGTCGGGGGGCGATCGAACTGCCGGCGCAGCACGTCCTCCTTTTGGGAAGCAGTCATCCCGCTGGTGTCGATCCATCGGTCTTGTGATGCGGTGGCGTACTCCTCGACCGGACGGACAGGACGAGCCGGGACGCCAGCTACGACCGTCCCGGGTGGAACGTCTCTAGTCACAACCGACCCGACCCCGACCACCGCGCCATCGCCGATCGTCACACCCGGCATCAGCACAGCGTGCGCGCCGATGAATGCCCGGTGCCCAATGGTAATCGGCGCATAGACGTATGCGCCCGGCCAACGATCGCGTACGACCCGCAGCCCACCGTCATGCGTGATGAAGTCGACGTCGTGGCTGATCGTCACGTCATCCCCAATCGTGACCAGGTACGGCTCGCTCCCAAATGTGTGCGGGCTGCCACCGATCAGGTCGACCCGCTCGCCAATCTTCACGCCTCGGCGACGATGGAATGCGACCGGGTTGCTCCAGTAGCGGAACGTCGCGATCCATGCAAAAGCACGCTTTATCACGCGGGGAGGATAACCGTAATAACGCCGCCCGTGGGCCGTTCCGCTACTATCATTCCGCGCTACGGTTGGCGTCGCAGTTATGGCGGGTCCAACACCTAACCTTCGTGTGCTCCAGGTCACGCCCCGCTTCGCGCCGTCAGTAGGCGGCGTTGAGACTCACGTGCGGGAGGTCTGTCGGAGGCTTCCCAGCGAAGGCATCGAGGTAGCGGTTCTGACCGCTGATGAGACCGGCACTCTTGCGGCGCGCGAAGTTATCGATGGCATACCGGTTGAGCGCGTACACGCCCTCCCACGCAATCGCGACTGGATGCTTTCCCCCAAACTCCCTCGCAGGATTCGGTCTGGCGGGTGGGATGTCGTGCACGTGCAGAGTTATCACACGCTTACGGCACCGATCGCGATGGCCACCGCGGCTCGCGCCGCGATTCCGTACGTGCTGACGTTCCACGGCGGCGGAAGTTCGTCGCGTGCACGCATGAGCGTGCGGGCGGGACAGTTGCGGATGCTCGGCCCACTGCTTCGCCGTGCGAGTGCGCTTGTTGCGATAGCTGACTTCGAGATCAAAGAGTACGGTCCGTTGATTGGAGTCAGGCCCTCGCGATGGGTCAAGATCCCTAACGGCGCCGACCTGCCGTCCGGCGTGACCGAGATCCCCTCACCGGGACGGCTGATCATGTCGGTCGGCCGCCTCGAGTCATACAAGGGTCATCGCCGCGTAATTGCCGCACTCCCGTACGTAGTCGAACACGAGCCCGATGCGCGCTTGTGGATAGCGGGATCCGGTCCCGACGAGCCCACGCTCAGGAACCTAGCCGTCAAGCTTGGGGTGACAGACCGCGTCGAGATTGGAGGCGCCGAGCGCACAATGATGGCGGGACGCCTCAAGGGAGCCGATGTCATGGTCTTGCTGAGTGACTTCGAGAGTCATCCGCTTGCGGTGCTTGAGGCGGCGTCGTTGGGTATTCCCGCGGTTGTCGCCGACAATTCGGGTATGGCGGAGCTCGCTGAGCAAGGCTTCGCGCATGCGGTTTCGCTTGATCGTTCGCCGGAAGTCCACGCTGAGGCAATTTTGCGTGCGATGAACGTTGCGCCGCATGCGCCGGTAGGTGGAATCCCAACTTGGGACGATTGTACGCGCGAGTTGGCTTCCCTCTACCGGGCGGTCACGCACTAGGGTCGGACTCACCCTCCGGTCGTTCAGGAGGGAGGCGGTATCGGGCTTGTACTTATGTTCGAGAACGAGTTCGTGGCAAAGAGCGAGTTGTTGATCCCGGAGGAGAATGCGGCGCTTGAGCTGCTTGAGGACTCAACCGGCCAGTCGCTATGACCACCGGGGCCTTCTTCGATCTTCTCAAACCACAGCAGCCCGCGAATCATTGGGAACTCCTTCGGCAACTCAGAAAGCATTGTCGAGATCCACTGCGCCTTCGAGCCTCCGCTCTCGGTCGATGCTGTCTCGCCGACAATTATTGGCTTGCCGGGTGCGATGGCGCTGGTGAGCTCAGTGTAGGAAGAGCTGAACAGGTCGGAAAACGATGTCCACGGATCGTCGCCGTTGTAGCCGTCGAGGCACGTCCAGTCGACGTAGGAATCGCCCGGATAGAGGCTCGCAAGTGGCGTCAGCGAATTATCTGGGTCGATGTTCGGGCACCAGACCCAGGTGACGTTTGTGGCACCGACGCTCGTGAAGATGTCGTGGACGTGGCGCCAGGCGGCAACGTACTCGGCCGGGCTATTGCCATTCGCGCTTGCTCCCCAGGGGAACCAGTTGCCGTTCATCTCCCAGTTGAAGCGCAGAAAGAATGGGTGTCCCCATTCCGCCGCTGCCTTTGCCCAGCCCCTAATGTACGCGTCGTACTTCCCGCCGGCGATGGTCGAGAGGCGGAAGTTGGGCTCGTCGACGGTAACCGGCATCGACGCGCCGGCCCACGAGAAGAACGGAATGATGCCGCGCGCTCGGAGATTGTCGAACGGTACCTTCGGGAACGCTTCGGGTTTGCAGGGCGTCCGCGAGCAGTCGTAGAAGGCGCTCGAGAAGTTCAGCACGGATACCGGTTTGCCGACGAGTTCCTGGAAGCGATCGATCGCCGATAGGTCCCACGGTGCCTGTTCTCCGGTGAGCTGCGAGCCGATCCAGGCGCCAAAGTAGATCGAATGCGGGGCGGATTTAGTCGCTGAGTCCGGCACGGCGGCGGTTGCTCCTGGCGTGGGGGCGGTTGACCCAGTCTCAGTCTTACTTGCCGTTGGCGCGGTGGTGGGCGTCGGTGCTTGTGCGGTGGGCGGCTCGGGCACGACGATTGCCTGCTGTGACTTGGCTGACGCGCGACCCGCATAGTTGACGGCGGTCACGTAGTAGGTGTAGCGCACGCTGTTGCGCACGGTGGTGTCCACGAAGCTGGTGGTGCGCATCCGGGCGATGCGCCGGCCATCGCGGTACACGCGATAGACGGCGACCCGTGCGCTCTTTGGCGGGAGCCATGTAAGCGATACCTTGGAGTTGCCCGGTCGTACGAGCAGTCGCAGGGAGGCGGAGCGACCGAGGCGTGGGCCACCAGACGCTCGGTGGGCGTACGTTCCATGCGCGGATCCAGCCTGCGAAAAGTATCCGAGCGCAATCATTAGGCTCAGCGCCACGGCTAGTGTCACCGCGCCACGGCGGAGGGGATGCGGGGATATGAGCGCGATGATCGGTGTACGTGGTCGGCCTGGCCTGTGGTCCAGGTCCAGAATCGGCGTTGCGGGATCTGCCTACAACCTTCAGGCCCTGCGTGGACGCATAGGCAGGCCGTGCCTCGCTCCGGTCAGACCGAGGATTACTCGCTCGTGGCCAACTCATGAGGTGTGTGTGCTCGCCAAACCGCACGAGTCGCTTGCCTCGTGGCGTTTGGGCGCACCGCTGGCGAGCGGCAGAGCAGGTGCGGGGGAACGCTGCAGCCCGGCAGAACTCGTGCCCGCCCACAGGATCAGCTCGCGCTCGGCGGCCGTCGGTTGCCCGGGCGGACCCAGGACCAACCGCCAGTAGCACCGGGTGGGTGGAAGATGCACGCTGAGTTCGACTTGGTGGGTGCCCTTGAGAGCGAGTTTCACGAGCCGCGCGGACGAGCCGCGCCACCGACCGTTGGGCAGCACATGCAATTCATATGTGCCCCCGGCGTTTACCGAGCTGACCAAGATGTGCGCCTCGGTTTCGCTGTAAACGGGCGAGGAGAGCGCCAGCACCGGCTCCTGATCTTGCTTTTGGACTCCCGCCCATCCGATCAGGAATGCCACCACCGTCGCCGCCCCAAGCAACCCAAAAGACATCACTACCGGAATCGACGCCCGGTGCAGGCCCACACCGGCGAGACCGTGCCGCGTAGCGACAAAGACGAGCAGGGCCGAGCTGACGAATGCCCATCCGAAGCCGAAAGAGAACTTGGTGAGTCCGCCGGGGACGTAGTTGAGCAGAACGCCGAGCAGGATCAACAACACCGCCACGCCGCCGGCAGCCATCAGGTAGCGCTCAGCCGGGTCATCCCCCGGCACGAGGTACGCTAGTAGCTGCCCCACGCTTACCAGAGAAAGAAGCGCGAGTGGCGCGCTGATCGAGGGCGGTGCCGCGGCCGTTGCGATCAGCGCAACGACGATCACTGCGGCGCGCGCCAGGATCTCAGACCGGCTCATCGTATCCCCCGAACGTCATAGAGTGAAAGTGCACCGTTGTCGTAGATGCGGTCGGCGCCTGCCATGTGGTCGAACTTCGTGACCGTGGACTTGGTTGGTGGCTTGGTGCGGTTATCGCTTCCGTACTCACCGGTGTCGGTATACACTTCGACATGCGGAAGTTCGGTTGCCAGCCTTCGATCGACTAGTAGCAGCTGTAGTTTCGCTTCTCTTGCGAAACCTACATCGCTGGGAC
>DASYNL010000044.1:0-113733 GCA_036008605.1 Solirubrobacteraceae bacterium | reverse complement strand
AGACCGCCACCGAGATCGCCTCGAATCGCCGGCAACGCAACACTGGTTACGGTCGCGTCGAGGAACACGACGCTCGTACCCAGCACCGCTGCGAGCAGGGTCAACTGCTTCTCACGCGACGTAGCCACTGGTCGGATGTCTATCAAAGATCGGATTCGCCTCGACACATTCCAGTAGATCTACATCACGGGACAAACTCGCCAATCGGGGATCGTCGCGGTTCCCCTGGCTCGCAGCGCCTCGCGGCCGCGCAGCAAGCCGCCACAGCGCTCGATCGCCGCTGACGGTCGGCAGCACGTCCCCCGTCGTCGTCGTGTTGGGATCCACTTGCGAAGAACAATTCCCTCGGGAGGACGTACAGCCAGCCCTCCAGGTGCACCCTCGGAGCGTAAGCTCGATCAAATGTCGCTGCGCTCCTCTGGACCCCGACGCTCGGAATCCGTTGAGTCCTACTTGCGTCAAACGCGCATCGGCGCTGCGCTGGCGCTGCTCGCCCTTGCGGCGGCGATAGCGTCCGAACAGTTCGCTGAGCATCTGTGGGTGCGCCACCCGCTGCTCGCCGGCCTCGCATCCAGCGCAATCGTCGTGATGCTGTCGGTGGCGGTTGTGAACGAGGCGCTCGAGATCCGCAGACGCCGACGCTGGAGGGTCCTCGCGCAGTACGTGATGCTCGAGCTGGTCCGCGATGCGCGCATGGTCTGGACGGCGGTGGTCGAGCTCGCCGGCCTGATGCCGGCCGACGCGAGCCCACCGGCGGCGATCGACGCAGCCGCTCTCGTGGTGCGCGACACGTCGCGCCTGACCAAAGCCGTTCACGACCTCCTCGCCGATGCTGATCGGCGCCGAGCTCTGCGAGACCACGTTGTGCGACTGGTGGTTCACAACGACGAGGTGCTGGGACGATGGGCCGCCGTGATGCTCAACAACGACGCTTATACAGAGGTGGTGGACCGTCACGTAGAGCTCGCCGGAAGTCTCGCCTGGCTGGGGAGCCTGCTCGACCGGTCCGAGCCAAGCGATGAGGACCAGCTGCGCCGGCACAGGGCTCGAAGCAACCCTGCTGTCCAGATCACGGGTGACATGGACAATGACCGCCTCGCCCAGCGGCTCGTTGCGATCACCCGGCTCGCCGAGCAGCTCGACAGGGGAACACTCGACCTTGCCGTGAAGATTGTGCCGGTCGCATGGTGGGAAGCACGTCTCGGCACGACTGCGCACGTTGGCGGTGATGTTCCCGAAGCGAGCGACATACCCTCTTCTGTCAGTGGTTGAGATCAAGCAAATGAGCGAGTTGCGGCGATGAGCGCGAGTAGCTCTGGCGGTTCCGTCGCTTCGCCTCTGTTGAGCACGGCCGAGCTGGCGGACATGGCTACGTTCGGCACTGAGAGAGCCACTCGGGCTGGGGAGTTGCTCTTCCAAGCCGGGGAGGCGTCTTACGATCTGTTCGTCGTCCTAGAGGGCGAAGTGCAAGTCGTTCGGCCAAGTGGTGCGGATGAGGTCCTTGTTGCCGAGTTCGGGCCGAGCAGCTTCATCGGAGAGCTGACGCTACTGACCGGCCAGCGCCGCTTCTTGACTGGGCGCGTCTCCCGGCCGGGGCGGGTGTTGGTGATCGCCCAGGCCGAGCTCCGCCGGCTCATGAGCGTCCGCCCGGCGCTCTCCGAAATCATCTTCAACGCGCTGCTCGCGCGCCGCGAGTCTCTGCGATCCGGAGAGGGTGCGCAGGCGATTCGCATCGTCGGCTCGCGCTACTCACCCGATGCGATGAGTCTGCGCTCATTCGCGGAGCACTCGCATCTCGCGCACACCTGGATCGACGTCGAGGACGTCGAGGACCTCGACTCCTTCCTCGCGCCGATAGGTTTGCAGGCGCAGGACATTCCGGCTGTGATCACCGCTACCGAGACTCTGCGCCATCCCTCGCCCGCAATCTTCGCGGAGCACCTCGGCTTGACCTTTCAGCCCACACCGGGCTTCATCTTCGATCTGGTGGTCGTCGGCAGCGGCCCGGCTGGCCTCGCCGCCGCTGTCTACGGCGCCTCGGAGGGCCTGCGCACTGTCTCCCTGGACGCGGTGGCGATAGGTGGACAGGCCGGCGCCAGCTCGCGGATCGAGAACTATGCGGGATTCCCAAACGGCATCTCCGGGGAGGAGCTCACTGGCAAGACCGCTGTGCAAGCGATGCGACTCGGGGCTCGCTTGAACGCCCCGTGCGAGGTGACCGGGCTGCGATCGGAGGCCAGCTTCCACGTCGTCGTGCTGCGCGACGGCAGCGAGGTTCCGACACGTGCGGTGATCGTCGCCTCCGGGGCGCGCTATCGGCGGCTTGACGTGGAGGACCTCGAGCGCTTCGAGGGCGCCGGTGTGTACTACGCCGCGACAGATCTCGAGGCGCGCGTCTGCAGCGGAACGCCCGTGTTGGTCATCGGCGGCGGGAACTCCGCCGGTCAGGCCGCGATCTACCTGGCCCAGCACAACTGCAGTGTCACGATCGCGATCCGACGGGAGGATCTGGCCCAGACCATGTCTCAGTACTTGATCGAGCGGATCGAAGCCGACCCGAAAATCGATCTCATGACCGGGGTTGAAGTGCAGGAGCTCGCCGGCCGGCACCATCTCGAAAGGGCAACGCTCACGCACAAGCAGACCGGCCGTGAGAGCGAGATCGTGTGCGCCGGTTTGTTCTGCTTCATCGGCGCACGCCCCGCCACCGCGTGGCTGGGCGACAGCGTGCTGCTCGACAGCGACGGGTTCATCCTCACCGATCGCCAGCTGCCCGGCTCGCTGGGTGCTGAGACAGCGAGAGTGTTGCCGTTCGAGACATCCAAGCTCGGGGTATTCGCGACCGGCGACGTTCGGCACGGCTCGATGAAGCGAGTCGCAGCAGCCGTGGGCGAGGGATCGAGCGCGGTGCGCTCCGTCCATGAGCGGCTTGCCCTGGAGACCTGATGCCTCGATAGGCCTCGCTAGAGAGCGTGCGATCTCCGCGGTGAACGTGTGCCTCTCTGACCGTCTCAGGTTCCTGAAGGCTAGCGTGCGACGTCCCCTCCGATCCGCTGCGACTATCAGACAGACTTGTCTGTCTGATATAGTCACGGAACGCAGACGGACCGTTCTGTACTAAAGGAGCCGACGATGACCCCGGATATCCCCAACTCCGTTGCGCCAACCCGTCGTCCGCTCTCGGCACGCGCCCAGTTCGGGCTCCTGACTTCGATCCTCGTGACGCTGCTCGCCAGTTCGAGTGCGCCGACGCCGCTGTACGCGACCTACCAGGCGCGCTGGGGCTTCTCGCCCGTCACGATCACGGTTATCTTCGGTGTGTACGCCGTCGCCGTCCTCGCCTCGTTGCTTGTAGTGGGCTCGCTGTCGGACCACGTCGGACGCCGCCCGGTGTTGATCGGCGCGCTTTGCGCCCAGGCGATCGTGATGCTGCTGTTCGCTCTCGCCGGTGGAGTCGACGTGCTGCTTGTGGCCCGGGTTCTGCAGGGCCTGGCCACCGGTGCCGCCGTCGGCGCCATCGGGGCGGGGCTCGTTGACCTGCATCCCGGACGTGGGGCCGTCGCCAACGCGGCCGGGGCGATGAGCGGCACCGCGAGCGGTGCGCTCGCCTCAGCGCTGCTCGTCCAGTTGCTGCCCGCGCCGACGAAGCTCGTCTATCTGGTGCTGCTGGTTCTGTTCCTGCTCCAGGCAGCAGGCGTGTGGGCGATCGCTGAGACCTCGCCACGCGTCCCGGGGATCCGGCGGGCGTTGCGCCCCACGATCGCCGTCCCGGCGCGAGTTCGCGAGGTGCTGCTGATCGCCGCGCCGTCGCTGATAGCGGTCTGGGCACTTGCGGGCTTCTACGGCTCGCTTGGCCCGTCGCTCGCCGCGCAGGTGGCCCGGTCCGGTTCGACGATTCTCGGCGGCGCGGCGCTGTTCGCGCTTGCCGCCAGCGGTGCGCTGACGATCCTGCTCTTCCATCGGACCGAGCCGCGCCGCTTCGCGCTCGCTGGCAACGGGCTGGTCATCGTCGGCGTCATGATCGTCTTGTGGTCAGTGGAGGCCACGTCGATCGCCGGGTTCTTTGTGGGTACCGCCCTCGCCGGCGCCGGATTCGGCGCCGGGTTCCAGGGTGGCTTGCGCACAATCGTGGCCCTAGCCGGCCCGGCCGAGCGCGCCGGCGTGATCTCGGTCGCCTACATCATTTGTTATCTGGCGATGGGCCTCCCGGCGATCCTCGCCGGTGTCCTCGTAGTCCACAGCACGGTGACCCGGACCGCCCAGGAGTTCGGAATTACCGTGATCGCGCTCGCGGCCATCACGGCCGCCGGCACGATCCTCAGCGCGCGCCGCACCGCGCGGCAGCGCTGCCTATCCCCCAGCCTCGCCGAGTGAACAAGGAGCGCAGCATGTCACGTGACATCAAGATCCCAGGTCCCGATCACCCGATCACCATTACCCCAAGCGACGACCACGTCGTAGCTCGCAGCGGTGAGGCGACGATTGTCGACAGTCGCTCGACGCTCCTCCTGCGCGAGGCCAACTACCCGCCGGTCCGCTACATCCCGCTCGCCGATGTCGACCGATCACAACTCGTGGCTAGCGAACTGACTACCTACTGTCCGTACAAGGGCGAGGCGTCCTACTACTCGATCGTTGCTGACGGGGAGCGTGGTACCGACGCGGTCTGGTTCTACGACGATCCCCACCCAGCGGTCGCCGAGATCAAGGGTCATGTCGCGTTCTATCCCGACCGCGTCGAGATCTCGGTCGAGGCGGCAGATGGCGCAGAGGACTGAGCGCAGATGCCCACGCCAACCACCCAATCGACACAGTCCAAGGCGGTCAAGAGCTCGCCGCGGGAGCGACTGCTGCAGGCGGCGAGCGAGTTGTTCTACGCCGAGGGTGTCCAATCTGTCGGCATTGATCGCGTGATCGAGCGCGCCGGCGTGGCCAAGGCCTCGCTCTACAGCACGTTTGGCAGCAAGGAGCAGCTCGTCTGTGCCTACCTGGACGCCCGGCATGCCCAGATGTTGGGGCGACTGCGGGCGGCCGTGGACGCCGTCGAGGATCCCGTCGAGCGGATCCTGGCCGTGTTCGACGCTCAAGCTCAGCTGTTCCGCGCGCCCGACTACCGCGGCTGCGCTTTCACCGCGGCCGCCGCCGAGGTGCCGGCCGGCGGGCGCGTCGATGAGGCTGCCGAGTCCTACCGCCGTGACATCCGCGCCCTGTTCACCGAGCTCGCCGCTGCCGCGGATGCCCCGAACCCAGCGTTCCTAGCCAGTCAACTGCAGCTCGTCTACGACGGCGGAGGACTCGCCGCCAAGATGGACCAAAACCCCGACATCGCCACACCCGCACGAGCCGCCGCATCGGCACTCCTCGCCACAGCGCTCGCACTCTGACCCAGCTTAGGGTGTCGCTAACTACTAAGAATGCTCGACAAACGGTCGATTGTGACGCTTGTCTGTCGAGGCTGGTTGGCGTTTGGTCGACTAACGTGGTGTGAGGTTGCTTCGCCTAATCGTTGTTCCCAGCGCCGTCCTAGCGCTAATGCTCGCGCTTGCCGGCGCTCCGGCGCAGGCGGTCGAAACAGGCGTGGTCATCAACGGCCCCGAAGGGCTCTCCATGCAGAGCGTCCATCAGGTCGCCGGCCTCGGTGTCGGCTGGGTGAGGGTATTTGCCGCCTGGAACGTCTTCGAACCCAATCGGGGCCATCTCAACGAACCGGAGATCGTCGACCTGGAAGAGGGTTTGGCGGCGCTTCCAAAGGGCACGAAGGTGATCGTCGACGTGGTCAACACGCCCCAGTGGGAGACCGGATCGAGCAATCCCGAGATGCCGCCGAGCGATCCGGCCGACTACGCCCGCTTCGCCGGGGCGCTGGCAAAGCGCTTCGCCGGCCGCGTGGCCGCGTGGGAGATCTGGAACGAGGAGGACGCATCGCTCTGGTGGGCCAGCGGCCCCGATCCGGCCGCCTACACGGCCCTCTTGAAGGCTGCCTACCCCGCGATCAAATCGGCGGAACCCAAAGCCACTGTGGTGCTCGGCGGGCTTACCGGCAACGACTATGAATTCCTCTCCCAGTTGTATGCCGACGGGGCGAAGGGCTTCTTCAATGCGGTGGCGGTCCACACCGACACGATCTGCGACGTCGAGTCTCCCTATGAAATCCTGCGCAACGGGCAGACCGATCCGCGCATCAACCGCTGGTCGTTCCTAGGCTACCGTACGGTCCACGAAGTGATGCTCGCTCATGGCGATGACAGTCCGATCTGGATGACCGAGCTCGGCTGGAGCACCGATACCGAAGTCTGTAACTCCGGCGCGTGGGCTGGTCAGAAGCCGGCCGGTGTGAGTCCACAGCAACAGGCGACCTTCCTGCTTCAGGCCTACCACTGTCTTGCCCAGGACCCCTACGTGCAGGTTGGCATCTGGTACGGGCTACAGGACACCGAACCGTTCGGCAGTCCGCGCGGCAGCTATGGGCTGCTCGACCCCAGCCTGCAACCCAAGCCAGCCTATGCGGCTCTGGCCGAATACGATCACTATGGGGACCGTCTCACCGAACAGTGTGGCGCCCAGCAGGGACCGACGGTCAAGCTGATGAGCCCCAAGACAGGGGTGCGCTATACGAACACCCTACCCATCTCAGTGACCGCCAGCGACAGTGCGAAGGTCTACCAAATCTCCCTGTACCACGAAGGCCACATCATCCGCAGCTTCTATGTGCACGGCGGCATGACCACGCTCAGCGGTCACATGATCTGGTACGGGGCGCGTCTGCTCAAGCCGGGCAAGCACACGTTGACGGCCAAGGCATTCGACGAGCGCAACAACACGAGCACGACGACGATCACGATCATCCGGGCAGTCAAGCCCAAGAAGCACAAACGCTTTCGGCACAGCCACTGAAGCACGGCGCCGGCGGGTGCTTGAACGCTTCCGAACTGCAGCCAGCCCGAGAGCGTGAGGAGCACGGCAGCCAGGCATCGGGGTGGGAGCGGAGCGGATCGCCGACAGGCGCCTGCAGGCTCTAAACTGGGCTCCCGCAGTCCCGGGAGAGGTGGCCGAGTGGCTGAAGGCACTCGCCTGCTAAGCGAGTATGGGGGTTAAACTCCATCGAGGGTTCGAATCCCTCCCTCTCCGTGCATCGTGATATTCGTCTGTTCTTGGCTCTGTGGAGCTGAAAACGAGCAAGCGACCGGACATGGGTGTTTGGCCCTTGTGCGAACCAGAGCTCTCCGTTTGAAGCGGCGACGAGCGTGCAGACGCGCCAATCAGCCTACGAGCAGAGCCGTTGCCCACGCGACGGCGTCGGTTGCCGTTGAGAAGGCTGCATCACGATCGAGAGGCTCCAGCATCTCGTAGCGCAGCTGCGCCGCCCACGGTGTCAGCCAACGGGCCTCCTCAATCGAGCCTGGAACCGCGACATTGTTGTCGGTGGCGATGTCCACCAACTCTCGGAGATCGTGAGAGCGGGGAAAATCGACGTCTGCCAGCACGAGCGCGACCTTCAGGGCCTTCTCGACCGCCTGCTGGGCGTGGAATCAGACGACATCGTCGCGCATGTCCTCGACGGCCATGAGTACCCTGCAAGCGCCGAGGTCGCTCGTTGCGTGATCGAGCAGCAGTTCTGCGTACTCGCGCTGCTCAGGAGTCGGAGTGGGCAACGATCCGACCCTCCCGGAGAGCGTGATGCACCATCGTCCCGCGAACCTTCGCCCGCCGCTCCGCGAGATCCTCATCCATCACGATCACATCGACCGGCCAGCCGATCCGGCCGACCGCATCGCGCAGGCGGACCGCCTCGGCGACACGGTTCTCAACGTCGCGCTCTATAACCAGGAAGTCCAGATCGCTGTCGCGTGTGAGTTCGCCACGCGCCGCCGATCCGAACAGGATCACCCGGGCGGGAGACCCGGCTGCCTCCACGATGCGCTGTCCAGCCAGCTCGATCAATTCTTGCGTGGTCACGATCAGGACAGCCTACCGGCGGATGCGGCAAGCGCCTGCTTACGCACGCGAAACGCTTCAACTGTCTCGTACTAGCATTGCTTGTATGTCAGTCGGCTGGTCAGCGCGTAAACACGGCATCGACGAGGACGCCGAGCACGCGGTGGAGAACGTCATAGCGATCAAACATGAGGACGACGGCACCTGGCTCTATCTCGGGCCTAGTCGCAGCGGGGCGCTGCTCGAGGTCGTCAAAGCCGTTCGAGACGATGGCTCGGAACTCGTTATCCACGCTATGCCGATCAGAGAGAAGCACAAACGGCTGCTGCCGGGATACCGAGCAGGGCGCTGAGCGAGTACCTCACGTTTGTTCGATTGCCCCCGCGGCTTGCCGTCGTGCCTGCCTACCCGCCGGTTCCATGAGAAGCTCTACCAAGGCATCGAGCTTGGCTTGACGGTTTGCAAACTGTCCCGATCTCCCGTTTTCGCTGGGCGCTCGCATGGCTCGGGGCGCTGTGTCCCAAATGTGTGACCAGCGGGGGGCTGTCAGACTTTGTCTTGTGCAGCCTCCTTCGACTTGTTACGTGGAGCGCGACGGAGTCTCGATTGCCTACCAGGTGGTCGGCGAGGGTCCTGTCGACCTGCTGCTTGCCCATGGGTTTGTCACCCACCTCGACCTGCAGTGGACCGAGCCCCGCTTCGCCGGCTTCCTGACGAGGCTGGCATCCTTCGCGCGACTGATCCTGTACGACAAGCCCGGCACGGGACTGTCCGACCCGGTTCCCCACCTACCCACGCTGGAGGAGCGCTGTGCCGACATCGAGGCCGTGTTGGACGCCGCCGGCTCCGAGCGGGCTGTGCTGTTTGGGATCTCCGAAAGCGCTCCGTGTCTGGTCTTGCTAGCGGCGACCCATCCCGAGCGCATCTCCTCGCTGGTGCTGTACGGCGGGTTCGCCACCCTCGCAGACATACTTGCCCACCCGGACTCCTATTCCCCTACCACCTCCGTCCGCACGCGAACCGAGTTGCACGAGTTCGAAGACCTGCTCGAGCACTGGGGTGACGGCAGCCGCCTCGCGGACCTCTTCGCCCCCAGCCTCGGTGAGCTCGAGCGGCGCTTCTACGGAATGTTCGCTCGAGCTGCAGCGAGTCCGCGTATGGCGAGGGCCCTAGTCGACATCGTCTTGGAGATCGATGTGCGGGAGATTCTCTCATCGGTGCACCTGCCCACGCTAGTGCTGCACGTCGAGGAAGATCGGGTGATCCCTATCGAGGCCGGCGAACTGCTCGCGGCCGGGATCCCTGACGCCCGCTTCCTCAGTTTTTCCAGTCGCGATCACGCTTTCCACGTAGGGGACCGAGAGGTCTGCGAGGCAATCCTCAACGAGGTCGAGCGTTTCGTTACCGGAGCCGTCCAGCCTCGCCGGCACGACCGCGTACTCGCCACCATCCTGTTCACGGACATAGTCGACTCCACCAGGTTCGCCGCGGAGCTGGGCGACCGCGCTTGGCGTGAGCTGCTCGAGCGCCATGACTCCCTCGTGGATCGTCTCGTCTCAGAGAACGGCGGGCGGATCGTCAAGCACATCGGAGACGGCTCCCTCTCCTCTTTCGATGGGCCCGCCAGGGCGATTCGCTGCGCTGAGGCTCTGCACGAGGTTGCCGGGGAACTGGGGATCGAGCTGCGTGTGGGCGTCCACACCGGCGAGTGTGAGGCGATCGGAGAGGACCTCGGCGGTCTCGCGGTCCACATCGGCTCCCGCGTTGGGGCGCTCGCCCGGGCCGGCGAAATCGTCGTGTCCTCGACCGTCAAGGAGCTCGTAATCGGCTCTGGTATGCAGTTCACCGATCGCGGCGAGCACGAACTCAAGGGGGTCCCAGGCACATGGCACCTCTACGCGCTAGGGCATGATCGCACCCCACGAGCCCTGCTCGACGGGGCAGCCGGATACATGCGCCGCTCAGACAGGCTTGCGGTCTCATTCGCGCGCCGGATGCCGCGGGCGATGCGCGTCGGTGCGCACCTCGCTGGCCGCGCACAGCGCTCCGACTGACGTACACAGAAATACATCGGATGCCTGGCCGTCAAGTTCGCCTGACTGCCGCGGCTGCTTGCGAGCGCGCCTGGCGACCGGCGGGTTCCATGAGCAGCTTGACCAAGGCGTCAAGCTTGGCTCGATGGTTTGCAAACCGTCCCGATCTCTCCGTCCACCAGCCCACGAAGATCGACGCAGCAAACTGGAGCCAGCCGGACGTCGGGGACTAGCGACTGACGCCTACTTACCTCACTGGCGCGGAAGAATCAATGTCCCGGCTCGCTCGGAAGCGGCTGCAAAGAACGTCTCAGTCGCTGCTTTGTTACGGACCTGGGCATCTTCGGCTTTTTCTTCAGCCCGCTCCTGATTTTCTTGATTAGCCTGATGAATGCGGCGACCGGTATGGGCGTACGTCATCATTCCCACCGCGACTTCTATATCTGTGCAGGCCGTGGTGATTGCATCGTCGGCTCCAAGCCGGAGTCGTATTCGTGGCGTAAGGAGAGCAAGCGGCTTCACCGCCTCCCAAAGCTTGTCTTCGGCTTCCTGGTCGGCCTTGTGCAGATTCCTGTAGGCGACAGGCCCCATGTTCATAGTGAACCACGCACTCTCCATAGCACCGTTGACATGATGGACTGCACTCGCCGTTTCATCGAGTAGCTGCCGAAGATCAGCGACATCGGACAGCTCTCGGTCATGGGCGAGCGTCGCTTCTAGCCGCTCACGCTCCCCGATCAACCGCTGCCGGGTCGTGTAGACAGTAGCCACTGCAAGCCCGCTTGCAGCAACCAGGGACGCACCGGCTGTGATGGCTGCGACCCCCTCAGAGCTTGCGACAACGAGCACCCCACCACGCTAGACCAGCTCGCGGACACCCGCCGCCGGCGGCTGGTTCCAAAGCGGGTCGGCTATAGCCGACTCTGGGTCACTCCTACGCTCAGTATTGTTGGGGGCTGTGCCGGAGCGGCTTCTCACCTATAGGCCGATGCGCGTGACCTTGGGCGTGAACGGGACGAGGTCAGCGATCATGGTGCCTAGGACATGAGCTCCGTGCCAGATCGCCTGTACTTCACCGAGTCCGACGCCGCCAACTCGCTGATCGCTTCCGATCCGATGGCTCTGTTGGTGGGGTTCGTCTTGGATCAACAGGTCACAGTGCAACAAGCGTTCCTCGGACCGCTCACGTTGAGGCAGCGTCTCGGTGCGTTCGACGCGGCAACGCTCGCGAGGGCGGACCTGGAGTCGGTGTTTCGCGAGAAGCCGGCGATCCATCGCTACCCAGGCTCGATGGCCAAGCGCGTTCACGATCTGGCCGTCCATGTCCAGATCCGCTACGACGGCGACGCGGCCCGCGTTTGGACCGATGCGGCCGATTCAGACGAACTGCGCGCCAACCTGCAGGCGCTTCCCGGCTTCGGGGAGATGAAGGTCAAGTCGATGGGCGCAGTGCTCGCCAAGCGCTATGGAGTCAAGTTGGCCAAGGCGCTTGTGCCGCCGCACCCGACGCTCGGAGACGTGGACTCTCCACAGGCGCTAATCGACTACCAGGCGGCCAAGAAGATGCACAAGAAGGAGTGGAGCGCCAAGCACTGAGGGACAGGGGAAGCTCCCCCGGTCCCCCAGCCTAAGCGTGATAGGTCGTCATACTTGTCAGGTATGACAGGCCGGCATCCTGGTCAGGGTGCCGGCCGGCGTCGGCCGTGGCCCCCGCGGAGCCGATGCTAGATCCGGTATCGGACTGGGCCGATACCGACCCAGTCCGACGAATGGCTTCCAATCCGGACGTACGAAGCACTTTGGTGTGTCCCATACTGTGCCGTCTGGCAGACGCCTAGAAGACTCCCCAGCTGTCGTCGCTAACCAGTGAGAGTTCGCTTTCGCCTGCGAATGTCGCCCGCTGTCCATTGCATTTGAGTTCGACACTTTCTTTGCTGCCGTTCGATTTCTGGACTTCTGTGATTTCTTCGGTACCTGTCTTTGCGATTAGGTCTCCAACTGGCTGTTCCGTTTTTTCGGGACTATCCAGCATGACTATCGAACCTGTGATTTCACATTTGATTTCCCCACATTTGACCGTCGCAAACACGCCCGACGGAGTGAACTTAGTCGCAAGCTCCCCGGCCTTCGACGTAGGCGAACTGACAGTGACTATTTCACCTGAGAGATGGCCACCTTCAACCGTGCATTTCAAGCCGGATGGTCCTTCGCACCCTGAGAATTCGAACTTGTTCCGAGCGGACGTCCCTGGCACGCCACCCTTGATGACTGGTTCTTCGGCAGCGTCTAGTTTGACGCTTTTGCAGACAACTTCGAACTTGATGCCGAGGATCTTGGCCGATATGGCCTGGTTCGTCTTCGCCTTGAGTGCCTCGACCGCGTCCTGTCCGGTCCCAAGTGTCGTTTTATTGACCTTATATATGTATTCCGCCCCAAGGGCCGATCCTGTCGCGATCGAGCCAAATGCACAGGGGATCGCGATCAGTCCTAGCACCAACACGCGTTTCATCATCATCTTGTGCTCCCTGTCAGTAGGATCGAGGTTCGTTGTCGCACCAATGTCCGCACTGGCGTAAAGCGCATCACGCCTGCTGCTGGTGAGGGCGTACCTCTTGATGTCGTCGCTTTCGTCGTCATCGCCTCCATCGCGGCTAGACGCGTGTAGCGACGTGCATAAGAGGTGGCCGGATGCGAAAGGATTCAGCGGCCGCTGGGGGCCGCAGGCCCGAAGCGCTCGTACAGCTCGGGCAGCAGCGTCCCAAGATTGGCGTACTCCTCTGCGCAGTGAGTCGCAAGCGCTTGGGGCAGATGCTTGGGCAGTGCGCGGCCACGCACGAGAGGAGTGTTGAGCAGTGGCTTGAGGAGACCGCCGAGGGGTCCATAGGGGCGCAGGCTCGCGCCCAGCCAGAAGCGACTGCGCAACACGACGCCATTGCCCTCGCGCAGAAATACATGGAACATGGGGGAGTGGCGCACGTGCAGTCGGTCGTCACCGGCGTAGCCGCAAACGATCGACGCGACGCGGGGATCGTCGAGCGCGTCGCTTGACATACCCATCTCGGTGGGTGCCTTGAACTCGATGCGGGCGTGCACGACGCCGGTGCCGACATCCTCTACGGGATGGTGCACGGCGCCCCAGTGGCCCTTTGCGCGTGGCAGCGAAGCAGGCTGCAAGGAGTTGTCGAGGTGGGCTATCGGATGCCAAACGCGGTAGCGCAGCGGATCGCGCGGGTGCCAATCGAACCACCAGTCGATCATCTTGGCGCTTACGTTTGGCATCGCAGTGCGCACCGCTACGTAGGCGACGCCGTCGGGCAGTACGCACCAGCCGGTCTCGCAAGGCAGTAGCGCGGGATCGAGCAGCCGATCCATCGCACTGAGCGCGAGCGCATTACGCGGATCGATCGGCCCGCGGCCGATTGCCGCGAGTGTCTGTTGTTCGGGCTCGGACATAGGGCGCGCGAGGTAGTCGCCGAGGGAGTTCGCACTCATCGCGCTGGTCCCCTCGCTGGATCTATGCTCGCGCATGTGACCACGGGAAACACGAAGGTCGGTCTCGTGGTGGCACAAGCCTGGTTTGCGCCTAGGCGGACGGCGCTCGCCTCTGTGCCTACTGAGACCACGACGGCCAACCTCATGGAGCGGGCGGCGTTGGTCGCCCCATCCAGCTGTGAAAGCGCCCGTCCGGGTCGTACTTGGTGCGCAGCTCGTCAAGGCGAGTGAGCTGCGTCTCGCCGACGAAGCGTGCGGGCCGGTTGCCAAGGTTCTCGTCGGCGAGCTGAATCCCGCTGGCCAGCGACTGCATCTCGCGCATGCGCTCGGTCGCCCACGCAACGTTGTCCTCGTCTTCGGTTGGATCCCGCCAAACGCCGTACAGCGCGATGTAGATGTCGTCCTCGACGCTGTAGGCCATGTCGGGTCGCTCTGGCTGTGGCGTGGCGCCGGGCTGCCAGTTCATCCACAGCATGTGCGAGGGCGCCGGTGGCAGCGTCTCGGCGATGCGACGCAAGCCTGGCAGCAGTTCCTCGATCGGGGCATGCGTCCACATGTTGTCAGCCGAGTAGCGGTGCCCATCGGGATAGGCGGCGTGTGCGCCGGCATACAGGTCGGCCAGCTCACCGGGCACATATGGAAGCGCGAGCTTTGCCTGATCCAGCACCGGACAGCTCTCCAGTACGGCGATCGCCTCGCGTGCCTCCTGCTCGCTATCGGCTAGCACGGGTCCGGTCACCGCGATCTCAAGCTCGCCCTCTTCGGTGCGGTGGATGAAGACCATCAGCTCCATGACACGTGCCACGCGCGAGCCGACCTCGTGCGCCCAGCTGAAGACCTGCTCGAGCGCGTCCATCGGGTAGAGAAAGACACTGTTGACGACGACCTTCGGGCGGTGCACGAGGCGCAGGTAAAAGCGCGTCACCACACCAAAGAAGCCGGGTCCTGCACCGCGCGCGGCCCACAGCAAGTCGGCGTTCTCGTGTTCGCTAGCGTGTAGCAGCTCTCCGTTCGCGAGGACCACGTCGATCGCCTCCACGCTCATACAAGCGGGTCCGTGCACGCGCCCGTTCCAGCCGTAGCCACCCTGCAGCAGATAGCCGCCTAGCCCGACCCCCGGGCAGTGCCCAGCAGGGAAGAACAGGTCGTGCTCGGCAAGCAGCGCAAGCAGTTCGTCGCCATGGCAGCCGGGGCCGACGGCCGCGGTCATCGCCTCAGCGTCTAGCTCGACCTCGCGTAGGCGTGACACGTCGAGCAGCAGCCCGCCGTCGCGCACATGGTTGCCAGCCCAGGAGTGCCCTCCTGAGCGAACGCCGATGCGCACCCCCAGCGTGCGGTTGTCGCGCACCGCCCGTACGACATCTGCCTCACTGTCCGCAAGCACGATCGTCTCGGGGTAGCGCTCTGGCGTACGTGCGTTCCACACCGCTGCGCGCCGGGCTTGCTCATAGCGGGTATCCCCGCGCGCGATCACGATCCCGTCGTAGGCGTCGGTCATGACCGACGCCACAATACCCGGCGTAGGCCAGCCGAGTCCCCCACTGCGGTTTGCCGGTGGCGCATTCGCTGCGGAGAGCGAAGGCGCAAAGCTAAGCGAGTCTTCTGGACCTCCTAGAGGAGGGTAACCAGTTTCGCGGTCGTTACACCCTGTGGCGTTCAGGCGAGACCAAGCACGACCTTGCCGACAGCGCGACGCTCGTCGATGATGCGCAGTGCCTCGTTGGCTCGGTCCAACGACAGGCACGCCCCAATAATCGGCTTAACAAACCCTTCGTCAATCATCTTGCCGACGGCCTCGCCGGCAGCGCGAGTGCGCTCCGGGCTCAACAGCGCATAAGCTCCCCAGCCCGCGCCGATGACCGACACGTTGCGCAGCAGCAGGCGATTGACCTTGACCTCCGGGATCGAGCCTTCGGTGAATCCGACGACGACCACGCGCCCCTCCTCTTTGAGCGAGCGCAGCGAGTCGGTGAAGCGATCGCCGCCGACTGGATCGAGTACGACGTCGACGCCGCCACCGCTGAGCTCGACAGCCTGCTCGCGCCAGCTCTCGTCCGAGCGTACGACGTGATCAGCGCCGGCCGCGCGCGCGACGCGCTCCTTTTCCTCTGTTGAGACGACCGCGATCGTGGAGGCTCCGAGCGCTTTGGCAACCTGCAGCGCAGCGGTGCCGACACCGCCGGCGCCTCCGTGCACGAGCACGCTCTCGCCGGCCTGCAGCTGCCCACGCAACTTCAGCGCAAAGTAGACGGTGTGGTAGTTGAGGATGACCGAAGCCCCTTGGTTGAAGTCGAGCGAGTCGGGCAGAGGAAAGGTCATATAGGCCGGAGCGACGGCTCGCTCGGCCATGCCGCCGAGGCCGGTGAAGGCCATCACGCGATCGCCTACTTTCAGCCCGCTAGAGGCGGAAGCTTGAATGACGGTGCCCGCAACCTCGGCCCCCGGAATGAAGGGCAAGTCGGGTTTGAGCTGATAGAGCCCGCGAGTCTGCAGAACCTCGGGAAAGGAGACGCCAGCGGCGGCGACGTCGATCAGCACGCCCTCGCCGGGAGTAAGCATGTGGACGGGCTCGGGCTCAGCCACCTCGACGACACGCACCGAGTCGGGACCGCTGAGCTCGCTGATCTGGACGGCGAGCATGGCGCGAGGTTCAGTGGTTCCGCTGGCTCTGCAGGTGCTGCTGATTCTGCTGGCGCTCGCCGCGCACTTGAATCGCGATCAACACGATGATCACGTTCACGATTATCCCGATCCCGATGAAGGTAGCGATCAACCCGACGTCCTTGCTGAAGGCTGCGCTTGAGGCAAGAAGCATCTTTCGTCTCCGGGTCGTTGGCTAGGTCGGGTTTTGTGTCTTCGTTTTTCGCGCTGCCCAAGACGCGAGGCGCTCTGGCAGTGGGAGGGGATGTTGTGTTCGTTTGGCGGGATGCCCCGCGCATACGCGCACGGCATTCAAAGAAAGCCTACCAATGGAGCAGGACTGGGTGTCGTAGGCTTCGTCTGCCAGCGGCGAAGCGCGGTGTGTCGTAGCCTTCCTAGGACGCCGCGACAGGTCGAGCGATGGAGAGGTGCCAGAGCGGTTGAATGGGCGCGACTGGAAATCGCGTAACGGGGGTTGACCTCGTTCGAGGGTTCGAATCCCTCCCTCTCCGTCCAGTTCGGTCCTAAGCAGTGACGTCGCCGTCTCGGGGATCCGGACATCTGCCTGCTGACAGCCCCCGCTGGCGGTGTTCAGGGTGTTTTGCTGCCAAGTGCTTTGGTGGTTGAGATCGTGATGCCCGGGACGGATATCGAAACGCCTGGGAGGGAGACCGAAACGCCTGGGACGGAGACCGGCGGGAGGTTAGGAATGCTCGGGAGCGTCACCGGTAGGCTGATCGGTGGCGTGGAAGGTGTTGGGCTCTTTTCGACAGGTGGTGCGGTAGGCGGAGGCATCGGGGTAGGGGTAGGCGTTGGGGCAGGTGTCGGAGTAGGGGTAGGGGACGTGGGTGCCGGTGAGCTTTTTGTAGGTGGCGCCGCAGGTGCGACGGCGACTATTTCTCGCGTATCGGTGCCGTTGTCAGCGGAGGTATCCGGCGTACTAACTTTCGGGTTCTTAGATACCGGTGTGCTGAGAGGGCCAGGTACAGTGATAGCCACGTTCCTGTGGCTTCGACGGTGTTGGGATTGAGGCAGCTGGATGTTCGCTGTCTGCCTGGTAAGGTGCCGCGCTACATCTGTGGTTGGGTTTGCCGAGACCCCCAGTCCGTGGAGCTGTGTCACCGCAGGTTGGCGATACGTGTCTCGTTCGGTTGCCGTACCGTGACGCAGCCCAGGCGACAAGGTGAGTAGACCCGCTGCGCCTAGGGCTGGGAGTATCGAGGTGATCGCTCCGGTGCTGGCGCCGATGACAGGCGAGGCTGTCTGGAGCGCCGCGAACAGACGTTGGGGAACTACTGTCGCGAACGCAAACCACGCAACTGAGCGGCGAGCAGAGTAGCACCCAAGGAAGGCCGAGACCGCGGCGCCATCAAGCTGGGAGCCAGCCTGCTGGGAGAGGATGTCCAGTGCTTTCTTGTGGGTGCCCGCCGACCGGTAGGCACGACTGGAGGTGATGGCATCGAAGGTGTCGGCTACCGCGATGATTCGAGCGCCGAGCGGAATATCCGAGCCGGCCAGCCCACCGGGGTAGCCGTGGCCGTCGATTCGCTCGTGGTGATGGCGAACCATGTTTGTGATCTCGGGATCCCCGACCGCTGCCAGCATGTCTGCGCCGTCGCCGGCATGGAGCTTCACGATCGCGTATTCCCGTTCGGTGAGGCGCCCCGGATTGTTGAGGATCTCTCTCGGGGTGTAGATCTTGCCCACGTCATGAACCGTGGCAGCTGTACGGATCTTGGCGATCTCGGTCACAGATAGATGCATGGCGCGGGCAATGCGCTCCGCGTGGCGCGCGACCCGCTGATTGTGTCCGTGGGTGTAGGCGTCGCGTGCTTCAAGTCGCTTGCTCAGGTCTTCCAGCAACTTGATGCTCACCGCTGGACCGGCCTTCCTGGCGGAGTCGTAGAGGGCTCGTGCCTGCGCTAGACGTCGCTCGGTCCAGCACCTGCGCAACCATCCCCACAGCATCAGGTCGGCGAATACGAGGTCGCGCGATCCGGCCCGTCGCGTCCACAGGGCAGCCTCGGCGCTTGCGATGACAACTGAGATTGCCACGGCCGATACCGCGGAGGCAACCATCAGCAGAGAGTTGCCCCGCGGCACGACGGTCGCCACGAGCGCCGCCGGCAGGAGAACCACTGACGCCGTTGCGAGCACGACCAGCGGCAGATACCGCAGCAAGCGCGTGGGCGTCGGCTCGTCGTTCTCGGCGCTCCCCTCGCCCGCCTTTCTCAGGCGACTGCGCGTGACTCTGCGAGGTGCCGAAAACAGTTCGAAGGATGAGAACATACTCAGTAATGATCCGCCAAAATCGTCATCTTTAGGGCAGCACGGACGAATATTCTATTTGCACGACAGAGTCTGCAGTTGAGGCGGTAACCCTCGCGTGCGTGGCGGGGTACGCCTACGGGGCCGCGATCTGAGCGATCACCCGTACATCAATCGTCCGCCCACTACACTAAGCGACTCTGCGCCCTTAGCTCAGCTGGATAGAGCGTCGGTCTACGGAACCGAAGGTCGGGAGTTCGAATCTCTCAGGGCGCGCCATTCTTATCGCGGTCAAACTCCGGCCCCAAAGAAAAGGGGTCGGGGTTTCGCCGTTTCTGGCCCCTGCTGGGGCAGCTGGGGGTTTGGTCGTCGGGGCGGCGGCGGACGAGGCGTCGGGCGATGATCCGCGCGTATGGCTTCTCGATGATCGCCTCTTGGACTTCGCCGTCGGGTCCGACGCGGACCTCCTTGAAGAAGATCTGGTTGAACATGCGACGACCGAGGTCGCTTGCGGCCAGGTAGGTCTCTAGTGGCCTCTCGGTGAGCTTGAGGGCGTCGTCGAGCGCTTCGGTGATGTCCGCGAGCTGGACCTTCGAGCGGCCGAGGAGTTGCTTGAGGGTGCGCTCCTCCGTTTCGATCCGCGTGGTCTGGCGGCGCATCACGCCTTCGGAGACGCCGCCTTTGTAGTGCAGCTCAAGGAGCTTGGTCTGCTCGTCTTCGAGTGCTTGGAGGCGACGTCGGTGGTGTGCGGCGGCTCGCTGGATGACTGTGACGTGCTCGTGCGCGACGGCCTTGACCGCCGTGCGTATCTCGGCGATCTGTTGCTTGGTGAGCTTGAGCGACCAGTACAGGGCTGCGACCTCGCACTCGACCGTCTCGACGCGGTAGTGGCCTGAGTCGCAAGTGCCGCCGTTTCGGGCGCGGCGCCGGACGCAACTGAAGTACTCGTAGATGCCGCCTGTGCCGCGATGCTTGCCGTAGATGAGGCGTGCTCCGCAGTAGTCGCAGGTGAGGCTGCCCTTGAGATAGTGCTGGTGGCGACGTGGGCGGTCCCCGGCGGCGCGCTGTGCGTCGAGGCGCTTCTGCACGCGATCGAACAAGCCCTTATCGATCAGCACGGGGTGTCGGCCCTGGACCTGCTTGCCCATGTAGCGGACGATCCCGGTGTAGTACGGGTTACGCAGCATCTTGTGGACGCCGGGACGCGATACCGGCCGCGATGCCTTCCTGCGGGTGGGGCGGCTGGTGAGACCGTGTTCTTCGAGGGCATCTCGTAGGCGGGTGATGCTGTACTCGCCGGTGTCGTAGAGATCGAAGGCGAGTTGAACAAGATGGGCGCGTTCCTCGTCCAGGACGATGGAGTTGATGAGTCGCCCCTCGAATTCAACCGGCGCGTGCTTGTAGCCGATCGGAGCGGCGAATGGCGTACCACCGGCCTGGTGCTTTTGGATCTGGCCCTTGCGAATCTCATTGGCGAGGTTCTCATTCTCATACTCCGCAAAGGCGGCATGAATGCGATGGTTGAGCTTGCCTGCTGGTGTTGCGTCGATGTGCTCTTGCACAGAGGCGAGTTGTGCCCCAGCCTGGTTGAGCCGGTAGTCGATGACGGCGTCATCCATCGCCTTACGCGCAAAGCGATTGAGCTTATGGACAATGACGTAGTCAATGTTGCGCTCCCGCTCGATGTCGGCGATCATTTCCATGAACCGAGGCCGATTGCGAGTCTTGGCGGTCTTGGCAAGATCGACATACTCGGCAGTTACCGTCGCGCCGAGTTCAGCGGCCTTGCGTGTGCATGCTTCGCGCTGCGCAGGGATGGAGTAGCCCTCGTCTCCATAGCCGCGTTCGACTTGCTGATCGCTAGAGACCCGCAGATAAATGACAGCTCTCTTGGGATCTTGTGATTGTTGCCCGTGGCTGGTCACGGTTGTGGCTGCATGTTTCGGCAAGTGTCCTCCTTTCCTATTAATTGGCTTAACGATTTTCCCGTTAAGTCAGGACTTAAGCAAGCTGTTAATTGATAGATGTGGGTCGGTCCAGACTGATGTCCAGACCGACCCACTTTGTCTCACTTCAGCGCCTCCAGGCGCTCGGCGATGGCGGCCTTGCGTTCGTCGGCGCTACCTCGGATAGCCTCGTACTCGGCGGCGGACTCTTGGGCGCGTTCCTTGGCTATCTCGACCTCCTTGTCGATTGAAGCGATGGAGCGCTCCAAGGAGGCACGGGCATCAGCTAGTGCATCGTCCGGTGTCGTCTCGCGGCGACGAGTCCGTGAGGATTTGGCGCCCTCGCTACCGCCTTCGAGCTTGCGCTTGTGGGTGTAGTAGCTGCCGCGAAGCGAGTCATACGGACGACCCGTCTCCTCGGCGAGTTGCTTGAAGGCATCTGACTTATCGACGCCCGAGGCGATCAGCGCCTCGACCTTCTCGTAGACCTCTTGGGCCTTTGTCACTGTATGTCCTCCTTGTGAGAGTGGATGACTTTGTCGGCCAGCAGAAAGGAGGAGGGGCTCCCTTCCGCTGGCCGGTGGGCCATCCACCCGCAAGACCTCATACATCAGCCGCAGCCTGGTTAGCCCAATGGGTGATGCGGGCGCAGGCAATATCCACGAATTTGCCCTCTCGCTCGATACCGAGGAACTGTCGCCCTTCGAGCACAGCGGCCGCTCCCGTGCTCCCACTGCCGGTGAACGGGTCAAGCACCAAGCCCGCAGGCGGTGTTACTAGTTTCACCAGCCAGCGCATCAGATCGATGGGTTTTACCGTCGGGTGCTGGTTGCGTACCAACCGGGGCGAGTGACGTTTGCCGGTGTAGAGCGCGACCGACTCGCGGGGTAGCTGCTCGCATCCTGCTTCGCGCTCGACCCTTGTAGCTTTGGCGGAGAAAAACAGGCGGCTGGGGAGCAGATCGGGGCGGGCAGCATCGATCATTGCGGCCGGACAGCCGGGCTTACAACTGTCCTGGCATTCCTCGGAGTGGGCGAGCGTCACATGCGCGGGCCAGTAAGCGGCCTCACCGACACGGGCGGCGGCGATGTTAAGCGCACCGGTGCCGTGAGCCTTGAGATTGTCGATCGTTCTTCCCTCCAGTGGTTTGCGTGCCAGCAGGATCGGCTCATACGCGGGTTTGAGAGTGGTCCCCATTCCACCCGGCAGGCGGTGGGACTTCGGGAGTCCTTGGGCGAACAGCCACAACAGCTGATCGCGCACGTCCAGCCCGCCGTCCTCGATTCCGGCTACCAGCCGGTGAAAGGTGCGCGGACTGCCAAACGCCAATAGGTGTCCGCCGGGCTTGAGCACGCGGCGGCACTCAGCCGCCCACTGGAAGGTCCAGCGCTCGAAGGCTTCCGCGGGCGAGTCCTTGTCGAAGCTGTCCCAACTGGCGCCGCCCAGCTCGATCCCATACGGCGGATCGCACACGATCGCATCGACACAGGCGTCCGGTAGCTTCGCCAGCAGCATCAGGGCGTCGCCCTCGAGAAGTCCCCAGGCTTGGGTGTTGTCTTGGTAGCGCGCGACCTTACGGGTGGTGCTCACGAGCTGGCCTCCGCCGCCAGGAACGCCACCGTCCCATCCAAGAGGCAGATTGCAAACAACCGCTTGGCATCGTCGGGCAGGCGCGCGAGGACGTCCGCGATCTGCTCAGCGCGGCGCTCGTCCGGCACTGCCCAAAGCACTCTGGGGTGTATTGGCTCGCTGGCGGAGCGGTAGTAGGCCAAGTGCCGCAGCGCCTTGGCGCGGATGGTGCCGCTGGCCTCGGTCGCCAGGTCCACCTCGATCATCCAGAGGTCCTCGCTGGCGCGTCCGGCCCCGATACGCACAAACAGGTCAGGCTTGAGCATGAGTCGAGCGGCACCGGCTCCAAGGAATCCCCGCCAGCACGCAGGCTCGGACTGGACCTCGATGCACTCCAGCTCACGCTCGCGGTCGGCTTCGTGCAGTGCAACAACCAGCTCGGTGCAGGCCGTGGTGTGTGCGACGTAGAGCGCACCGGGCGCTTCGATGCGTGGACCTGAATAGCCGCGCTGGGCGAGCAGCCTCGCTCCGGCCCGACCAACGCTATAGACGGTCGACTCGCTGCCTGAGCGACGGCTCCCGATGCGACGCGGCAGCGGGTCGAGCACACGCCAGTCGGCGAGCCTCTTGAGCACGCGACGTCCGGCACGGGCCACAGCACTCGTGCGGTCGGCGGTCTGCCAGAAGTGACGGATGAGCTGCTGGCCGGAAGCCAGACGACATCCACTGACAAAGACGAGAAGTTGCCAGTCCCGCTCGCTCATATCCTGAGCTATGCGATACAAGCGGTCAGCGGTGATGTAGGAAGTGGACCGAGCAGAAGCGAGGTCTTTCGGCGGCGAAATCTGGCGAGAGGTCAATCCCGGCGCGGCTTTATTGCCCCTCTGCTCTAACACCTCGGGTCCAGCGATGGGACGGGTCATTTGACCCTCCCCGCACGCCCGAGCGGGCCGTCGTCTTGATTCGGCTCGCCCTCGATCCGGCGCAGCAGCTCGCGCTCAACCTCGCGCGGATCGACGCCATAGACCTCAGCGGAGCGAGCCCGGATAACGGCGGCACCGTGGCCCGCTGGTGGTAGCGGCTCGGTGCGCCCAGTGACAACCGCCACACCACTGTCGCGCCTCGCCGCATTGATGCGGGCGGCCACCTCGAAGCGGCCCAGCGACATCACGTCCTGGGGCGAGAGTCCTGGCAGCTCGCGGGCGATACGGGTGGCCTCGTCGTGGGCTGCTCGGAACGTGAGGAGGCTCGCCACGTTGCCGACGAGCGAGGCGCGCGTGCTCTCGGGCAGACGCGCAAGCGCCTGGGTAGCAACCACCACGCCGCAGCCGAGCCCACGGGTGCGCTCAAAGAACAGCTCAAGACCAACTGGCAAGTGGCTGACCGATTGCAGCTCGTCAAAGTAGAGATAGACCGGGAAGCGACGCCCCGCCGGGATCTCAACGCGCTTCTCGATGGCCGCCCACACCAGATAGGTCACGATCGCGCCGAGCAGATGAGCAGCCGACTCGCCCAGCGTGCCAGGGGCCAATGAGACGAACAACCACTTGCGCTCGGCCAACAGGCGTCCGATGTCGAGCTTGGGTGCGGGCTGGTTCAGGACTGCTCGCAGCGCGGGCCGGGACAGCAGGGTCGTGATGCGTGAGATGGCCGGGGCGGTGTGCTGGTGCTGCTCCGCTGGGCTCAGTGCTTCGTAGCTCTGCCACTCAGCGAGGCGAATCGGGTCACGCACCCGAGCGATGGCCGCACGTCTGAGGCGAGCGTCGGAATACAAGCGCAACCAGTCGGAGAGGACCGGATTCGGCAGGTCGGCCACAGTGCGAAGCCCGAGGCGCAGGTACTGGTCGATGCGCGGCCCCCACCCCTCGGAGATGCCGCGCAGCACCGAGAGGATTACCTCGCTCCGCAAGTCGGGGTCGCCGGAACCGAACAGGTCGAGCCCCGGCACCGGGCCACGGGCTGCCGGATCGAGCACCACGATTCGATCCCGGTCTGCCGCCGGTACGCGATTCAGTACCTCATCAATGAGGTCGGCCTTGGGGTCTATGAGGACGCCGCCGTAGCCAGCCCGTAGGTCATCCAAGACACCGCGAGCCAGAACCACGCTCTTGCCCGACCCGGTCGGCCCAATCACGGCGAGATGATGAAGCGCGGCCTCGGCGGAGAGCGCCACTGGACGATTGCCGACGGCGTCGCGCCCGAGAAGCAGCCGCCGCCCCTGACGAGCAACACCGTTCGGGACAAGCAGTTCGCGGGAGGCACCCACCTCCACGCCAGGCACCACGTCATCACCAAGCGGAAAGCTAAGCAATGGCAGCAGTTCATCGACGCTGAGCCAGCCGCTTGTCTGGTTGTTCGGGCCACGGTCGCCAGGCTGCGATTACCGCGCCCAACTGTTGTGCGAATACCAGCGGTACGGCTGCGTCGGCTGCGTACGCAATCGGCAACGTGGGCGAGTAGTTCCCTGGCTCGGGCGATCCGCTCAGCTCGCACCAACACCAGGCCGCTTACCGCGAAACCGGGCTCAGCGATCTTGGCCCGCCACAGCCGCGCAAGCTCCTTCGTCTCGCGGTCCTCTGGCTCATGGTGGAACGCGCGCCTGGGCGTCGTCGGTCGCAGCGCCCAAGAGACCACCACCTCCTCATTGCCCCGGAGCGTTGCAAGGCCGCTCAAAAGAGCGCGCGAGGACATCTCGATCTCATCGCTGCGCAAGAGGGTTGGCGTTGGCACAAACAGCCGCATGGCGAGCGTTGCCGTGCCGGTCGGTGCCGGCGTCTCGACTAGGCGCAGACCGGGGATTGCCGCGACGAGACTCGTCAGGACCGATGTGCTCCCCGGCACCAAGAAGTGATGCCGGATGCCCTCAGAGCTGGCGACAGTTGAAGCGACCAGCTCGACTTGCTCAGGCAATCCTGAGAGTCCAGCCAATGCCGCGCGCGCCGAAGCCGGGGATAGTGCCAGCGGAAAGCGAGCCCCCAGTTGCACTCTGTCTCGTCGCATCGCCGCGTCCAGGCGATGCTCTCTGGCCATAATTATTGTGATAAGGGCGGAGCCGCCGCTTGCGGCAACTACCGCCGGGGTTAGATCAGCGTTCATTTGCTTTTCCGCTCCCGGCGCTTGGCCTTCTCCTGTGCTTCGCGTTCACGCTTTTCTCGCAAGACTCGCTTGGCCTGTAGCCAATAAATAAGGGCGAGCTGCTCAGTGTCAATCTCGTCCCGTCTCACCCCCTTCACTTTTATACGTCTGGATCGTGTCACGCTAAATGCACCTCCTTTCTCGTTACATTGTTTGACCTCCTTAGTGGTGCTTTCAGTATCTCCCGTGTGTCCGTGTTCGGTCTTTGTTCGGTATTACAGTTTCAAGCGGTATGGATTCACGCTTTGCTGGCACTCTGCACAGGTGCCTGCTATTTATCTCGTGTAAAACCACACCACTCGCAGAACCGCCGCGATGACACCCACCACGAGCACCAACGGCACCAGTGCGCTCATAATCTGCGCGATCCTGGGACCGACAGCGCCGAGCGCCACCAGCCCCAGAACCACGACTGCCAGAGTTGTGATGAGCTTGGTCATCGCTGCCTGGCCTTCAACGCTTCATCTATTGCTGCTCCGAGTGCCGTGTTGATAGCGTCGCGTTCAAGGAGGCAGTCGGCGTTGGCTTTTTCCAACGCGCGTATTTCGTGCTCCTTGTTTTGGAGTTCGAGCCGGAGGCGGGAGTTTTCGCGGGCTAGTCTGTAGTTCCACCGGCAGACGTGTCGTAGCTGCTCATCACACTCGCTCATCGCCACCTCCGTTCGGCTTCGTCCATGCGCCGGAGTGTCAGCGCCCTAACCTTGGACATACGAGCCATAGTTTTGGCAGTTCGTTCGGCGTGGCGGCGACGTTCGCGGATCATGCGCTGCTCGGGATTCATGGACGCTAAGCCCAAGACCAGCACCAAGGCCAACGCCACCAGGACGACCACCGCCAGCGACGCAGTGGTCATCCCGAGGATGAGAGCAAGGGCGAGCATCTAGAAGCCACCTCCACTCAGCCTGCGGAGTTCGCGCTTCAGCGCGAGTGCTCCCTCTTCGCTGATTCCTACGAGCACCTGCGCGCCGAAGCCCTCGTTGTTCTGGATGCGGCTTGCGAGGTCGTGGATGATGGCGTCGGCCTCATCCAGCCCGTGGCGGGTAGCCATCCCTAGATCCGACATCTTTGCCATAACTAGGTTCCGCAGGGCTTCGTCCTGGGTGCGCTCAAGGAACGCGTCGGTCTGAACGGTAGCGAGTTGCTTTCCCGCTGCCCGATCGGTACTGAGCCCGCCGAACAGAGACGAGCGGCGGGCGGGGAGGTTGTTGCTGGGCATGTGACTCCTTCTTGTTGGACGATGGAGATCACGCTAGAGGCCCCGCTCGGGCATAATTAGGCCGAGTTCGGCCTACTTGATATGCGTCTATGCCTTCGTTGATTCCTAGCCAGCTCGGAGACGAGCTTTACGAGTTGATGTGCATGCCCGAAGGCGCGACCGCATCCAATATCAGTACAAAGAAGGCCCTTATGGGCTTGCTCTACGTGAGCAAGAAGATCGAAGATTTGATCCGGGAGGAGGCAGGAGGATACGAGGCTGCAATAACCGCAGAGCACCAGGCTGAGGTAGTTCGCCAGTACATCAAGCAAGCTACTGAGGAACTCGATGAGCCTTTGGGCGAGAGAGATCACACTGACATGGCCGAGCGAGGACGCGCCGCGCGTGTCCTGCTTGCACTAGAGACTGGGACTGAGACTCTCACGGTGGCAAAGCGGAGGAGTAAGGCTGCGCGCGAAGCGGACATTGCCCTTCGCACCATGACTAGGGAACGGCCTGGTTTCCCAAGTTGGCAAAGGCGTCTTATGAATGCAATTGCATCGAAGATGTGGGAGTGCGAGGTGGACTCCGCCCTTGGCGACCAATCGCGCTCCTATGCGTCACAAGAGCAGAAGGCCACTGACGCAACCGAACCGTTTGCTCGTCTTTACCTTATATGGCAATCGCTCGCTTCTGCGATCAGCAACCTAACGCATTTGCTGGATGACAAGGACAACCCAGAGCTGCGTGTAGATGGACGCGATAGGCTTCTCATGGCCGCGCTAATGCCGAATCTGGTCTTTCTCGCTGCCACCTTTGAGCGCCCTACCGATGATTGGGCGTGGGACGGTAAGACCGCTCTGGAACATGTTCTCCCGCCTACAGTTCGGTGGCTCATGTTTACCAACATGCCTATGCCCGAAGTCGATGCTTGGGGAGAGATCTTTGGGAATAATCCAGGGCTATGGGGTGACTGGGCCAGCCTCGTCCTAGATGATCGCCTAGCCGACTTTATCTCTGAACAGGGATTTGAGCTAATTGGACACTTCCCGGAGGTAGAGCCGTGGCTCGGTGAATGTGAGTGTATGCCATTGGAAAATCCTACGACTGCGTGCCCAGCCCATCTTTTGATTATCACTTTGGAGCAAATGCGAGTGCTGGTAGAGCGTGAGTGGGTGGGGGCCACTGAGGCTTATAAGTCCCCCGCCGTTTTTGGTTACATTTATCACGAATCCTGGAAGGGCAGGCTGGGTTTTGCTTGACAAAAACAATAAATAGCGTATAATTATGGTCATTCTCTGGGTTCGGGGTGAATGTGCCCGCGACCTCAAGTTGTGGGTAGTAACCCCCCGAGATCGGAGAAGCCAATGGTCGTTGACCGCATCATTGGAGCTGTGTGGCGTCGCAGTCCTAAGCCCATCCAGTCGCTAATCAGCACGGTGCTCTACTGGATATGCGAGGACTAGACGGCTATACAGGTCGAGCAACTACCTGTACCAAGTTGGTCGCCGGCGAGGCGATAGCGACCTTCCATCTACTCGACGTCGAGAGGGCACGACAAGAGGCCGACCTTCCATATCAGATCAGAAGTACCTTGTCGCTATCTGACGAAGACTGGAAGGAGGTAATGGCTATCGCTCGTGCCAACATGGCGTTTGTCGAAGATGAGCTGAAACGTCCACAGTGGACGCACCTTAGGAAGCCGCCGGGGTAGTGCCTGCACGATCTCGGTTGATTCCCTTCACCCCACCCGTCCCCGATGAACCCTAACCGGCTCATCGGGGGCATCCCGCACTCATTAGGGACTGCCGCAGCCCCGCACCATAATCACTGCCTACGACACCTTTCGGCCATACGCAATCGCGGCCAGCTTGGTGTCTGCTGGTACGGTGACCGATGGCGTTATCCCACCATGAGGACTAATGCTCAAGTGATAGAAGTGTACCCGAGATTTTTCATACCTATCGGTTTCGTGATTGTACCCCTCGTCTATAGCCTCAACGCTACAGATCAAGATATGGGGATTTATTACCGTAACTTCCAGCTCGAACGTCATCGGCTTACTTGATCCTGGTTCAGGATTACTGAGGATCTTGGGTTTGACGGTGAACTCTCCCAGATCACCGTCTGGCCCCTCCAGAGACAGCCCGCTGAATAGCGGATGCGCACAACTTGAACCGGGCTTGGGCTTCTTGGCGTGGGCTGCAAACACGGTGGACTGACTTACGCCCACCCCCAACATGACCACGAGGCACGCTCCCAACGTCCTCGATCTCCTGGTGTTTGTGTGCCTGCTCCAACCTACTCCCATGCCTTTGCTCCTTCGCTTGGTTCCCAACACCGCCCCAGCGGGCACGAGGACGGAGAGGGGCCGCCACTCGTGCCCGCCTTGAGCTTTGCTCTACTCCAATGTCATAAGACTGGAACCGTAGCGGAATGTCGGCACCCGTGTCTACTGCGATGTCATTTACAGGGGATGACGCACCCGAAAAGCTGGGGCTATGTCCGCATCCCCGGCCTTCCAAGCAGCCCTCGGCCTGGCCGTCAAAGCCCGCCGCGAGGAGCTAAAGCTGACCCAGGAGCAGCTCGCCAACGACACCGACCTGCATCAGCGCTGGATCTCCAACGTCGAGACCGGCAAGCGCAACCCCAGCTATGGCAGCCTCAGACGCCTAGCCTCAGGACTCGACCTCACCGCTTCCGAACTGCTGAGCCACGCTGAGCAGATTGAAGCCAGCGGCATCGAGGCCGTGAACGCGGCCGTCCAGTAGCGCGCCAGCCGCACACCTTGACCGCACAGGAACCTCGCTCCTAGCCTCGGGCGCTCAATCAAGCGGCTCCGACGCAAGGGCGGTACCCCCGCGCCGGAGCCTGGACACAGGAGGTACATCTCCCATGCCTGACGAGCAGCCTATCCCCGCACGCGAGCCCGATGACACTATGGTCGAATCCGGCATCCTCGATCGCCTCACCGACCCGAACGACCAGCGGCCTTGGTCGGTCGATGAGCTGATCCTAGACACCGGCGAGCGCCTAGCCACCGTCGATGCCATCAACAGCCTCCACCACATCGGCCTCATCCACCGCACCACCGACAACCTGATCTTCCCCACCCGCGCTGCTCTCCGCGCCAAAGAGTTGGAGATATAGGCCGGACTAATAGCAACACCCGAGATAGTGGCCTGGCCGGGCAACATCACCCTGGCCAGGCCGCTCTATTGCCGGTCCTTTGATTGAAATATGGTTCCATTTAGCTATACAATAAACATGCAGTGGAAATTTGTGACTTTGCTGCGCCCAAAGATCATATGAGTAAGCCCAGGCGGGTGCCCTTGTACTATGCACTCATCTTAGTTCCGATAGCGTATTTATATATGCGCCTGTTCCCCAATTCGTACCTTGCGCCAGATTATTGGTTCGTACTTTTTGGGACTGTTGTACTCGCGCCACTCTATTTGGTGGGCCTCTTTCTAAGAGATCATCTATGGCGTCGATGGCGCAAATAGATCGGCACTCACTCAACAGTCGTCATGTTGTTGGGCTTGACTCTTCATCGGCGTCGAGTATGGCGTCAACGCAGGGCTGGAGCCCCGTGATATTGACGAGGTCAGTAGCGATCTTTGTGTAGTCAGTTTTAGAAACAGCTGCGGCAACACTGGGGAGCATCTTGATCACTTCAGATGCCTTTTTTATCTTCCTTAGAGTCTGCCATAGCTCTGCGAAGTTACGAAAACCTCGGGGTGCCCTCTTAGAGAATCGGGCGTGGGACACGTCATACAAAAATTTGGCGATTGGGCGGAGTCTCTTTGGGATCTTTGCCAGCACTACAGCGGTCTTGGCTGCCTCGATGATATGCAGACTTTTGAGGACTGGAGCGAAGAGCGTTGCGACTTCAAAGCCACACTGGACCGTCAAAATATCTATAATTGCTTCGCACTTTAGTCGTGCAAGGAGGCGTTTGCCAACACTGCCATATGCTGGAGCGCAGGGACGATTGGACACTTGACTCCCCGACAACACGGAACCCACACCCAGGGTTGCACCTCCATCATCTGATCCCGGTAGGTTCCCGGGCTGCATGCTACTGGCACTTACCTCATTACCCGGTGGTGTCGGATACGGTGCCCCCGCAGGCAGCGGGTATGCGCTAAATGACCAAAGGTTATTGGTGTAGTCGCCCGGAGATCCAGTCAGGTCTTCCTCGACGGCGAAGAGACGACCTGGAGCAATGCTGGCCGTCGTGTCTGTGTCTCGTCCTGGCGGCATATTTTCCAGGCCGAACGTCATGGTGTTTGGACTTGACGTGTCCACGAGCTGCAACAACGGCGCGACGTGTCCTGTAGAGCCTTCAATCTTGAGAATGCTCTGCCCCTGGCAGTTGATGCTGTCAGGAGGTTGAGAGACGCAGTTGGTTGCCAGGCCCTGCACGGCATAAATATCATCGTTGGCGTCCACTCCGAGAATGAACGGCCCAGAGTCCTGGGGATGAGTTCCGGCGGCCCACAGAGTCGATCCATTGACACCGCCAATGCCAAGGATCTCTCCCTCAGCCTGATTGCTCAGCGCCCATGACTGGCCGGGCAGGCTAGCAACCGTTGGATGGATGCACCGCTCATCGGGATTTCCCGAGTCCACAACTGCGTGCCGCTCGGATCAAGCTCGGTAACGGTCGCTGGGCCGGTGGTATTGCCACAGCTACCGTTGACCCACTGAGGCAGGTTCAGCGCGAGCACATCACCTTGATCGTTATGGGCAACCGAATACAGCACCGGTGCCATCCCGGCCGCATAAGCGGTGGTGCTGCCAATAGAACCAGCAGCACTTACAGGCTGTACCGCTCCGGCCGAGACGAGTACGACACCGCCGGTCGTCGAGACCGGAACACCTCCTGATACCGCATCATTCCAGAGCACTTCCCCGGTGCTGGCGCTAAGTCGCAGGAGATGCCATCCATCGACGTTCGAGAAGTAGCTGACAAACAGGTCTTGATTGTCACCAAGGGTGAGGTCGTGGGCTTGGGCAACTTTCACCCGCTACCGGCGTTTCCCATACCACCTGTCCGCTCGCTGAGTCCTCCTCAAGCGCGAACTGTTCAGTAGAGCCAGTGACGCTCACCTCCCACCGATAGACATCGCCGACGGAATCGAACACTGGCGCGACACCAGCATCGTCGCCTCCGGGGGGAACTTGGGCGTCAGACATGGTGCCCACCACAGGTTCGAGACCGGTGCCGTCCCAGCGATCGAGCAAGAACCCACCGCTCGGACTGCCATAGACGAAGCTGCCTGACGAGGAGAGAGGAGTCGTCCAAAGCGCGCTCGGCGCCGACCACGCCATGCTCGCGACGATACCACTGGCTGCCATCAGCCCAGCCACCACCAGAACTAGCCGCTTCATCAGCGCCCATCATACGGAGGATTCAAGCTAGCCGGACCTGACCTTTCTCGCGTGAGCGGCGATAATGCGCTTGCTCACTGGCTAGCCCCGAGCAACGCCTCAATCAACTGCCGAACTCAGTCGTTCATTACCGGTTGTACGACAGGTACGTGTATCGGTGGGCAATTTGTCCCCGGAGCGCATTGTGGTGCAGGAAGCGCGCTTCCCGGCATTATGGCCTGCCTGGGGTCGGGCTTAGCTCTCAGCCATGCTGGACTGCGGTAGCGGAGTCGCAACTTGCAGTTCCGTTGAAATAGAAGACGACGCCGTAAAAGAACTCGGTGTCTATGGTAGGCGTGTCATAGTGGTCAGCGATGCCCCACGATTGGTTCGGCGTCAGTGCTGCTTCGAGGCTGTCCACGACCCACGGTGTCATCGGGGCCGTGACGGGGTCAGCGGACTCCTGCACGACTGATACTGCGCCCGTGACAGTCGTCGTTTCATTTGCGCGCCCGAACTCTGGGGTCGCGAGAAAGTCGAGCCGGATGGAGCGACAATGGGAGGTCGAAGCGCTGACCGTCAAAGCATTCTGCGTCGGGGAGGGCGCCCCATCGCCGTTCTCGCTGCGGAGTGCATACGAGAACGTAGCAGTGGGCGTCGCCTCCGTTCCGACATCGCTACTGAGCAGTGTGTTGAGAGACACGTCGCCAAATACATCCAGAACCGCGTTCCTCTTGGTGATCAGCCTCGAATGACCTGAGAGCACTGCGATGCGGACCTGATAATGGCCGAGTGAGCGAGGGGATATAGTGCCGTCGCCAGCCGAGCCGTGCAGCACCTCGGCCGTCTTCCAGACCATGCCCGTTCCGACCTGGCGCTGTAGTACCACTCGCGCTCCACGAGGCAACTTGTGCGTCGACCAAGAGAACACGATCGGTTGTCCTGCCGTCGACTGAGCAGGCACCGTCAACGATACGGTCGGTCTTGCTTGGGCCGACGCGGCACCGGCGACAAGAAAACCGGCCACCAGCACAACGACGGCGCGAGCCCACCGCCGTGCATAAGGTCCTTGACCGGTGCTCTCGTATCGCTCTCGTGGTGTTCCCGCCATCATGCTCCTTGTGTAGGGAGGTGAGTCTATCGGTTGGGTCCCAGTCTCTGTCGCGTGCCTGATAGGACGGTTCGAGCTACCGATTCTGCCACTCATGATCGAACCGTCCCAGGGGATGGCGCCAGGGATCACTGGTCGGACACCGCCGATTGTGCGACGACCGGCGTGCAGTTGAGCGCTTGTGTCGAGCCTGTATCAGCAATGACCTCGGTCGTCTGTCGCCTTCCGTAGCGCAATCGATGAGGCACCCGTTGATAGGCTTTCCGCGATGCTTCATAAGGTGGAACACGCAGTCGGTCAGTTGTGGGGAAAAGCTAGCGACAACGCCATCGTGGCGGGGGTAGTAGCTACCGTTGTCGGCGGTGTTATTGTCGCGGCTATCGTCGCAATACCAGCGGGCAGTGGACAGAAGCATCTCGAAGTTGCGGCAGTATCGAGCAAGAGTCCGCTCCGTGTCGAGGTACAGCCTAAGCCGCCGCAGTTCTTCGACATCGCCTTTGACCGCAACATCGGTATGCCTGCCCCGAGCGAAGGCTGGGCCAGTCTGCGCGAACGGGGTGGCATAGACAACGTTACGAGTCTTTCCGAGCTCACGCTAGCCAATCGTTCTGCCGCGCCCCTCACCGTAACGAACATCGAAGCCGTCGTCCTCAAGTCTAGGCCAGCTCCCAGTGCATGGGACGGCTCCCAGTTTTCTCAAGGCGCCGACGGCCTCACGCAGTTCTCAGCATGGCTTACGAGCGGTGCACCTCATACCGGCGTCGCCGTATCGGGAGGTGGCGGCGGGGCAAAACTCAACGGCCCGCCTTACTTCGAGACGCACTACATCTCTTTGCGGCCTGGCGAGATATATCAAGCTGAGATCACAATAATTAGCACCGTCGAAAATCGCGAGCTGGAATACGACTTCGCCATCTCCGGTAACACGGCAGCCAGCTCATTTACGGTGACAACCACTCCGCATCTAGTTATCACCCGACGTCTCATACCTTCCTATACCCATCGTTACTTGCATATCTCGAGCGGTGATGAAAGTGGGTGTTGGATAGTGGAACCAACTGACGTCGGTTTCCCGCACTGCCGGTAGAAACACCTCTTACAACGCGCCGTGTTCCGCAACCGTCTGATCATGCCCGTTGTACGACCGGCAAAGGTTGGGCTACGGACCACCTTGCCCACGCCCGGCACGTCCGGTAGAATAGGAGCCAGAAGGAGCCAATGCCATGAGCAACCTCAATCTTCAGTCAATCATCTATCGCGAGGGCGAGTATTTCGTCGCCCAGTGCCTGGACATCGATGTGTCCAGCTTTGGCAACACCGAAGCGGACGCTCTAGCTAATCTCGGCGAGGCTGTGGAGCTGTATTTCGCATGAGTGACTATCGAGAGTTTGACGTTGTGTTCGAGCCGCAGGCAGAGGGCGGCTATACCGCCTATGTCCCTGATCTGCCTGGCTGTGTGAGCGAGGGTGAGACGCTTGAAGAAGCCACCTCGATGATCCAGGAGGCGATGGCGCTATATCTTGAGTCCCGCGATGAGCGTGGTTGGTCGCTGCCCCAGGTCGAGCACCGCAAGCTAGCGCCAGCCGTGTGAGCGACAAGCTCCCCCGACTCACCGCCAAAGAGCTTATCCGTGTCCTAGAACGTAAGGGCTGGGAGCACGACCGCAGTCGTGGCAGCCACCATATCTATGTCCACACTGCGACCCACCGGACATTGGTGGTGCCGGTGGCCCGGCGGGCTATGTCGATCGGCACCCTGGCGCGACTGTTGAAGGACGCAGAAATCAGCCGCGACGAACTGCGACGACTCCTGTAGCCCCCTCTGGCGTCGAGAGCAGTTCGCATAAGACCGCTTGTGCGACGTGCGCCAAATCCCCCTGATGCTTGGCGCGCCAGCCATATAGGCGTACCATGAAAAGGTAAACCTGAGACTGCCCGATGGACGAGCATGACATCACCGATATCTTCATCAATCCTTACTACGCAATCAATATTGATCAGGGCTTGTTAGACGCACACCCTCCGATCATTAAAAAGTCCGATTGGATCACAGCAACCTTCGACTGATGGAGGGAATTGGTAAACGACAATGGCTTGAACGATTGCTAGCTATCCTAGAAGGACGCTACGCTCACCAGGAGCTGTCCGAGGAGTAGTAAGCTTCTGACAAGCACCAACGGGATAACGAGATGCCATGCCATTGGGACCATTCGACATAGAACCGGCGCAGATCGAGCGCCTTGGCAATCGGTTCACGCCCTTCGTGAATCTGCTGCTTGACGTTGAGGTCAGTGCCCAGGGTTTGGCTGGCCACCATCTTGCGATCAACTATAAGGAGAATCTGCCCGATGGTGGTGTCGACGCTGCCGTCAGAGATGCTACTCAGACCGACTGGCTTCCAGTCGGCGAGTCGGCATGGCAGTTTAAGACCGCTGACCGCTCGCCGAAGGCGTGCGCCGATGAGCTTGAGGAGGCCCGTTGGGCTCATGAGCGCATCCAAGCCGGAGGTTCTTATGTATTGGTGGTGGGTGGCTCTCTTACTGATCAAAAGCTCGAGCGACGCCGCGTGGCGCTGCGGGACGCTGCAGTTCGACTTGGCCTGTTGACCGCCGAGAATAGTCGGGATCGCATCCGGGTGTACGACGCAAACATGCTGGCGCGCTGGGCATTGATCTATCCGGCGTTGGCTCGTAGCGCTTTGCTCGATGGCTTGGACGGCGCCACGGTCGATTATGATCGTTGGTCCGCCGGCGCACCGCATCGCAGCACTTGGGTTGAGGACGACCGTCGGGCCGCTGATATCACCTCGATTCGCACCCAAGTGAACACCCCGGGACTCATCGAGCTACGCATTCAAGGAGACTCAGGTATCGGCAAGACGCGCATGGTTATGGAGGCGCTTCGCGACTCAGCACTCTCGCCACTTGTCGTCTATATCCAGGACGAGCGTGATGCCGGCAGCTCGTTGTTTAACCACCTGCTCGACCGCAAGCGCGTTGCCGTTCTCGTAATCGATGAGTGTCCGGCGGACCGGCACATCAAGCTTCTTGAGCGACTTCCGAGAGAGGCAGAGATAAAGCTCATCACCATTGGCGACGTTGGTGCGAGTACAACTCGCTCGCCGGTGGTGGCCGTCATGGCAATGCCGGACGAGAAGATGGAAGAGTTTCTGCGTCATAATCATCCGCTGCTCCGCTCCGAGGCCCAAAGATTTGTGATCGACCATTGTCGAGGCAATATGCGCTGGGCTATTGCGTTGGCAGATCGTATCGCTGGACTCTCGGAGGGACAGGCGGCCGAGCTTATCGATCAGGGTGACATCAGGCAGTTCGTCGCTACATTTATTCCCGAGGGAGAGGATTTTTTTTTCGCGACGGTCCTAGCACTGCTTGAGCGAGTTGGTTGGGATGGAGAGCTGCAACCGCAGCTAGAGGCACTCGCAGCATTCGCTGACACATCCGTTGAGCGACTGCGGGAAGTTGGTGGGCAGCTTGAGCGTCAGGGCTTGCTTAGCCGCCAAGGACGCTACCGGGCTGTCTCGCCCCATCCGGCGGCCGTTGTCCTCGCGGCCGAGGCTTGGAGGGCTCATGGCGACCGCATCGTGCGTGAACTAATCCCTCTTCTCGATAGCGAGATGGCGCTGTCGATGTTTCGTCGCGTTGCGGATCTCGGGCGGTTTGAGCCGGCGGTAGCCGCGTTGACCTTGCTTCTATCGCATGACGGTCCTTTTGCATCACTCGGCAAGATCGAAGCCGGCCGTCTCGGCCCGATGCTTACGCAACTAGCGATTGTGCTACCGGACGAGATAGCCCGGCATTTGAGCGAGCTAATCGACTCTGAATCGATCGAGCAACTACATAGGCGCCGGTCTGTGCGGCGCGATCTGGTTTGGACCCTAGAGAAGCTGGCTTGGCACCAACGGACTTTCGAGCTGGCTGCGAATAGTCTGCTTCGTCTTGCAATGGCAGAGAACGAGACATATGTGAACAACGCTACCGGTACGTGGGTCGGACTGTTCGGGACATTTCTTCCTAGTACCGCCGCCTCACCTGATCAAAGAGTTAACTACCTCAGCGGCATTGCGCGGAATTCGGAGCCCGAGGTGCGTCTGCTTGCGATCAAGGGAGCGCTTAGAGCTCTCGGCCCGCTTCACATGGAGACGACGACGGTCTCCGCTGAGGTCCAGGGCGGTGTCCTAGTTGAGCCACGAGGGACTCCGGAGACTTACGGTGAGGCAGGCGCCTATCGGCGCACGATGCTCTCGCTTCTGGCGTCATTGACCAACGATGAGGCTGAGGAGGTAGCCCGCGCAGCTGACGATGGCCTGATTGCAGAGCTTCACCCCCTGTCGAAGGACCCGTTTGTCTTTGACGCGCTCGTTGAGGCACTCATGCAGTTGCGGGGAGGCTCATTGAGACGTCTGCGTTCAGAAGCTGAACAGCTCCTGAGCCTGCACACGCGGATCGAGAAGGGCGATCCGGAGGTCGTCGAGCGCGTCAACGCTCTGCTAGCAAAGTTGCCGGCACCGACAAAGCTGGAGGAACTTGCTGTTCTCGCTCACCTGCCACGTTGGGATCTTGGCAAGGGGGAACTCCAAGAGCGGATCGATACGGCTACGGCAGGGCTGGCAGCCGACGAAGTTCCCAATGTCCTCGAGATGCTCAACGAGGCGCTGCCTGCCGCTTGGGAGATAGGACGAACACTCGCGCTTCACCATGCTGGAGACTCTGTAGTCGAGGCGCTGGTAGCGAAGTTCGAGCCTAACCCAATCGCTCTCGTTGGTTATCTGACCGGCCTAGTGGAACAGGGTGATGAATCCGCGTTTGATGATTTTCTCGAGTCGCAGCTAGGTGTGGGACTCAATCTGAAAGACCGGGTCGCGATAGCCTCACGCGGTCCTGTGACAAAGAGCGCACGCGAGCAGGTGCTTGTCGGCACGCGCACCCTACCGGTAGCTGAGGCAACCGCGGTGATTTTTGGTTGGCAGCCGAATCTTTCAGACGATGAGATGGCCGGACTCGTTGATGACTGGCTTGCCCGCCTTGATACTCAAGCCGACTACAACGCGCTCATAGATCGCATCATGACCTGGCTCTTCAACAAGGAGCGACTTCCGGATTGGGCACCTGAGCGCGTCGCCCGTGCTGTCTTGGCTCGTCGCGACTATCCAGGCGATCAAGGCCATAACTACGAGTGGAGTCAACTTGCCTTGGCGGAGGTTCCCGATCATGGTCCTGAACTAGCCCAACTGATCTTTGATCTCGTGGACTCGCGCGAGTTGATACTCGTCGGAAGCTACGACATCGAGGTGCTTGTCGCGTGCGCGCAGCAGCACCCCGTGCAGGTCTGGAACGACCTATCGGCCCGCTTGATTGCCGGCTCGTGGCGTGTTGAGATGCAGCTCCGGGGATCGGTAGTCGTCTCTGCATTTCCGGTGGACGTCATTGGAGGCTGGGTAGGCGCCCAGGTCGAGCGGGCTCGCATCGCAGCTTCGATCGCGCCGGTGGAAGGAGAGGAGCCCCAACCCGTCGCTCGGTATCTGCTTCAACACTTTGGCGATGACGAGCACGTTGAGGCGAGCCTGGCTGGTACGTTCATGAGCGGCTCCTGGATAGGCCCCGAATCGGGTCGCATTGCCACGCGAATTACTCAACTCAACTCATGGCGCTCTCGGCAAAACGAGCCGCTAGGGGTGCGCCAATGGGCCGCCCGAATGGTTGAGAACCTTGAGGTACAGCGACAGGCTGCCCTGCAACGAGAGGCGGAGGGGGAGTTTTGATGCAGCGACGTCTTATCAGCAGCTACCGACGAGCGCCCGCCGAAGGACCTCGACCCGCGCTTTACGGTTTAGTCTTGGCCCGCCAGCGTCCAGCCGAGCTGGCTCAAACCGCCGCATTGCGAATGGCATCGGCTGCTCGACGCCGGGCCTCTCGCCCCACCGGCTCGATAAGCTCCTCAAGCAGCCGGTCCAGGGTTGCGGCGGGGTTCGCAGGTCGTCCCGATCTCCCCGGTGATCCGGATTCGAACTCGGCTATGACGTCTCGCGGATCGCCTCCGCTGCTCTTCGCCGGGCTTGCCTTGCGACTGGCTCCATAAGATCCTCAAGGAACGAAGCCTGGTTCCGACGTTGTACCCGGGTCCGCGATCAAGGGGACTCGAACCACGGCGTTGCCATCCGATACCGCCCATGCCCGACGCGCTCAAACCGAGGCGACTGCCCGCTGACGTCCGAGGCCAAGCAGTTCCTGACCGACGACCAAGACACCGGTTCGCCAAGCATCTCTATGACAGCTACATAGATCGTCCGAGCCTGCATCGGCTCCGTCGCAGCCTTCAACACGTCTGTGACCGCTGCCAACACCCAACCCGGCCGGTGGGTAGGTATGGCAACCGAAGCTAGCGCCCTGGGTTTGCCGATGGTTCCTCGGCGCAGATCGCCTGCGGCCTTCGCTCGTTGGGATCGCCCAATGGGGTCGACCAGCTCGCCAAGGAACTCCTCCAATGCCGACACGTCTGCTTTTGACTTGGCAGAGCCAAGAAGTTTGACCAAAGTCTCCACGGGCGCGCTATGCGAAACCCCTGCTACGGCAGGGATTTTCGCGTTGATGGGGCGTTTTCGGGGCGCCATGCAGAGCTGGGGTGCGAACAGAAGTGCAAACACGCTGCTCCGCTCATGCGCTCGTCCGCACGGTCAATAAGCTCTCGCTCGATGTCCGAGCTTGGTGGCCGCATCTACGAACGGGCTCGTCTCACGGGCGAGTTCCGGTTGCGCTCGGGAGCGACGAGCAGCGAGTACTTCGACAAGTACTTGTTTGAGTCGGACCCTCAGCTACTGCGCGAGATCGCCGAGGAGTTGGTCGGTCTGCTGCCCGCCGGGGTGGAACTACTTGCCGGCCTTGAGCTTGGCGGTGTGCCGTTGGCTGTCGTCGCCTCTCAGGTATCGGGACTCCCGGCCGTGTTCGTCCGCAAGACGGCGAAGACCTACGGGACCTGCCGGTTGGCGGAGGGTGGCGAGGTCGCCGAGCGCCGCGTCGCTGTGATCGAGGACGTTGTGACATCCGGCGGCCAGGTGATCGAGTCCTGTCGCGAGCTGTGTGGCCGCGGGGCCGATATAGCGGCGGTGTTGTGCGTGATCGACCGCGAGGCCGGCGGCCGAGAGAGCCTTGCGGGCGAGGGCCTTGATTTGCGCGCACTGTTCACCATGAGCCAGCTCCGAGAGGGCCGAGCAACCGATCCCACTGACTCGTGAAGTGATCGCATGGGTCGTGGAGATGGAGCGTCCGGGCAGGCACCGCGGAGAAACATAGAGCTGAAGGCGACCGACCCGGACCCGTTCGCTTCGCTGGACGTATGGCTCGCGTCTCACGCAAGCAGCGTGAGCGTCAAGGCAAAGGATGCTAGGTCAGGTCAGTGCAGCCTTCCTCGGTGCTGCAGGCCGACAAGTCTTGTTGGCCTCACTTCAAGTCAAGTGCGATCTCTCGGCTGCCGCAGACCTCTCCGTCACATCGCTCGCCTGGTCCTCCTCAGCAGACTCACCCGCGAGAAGAGTTCGCGCTGCGTCGAGTCGCTCCATGATTCGATCGCGATCTCGTTCTGAAAACGCACTCGCATCGCCGATTTTAATGACGATCCCCAGCATTATGCGCAGCCAACGTATCATCGAGTCTGCGCCGCCAATGACTTCCGTGCGTTCCCGGTTCTTCTTCGTTATCGCGACGGTGACTACGTACTCGCCCGTTTCGACGTCAAACTGTACATTGGGGACAATCGACACCCAGTCGTTATGCACGTGTCCCGACCGTGCGGACTGGTACCACGCCGCGAGAATGCGGTGTCCGTAACGCAGCGAAAGTTCGAGGACCATTTGTCTTGCCGCCGCTGTAAAGCCGAGCGGGTCAACCATCTCACTGAAGTCGTCCCCGTCGGCCTGACATACGAACGCTAGTACACCAGCGACCGAGTACTCCCCCGTAAGGAGCCACGTGGCTCGCGCGAAGTCACCATATGTCTGCTCGGTCGTCTCTAAGCCCAAAGAGCACTCGGTGATCTCGAAAAACTCGTCCTGTCGACCTTCCTCGACGATCGCGTTTAGGCGATCAACAGCTGCTTGCGATCGGTCTTTACCCACCGCGGCCTCAGCAGTATCCGTCTGCTGAGTGTCCGACGCGCTCAGCTCCTCAGGCTCCTCTCCAGTCACCTCAACCTCTAACTAGCTCTCGTGTTCTGGGAGCCGTGGTCGGCACCAGATCCTCCGGCACCTCGCTAGGTCCCGACTCCATACCCACAATCAGGAAGTCGCGTACCTCGCGGGGATTGTCCTCGCCAGCACTGCTGACAGCACGGTTGATCGCTGTCCCACTCCCCAGCGGATTCTCCGCAACTCGCATCGTCTCACGGAGGACTGCGACGGCCGCACCCGCGCCTCGATACACGTCTGGGGTGTTCAGTACTACCAAGCGTCGAACACGCTCGAGTTCCGACTCGAGCAGCTGATGAGTCGAGCTCCGGGGTTCGGGCCGATACTCCTCCGACGAGTTCTCCTCCGGCTCGCCCAGTCGCTCCTCGGTCGACCGCGGCCCCGGGTGCCGACGCGCTGCGTCTGCATCAGCTCCGTCAGCCTGCAGGGCGCCGACCTCGGCGCCAATCTCGTCGGCGAGCGCTAGCGAATGGGCTACCAGAGGCGCTCCGAACAGAGCCAGCACCGCGATGAGCGCTCCCGCTACGACGGCTACCGTTGTACCAGACCATCTGAGCGCTTCGGCGGCTATCGTGACGAACGCGCCGATCATTACCGCAGTCGCGAAGGGGAGCGCCATTCGGAGCGCGAGGAGACGTCGATCAGGCATGGCGTCGATTGTAACCAACGGACACCCTACGCCAGGCGCCTGCACCAACGACTGCAACAAGCACTACGGAGACGCCGATTGCCCATGCTCGCCCGAGATTGATCCAGACCACGACGCTGATCGCGCAGAGGGTTCCCATAGCCGCTCCGAGAGCCCCAAGCTTCCCCGGATCATATGTCCCATCAGGTAGGTAGAGCCATGCCAAGAACCAGGAGAGCGCTCCTAGCGCTCCTCCAATGGCGACGATGCCGGTCGCGATTCCCACCTGTTCCAGCAACGAGTATTTGACCGCGCCCAATGGCGGCCTGTGTCGCACTTTGATCGTGTGCCGACTAGAGCCCGCCACGTCGCCATCCTAGCTGGGCGTGGCTGCTTTTCGCAAGACCGTCCTCGTGCGTCGCCAGGAACATAATTCGAGTCTCGCCCAGGCCAGTGCGGTCTTCCTCGGCGCTGGCGCTGCCGGGCCGACAAGTTTTGCTACCTAACTTTAGGTCGGTTGGCGTTCATTGTGTGGCGGGCCGCACGAGATCCCTGTCTGCACTGGCCTTCGCGTGATTACGAGCGTGGCTCGACACGCTCGAAGAAGACGACATGCGGTAGTTGCGAGCCGTGAGGCAACCCAACCGGTCAGCGTCTGCGCCCGATGTCGCGATCGGGCGCGTCGCGTGCTGGTGGTCGCATGAGCCTGTCCACGTGAGGAATCAGGCGGCTGAGGTGTGGCGGGTCGCGGCTGGGGTCCCACGCTGGGCCTGGGTTTCTCGGTGGGTGACGGATGAGTGTGGGCTCGACTTCGGTTCATCCGTTCGGCGAGGCGTGTGATCCGGTCTGGGTCGTGTCCTTCTTCGCTGAGTTGGTCGCGGGCGAGGTACCAGTCGGTGCCGTTGCGGGCGCGGGTGGCTTGGACGTAGGCGCTCTCCCACCGGTCTGCCAGCCGCCGGTGAGCACTCCGGCACGATCGACCGTCGCACCCTGCTGGCGGTAGACGTGTTGGGCGTAGGCCAGCCGCAGCGACTCGGCCTCTTGGCGTGCGAGTTGCAACCGGTAGTCTGACCCGTCGAGCGCGAGCGTAAGCGTACCCTCCTGGTCGATATCGTGACCTGGCCGCGCGTGCCGTTCTCGACGTGTGGCTGGCCACGTGGGCGGTGCTGGGCGATGAACGCGACGCGATCGCCTTGTCGTAGCCCGTAATGGACGCTCGTGAGTGGGAGTTCGTTGGGGCCGAGTTCGTCGCGTTGGGCGCGGAGGTGTTGCGCGCGGGCGTTGAGCCTGTCGATCTCCTTGTTCGAGGAGTCCGCGATCGGCGCGACTTTGTCGATCCCGACTTCTTTGGTGAGTTGTGCCCAGGCTTGGACGGCCCTCTCGGTGGCCTGCTCCGACGGAGCGTTCGCGGCATTTGAGGGTGCGCTACGCGTTCCTCGCGTATGTAGTCTCGTGGGTCGCCGCGAATGTGCTGTTGCTCTTGTTGAGCATCTTCCTGCCGCTGCACGTTGGCGTGGAGGCATTGGTCGTGGATGCCATGTTGCTCGCTGCGTTGGTTCCTTTGCGGAGTTCAGGCCGACTTGCCATGCCGGGCGATCTTGGTTTGCGACGTGTTCCGGCTGCGCGGTCGGTCGGCTACGCGCTGCTCGCTTTCGCGATCGTCGCGGTCTCTGACATCTATTGGAGCAAGATCGTTCCCCACAACTACAAGGCATCGGCAGCAAACCCATTCGTGGCTGTCTCCAGTCAAAGCGCTCTGAACATTGCTCTAGCTGCCTTCGCTGCCGCGGTGAGCGCTCCGGTGGTCGAGGAGGTCTTCTTCAGGGGACTGGTCTATCGAAGTCTTCGTAACCGTCTCCCGGTCCTTCTCGCGGCACTGGTCGCGGGCCTGATGTTCGGTCTTGTCCACGCGGGCGCCTATCCGCTGGTGACGCTCCCTTCCAAGGCGTTCTTTGGGATCGTCATGTGTCTACTCTATGAGCGCACAGGATCGTTGCTGCCGGGTATCGCTATACACAGCTTCGTTAACGCCGGCGGCTTTGAGATCACCCTCACCAAAGCCGACGGGATCGTCGCAACTGTCTTCCTGCTGCTCGCGACGGTTCTGCTGGCGACCCCGCCCGTCAAAGGCTTCTGGCGACTCGTCAAAGGCCGCTTTACAGGGCTGCCGGTCCCGAGACGACCCTCGTCTCACGAGAAGGCTACCGTCGACGCCTGAGATCGCGCTGAACGCCATTGTCCCTAGGATTACACTGTGAACGGCCGAACGCGATCCTCGGGCCTTGCAAGTGCTGGAGTCCAGCTGGCGAGAGCATCAACACGCGGCGGATTCGTGCAGGCCTAGACACGAGCGTCCTTGTCTCGGCATTCGCTAGTGACCCAGACGCCGGGCGTAGGAGCCAACATGAGTAGACCCAGTCGGCATAACGTGAGCGTCAGATGGACGGGCGGGAAGGGCGATTTGCGGGCTCACGAAATTGACTTGGCAGGTCAGACACTCAGCGGTTCGTGTGCCGCTGCCTGGGGTGGCGATCCCGAGAAGGCCGACCCAGAGGAGATGCTCGTTGCGGCGCTCTCAGCTTGTCACATGCTCTGGTTCCTTGACTTCGCTCGTCGCAAGCGCCTACGGGTAGTCTCCTATGAGGATCGCCCGTATGGCGAGATGGACGCCCGTCGCTTCACCGAGGTCGTGTTGCGCCCGTGCGTCGCGTTCGAGACGCAGGTGCCGAGGGATGTTGTCGAGCGGCTGCATGACCAAGCTCACGAGGCATGCTTCATCGCCAATTCGGTCACATGCGAAGTCAAGGTGGAGCCGACCAGGTTGTCTACATCAGGAACACGATTCGCATAGAGGAAATCACGCCTGTGGCGGCGTACATAGCAGTCGATGCATCTCAAACGACTGCGCTCCATCGCGTCTTCGGCGGCTATGTTCCTTGCGTTTGGACTCGCTGCTGTGGCAGCGCCAGTCTCTGCGGCCAGTGCCTCGACGCCGGCCCTAACCGTGCCATCGCTCTCCCAGGTCGCTTTGGTCACACCTGTGCCCGCCCCACCTAACGACGAACGCGCCAACGCGCAGGTCGTTCACAGTCTGCCCGCGACCATCAATGGCACCACGGTCGGTGCGACGCTAGAAGGAGGCGAACCGGAATCTTCGTGTGGCGCACCGACAGTCAACTCGGTTTGGTACAGCCTGCGAGCCCAGAGCGCCGAGCGGATCGCGCTTGACTTGGCCGCTGCCGGCGAGCTGGACAGCACCGTCGACGTCTACCACGCAGTGCGCTCACAGCTGCAGTCGGTGGACTGTCAGGAGACCGAAGCTCACGGCAAGGCAGCCCTCTCGTTCAAGGCATCCAAGAACGGCCTGTACCTGATCCGTGTAGCGGCTTTGGAGAACTCCCAGCTTGCACCTTTCACGCTCGAAGTCTTCCTGCCGACGCCAGCGGTCGGCCCGCCCGGCGCGCCTTTGCCCACGGGTGGCATCAGCGGAAAGGTCGATCGTATCCAGAACATCAATGCCGCCTATGCGTTCACGATGCACTCGGGTGTCAGCTATCTGATCAACCTCGCCAACAGGACCAAAGGCGCGTGTGTCAGCGGTGCTCTGTTCGCGCCTAGCACAAGCTCCTTCGAAGGTGAAGCTCCCCTTGTACGAATCGGCTGCGGTGGCTATCGGCTATTCACCCCTGGCCCCGGCCAAGGCGGCCTGTACAGCTTCGAGGTTACCCCGCGCAGTTCATACCGAGGCGTCCAGCGCTTTCACCTACAAGTGGCCGCCGCTGGCGCAGCTGAAACGGCGCCAGGCATTGCCCTAGGCAACTATGCCCACGCACACGCCCGCCTGGACGGCCGTGGCGTGAGTGTGCTGCGCCTCTACCGCCTCGACGTCACCAGTCACTCAAACCTCACGCTCAAGCTCACGGCCCCCGCCTCGGCCGACTTCAACTTGCAGCTGCGCAGCCAAGATGGCGCAGTGATCGAATGCCGCTGTGGTGGCAGCGGCTCGCAGACGCTCCAGCGCCAGTTGCAACCGGGTCGCTATTACGCGGTCGTCTCCGTACGCGACGCCACAGCCGGTAACTTCACGCTCGTGCGCCAATCGCGCACGATCACCTCGACCTCGCTGTCATTCTCTTCGAAGACAGCTGCACCAGGCCAGGATGTGGGCATCGACGTAAAGGTGGTGCCAGCGGCGTCCGGTCCCGTCACGGTCGAGATCGAACGCCTCGACCCAGTCTTCGGCTGGCAGTTCTATCGCCAGGTATCGGCTCTCATCAGCGAAGGCACAGCGAGCATCCCCTTCCTACCCCCCGCGGTAGGAGAGTGGCGAGCGAAGGCCACATACGCAGGCTCGCGCGTATCGAGCCCGAGCGCGGTGGGCTTCTCTTACCTACAGGTCTCCTGAGCGGATCTCCCAAGACGGCTTTCTTGAGCCCGCTCTTGGAAGGCGAATCTCTTTGAGCCCCCATTTGGCGGTTGCACGCCCGCGGGTGTAGCGTCTAGCCATGCCCATTCAGTGGCCAGCGCTCCCTTTCGCAGAGTGGCGGGACTCGTGCGAGACGCTGCACGCGCACACGCAGGTGCTGGGCAAGCTCGCGGCGACGCTGTCTGCGCCTGAGCCGCAGTTGCAGCATGCGGCGCTGCGGCTGAGCGCGCGCGGTTGGGAGACGCTGCCGCTGCCGGCGCCAGACGGTTCGGGAGCGTTCGTTGTGGCGCTCGACCTGCACAGTCACGAGGCGCTAGCCGAGCACAGCGACGGGCGTGCATTGCGGGTCGCGCTAGGACCGGATAGGCCGGTTGGCGAGGTCACGCGCCAGCTGCTGGCGGCTGTAAGCAAGCTGGTGGGTCGGGTCGAGATCGACCCGACGCCGCAGGAGGTCTCCTGGGCAGTGCCGCTGGACGAGGACGATGAGCATCGCAGCTATGACCCGCGGCAGGTACAGCGCTATTTCGCGGCGGCGACACAGGCAGCGTTGGTGCTGGCGGCGTTCCGTGCCCCGTATCGTGGCCGCTCGACTCCGGTCAACGCTTGGTGGGGCTCGTTCGACTTGGCAGTCAACCTCTTCTCGGGCAACCCGGCAGACCCGCCGTCGGATGACTTCATCATGCGCAACGCGATGAACGCCCAAGAGGTGGCGGTGGGTTGGTGGCCGGGCGACGCACGCTATGAGAAGCCGGCTTTCTACGCCTACGCGCACCCGGCTCCGGGAACCTTTGCCGAGGCCGAGCTGTCGCCGGCGGCAGCGCGTTGGGATGGAGCTCTGGGCGAGTACGTGCTCGACTGGGAGGACGTCTGTAAGGCTGCAGACCCGTGGGCTTTTGCGCTCGAGTTCGCCCGTTCGGCTTTCCGTCACGCCTGTCTTGTCTGCGATTGGGACCCAGAGCTGCTTGCCGGTGCCGAAGGGAATCCGCCGCCGGTCGTGTGAGGGCTCCTGTGAGTGAACGCAAAGTCCGCGCTATGCACGCGTGCGCCAGTGTCTGCGGGTCTGCGGCAAGGCGGGTCTTGCGGCAAGGGCGTCTGCGATAAGGCCGGGTGCGACAAGGCAAGAGGTCCCTCTCGCACGCCCTGTGCGCCTCACTCCGCTTCGATCTGCACCCGAAACCACTCCGACCCCTCGACGCTAGCCCCCTCCGCGTGCACGCGGTCGCTAAGCCAGTGGTCTGAGGTCACCACACGTACGAGCCCAGGCTCCTCCTCCAGCTTGAGCAGCCGCACGATCTCATCGTCGGCTGAATCGCGTCTGGGCCGAGGAGCATGCGCAACGACAATCACGGTCGAGCGGATCGGCGGCCGCGGGGGCTGCTCAAAGACGACAGTCACGTCCTCGCCACCATAGGCGGCCCAGCGCTCCAGCTGGTGCACAAGTTTAACCATCGCGGCGTGGCGGTCCTCCCACCAGCCGTCCGGGCGAGTCCCGATCACGTTCATGCCGTCCACAAGCCAGCGCATACCGCCAGCCTATGCATTCGTGCCCTGCAGGGCGACAGATGTCATAGGAATGCGACCGGCGCGCTCGACGAGTGCATGCCCGACGTGGGATGCATGGATGGTGTTTCAAAGGGAAAAGCGACCCAAATGCGCGCCAATGCTCACACAGCAGTCAGCGTAAGCGGCTTTACCGGCCGCAGCCCGAGCTCCGCCACCGAGCGTGCTGAGCACACAATCAGCTCGAGCGTCTCGCAATCCTCAAGCTCCACAAGTAGCTCGCCTTTGGGATTGTCGACGAGCGTGCGCTCAATGTGAAACAGCGTCTCGCCATCGGTCAAATATCCGCGATCGATCGGCACGCTTACGCTTTCTTCCGCGTCGCGTGCAGGATCCCGTTCGTCTGTACGGTTTCCATTTCGCATAATTGCAAGCTACTTCCCGCGCAAGACATTTCCCTCGGTAGCCCGTGCCCTTCTGCGTGCGGAAAACCCCTGATCAGCTCTGGCCCAGACCAGGTTCGATCGAGCGGCTACGCTCGGCTTCCAGCTTCAGCGCGCCGACAGAGCAGGCAAGAATGCTGAGCAGGGCAGCCAACATGATCGCCCCGGCCTGGGAGGCGCTAAGCACGTGCTCGGGCAGCCCAAGCGCGACGACCGCGGAGGGAACGCCGAGCTGGGCCGAGGCGACGAGCCCGGCCGCGTGCGGCTGGCGCGAGAGCCGCGCAGCGAGCAGGTGCACGAGTATGTTCAGTATCGCCAGCCCTCCGGCAAGCTCGATCAGCGAAGGGTCGCTAAACAGCCCGCGCAGTTCCAGGCGAGCGCCAAGCACGACAAAGAACAGGGGTATGAAGAACCCTCCAGCGATGCCAAGAACCTCGTTAGAAAGCCGTTTCGGCCCGCCAACTGCCGCAACCATCAGCCCGGCGCCGAAGCCGGCGATCAGCAGGCTGGCTCCGCTGCGCTCGGTCAGCCAGGCCAGCCCGAACAGCAAGATCAGAGCAAGGCGCAGGTCCACCGCCCAACTGCGCCGCTTGCCGAGTTGGCGGAGCGCTTGGACATCGGTGCGCGAGCGCAGATGACGCGTAGCAACAAGCGCCGCGATCACACACACAGCGACGATCGAGCTGCCCGCCACGATGCGCCAAGTCTTCCCGGGTGCGAGCACGAGCGGCACGGCAAGCGTGGCCCCAATGTCGGCCACGGTCACCTGCGCCATCACAGCAAGCGCCACTGGCCCAGCCAGCCTACGCTCCTGAAGGATCGGCAGCACAACGGCCGCTGAGCCAGAAGCAATCAGCACGGCGTACACCCGAGCGTGCCCGACCCCATCGATCCGCGCCACGAGCAGTCCGCCTCCAACCGCGATCACGGCTACGAGCAGAGCGCTGGTGGCGCCTTTTCCGAGCGACGTTTGCATTCGCGCGTCGCGCAGGGGCACATTCATGCCGACCGCGAACATCAGCATCGCAAAGCCGATTTCGGCCATGAAGGAAAGCGTCGGATTGCCAGGATCGATAGCGTTTATGCCGGTCCTGCCGAGGGTTATGCCGGCCAGCAGCTCGCCGACGACGACCGGCACGGCGCCTTTGCCGGCGGTCCCGAGCAGCGGCCCGGCAAAGCCGCAAAGGCCGATCAAAGCAAGCGTCCCGAAGCTCATCGTCTTCATTCTCGCGCCCAGCCCAGCGGCACCGATCATGGACCCCTAAGCCAACAATCCTCGCCGCGTGACGCGGCGAGGATGCCAAGCGGCGAGCCATGAGTTTGTACTGAGACCGCATCGATCCGGGTAGAGGAGAGTTGTCTACATAGACACTGCCTGCTACATAGAAACTGGATTGGATCCAGAATTCGGAGGAGGATGGGATGACGTTGAGGGTTCGGAGCTTGCTCTTTGGGACGGTTGCTTGTGCGTTTACGGTCGCGTATGTCGCGATGGCGCTAGCTGCGCCGGCGGCGCAAGCTGCCGGTTTCGGGGTGGAACGGTTCGTTGCGGCGAACTGCATCGCAGGCCACGAAAACTGCGTCGAAGAACTCTTCAAGGGGGCATACCCTCTCCCGAAGGAACCCACTGTGGAAGAAGCGAAGGCAGTTGGCTATACACAAGCTGGTGGGCACCCGTCATACGGGATCACGGCTTTCAAGGTCAACACCGAAGGCGAATTCCCCAATGCCGTGCCGGCAGGTCTCCTGACAGGGGGTCCGGTAACGCACATCCGCACGGATGTCGCTCCGGGTGTAAGCACGAACCCAACAACCGTGGCGTCGTGCTCGATGAAGCAATTCGACAGCAATGACGAAGAAAAGGAAGCGATCGCTGGCACAGGCTTCTACCCAGCCCCGTCATGTAGCGCGAACACAGAAATCGGGGTCAACAGGGTTGTGGTGGCAGCGTTGGTCGAACCAGTGCACGACATCTTTGAGGACGTGCCTCTCGCAGGCAAGGTCTACAACCTTGTGCAGCCCTTTGGCCTGTCCTCCGATTTCGGGGTCGCGCTCGAACTCCCGCAGCCACTCACCGAAGCCTTCCTAAAACAGGCGTTTGCAGAACACCCAATCGGAGATCCAACACTCGAAAAAGAACTCGAAGAAGGCCATTATTTTGCTCACACCCTGATCGAAGGCCACGTCGAATGGGCAGGCGACTACCACGACTACTATGAAATCAACACCTCGCCCACGCTCCCGCTGATCTCCTCGATATTGACCCTAAGAGGCAACATCGGCGAAGAAGGCAAGGGTGGGTTCATCACGAATCCGAGCAACTGTGCACCCCCTGGACCTGCGACTACCAACACGGTGACGCTCCAATCGCAGGCGGGTCAAAAAGCCGAACGGATCTACACGACACCGATCGGCACCGAAGGTTGCCTTGGCGGAACATCGCTCACTGTCCCGCCATTTGCATTCAAGGCGCCCCCATTCGCGCCAACGTTCTCGGTCAAGCCGGCAACGACGCAGTCCGATCAGCCCGACGGCATCACAACCGAATTGGCGGTGCCTCACGACCCAAGCCCGACGGGCATCGACTCCTCGCAGTTGAAGAACGCCACGATCGTCATGCCCGAAGGGATGACGCTCAACCCCTCGGCCGCCACCGGGCTAAAGACCTGCTCGGAAGCGCAGATTGGGATAAAAACGCGCAACCCCGTCACCTGTCCGGCCGAATCGAGGCTTGGTTCAGTGACGCTCAAGGTCCCGGATTTGCCCGAAAGCGAACCGTTGAAGGGTCATCTATTCCTGGGTGGCGCCGAACCACTAAAAGGATCGCCATACACGGTCTATCTCGAGGCTGAATCTGCTCGCTACGGCGTATCTGTCCGTGTGCAGGGCACTGTTGAAACAAACGAATCGACGGGCCGCGTAACTGCGAAGTTCCTCAACACCCCCGAACAGCCGTTCAGCAACGTAAAGATCGTCTTCAAGGAAGGCGCGCTTGCGCCGATCGCCAACTCGCTTTCATGTGGAGCGGCAACGGTCGAAACAAGCCTCGTGCCATACACGGCCACAGCTACCCAGTCGCCGTTCTCGACGTTCCTGGTTGACAGCAACGGTTCAGGCGGAGCGTGTGCTTCGCCGTTGCCGTTCGCGCTGACTCAGAGCACAACCTCACAGCCCGCCACGGGTGGAGCTCCCACGAGCTTCACGTTCAACCTGGCGCGCGCCGATGGGCAGCAGTATCTCTCGCACGTGACGACGGCATTGCCACTCGGCTTGGTTGGCAAGATCGCCTCGGTGCCGCTGTGCCCAGAACCGCAGGCGTCGACCGGCGTCGGATGTCCGTCTGAAAGCCAGATCGGCACGGCCACCACGACGGTCGGTTCCGGTAGTGCACCGGTCCAGTTCTCTGGCCCTGTGTATCTAACGGGTCCGACGAACGGCGCCCCATACGGCATGACGACGGTGATCAACGCAGCGATCGGCCCGTTCAGCCTCGGCAACGTGGTCGTGCGCAGCAAGATCGAAGTCAACCCGTACACCAGCCAGGTCACGGTCTCGAGCGAAGTCCCGACGATCTTCAAGGGCATCCCGCTGCGCATGAAAACGCTCAGCCTGACGATCAACGGTCAGGGCTTCCTAGTGAACCCGACCAGTTGTGCCGCGCAGACGACGACAACGACATTGACGTCGAGCGGAGGTGCAACGCAGTCGCTTTCTACTCCGTTCCAGGCGACGAACTGCAGCGCCCTGGCGTTCGCGCCTAAATTCGGGGCCTCCTCGGGTGCGAAAACCTCGCGTGCCAATGGGGCGTCGCTCGTCACGAACGTCAACGTCCCGGCCGGTGGAGCGAACTTCAAGTCGGTGCTCGTCACCGTCCCGAAGCAGCTCCCCTCGCGCCTGTCAACGTTGAAAAACGCGTGCCTGGAAGCAACGTTCAACTCCAACCCAAGCCTGTGCCCGGCAAACTCGAAGGTGGGCACGGCAAGAATCAAAACACCGGTACTGCCAGGTCAGCTAAGCGGCCCTGCCTACTTCGTCTCACATGGCGGAGCGGCGTTCCCTGATCTCGACCTAGTGCTCACGGGCGACAACGTCACGGTGATCCTAGTCGGCAACACGAACATCGCGAAAGGCGTCACGACGACGAACTTCGCGAGCACGCCGGACGTCCCGTTCACGGGCTTTGAATTGAACCTGCCCACGGGTCCCAACTCGGCGGTGGCGGCCAACGGCAACCTGTGCAAGCAGTCGCTTGTCATGCCGACGACGATCACGGCTCAGAACGGAAAGGTGTTCAAGCAGAACACGAAAATCAATGTCACGGGTTGCCCGGTAACGGTCGTCTCGCACGCCGCCAAGAAAGGCAAGGCGGTCGTCGTCGTCAGGGTGCCAGAAGCGGGCCGCGTAAGCGGCGGTGGCTCGAACCTGAAAACGGTCTACAAGAACCCGGCAAAACAGCAGAACGTGACGCTCGAAGTGCCGGTGACCAGCTCGCGCAGGCCGCTCTCGGTGAAGGTACGTGTCGGCTTCACGCCAAAGGCCAAAGGCAAGAAAACCTCGACGGCATTCGCCACGGTCATCCTCAAATAAGTAGGACCCCAGGTCGGCTCGAACAGGCACCGGGCCGACCTGGGTAGGGTTTTCCACGGTTAGGGCGCATGGCAGCGGGTAGCTGTTGGTCGAGGAAGCTCGATCACTGGAGGGGACCATGAGGCTCACCGCACCTACCTGCATTATCGTTGCGCTGGTATGCGCGATCGCGGCGTTGTCAGCGCCGATGGCGCAAGCGGACTTTGGCATCAAGACGTTCGAAGCCGGCACATGCAAGTCGGATACCCCTGAATGCACATACACCGCGCCGGAATCGCAGTTCTTCACGCAAGCGGCTGGTCATCCTCCGTTCGGAATCACAGGCTTCGAAGTCAATACCACCTCTCTGGGAGAACCGGAAGGCAGCATCAAGGACGTGCGTGTCGACATACCGCCAGGCCTCGCTGTAAATCCCCAGGCGACTGAACAGTGCAGCAAGGAACAGTTTGAATCCGGCATATGCCCTGCCGGCTCGGAGGTGGGCAGCGACGAAATCACCGCCTTCATCGGCATTACCAAGATAGGCCCCATATCCCTGCCGATGTACAACATCGTCCAGCCACAAGGCGTGCCGGCAGAGTTCGGCTTCGAGCTCAACGTCCCACCATTGACCGAACTTCACGTCTTGATCGTCGGAGGCATCAGCTGGTATCACGAAGCCGAAACCAGCGAAAACAGCAGTGTGCCGACCGGTGATTACCACGAGTACTTCACCATCAAAGAAATCCCGACGACGATCGCGGTGGTAAAGTCTCGACTTAAGTTCAACGGGACAGCCGGGAACGGTACGTTCCTGACGTTGCCGAGCGTATGCGGCACGCAGACATCCTACCTCCACGCTGACTCCTATCAGAGCCCCGGACAATTCCAGGAGTACCAGACGGTCTCCGGTGAACCGCCCAAAGCGGTGAGTGTAAGCGGCTGCAAAGAAGTTCCGTTCAAGCCCGCAATAGCCGTCACGCCAGCAGTCGGCCAAAGTCAGTCGGACCGCCCCGACGCCGCAACCGTGGAAGTCAAGGTGCCCCAAAGCGAAAGCGCAGGGACGCTCAACTCCTCAACCGTCAAGGACGCGCAGGTGACGCTGCCGGAAGACATGACCCTCAACCCCGCCGTAGCCAACGGCCTGGAAGCATGCAGCGACGCCCAGTTCGGCAAGGGCACTGCCAACCCTGTCACGTGCCCGCCCGGCTCGAAGATAGGCGAAGTCGCAATCGAAACGCCTGACCTTCCGGCGAAATCGCTCGTAGGATCGGTCTACGTGGGCCAGCCCACCAGCAACAACCCCGAATCCGGGAACGAGTACCGCATCTTCATCGACGCAGAGGCCCCTCGCTACGGCGTGGCTGTGCGCCTAGAAGGCCACGTGAGCGCCAACGCCACGACCGGTCGGCTGACAACCGCCGTGCTCGAAAACCCCCAGGTGCCGTTCAGCGACTTCATCCTTACCTTCAATGGCCCCCACACGCCGCTGGCGAATCCTTTGATGTGCGGAGTGGCTACGACCAACTCCAGCCTCACCCCCTACAGCGGCAACCCGGCCGCTAAACCGTTCATATCGTTCCCGATCGACTTCGACGGAAAAGGCGGCGTCTGTCCCTCACCGTTGCCGTTCGTCCTCGGCCAAAGTGCTGCCACGACGCCCACGACCGGTGGCGCAACCACTAACTTCAACTTCAGCCTCACTCGCGGCGAAGGCCAGCAATATGTATCCAAGCTCACCACCATCCTGCCCCAAGGCTTGCTCGGCAAGATCCCCTCGGTCACCCTCTGCGGTGAAGCGCAAGCGCAGCAGGGCGAATGTACGGCTGCGAGTCAGATCGGCACGGTCAGTGTCTCGCTCGGCTCAGGTGCGCCGCTACTGACGTTGTCGGGTACGGCTTACCTGACTGGCCCTTACGGCAACGCCCCATACGGCCTCTCGGTCGTCGTGCCCGCTGAAAAAGTGGGTCCGTTCGACTACGGCAAGATCGTCACGCGGGCGAGCATCAACGTCGAACCATTCACCTCGCGCATCGTCGTCTCGAGCCAGCTGCCGACGATCGTCGGCGGCGTGCCGCTGCGCCTGCGCTCTCTCGACGTAAACGTAAATCGCCCGAATTTCGCGATCAACCCAACCAACTGCGCAGCGTTGAACACCGAAACGACGCTCACCTCGACCTTCGGCACGAACCAACCCCTATCCACCCCATTCCAGGCGACGGCCTGCAGCGCGCTTGCATTCGCGCCAAAGCTGACGGCCTCGACCAACGCAAAAACCTCGCGTGCCAACGGTGCGATCCTGGTTGTGAAAGTCGCCTATCCGACCGGCCCGCAGGCCAACATCAAGTCGGTGCTGGTGACGCTGCCGAAACTGCTCGCCTCGCGCATCAGCACGCTCAACAACGCCTGCCCGGAAGCGACGTTCAACGCCAGCCCATTGAGCTGTCCGCCGCTGTCGAAGGTCGGTAGCGCCACAGTCGCGACGCCGGTGCTGCCCGACAAGCTGACCGGCACCGCGATCTTCGTGTCGCACGGCGGCGCAGCGTTCCCCGATCTCGATCTCGTGCTGCAGGGCGACGGGGTCACCGCGATCCTCGTCGGCAACACCAACATCTCCAAAGGCGTCACGACATCCAACTACGCCTCGATTCCCGACGTCCCGGTGTCGAGCTTTGAAGTGCGGCTGCCCACTGGCAAAGACTCGGTGCTCGCGGCGATCGGCAACCTCTGCAGGTCAAGCTTGATCATGCCCACGACGATCACCGCCCAAAACGGCAAGGTGATCAAACAGAACACCAAGGTCGCGGTGGGCGACTGCCCGATCACGGTGCTCTCTCATCGCATACGCGGCCACAAGGCGATCATCGAGGCGAAGGTCTTCTCGGCAGGCCGTGTGACCGCCAGCGGCAAAGACCTGAGCACGCGTGTGAAGCGCCCCGGCAAAGCCAAGATCGTGACGATCGAAGTGCCGCTGTCGAGCGCCGGGCTGCGGGCGCTCGCACGCCATCGTCACGGTCTGAGCCTGCATGTGCGCCTGGGCTTCGCGCCGAAGGCCGCAAAAATCCCGAAGTCCTCGGCGTCCGTAACGCTCCTCTTCAAGTAGGCGGAGACGGCGTAAAATTTGTCTTGCGCACGCAAACCGTCGCGTCAGCTCGGTAGATTGGACTTATGGCAATCGCTTCAGTCAACGGCGGCGGGCAGGAGGGCGAGCTGGCCCCTGTGCTCGCCGGGATGCGCCGTCTCACCTCGCTCGCCGATGCGGTCGAGGACTCGGGCGCGGTCCTCTCCGGCCTCGCCCGCGAGCTGATCGCAACGCTTGGTGCCGAGGAGGTCCACGTCCACCACCTCGCTCCGTCTGGAGAGGACGAGCTGGTGGTCGTCTACATGCTCGAGGGCGACGGGCAGCTCAGCTATATACAGCCGCAAGCTGAGCGCCCGCCCGGAGTCAGCTGGGTGGCGACCACGGGACGCAGCTTCATGGCCGTCGGCCCGCGCGAGCTCACCGCAAGCGTCCCGCGCCTGTCGGTCACAGCGCCGCCACGGGCGGACGCCGCCGGCTGTGCGCTGCTCGCCCCGCTGACGCTTGGCGGCCAGGTCGAGGCGGTCATCGTGCTCGTCAGGCGCGAGGCCGAGCCCTTCCAGGAAAGCTCGATAGAGGAGGCGGCAACGCTCGTCGATCAGGCTGCGACGGTGCTTGCGCTCGTGCGTGCCCGTGCGGAGGCCGGCACCGACTCTGTGGCAGGTTGCCTCAACCACCGCGCGATGCGTCGTCGCTTGCACGAGGAGATTGGTCGCGTTCAGCGCTCAGGCGGCCGGCTGTCGTGTGTGATCGTCGATCTCGACGACTTCAAGCTCGTCAACGACCGCTACGGCCATCAGGCCGGAGATTCGATCCTGCGCCAAGTCGCCCAGGCGCTGATGGGTGAATTCCGCGCATTCGACCGCGTGGCGCGCTACGGCGGCGACGAGTTCGTCGTGATCCTGCCCAACGCCGACCTCGACAGTGCGGTGGCCGCCGCTGGGCGTGCCTTGGCGCGCATGCGCCGGGTGCTGTTCCCCGACGGCTCGCACGGCGTGTCAGCCTCGATGGGCGTGGCCGAATGGCGCGCCCCGATGACCGAGGCGGAGCTGCTGGAGGTGTGCGACGCGGCGCTCTTGCAGGGCAAGCGCGATGGCAAGGGCAGCGTCACGGGCGCAATCTCCTGTGCGCCCAGCGAGCCTGGCCCGGCTGTCCGTTGAGCTCGGCGGCTGAAAACAGCTTTGGCGCGCGTGCCACGCTCGAGACCGCCGGCCGCGAGTACGAGATCTTTCGCCTCGACGCGCTGCAGCAGCGCTTCGACGTGGCTCGCCTGCCTTTCTCGCTGAAAGTATTGCTCGAGAACCTGCTGCGTACCGAGGGCAACGGGTCGGTCACAGCCGCCGACATCGAGGCACTGGCCTCCTGGGAGGCCAAGGCACAGCCGAGCAAGGAGATCGCCTTCACGCCGGCTCGTGTCTTGATGCAGGACTTCACCGGCGTTCCGGCCGTCGTCGACCTCGCCGCAATGCGCGACGCGATGGCCGATATGGGAGGCGACCCGTCCAAGATCAATCCGCTCGTCCCAGCTGAGCTCGTGATCGACCACTCCGTGCAGGTCGACGCTTTCGGTACGCGCGACGCTTTCCGCTTCAACGCCGAGCGCGAGTTCGAGCGCAACCAGGAGCGCTACTCGTTCCTGCGCTGGGGTCAGGGCGCCTTCGACGACTTCGCGGTCGTCCCGCCGGACACAGGGATCGTGCACCAGGTCAACCTCGAGTATCTGGCGCGCGTCGTGTTCTCGACGGAGCCGGACGGCGCGGGCATGCAGGCAGGGGGTAATGGTGCCCAATTTGACGATGCCCCCCGCGCGCGCGGGGGGCATCGTACTTTGGGGGATGCTCCGGTGCAGGCGTATCCGGACACGCTCGTCGGCACCGACTCGCACACGACGATGGTCAATGGTCTGGGGGTGCTCGGCTGGGGGGTAGGGGGCATCGAGGCCGAGGCCGCGATGCTCGGCCAGCCGATGTCGATGCTGATCCCGCGCGTGCTCGGCTTCAAGCTGCACGGCGCGCTGCCCGAGGGCGCGACCGCCACCGACCTTGTGCTGACCGTCACCGAGATGCTGCGCGAGCGCGGCGTGGTGGGCATGTTCGTCGAGTTCTACGGTGCCGGCCTGGCGGGTCTGCCGATCGCCGATCGGGCCACGATCGGCAACATGTCGCCCGAGTTCGGCTCCACCTGCGCGATCTTTCCGATCGACGCGGAGACGCTGCGCTACCTCGAGTTGTCAGGACGCCCGCAGGAGCGCATTGAGCTGGTCGAGGCCTACGCGCGCGAGCAGGGGATGTGGCACGACGAGCACTCCGAGGAGCCGACGTTCTCCGACTTGATCGAGCTGGACCTCGGCGAAGTCGTGCCCAGCATCGCCGGACCCAAGCGACCGCAAGATCGCGTGTCGCTCACAGACGCAAAGCAGGCGTTTGGCGAGTCCTTGAGGGGACTCGTGCCCGACTACGACGACTCCGACGAGGCCTCCGCGGAGAGCTTTCCCTCGAGCGATCCCCCCGCCGTCGAACCTCCCCGAGAGGCACAGGGCGCGCACGTCTCGGCCGCTCACAGCCCCAGCTCGCAGGCGAACGGGGGGGAGTGGGCGCCGGGTCTAACCGCGAGCGCCTCCTCTACGGCGGTGGACGTAACGCTCGCCGACGGCACAGTCACACAGCTCGACCACGGTCACGTGGTGATCGCCGCGATCACCAGCTGCACCAACACTTCCAACCCGTCGGTGATGGTCGGTGCAGGCATACTCGCCCGCAACGCGCTCGCGCGCGGACTGCAGAGCAAGCCGTGGGTGAAGACATCGCTCGCGCCCGGCTCGAAGGTGGTCACCGAATACCTCGACAAGGCCGGTCTTACCGAGTCGCTCGAGCAGCTCGGCTTCGACCTCGTGGGCTACGGCTGCACCACCTGCATCGGCAACTCCGGCCCCTTGCCGGAGGAGGTGTCGAAGGCCGTGGGGGAGGGCGACCTGGCAGTCGTGTCCGTGCTCTCGGGCAACCGCAACTTCGAGGGTCGCATCAACCCGGACGTAAAGATGAACTACCTCGCCTCGCCGCCGCTGGTCGTGGCCTATGCGCTGGCGGGCACGATGGACATCGACATCGTCGGCGAGCCGCTCGGTCAGGACGCGCAAGGGCAGGACGTGTACCTGCGCGACATCTGGCCCTCCGAGCACGAGGTCGCGCAGACGATCGAGCAAGCGATCCACTCGGACATGTTCCGCTCGAGCTATGGCGAGGTGTTCGCCGGCGACGAGCGCTGGAACTCGTTGCAAGTGCCCGAGGGCGACCGCTTCGCCTGGGAGCCGGACTCCACCTACGTGCGCCTGCCGCCCTACTTCGACGGTATGCCTGCCCAACCCGAGCCGCTCACGGACATCGAGGGGGCGCGCGTGCTCGCGCTGCTCGGCGACAGCGTCACCACCGACCACATCTCGCCCGCCGGCTCGATCAAGCGCGACGGTCCTGCCGGCGACTATCTGCAGCAGCACGGTGTGGCGCCGCGCGACTTCAACTCCTACGGCTCGCGGCGCGGCAACCACGAGGTGATGATGCGCGGCACGTTCGCCAACATCCGCCTGCGCAACCGGCTTGCGCCAGGCACCGAGGGCGGTGTGACCTTGCACCTCCCCGACGGGGAGCAGATGTCGATCTATGACGCCTCGATGCGCTACGCCGAGGAAGGGGTGCCGCTTGTCGTGCTCGGCGGCAAGGAGTACGGCTCCGGCTCCTCCCGCGATTGGGCAGCCAAGGGGACGAAGCTGCTTGGCGTACGGGCTGTGATCGCCGAGAGCTTCGAGCGCATCCACCGCTCCAACCTGATCGGCATGGGCGTGCTGCCGTTGCAGTTCCCCGAGGGGCAGTCGGTAGAGGCACTTGGGGTGGATGCGCATGAGGAGTTCAGCATCACTGGCTTTGCCGAGGCGTTGAACGCCGGTGAGCTGCCGAAGACGTGCAACGTGCGCGTCGGCGAGGTCGAGTTCGAGGCGACGGTGCGCATCGATACGCCCAAGGAGGCGGACTACTTCCGCCACGGCGGCATCCTCCAGTACGTGCTGCGACAGCTGCTCGCGGCGTGAGCGGCGCTGAGGCAATCCGGCGGATAGTCGTATGAGTGGCTTCACGCAAACGCTGCGCGACCTGTTGGCGGCACGCGGACCCTCGGGCTATGAGACGGCGCCGGCGGCGGTGTGGAGCGCGGCGGCGCAGGCATTCGGAGCGCAGGTGCAGACCGACGTGGTTGGCACACCCTCCGCACGGGTCGCCCCCCGCGCGCGCGGGGGGCATCGCCCAAATGGGGATACAGACAACGCACCAGCCGAGACCCCACACGTAGCTGCCGGCGCGGGCGACGTAGCTCAGCGGCGTCTCGTCGTGATGGGGCACATCGACGAGATCGGCCTGATCGTGACCCACATCGATGACGAGGGCTACCTGTGGTTTCGCGAGGTCGGCGGCTGGGACGCGCAGATCCTCGTCGGCCAGCGCGTAGTGCTCGCCACGCCCCGAGGGGACAGGCGTGAGGGGGAGATCTCCGGAGTGATCGGAAAGAAGCCGATCCACCTGCTGCGCGATGAGGAGCGCAAAAAGGTGGCCGAGGTGCGCGAGCTGCACATCGACATTGGGGCCAAGGACGGCGAGCAGGCACGCGGGATGGTGCGCATCGGCGATGTCGCGGTGATCGACGGCGACCCGCTTGAGCTGCCCAACGGACGCATCGCATCTCGCGCACTTGACAACCGGCTCGGCTCGTTCGTCGCGTTGGAGGCGGCGCGACTAGTCGCCGAAGTCGGCGGCGCAAGCGGCTGGGAGCTGGTCGCGGTGGCCGCCGCACAGGAGGAGACGACGTTCGGTGGCTCGCGCACTAGCGCCTTCTCGCTAGAGCCCGACGCGGCGATTGTGGTCGACGTCACCCACGCCACCGATGCGCCGGGCATCGACGTCAAGGAGGCCGGCAAGCACGAGCTCGGCTCTGGCCCGGTGCTGAGCAGAGGCTCGACGCTCAATCCCCGCCTCTCAGAGCTGCTCTACGAGACAGCCGAGCAAGAGAAAATCGACTTCACCGTCGAGGCGATCGGGCGCAATACCGGTACCGACGCTGACGCCGTGCACCTCAGCCGCGGTGGGGTGCCCACCGCGCTCGTGTCGATTGCCTTGCGCTACATGCACTCGCCCGTTGAGCTTGTGCAGCTCGAGGACGTACACGCGGCCGCGGCATTGATCGCCGCGACCGCGCTGAAGCTGGATGCCGAAACCTCGTTCCGACGCTAGTTACTCGTGCCCTCGAAGGCGGAGACCGGAGGGCTCTCCACGGTCAGCTCCGTGACACCAACGACCTCGTAGGGAGCGCCAGGCGTGGCGCCGAGCGCGAGCATCCGTATGCCCTCGGGACCGGCGAACACCTTGCGCTTGGGCTCGGGTCCGACGCGCACGAACACCTCAGGCTCGAGGTCCACGCGCTCGCCGTCGATCTCGATCCAGCCTGAGCCCTGCAGTGCGAGGAAGACCTCCTCCTGGCCACTCTCAGCGTGGTCGTGCAGCGGATAGTCCTCGTAGTTCGCCGGCATCTGAATCACCTGCATGCCAAACGACGTGACGCCGAGCTCGGCTCGGGCCTTGACGAAGCCACCACCGAAAGCGGCCTCCATGTCTTTGATGTGCTTGGCTGTGTAATCGCTCATCTGTTGCTCCTATCTCTGGTGGGGGTTGGCGGCAAGTTTTTGGGGATGGATGGGCGTGCCCGCCGGTGCCAGCGCGCGTCCCCCACATCACGCGGAAAGCCCCGTGTCTGTCGGCCTTGGCGTGCCATCTACTCCTCGTCGGCCTCGTGCGCAAGGCCGACCGGTTGTAGGACCGGTTTGTCGGTTGGCATGATGATCCCGAGCTGGCGCGACTGGGCCAAGACAGTGCCGTCAGGCGCCCAGATCACGCCGTCCTCCTCGAACAGGCCGTCGAAGAGCAGGCGTGTGTCGAACACGCTCAGGCACAGCGCCGCCGGGTCGCAGTCGCAGGCAGACATCGACTGACGAAAGTGGATCGTGAGGTCGATCGTCGGGCTGATCGCCGGCTGATCCAGGGCGATGAACGACGGCGGGAACCACGCGTCGCAGAACAGCGCAAGCGAAAGCGCGTCGACGGGGCGCTCCTCCGGCAGCCCGATCCAGCCGCCGATCCGCATCGGCGCGCCGCTGCCGCTGAAGGGGATCGCGCCCACGCGCGGTTGCATCACCAGATGGTCGGTGAACTCGGGCGCGCCCTTGAACAGCTTCGGCGTGGAGACCCGCTGCTCGTCTGGCGGTCCCAGCTCCGGCATCGGCAGTTCGTTGGCGCCGGGCGAGCGCCAGGGAACCGAGAAGGCGGCAAGCGCCAGCGCGGTGACGCGGCCTCCCTGTTCCATACGCGCCGAAAGCGTGCTCAGCGAGCGCCCCTCGCGCTCGATGACGGTACGTATCGCGATCGGGCCGGGGTCTGGCGCCCGCGTGTAGTGGATCGTGAGCGAACGCGGCGTGCGCTCGGGATCGTCCACCGCGGCGGTAAGCGCCCGCAGCAGCATCGCCGCCAGGTACCCCCCGTGCGGCCCGCGCCCAGCGCGCCAGCCCGAGGCGATCTCGGCGGCGAACAACGCCTCGCCCGTGGTCAGCGCTCCGTCGTCAGTCCCGCCATCTACGCGCCTGACGGCGGTGTCGCGGTCAAACACCGTGTCCATGCACGGCGAGCATACAGGACTGGCTGACTGGCCAGTCAAACGGTGCGGAGCCGGCGTTCGCTACTGGGCGAGGCAGCGACGATGGAGGTGTAGGCAAGCGGCCTTGCGGCGGCGATCGGTAGCGACGTTGGACGAGGCGACCGATCAGCCGCGCACGAGGCGCTTGTAGCTGATGCGGTGCGGGCGGTCGGCGGCGGCTCCCAGGCGCTCGCGGCGGGCTTCCTCGTAGGCCTCGAAGTTGCCCTCGAACCACGTCACCTGGGAGTCGCCCTCGAAAGCGAGCACGTGCGTAGCGATGCGATCGAGAAACCAGCGATCGTGGGAGATCACCACGGCACAGCCAGGGAACGCGAGCAGGGCTTCCTCCAGCGCACGCAGCGTATCGACGTCGAGGTCGTTCGTAGGCTCGTCCAGCAGCAGCAGGTTGCCACCGGAGCGCAACAGCTTGGCCAGGTGCACGCGGTTGCGCTCGCCGCCGGAGAGCTTGCCGATGCGCGCCTGCTGGTCTGAGCCCTTGAAGTTGAAGCCGGCCGTGTACTGGCGTGAGTTGACGACGCGATCGCCGACCTTCAGGTGGTCGAGCCCGTCGGAGATCTCCTCCCAGACCGTCTTGCCCGGGTCGAGCGAGTCGCGCGACTGATCGACGTAGGCGAGCTGCACGGTGTCGCCGAGCGTGAGCGTGCCCGCGTCGGGTGTCTCCTCGCCAGTGATCATCCGAAACAACGTGGTCTTGCCGGCGCCGTTGGGGCCGATCACACCGACGATGCCGGAGCGCGGCAGGTCGAATGACAACGACTCGATCAAGAGTCGCTCGCCAAAGCCCTTGCGAAGGTCCTCGGCGACCAGCACCTTCGTTCCCAGGCGTGGCCCCGGCGGAATGTGGATCTGGACCTCGTCCAGCTTGACGTTGCGCTCCTCGGCGACCAGCTCCTCATAGCGGGCCAGGCGCGCCTTGGACTTCGTGCGCCGTCCCTTGGGATTGGTGCGCACCCACTCGAGCTCCGCGGCGATCGTGCGCTCGCGGCCCTTTTCCGAGCGCTCTTCCTGGGCCAGGCGCTTCTGCTTTTGCTCCAGCCAGCTGGAGTAGTTGCCCTCGTAAGGGATGCCCTTACCGCGGTCGAGCTCGAGGATCCAGCCGGCGACGTTGTCGAGGAAGTAGCGGTCGTGGGTGACGGCAACGATCGCCCCCTTGTATTCGGAGAGATGGCGCTCCAGCCAGTCCACCGACTCGGCGTCGAGATGGTTGGTGGGCTCGTCGAGCAACAGCAGGTCGGGCGCACTCAAAAGCAAGCGGCACAGTGCCACGCGGCGGCGCTCGCCGCCGGACAGCGCGCTCACGTCCGCGTCGGGCGGGGGCAGGCGCAGCGCGTCCATCGCGTACTCCAGCTGCGTGTCGAGATTCCAAGCGTCGGCGGCTTCGATCTTGGCCTGGAGCTCGCCGAACTCCTCGGCGGTCTCCTCAGAGTAGTTAGCGGCCAGCTCGCTGAAGCGGTCGAGCAGCAGGCGGGTGGGCGCGACAGCCTCTTCGACGTTGCCCTTGACGTCCTTGGACTCGTCCAGGTGGGGCTCCTGCTCGAGCATCCCGACGCTAGCCCCAGGAGCGAGCATCGCATCGCCGCGGTAGTCCTGGTCGACGCCGGCCATGATCCGCAGCAGCGTGGACTTGCCCGCGCCGTTGTAGCCGAGCACGCCGATCTTCGCGCCGGGATAGAAGGCAAGCGTGATGTCGTTAAGCACTGTCTTGTCGGGGGGATGCAGCTTGGACAGACGGTGCATCGTGAAGATGTATTGCGAGGACATGCAAGCGCAGGATATGAGGTTGGCGCGCCGCGCCACGACCCCGCGGATCGCGGGGCGGCATGGGCCGTTATCGCGGGCTTGCCAGACCGACATGTCGGGACGTCAACCCACCACAAATCTGCATGTCGGCGGACGCCGGTATGAATCGCCGGTAGGCGCCGGGCTCGGTAACGTGTTGTGCTCATGCCTGGAGTGATCCTCGATATCGAGCAGCAGATGCTCCTGTTGGAGATCGAGCCGCCGTTTGACAAGCGCGACGTGCAGCTGGCGCGGCGGCGCATGGCCAAGCGCTGGCATCCCGACATCGCTCCGGCGGGCAAGCAGTTCGAGCACGAGCGCCACCTGAAGGCGATCAACGAGGCGGCCGACCACCTGATGCGCCTAGCCGAAACCTCGCGCGGGGGCAAGGTCTCGCGCAGCGCGGTGAAGGTCAGCGCGGCGGCGGCGCGCCAGGCGCGCGAAGAGGCCGGCCGGCGCGCTTACGAAGCCGAGCAGCGTGCGCGCGAGCAAGCGGTCGACCGCGAACGCAACGACCCGTTTGGCAGTCGCGTGCCAGACCACTCGGTGGTACATCGCTACGCGCGCTGCCAGTCCTACCCGGAGTGGGGAGTGGGGACCGTGGAAGGGATCTACTTCACAGACGCGGTCGAGGACGAGGATGGCTCGATCCCGGGAGGGGGAGGTCAGCAGTGGGCGCGCGTGAAGTTCGCCCACGGCGTGCGCACCGTGCCGGCGGGCAGCATGAAGTTCGTGGACTTCTCGAAGCCAGACCCAGCCGAGGATCGCGTCGAGCGCTTCATGACTGCCGCCCAGCGGGCGATGGCCGAAGGCGAGTACGTGCTCGCGGCACAGCGCCTGGTCTACGCGCGCGACGCCGAACCGCGCAACGTGGGCGTGCTGCGACTGATGACCCTGGCCTTCTGGCAGGCGGGCAATCTCGACGCGGCGGCGCGCTCGGTGCGCGACTGGGCGCGCGTGGACGGCGAGCGCCCCGCCCCGCATCGCTTCGCCGCACGCATCTACGAGGATATGGGCGCGATCGACCTCGCCGAGGAGGCCGCCGGGCGTGCGGCAGAGCGCGGACCGACCGACGCGGGCGCGTGGGAGCGTTTGGGTCGCCTGCGCCTGCAGCTGGTCGATCGCGAGGGCGCGGTGCACGCGTTCGAGCGCGCTCTCGGCTTGGGCGCGGGCGGGAAGGTACGCGACCTGTTGGTGCAGGCGCTCGCGCTGGAGCCGCGCATGACACAGACGGCTTAGAAGCATTCAAGACGTGCTGCACAGCCACACCCCCTTTGCGTGACCTGGAAGATTTGTTTTGGTACCAAATCTTTATCCTGCTGTCCGCATAAGGGGGGTGTTGGCAAGACCTTCAAATCAGCTCAATACACCCAGCACTTGTCATCCATGGAGAGTCCGGCCGCATAGGAGCCTCGCCGCATGGGACTGAGAGCTGGTGTCCAGCGGGCGCGCGCCAGATCTTCGGCCAGCTTCAAGCGACAGCGCGCAGGTGCTTGTACGGCTCGCCGGCAAGCTCGCGGGCAAGCGCATCGACGATGCCCTCGTCGCTTTCCTCGCGGCCGTCGGTGACGGCGCCGATGATCGCGCGCTTGCGCTCCAAAAGCGTCGCCATGGTTTCGTCGATCGTGCCTGCCGCCAGCAGGTACCAGGCGTTGACAGCGTCCTGCTGCCCGATGCGGTGACAGCGGTCCTCGGCCTGGTCGTGCTTGGCGGGTGTCCAGTCGAGCTCGAGAAAGGCGACGTTCGACGCCTGTGTCAGCGTCAGCCCTTGGCCGGCTACCTCGATCGAGCAGACGATCAGCTGGTTGTCTGCTCGATCGGCTTCCTGAAAAGCGCTCAATGAGGCGTCGCGGGCGACGTGCGTGTCTTCGCCGAGGATGTGCAGCGCATGGGGAAAGCGCTCGATCACCGCACGCTGGATCTCGCGGTGGCGCGCGAACACGACCAGCCGCTCGCCCGAGGAGCAGAAGTCGTGGATCCAGGCGAGCGCTGCGTGCAGCTTGCCGCGTGCCGCAAGCATCTTCAGCGCGTTGAGGCGTACGAGGCGCTCAGCACGCAGGGCCGCGGCGACCTTGGCGTCGAGCTCGCTCAAGTCGAGCGGCCGGGAACGCAGCCAGGCGATCACGTCGGTCTCGGCTAGCCGGTACTCGCTTTCGTTATCTAGCTCCACGGGCACCACGGTGCGAGTCTTGGCGGGAAGCTGGGGCAGCACGTCGACCTTCAGACGGCGCACGAAGCAGCGTGAGCGCAGATGCCAGTGCAGCCGCACGTGCGCGTCCACCCCCTTAAAGCGCCGCCCGAACTGCGCCCCCGAGCCGAAGTCGGCGAGGCGCCCGAGGATGCGCAGCTGGGCGATCAACTCCGGGGGCCGATTCATCACAGGCGTGCCGGTTAGCGCCAGCACGAGCCCGTCGCTTGGCACGCTGGCAGCAAGGCGGCCAACGGCCTGGGTGCGCTTTGCGGCAGCGTTCTTGCAGTAGTGCGACTCGTCGAGCACCAGCGCTCGTGGTGCCATCGCCGCCAGCGTCTGCGCGCGCGCGGCGAGGATGTCGTAATTGACCACCGTGATGTCGGCGGGTGGGATCGCCGCTGCGGTGGCGCTTGCGCTGGCCACCGCAGCGGTTCCGGGTGGCTCGACGCTCGCGTCGGCTGCGCTCGGGATTGCTGCGCTCGAGCTCAGATCCGGTGCGTCAGCACGCTTTGAGCCCATGCCGGTCAGGGTCTGCGCGCTGCGCCCGGGTAGCCAGCGCTCGATCTCGCGCATCCAGTTGAGCTTCAGGCTCGCCGGACAGACGACTATCGCCGGATAGCCGTCGTCGGCCTCGAGCGTTGCCAGTGCCTCGATCGTCTTGCCAAGCCCTTGCTCGTCAGCCAAAAAGGCGCGCCGTTGCTCCAGCAGGTAGGCAACGCCGGCACGCTGAAACGGCTTCAACTCGCCGCCGAGGCCTTCAAGCGCCGCCGACGCTGCCGGCCCGAGCGCGGCGTCCGTCGCCGATGAGAGCGCTACGAGACCGGCGGCTCGGGCGTGAAGCTCTCGGATCTCCTGCAACACCACGAGCGCCTCGGGCTCGATCCAGATGTCGCGCTCGGCCAGGAAACGGTCGAGTTCCTCGACGCAGAACGGATCGGCGCGGATCGAGGGTAGCTGGCCATGATCGCGCCGGCGCGAGTGTGGCGCGCGCGTGGCGGCAACCGGTCGGTGCGGCGAGGCGCCGATCAGCAGGCCGAAAGCATCGAGCTGCGAGGCGTCGTGGCCGGCAGCGAGCACGAACGTGGGATCATCGTGGACGGAGGACAGCTCCAGCACCGCAGGCGGCGCCGGACGCCCTTCCTTGAGCGCGTCTACGCAGCGGCGAGCAGCGGCGCTCGTGAAGCCGCGCATGCTCTGCTCGATCGCTTGCCAAGACTCGAGCGTCAGCGGAATCGTCACACCGCCGGGCGCGCTGACAGCACGTTCGCGCAGCTCGGTTGGCAATCCGATCGGATCGCCAAGCAACAAGAACACCGGCTCGTCGGGCTCGCCGGCGACGTCGATCGTGCCGCGCCAAGTGGTCGCGCGAGTCAGCCACCCTTGCACGCGGGGATCGATGCCGGCCAACTCGAGTTGGCCGAGCAGCTCCACGATCAAGTGGGCGTCGCGCTCGACGGCGGCAACAGCGAAAGTCCCCTCAGGCCCCTCGAGCGAGCGCAGGTCGCTGCGAGCCGCAAGCGCACGGGCGAGCGGAGCGTGCTCGGCCGCGATCAGCACCCAGTGCTGCTTGTGCCGGTCGCGCTTGAGCTCAACGTCGTAGCGCATCGCTCCGGGCCGGGCCGGCGGTCGCTCGGAGACCTCGGTTAGGGCGTGGGCGGCGTCTTCGCTGAGGCGCAGGCGACCGGCCTCGGCAGGCAGCGTGTCGACGAGCCGGGCGGCCTGCTCGTCCAACGGGATCAGCGCACGTCCGATCGTCGGCAGCTCGTGCGCGTCCTCGTGCTCGAGCAGAGCTTCGACGATCCCGGGTGCGCGGTCGGTGGCGAACGTCAGCCACCAGCTCTCGTTCGGCCGCGCCACGTCGAGCACACATTCGTCGTGGCTGCGACGCCCACGCTGACGCTCGAGCGCGCGAGCCAGCGGCTCGCTGACGAGCGGCGGCCGTGGCAGGTTCTCCAGCAGTAGCGCCACCGCCTGTGCGCGCTCGGGGTCGAGTGGCACGATCCAAGCGCGCTCAGCCGGATCCCAACGGCGGCCGGGAATCGCACGCAACAGCTTGCGCAATACGTCGTCATAGGGAAAGCGCAACACAGCCTCGCCCTGCTCGAGCGTCGCCTGGAGAAAGGTCATGACCTATGGACGATAGGCCGCTAGGGGGATGGCTGTGCGCGCGGAGTGGAGCGTTTCCGCAAGCTGCGCGGCTTTGCCGAGTCGATCGGGGTGGTAGCTAAAGGCTAGGGATGGTCCTCTTACGACTGAGCCACTAGACGGCCGTTGAGCAAGCGAGACAAGGACGCAAGGAGCGGAATGTGCTTCGCACATGAGCGACTGAGGACGCAACCGATCGGGGATCGACGGGATCGCCGATCGGCCAGCGCCGCTCGACAGCCGTCTAGGACAGTATGTTCACGGCGCGCGACACAATCAATCCGATCGTCACCAGCGACACAAGCGACTGCACGCCCATCGTCATCTTCGCGATCGGCGTCAGCGGCATCGTGTCCGTCGGCGAGAACGCCGTCGCGTTCGTCAGCGACACGTATAGGTAGTCGATGAACTTCGGCCGCCAATCCCTTGGCTCGATGCGGTCATCCGACATCTGAGGAAACAAAAGGTCCGGCGGCCCGTCGTGCCCGGCGGCCCGCTTGCCGGCGCCGCCGCGGTCCATCTCCCAGTACCAGAGCGCGAAAATCAAAAAATTCGTCATCCAGACCAGCACCCCTGAGACGATCAGCTCGCGGCCATTGGGCGAGCCGTGGTGCAACAAGAAGTGCGTCAGCGCGGCAAGCGAATAGATGTTGGCGGCCCCCACAAACGCGGTCAAGCCGAGCGCGGCGTGCCGCCGACGCTTGTGCTCGTGCTCGAGCTGGCGCGGAGTCGCCAGGAACATGCCGATGAACAGCACCCCCTCGAGCGTGGGAACCAACCACGCTGGTCCCGCCACCAGCCGCGCAGGCAATGCGACCTGCAGCCCGATCGCGGCGAGAATGGTCAGTTGCGCTGGCCAAAACGGCTCGCTCTCGGCGGGCGGTGGATAGGGACGCCCGGGCGGGCGCGATGTCTCTGCTGCCACCCGCCAAGACTAAAAGCCGGATCGGCGGCGAGACACGCGCTAGCCTGATGGGTAATGGGAATCGACAGTCCCGTCCATCTATTGTTCCTCGGCGCCGTGGCGCTGATCGTGCTCGGCCCCAAGCGTCTCCCCGAAGTCGCGCGCGCTCTCGGCAAGGGCATGCGCGAGTTCCGCGAGGCGATGAATGTGGAGCCACACGAAGACGACAAGTAGTCCGCCACAGCGGATACCGTGCGCCGGTGCGCTTGATCGTCGCTCGCTGTGAGGTCACCTATATCGGCCGTACCACGACGGCTTTGCCAGAGGCCGTCTTGCTGCTGATGTGCAAGGGCGATGGCACGTTCATGGTCTGGGCGGACGGCGGCGGCCCGAACGTCAAGCCGCTCAACTGGATGACCCCGCCGACGGTGCTCGAAGAGGAGCATGACGGGAATCGCCTCGAAGGTGGAGACGGGAACGGACTCGATGGCCAAGATGGCGCCCACGCGCGCCGCACCGATGGTGGAGGCCAGTTGACGCGCCTGGTCGTGCGCAAGCAACGAGACGACGAGCGCCTGGAGATCGCAATCGCCGAGGTCCTCACCGACGTCGAGCACGACCTCGACGTGAGCGCCACGCTCGAGAAGGAGGGCGTCGAGCGCGAACTACAAGAGCTTCTAGCCGACGCCCCACACTGGTGCGGCGAGGGTTTCCGCTTGGTGCGGCGCGAGTGGCCGACCGACATCGGCCCAGTCGATCTAATGTGCCGGGACCTCGAGGACGAATGGGTCGCCGTCGAGATCAAGCGCATCGCCACACTCGACTCCGTCGAGCAGCTGACCCGCTATCTAGAGCGGATTCGCGTAGACCCAGCGATGGCGAGTTGCCGCGGAGTGCTCGCCGCCAAGCACATCAAGCCGCAGGCAAGGGTGCTGGCCGAGTCGCGCGGCATCGCGTGTGTAGAGGTCGACCTGGAAGTCTTGCGTGGTAACCGCGAGCCCGACCTGCGCCTGTTTGCTGCGTAAAGGCGCCAAGCGGGAGCCAGGGTCGGAAGCGCCGCCCCCGCCGCATGGCACCAAGCGGGAGCCGGAGTCGCAACGGCCGGAAGCGCCGTCCCGCCGCATGGCGCGTCGCAGGGTACGCTCCAGCGTATGACTGACGCTGAAACCCCCAACGAGCAGCCAGTGCTCACCGAGTGGCGCGACGGCGTGCTGCTAATCACGCTCAACCGCCCCGAGGCCCGCAACGCGGTCAACCTGCCGCTGGCGGAGGGTCTAGCGGCAGCGCTAGACGAGCTCGACGGCGAGGCTTCCCTCAGCGTCGCGGTCCTGACGGGCGCTGGCAAGGGCTTCTGCGCCGGCATGGACCTGAAGGCATTCGTCACGGGAGAGCGCCCGTGGGTCGGCGATCGAGGCTTTGCGGGAATCGTGCGGCGAGCCTCGGCAAAGCCGCTAATCGCGGCTGTGGAGGGTTTCGCTGTGGCCGGCGGCCTGGAGGTGGCGCTCGCGTGCGACCTAATCGTGGCGGCCAGGGGCGCAAAGTTGGGGATACCCGAGGTCAAGCGCTCCTTGGTGGCCGCAGGCGGGGCTTTGTTGCGCCTGCCGCGCCGGCTCCCGTATCACGTAGCGATGGAGCTGGCGTTGACCGGCGATCCGATCGTCGCCGAGCGAGCACAGGAGCTGGGCCTCGTCAACCGCCTAGCCGAGCCTGGCTCGGCCGTCGAGGTCGCGTTGGCTTTGGCAGGCGACATAGCAGCCAACGCCCCTCTTGCGCTGACGGCCTCCAAGCGCATCCTGCAAGAGCAATGGGACTGGCCTTCGTCTGAGATGTGGGAGCGCCAAGGTGCGATCTCCGACCCCGTGTTCGTCTCCGAGGACGCGCGCGAGGGCGCCACGGCCTTTGCCGAGAAGCGCCCCCCTGTGTGGCAGGGTCGCTAAGGGCGGATGCCTTGTCAGAAATCAGCGTGCCCCGCGCGCGCGGGGCACGCTGATTTGGCTTGAGGGACTCGCGGATGCGGAGTGTTGCCGCTGGCGCTAGCCGCGCATGCGGCGCTTGCGTTTACGCTGACGCCAAATCGCCATGAAGCGCCGCCAAAGCATCTAGCGCTCGCCCGGTGTCTTTTTCGGATACTGCGAGACGGGAATCCCAAGGTCGAGCGCAGTCTTCACGATGCGACTCTGCTCGGCGATGTGCGCGGCCGGATAACCCTCGCCGGGGCTGGCCCGCTCGGGCCGCCCGACAAAGCCGAAGTGGATGTCCTCGGGCATGATCTGCATCAAGCGCGGGAACATGTGCGCACGTGCCCCGACGTTGCGCGGCTCCTCCTGCACCCACAGAATCTCCTTGAGGTGGGGATAGCGCCCCATCAGCTCCCTGATGTTGCGCTCGGGGAACGGGTAGAGCAGCTCGACACGACCGATCGCCACGCTGTCGTTGCCCTGTCGATCCGGGTGTCCGGCGAGGTCGTAGTAGATCTTGCCGGTGCAAAGGACAAGCCGCGTCACGGCACTCTCGTCGAGGATGCCGGGCTCGGCCAGCACGGGCTCGAAGCGTGAGCCCTCAGCTAGATCCTCGACGGTATTGGTGGCCTGCGGCAGGCGCAGCAGGGACTTAGGCGTCATGATCACAAGCGGGCGCTGCTTGGCGATCAGGGCCTGGCGGCGCAGCAGGTGGAAGTACTGGGCGGGGGTCGTCAAGTTCGCCACACGCATGTTCCCCTCGGCTGCAAGCGCCAAGAACCGCTCAAGGCGCGCTGAGGAGTGCTCGGGTCCAGACCCCTCATAGCCGTGCGGCAACAGCAGTGTCAAGCGTGAGGTCTGCCCCCACTTGGCAAGCCCCGAGGCGATGAACTGGTCGACGATCACCTGAGCCGAGTTGACGAAGTCGCCAAACTGCGCCTCCCACAGCACAAGCGTCTCGGGAGCCTCCTGGCTGTAGCCGTACTCGAAGCCCATGCAGGCAAGCTCGGAGAGCGGACTGTTGTGAAGCTCCATCGGCGCCAGCGCTTCGCCCAACGACTGGATCGGGCAGAAGGCACGCCCGGTCTTGGCGTCGTGGAGCACCAGGTGGCGCTGGCTGAACGTGCCGCGCTCGGTGTCCTGCCCGGTGAGCCGCACAGGCGTCCCCTCGGTCAGCAGCGAAGCGAACGCAAGCGCCTCGGCGTGGGCCCAGTCGAGACGCGCCGGCGCCTTCTCCGTGTTTGCCTCGCCCACGCCGTCGTCGCTGGAGGCGTCGTCCTGTACAAGCGCAGCACGGCGGCGCTCCAGCTGCTTGACGAGCTTCGGGTGCACGGTGAAGTCCTCGGGCGTATGCAACAGTTCGAGCCCAAGTTCGCGCACACGGGCAGCCGGCACGGCGGTGTCGACCTCTGGGCTGGGCGAGCGATCGAGCTGATACTCACCGGTGCTCTGATTGACGTTCCCGTGTTCGGCAGCAGCGGCGATCTTGGCCTTCAACCGCTGGTGCAGGATCGTCAGGTTGTCCCAAACCTCCTGCCCAGTGCGCTCGACATCCTCGCGACTGACGACGCCGTCCTCGATCAGCTGCTCGGCCCACAGTTCATACACACGCTTCTTCGTCTTGATCTTCGCGTACATCTCTGGCTGGGTGTAGGCGGGCTCGTCGGACTCGTTGTGGCCGAAGCGCCTGTAGCCGATCAGGTCGATCAGCACGTCGTGCCCGAACTCCTGGCGGAAAGCAAAGGCGAGTCTGACGGCGCTCATACAGGCGGGCACGTCGTCGGCGTTGACATGGATGATCGGCACGTCGAACCCCTTCGCCAGATCCGACGCCCAACGCGTCGAGCGCGCATCGTCGGGATCGGTGGTGAAGCCAACCTGGTTGTTCATGATCAGGTGTACGGTGCCGCCGACCTGATAGCCATCGAGCGCCTGCAGGTTGAGCGTCTCGGCCACAACCCCCTGGGCGGGAAAGGCCGCGTCGCCGTGGATAACGATCGGTACGGCTGCATTGGTGTCCTGGTGGGCGCGCGGTCCGGTGCGAGTCGTCTGGGCAGCGCGCGTGGCCCCCTCGACGACGGGCGATACGTACTCGAGGTGGCTTGGATTGGACTCCAGATTGACGCGGATCGTGCCGCCGTCGGGCAGCTTGTAGGAGCCTTGCGAGCCGTGGTGGTACTTGACGTCGCCTGTGCCGCCCTGGGGAATCGTGGTGACTGCCTCGAGCGTCGAGGCGCCCTCGAACTCGGCGAAGATCGTGTCGTAGGGACGTCCGAGGTTGTGCGCAAGCACGTTCAGCCGGCCACGGTGTGCCATCCCCACCACGACCTCCTGTCCGCCGATGCCCGCCGCCAGCTGGATCAGCTCGTCGAGCATCGGCACGGTCATGTCCAGCCCCTCGATCGAGAACTGGTGCTGGCCGAGGTAGGCCTTGTGCATGAAGCGCTCGAGCGCGTCGACCTCGATCAGTCGCTTCAACAGGGCCTTGCGCTGCTCGATCCCAAGTGGCTGGCGGAACGTGCCGGACTCGATCTGCTCACGCAACCACACGCGCTGGCGGTGCGAGGAGATGTGCTCGATCTCATAAGCGATTGTGCCGCAGTAGGTCTGGCGCAAGTTCGGCAGCGCCTCGGCAAGTGTCTCGCCAGGTACGTACATGCGCAGAATGCGAGCCGGGATCTGTGCCATCACCTGCGGAGTCAGGCCAGCGGTCTCCGGATCGAGCTGCGGCTCGCCCTCGGGCTCTGAGCCAAGCGGATCCAGCCGCGCCGCAAGGTGTCCGTGGCTGCGGAAGCGGTGTAGGAGCGTGCTTGCGGCCTGCACAGCCTGCAGCATCTGCTCGTCGGGCGCGCTCGCTTGAATCGAGACCCCACCCACCCCGGTAGGCGCTCCAGCTGGCGCGAGTCCGGTCGGCGCGGGTGCTGCGGGCGCGGGTCCGAGCTCGACGCCAAGCGAGGCGAACACGCGCTCGTAGAAGTCATGCTCGCCGTGTAGGCGCTGCTCGATCAGTCCAAGGAAGCGCCCGGACTCCGCCCCTTGGATCACGCGGTGGTCATAGGTCGAGGTCATCGTCATGACCTTCTCGGCGCCGATCTGCTCACCGATGTTGCCCAGCCCGACGGGATAAGCGATCGAGCCTGTGGCGACGATCGTCCCTTGCCCGTTCATCAGCCGTGGCACCGAGGCGATCGTCCCAAGGCCGCCGGGATTCGTCAGCGTGATGTTGGCCCCTGTCAGGTCGTCGGCCGTGAGTGTATTGGTACGCGCCTTCTCGACAAGCGCGTCGTAGGCGCCCAGAAATTCCTCGAAGCTCAGCCGATCCGCGCCGCGGATGACCGGAACCATCAGCGTGCGTGAGCCGTCCTTCTTCTCGACGTCCACCGCCAGCCCAAGGTTCACAGCGCCATCGTCGATCCGATAGGGCTTGCCCTCGATCTCGGCGAAGTGGTGGACCATGCTCGGCATCTCTTGCGTCGCCTGCACGATCGCGTAGGCGATCAGATGCGTAAAGGACACCTTGCGCCCGGCCCCCTTCAGCTCGCGGCGCCGCCCGTCGAGCGCCGTCACGGTCAGCGTCCTGAAGCTGGTGGCCGTTGGGATCGAGCGCGACTCGTCCATGTAGCGCGCGAGCATCGCCGCGCTGCCCTTCAGCAGCCGGCGCTCGCCGGCGGGCTCAGCAGCAGCGGTCGACTTGCCGTTAGTGGTTGTCGGCCCGCCATTGGCGACGACGCCGAGCACGTCGGCCTTGACGATGCGCCCGCCGGGTCCACTGCCGGGTATGCCGGCGAGGTCGATGCCCTCGGTGGCGGCCACGCGTGCCGCCACGGGAGACACGCGCTTGCCGTCGGGCAGCGTCGTCGCTCCGTCGCCGATCGCTTGCGCAGCGCCCGAGGCACTCGTGTCGGCTTGGGCGCTGGCGGCACTCGCCTGTGTCGAGCTCGCCGCGCGAGGCGCGGCTGCGCCGTTGCCATCCTCCGCGGAGGACGCCCCGTCTCCTGACGATTGTTGGGCCGACCCACCGTCGCCCGCGGCAAGCCGCGCGATCACCTGACCGACACCGACGGTGTCGCCCTCCTCCGCAAGGATCTCGACGACCGTTCCGCTGGCGGGCGAGGGCAACTCGACGTCCACCTTGTCGGTAGAGATCTCAACTATCGTGTCGTCGACCTTGATGAAGTCGCCGACCTTGACATGCCATTCGAGGATCGTTCCCTCGGTGACCGACTCGCCGGCGGCAGGGGTCACCACATCGATCATTTGATTGATCGTAGTGCCGGACGCCATCTGGTGTCACTCTAGCGTGCTCGGCCGCCGGAATTAATCCAGGGCGACTAAAGCCCGCGTCTCTTCACGTTGCTTAACAGTCGCTCGGCAGACGCGCGTTCAGCTTGTCTGTGCCTTCTGGGTGCGCCCTTTGGGTACGCACGAACTCGGCGCTACCGAAGAAGGGTCCGATCCCACCCAGCACCGCGACCGCCACGGCGAGGCGCAGTGGGACGATTCTCATACGCGCCGCGGTGATGCAGGCAAGCGACATGCCGATCCACAGCAGTCCATGCGTCCACCCCAGCACCAACGTCTCTGGCTGCGGTTTGCCGAGCGCAAACGCACAGATCAACAGCGAGGTGTAAACGCACGAATGAAAGAACGAGGTCCACTTCAGGCGGGTGAAGGCGGTCGATGGGTGAGCAGCGCTTGTAGATGGGTGAGCACCGCTTGTAGATGGGTGAACCACGCTTGTCGACGAGTGAGTCCCGTCTGGTGTCTTCATGGTCTCTCGGGGGCTGGTCGGATGGCTCACTCCGACAGCCAGCGCGCCATCCTGCGCAGGCTCTCCTCGGCCTCGGGCGGCCACTGCTCGATGTCGCTGGGCCACCACGCGTACTCGTCGTGCTCGTGGTCGGGGGTCACCTCGGCATCCTCGTGAAGCCAAGCTTGTCCGACGAACATCACGAGTTGGTGGGGCAAGCGGATCAGCGCCTCTCCACGTACGCGCGCAGGCGAGACCGACCACTCCTCATTCAGCTCCCTGACCAGAGTGTCGGCTGGGCTCTCGCCGAGGTCCACAGCGCCGCCTGCGCCCAGCGCCCAGCGCCCGGCCCAGGTGGAAAGCCACGCTGCGCGCCTACCTGCCAGCCAGCGCCCGTCGGCGGCACGCGTCACGCACAGTCCGGCAACGCTGTCCGAAGCATCGGTGCTCACCAGGCGCAGCGCCCAACGCAGCGGCTGCATCTCAAGCTCAATGCCGTGTGGCCCTTGCTTGAAGTCGACCAGTCGTCCGGCAAGGCCATCGTGGCTGGGCGAACCACGCTGTTGCAAGCTGGCAATCTCAGCGTCCGCGACCTTGGTGTGCTCGGGCGGAGGCTCGAAATGCTCGCTGCGCCAGCGCGTCTTGACCTGGTTCAACTCCCACGGTCCACGCGCCAGCAGTTGCGGTAGCTCATTCGTCGTCGGTTGTGCTCTGGTGGCCACATCTAGAAGGCTAGCTATCGGGAAGCGGCGGCGAGTAAAGATCCACTCACGCAGGACGGGAAGGTGAGGCTGGAGTTGCTCTAAATCGTCGATGCCCCCCGCGCGCGCGCGGGCATCGCGTTTTTGGAGTGCCTGCCCCTAAGCTCTTCGGCTGTGAGTATCCGTAGACGCAAGCACTGGGGTTGGGGCTTCGAGGACGAGCAGCCTTCGCCCGAGCAGGTTCGCGCCGCGGCCAGCGGTCTGGCCACACACCTCGGCTTCCCACCTATCGAAGTCGAGGATCCAGTGGGCTTGGATGCTCTCAAGCTGGCGGACCCACGGATCGTGCCTCCCGCGGAGCTTGCCGAGATCTGCGCAGCCGACGTACACGCGCGCGCTTCTCATGCGCTCGGCAAGTCCTATTCGGACATCGTGCTCGGCTTCCGCGGCCATTTCGAGTATCCGCCTGACTTCGTCGCCTCTCCGCGCGACGAGCGCGATGTCGAGCGGCTCTTGGAGTGGTGTGCAGCCGAGCGTGTCGCCGCGATCCCCTATGGCGGTGGCACGAGCGTGGTCGGCGGGGTGCAGCCTGTCGTGGACTCCAGCTACAACGGAGCGATCTCGATCGATCTCGCAGGTCTGCGCCAAGTGGTCGAGGTCGACGAGGTCTCGCGTGCCGCACGCATCCAGGGGGGTGCTACTGGCCCCGACCTGGAGGCCCAACTGGCCCTGCACGGTCTTACGTTGCGCCATTTCCCGCAGTCGTTCGAGCTCTCCACGCTTGGTGGCTGGATCGCCACGCGCGCCGCCGGCCACTTCGCCACCGTATGGACGCATATCGAGGACTTCGTCGAGTCCGTCCGTGCGATTACGCCGACAGGTACGTGGGAGTCGCGACGGCTGCCAGGCTCCGGCGCGGGACCAAGCCCCGACCGGCTGCTCGTCGGCTCGGAGGGCACGCTCGGAGTTATCACCGAGGCATGGGTGCGAGTCCAGCCGCGCCCAATGCACCGCACCTCTGTGGGCGTGCGCTTTCCCAGCTTCGCGATCGGCGCCGAGTGTGTGCGAGCTCTTTCTCAGTCGGGTCTTCATCCAAGCAACTGCCGTCTGATCGACCCGGCCGAGGCACGCTTCACGATGTCAGGCGACGGTACTTTCGCTCTGCTCGTGCTCGGCTTCGAGTCCTCCGATCACCCGGTCGGCCCGTCGATGGACCGAGCGCTTGCCATCTGCGCTGAGCACGGCGGTCTCGCCGGAGAGAGGCGTGAATCCTCCGGGTCGCGCGGTGGTGTGGGTGCGGGGGCAGGTGGTGCGGAGGCCGGTGGTGCGGGGATTGGCAGTCCAAAAAAGGACGATGCCCCCCGCGCGCGCGGGGGGGCGCACGAAACGGGCAATACCAGCGGTGCGGAAACGGGCAATACCGGCGGGGGCGTCGGGGCATGGCGCGAAGCGTTCCTGCGTGCTCCCTACGTGCGCGACATCTTCGTCGCTATGGGCGTCCTCTCCGAGACGTTTGAGACCGCGATCACATGGGATCGCTTCCCGGGCTTCCACGAGCGTGTGATGGCCGCCGCGCGTGCCGCGGCCGAAGACACAAGCGGTGTGGCGCACGTCTCGTGCCGCTTCACCCACGTCTACCCCGACGGCCCCGCTCCTTATTACACGGTGCTTGCACCCGCGCAGCGCGGGGCGGAGGTTGAGCAGTGGGCCGCGATCAAGGCGGCAGTCTCTGAGGTGATCGTCGCCGAGGGCGCCACCATCACCCACCACCACGCCGTCGGGCGCGACCATCGACCTTGGTATGACCGTCAGCGGCCCGACCCGTTCGCCGCGGCCTTGCGCGGCGCCAAGGCCGCGGTCGATCCGCAAGCTGTCATGAATCCCGGCGTGCTCGTCGATCCGCTGCCGTGAGGGTCTCCGTGGAGGAGGCGTCGCCGGTCGTTTCGCCCCATCAGGTGTTTGCCATGAGGGTCGCTGTGGACGAGCCGCCGCCGAGTGCTTGCACCGCTAGGCGTTTGCCGTGAGGGTCGCCGTACTTGGCCCAGGCGGAGTTGGCGGCCTGGTCGCCGCTGCGCTCAACCGCGCAGGTACGCCTGTAACCATCGTGGCGCGCGCGGCAACGGTCGAGACGATCGGCGAGCGAGGTCTCAGCATAAGCAGCGTGCTGCTTGGGGATTTTCTCGTCCACCCGCCGGCTACGGCACGGCTGGAGCAGCCCGTAGATGTCTTGATCGTGGCCACCAAGGCCGCCGGCCTGCATGAGGCGATCCGGCGGATCGAGGCAGCTCCGAAGCTCGTGCTGCCGCTGCTCAACGGGCTCGATCACGTAGCCGTGTTGCGTGAGCGTTTTGCCCCCGAGACTGTCGTGGCAGGCACGATCCGTGTCGAGGCCGATCGCCCCAAGCCGGGAGTGGTCGTTCACACGAGCAAGTTCTTGCGCGTGGACATGGCTTCCCGCCACCCGTCGGTGCACGCAGCGATGGAGCGCTTGGCGAGCACGCTCTCAGCTGCCGGCATTCCAGCCCGCGTCGGGGAGTCGGAGCCACAGGTCATGTGGTCAAAGCTGGTGCGCCTCAACGCGCTTGCCTGTACTACTAGTGCGTACGACAAGCTACTTGGGGAGATCCGCTCAACACCGGAGCTGCGCGCCGACTTGATTGGAGCGATCGAGGAGGGCTGCGCGGTGGCTCAGGCTGAGGGCGCCACGATTCCGAGCGATGACCCGCTTGGCGAGCTGACCGCCGCGCACGACACGCTCGGCAGCTCGATGCAGCGTGACATCGCCGCGGGACGCCCGCCGGAGCTGGACGCGATCGCCGGCTCCGTGTTGCGCGCGGCGGCACGACACGGCATCAGGTGCCCGACGATTGAGCGGCTCGTTGGGATGATCGCGGTCCGTGCTGGCGTGCCCAGCCCCGTGGTTGGCTCGCCGCTTGGCGCTTGAGGAGTCTCAGGAATCGCCATGCCCGCGCGCGGGCATTTGCCTTTTGACTTCGCTTTTTGACGACGCTTTGCGACGCCTTTTTTGTGGCGGCTCAGAGCTCCCGCGGCGGGGAGACGGGCGAGATCATCGGCAGCGCCTGGGTTGAGACCGCCTCGACGACCTCTTCCTCGGACTCGACAGCGCCCTCGTCGTGCTGTCCGTCGCATAGCACGCGGAAGTTGGCGCTCTGGCCGCTGTCGGCGTGAATCGTGATCCCTGGGAGGATCTCCTCGCCCTCCTCGAGACCGAGGCGCTCCATGTCGAAGTGCGCCAAGCCGATTCCGTAGGCGGTATGCGTGGGGTTCTCGCGGTCGTGGGCGGCCACGGCCTGCGCAAAGCGCTCCAGGTTCTTGGCGATCTTGCCCGTGTCAGCCATCGCTGGCAGGAAGGGTAGCGCCGGTGCCGCCCGCGGAGTCGGCAGATGGGCCATTGCTTGCCGTGCTCGTGCCGGTGTCGCTTGCTGGGTCGCCCACGCCAAGCCCCGTGCGCACGCGCGGGACTACCTCGGTCGCGAACAGCTCGGTCGCGTGCAGCGCCTTCTCGTGGGGCAACACGCCGACGCTGATGTGACCGAGGAAGCGGTTGTGGCCGAACAGTTCGTGGTGGGCAAGGATCTTCGTTGCCACCTCGTCGGGTGTGCCGACGAGCAAGTGGCCCTCAGGCGCGCAGCCGGCGTCGAATTGTGTACGGCTCATCGGTGGCCAGCCACGCTCGCGACCGATGCGATTCATCATCTGCGAGTACGGTCCGAAGAACTCGTCGGCGGCGCGCTTGGCCGTCTCAGCTATGTACATGTGCGAGTTGATGCCGACGGCCGGGGCGCCTTGGCCCACCGTCGGTTGGGCTTGGTGCGCGCCCTCGTGCGAAGACGTGTCGGGATCGTCGCGTCGCGCTCGCTCTTGCTCGCCGCGGCGGAGCGCCTCGCGGTACAGGTCGACCAGCGGCGCGAAACGAGCGGGAGCGCCGCCGATGATGGCGATCATCAACGGCAGCCCGAGCATCCCGGCGCGCGCGACCGAGGCCGGGGTGCCACCCACCGCGATCCATACTGGCAGTGGCTGCTGCAGCGGGCGGGGATAGACGGCCGCGTCGTGCAGAGCGGCGCGGTGGCGGCCTGACCAGGTGACGCTCTCAGAGGAGCGCAGCGCCAGCAGCAACTCCAGTTTCTCGGCGAACAACTCGTCGTAGTCGTCGAGCTTGTAGCCGTAGAGCGGGAAAGACTCGGTGAAGGAGCCACGGCCCGCCATGATCTCCGCGCGTCCGCCGGAGAGCAGGTCGAGCGTGGAGAACTCCTCGAAGACGGTGACGGGGTCGGCCGAGCTGACCACGGTGACGGCGCTCGACAGGCGGATCCTCTCGGTGCGTGCGGCCGCCGCGGCAAGCGCCACCGTTGGAGCTGACACCGCATAGTCGCGCCGGTGGTGCTCGCCGAGGCCGAACACGTCGAGGCCGAGGCGGTCGGCAAGCTCGATCTCCTCGAGCAGCTCTTGCAGGCGCTGGGCAACGCGCGCCGGCGAGGCGCCGGGGGCTACGTCGGCAAATGTTGCGAGACCTAGTTCCACGAAGTCACGCACTATATGATCGCGTGCAATTCGAGCCGCAACTACGGGCGGCAACGACCGTAGAGGAGGAGCCGATGCAGATTCCCACCTACATGAGTCGCGGGCACGTTGGCCGCGACGGGCGCTTTGTCCGCCGCGTGACCGTGACGCTGCTGACGGTCACGGCCATCGTGCTGTGCAGCGCTGCTGTGGCGGCGGCGGCCGAGCAGCTGAAGATCGTCGTCAGTCCTGCGTCGCTCAGCCTCACGGCGGCCGAAAACGAAGGGTTCACAGTGACGGTCTCCGGCACTTCCAGCAAGCGCGCCGATATGGCGGTGTACTACCAGCTGAAGGCACAGAAGTCGTGCGCCGCCACCGGCGGTCAGGAGGCGACACGCAAAGGAGACAGCCAATTGGTGCCGATCCCAGGTACGCCCAGCGATCCTCAGCTCTTTCCGAGAAACCCTGTCAACTTCCGCGGCGCTTTCAACTGGCACGGAGAACTGAAGGTGTTCAGCGGCGAGGCTGGTCCCGGAACGTATCTGCTGTGCGGCTATCTGGCGCCCGAGGACAGCTCCGGCAAACCGCTGCTGAAGACGTCGGCCAAGTTCACGCTGACAGCTGGATAGTCGCAAGCGAGTCCTAGAGGCCGCTCGGCGAGCTTCCCTGGAGGAGTCGTCTGACTAGCCCTGCTCGATGATCTCGATCCGGTACCCGTCCGGGTCTTTGACGAAGCACAGGCGCGAGCCGCCATCGCGCACCGAATAAGGCGGCTTCTCGGGCTGTATACCCAGCTCCGCCAGCCGCGCGAGCATCGCGTCCAGATCGGCGGCGGTGATCGCGATGTGGCCGTAGCCCGAGCCAATCTGATACGTGTCGATGCCGAAGTTGTAGGTGAGCTCTAGGCGCGGCATGTCGCCGTCGCCGGGCTGGTTCATGAAGACGTTGATCGCCTCATTGCCGATCGGGATGCGGCCGACCTCCTCAAAACCGAGCGCGTTATAGAAAGCGATCGAACGATCGATCTCGGTGATGCGATAGCAGGTGTGGATCAGCGCCATAGGCACAGTCTAGGGAGCGGCTCGCACAATCGCGAGCCGCTCCCTGGCGCAGAGGCTCCCCTCAGCCCTTGCGGTGTGCTGACCCAGCGTGCAGTGTGAGGCTGAACGTCTTGGTAGTGGTGGTTTGCCCGCTAGCCTTGGTCGTGATCGTGGCGAGCACGCTTAGGGTCTTGTGATGGGCCAGGTCAGAGCGGCCCTTCTGAGAGAGCTCGAGCTTCACGACCTGTTTCCCGCTCGCGGAGATACTAAATGAGGCAGTCCCGAGCGATGCGGCTTTCTTGCTCGGAGACTTCGCAGCCCCTCCCGCCTGAGCGACCAGCGTGACACGTCCTGAGATCGCGTAGTCGTTGGGGTTGTCTGTCAGGAGGGACACTTGTCCCGAGGCGCTAACGGTGAAGCTATTGCCCGTCAGCTTGGCCGAGACGAGCGCGACGGGGGCAGGCGGTGGCGGTATGACCGCTTTTTCGGCTGCTTTTCGTGCTTCGAGTTCCTGTTTTTCTTTTACTTCCCGCGCGAGCTTTTCGGCTGCTTCTTTTTCTTTGGTTTCCCGTGCGAGCTTTTCGGCAGCTTCTTTGATTTCTCTTTCTTTGGCTTCTTGTGCTTCTTTTTCTGATTTTTCCTGAGCTTCCTTGGCTTCGCGTTCTTTCTTTTCGCGAGCGACAACTTCTTGGTAGGTTTTTGTGCGCGTCGCCGTCAGCGTCGCGGGTATAGAGCTTCCGCCAAGGGTCAGTGTGCCCGAGCCGGTTATCGACATTGGGTTAGCGGTGGATGCAAGCGCGAGTTTGGTCCCAATGAATTTGCCTTCGGGATATGAACCCGCGGCCATGGTGGTGATCGTGACCGATGCTTCGCTGCCTTCGAGTGTGCCGGAGAACGTGCCGGGGACGACGCTTTCAAACAGGGCGCTTGAGCTCGAGAAGTCGTTTTGCGCGTTTGCTTCACTTGAGATGAGCGCTGTGCCTTTCACGCTCTGTGGACCGGATTCGATTGTGAGCGACCATTCGCCGCGTACCTTCGATCTGGCTTCGCGTTCTTCTCGTTCCTTCTCTTCTTTTGCTTCCTGTTCTTCTATCTGTTTGCCGCTCCTCAGTCGTACGGCCGAAAACGTGCCGGTCGTCATATCGCCGCCGACATCGTAATTCCCGGTTCCGGACATCGAGAGGGTGCCTGGCCCGGACTGGACGGTTATGCCACTACCGTGGAATATCCCTTCCGGGAAGGGAGGGTCGGCAGGGATGATGACGGTCACAGTGGCTTCGCTTCCTTCCAGGGTGCCCGAGAAAGTCGCGGGAAGGATGCCTTCGATCAGGAGACTGCTGCTTTCGAATTCTTCTTTGGCGTTCGCTTCCTGGGTGATGAAGCCAATGCCTTTGAGGTCCTTGGACCCGTTGTTGAGGTTGAGTTCCCATTCGCCGCGCATTTCGACGGTGCTGGCTGATGCCGCTGCGGGGACTCCAGTGAGCAGCGCGCAGGCAAGCAGCGTGCATACGAGCAGAAGGCCACTCGCGTTCGTCGATCGCTTTCTGCGCACGGCGTGGATCCCGCGAAGCCACGTAAAGTCGTGGGTCATGATGCTTAAAGCCCTCCCCAGCCATATAGGCAAGTCTTGATATGAGTTCCTCCCACAAAACCATACGGTGATGTGTATGTCAAGGTGCGTGTGGCCCAGATGCGCTCTACCTGGAGGAAAACGGTGGCTCGCAAGGACTGATACACGAGTGTGTATGAGAGGCCGATATTCACGCAATCGGACTGAGTGGTGATGTGGGGTCGCACTTCTCCAGGGGGACGTCGGGACCTCGACACGGGACAGAGATGCCTAGCGCTGGCGTGGGATAGGGACGCCTGAGGCGCCAACATGGGAGGATCCGCCGATGATTGTCGAGCGCTCTTTGAATCCCCAGTTCCTCTCGAACACTTATCTCGTCGCCGACGGCGAAGGCGGGCCTGGTTTCTTTGTCGACGCCGGCGGACCCGTGGCGCCGCTCGTGGAGGCCGCCAAGCGGCTACAGATCGAGCCGACGCATGTGTTGCTGACTCACCACCACTTCGACCATGTGAGTGAGATTGGCATGCTGTGCAAGCGCTGGCCGAAGCTCGAGGTGGTGATCCATCCGCTGGAGCGCGAGGGGCTGGCCGAGATGGGCGATGCTGTGAGCAAGGGGGCTTCTATCGGCACGATTGAGGCGGGGGAGATGCTGCAGTTCGGCCAGCTCGAGGTCAGGCCGCTGCGCACCCCGGGGCACACGGCCGGGATGCTCTCGTTTCTGGTGGCACGTCCTAGCGGGAGCGCGCGCCCGGGTACCGGTGCCGGACCCGGTGGCTTTCAAGGTGGTGAAGCGGTCGTCTTCACGGGGGACACGCTGTTCAAGGGGTCGGTTGGGGGCGTGAGGGCGCCTGGGCACACGACCTATACCGACCTGCGCGACTCGATCATGGGGACGCTGATGGAGCTGCCGGGTGAGACGATCATCTACCCGGGCCACACCGACGCGACTAGCGTGGCACGGGAGTGGGAGCAGAACTCGTTCATCAGGGTATGGCGCGGCCTCGACCCAGAGGGCGCTGAGCCTTGCACAGCGCTCGGCGAGCCGGCGACGCTGATCTTGCTCGGGGAGGACTACGACGGCGGCAAGAAGGCATGGGTTCGCTGGCCGGACGGAAAGGACGACATCGTTCCCGGCTCCCGCGTCGAGGTATCTTCCTAACAGGAGCTCCAGCGTCCTCCTCCAGACACGCATACAACCTCAAGGTTGTATTCCCGTTTCCTCGTTTCCTCTAGGTCAAGGCCGGTACCCTGTGCGCGGCAGGCAAACGTCGGGCGGTCCCTCTTGCGCGGCAGGCAACGGGGGTGTCCGACCTCCCTCGCGACTCACCATGCACACCATCGCGACGACCGTAAACTCTAGGGGTGGCGCAGGAAAAGATCCCAACATCGAGGGTGCGTCGCACCGCCACCGTGGGCAGGCTTGCGGCTGGGGAGACCGTTAAGCGTCTCGGCACCAAGGCGGCAAACGTTGGGCGCAGTGAGCAGGGGGCTCAGGAGGCGAGCGCTCGTCGCCAGTTGGAGACTGCCAAGCAGATCGTGGCGGCGCTGGGGACGATGAAGGGGGCCGCGATGAAGTTGGGTCAGGTGATGTCGTTCCTGGACGTCGGGCTCGTGCCCGAGGAGCACCGTGAGGAGTTCCAGCGCGAGCTTGCCAAGCTGCGCGACGCGGCGCCGACGGTGTCCTTCAAGCAAATGAAGCGCGTGATCGAGGACGATCTCGAAGAGGAGATCGCAGATGTGTTCGCCGAGTTCGATGAGCAGCCGATCGCGGCGGCTTCGATTGGACAGGTGTACAGAGCGGTGCTCAGAGGCGACCACCAATCCCGGGGAGGTTCCAGTCGCGGGGAGAGTCCTGACGGGCATGCCCAAATGGCACACGGCAAGCAGGTAGGGGGCCGCGAGGTGGCCGTCAAGGTTCAGTATCCGGGGGTGGGGGCCGCGGTTCGCGCGGACATGCAAAACCTGGGCATGATCATGCGTCTCCTCAAGCGCATGACGCCTAGCCTCGACGTCAAGGGGGTGACGGAGGAGATTCGCGACCGCATCGCCGAGGAGCTCGACTACGAGCTTGAGGCCCAGAACCAGCGTTCGCTGGCGCGCATCTTCAAGGGCCATCCCTTCATCGTGGTGCCAGAGGTTCTCAGCGAGCTCTCGCACGAGCACGTGCTCGTCACCGATTTCGTGCGCGGGGTCGGCTTCGAGCAGCTGAAGGAATATCCGCAAGCCGAGCGCAACCGCATCGGGGAGATCGTGTTTCGCTTCTTTCTAGGCTGCCTGTACCGGCACCGCCAGTTCTCGGGCGATCCCCACCCCGGCAACTTCATGCTGCTCGAGGACGGGCGCGTCGCGTTCCTCGACTTCGGCCTGTTCAAGCGCCTCGATCGCGAGCCGGTGGAGCTGGAGCTGGCCTGCCAGCGGGCCGTGGCGGAGGGCGATGCGCAGACGCTGCACACACTGCTGGCCGAGTCTCGCTTCCTGCCCGAACCAGAGCGTGTTGACCCCGACCACCTGCTTGCCTTCATCGAGGATGCGATCTGGTGGTACACGACAGCCGACGAAGAGGTGCAGCTCTCGCCTGAGATCGCGACGGAGGTGATGATCGAGAGCTCGGACCCGCGCTCATCGCATTTCCGCGAGATGCGCCACCAGACGATTCAGCCCGAGCACCTGTTTGGGCGGCGCATGGAGATGCTGACGCTTGCTGTGCTCTCGCAGCTGCGCGCGCGCAACAACTGGCACCGGATCGCGCGCGAGTGGATGTACGGGGACGCGCCGGTGACCGAGTTGGGGCGCGAGGAGGCGGAGTTCTACGAACGTACGGGCGTAGGCGCGGCGTAGGGCGATCTTTTTGGGAAACAAGATTCGCCGGTGCGTCGAACAGGTCCATCGAGGCCGGTTGCAACGGCGGGCCTCGTAATCTGGCGGCGCAGACCTGAGGTCCTACCCGGTAGGCCTAGAGCATCTGTATCTGCATCAAGCTTGTGGTTCCCGGGCGCCCGCTCGGCAAGCCGGCGGTGATGCCGACGCGTTGGCCCTTCTCACACCAGCCGAGCTCGACTACGCGCCTTGCGGAGTCGGCGATCAGCTCCTCGGTCGTCTCGTGGCGGCGGATCGAGGAGGCCTGCACGCCCCACATCAAGCCGCAGCGGCGCACGGTCTCGCGTCCGGGCGAGAGGGCGTAGATCGGGACGGTCGGGCGGTGCGCGGAGACCAGGCGGGCCGAGCGTCCGGAGAGGGTGGGCACGATCAGGGCGTCCAAGTGCAGTTCCCGTGCCGCCAGGCAGAGGCTGTGGGCGACGGTGTGGGCCGGGTCGGCTTCGGCGCGGCGCACACGGGCGGCGTTCCAGTCCTCGTAGGGGGCGATCGCCTCGGCTTGGACGGCGACCGCGGCCATCATTTCGACCGCGCCGACCGGGTAGGCGCCAATCGCCGTCTCTTGGGAGAGCATCACCGCGTCGGTGCCGTCGAGGATCGCATTGGCGACGTCTGCCACCTCGGCGCGCGTGGGGCGCGAGGAGGTGACCATCGAGTCGAGCATTTGCGTTGCGGTGATCGAGGGACGGGCGAGGTAGCCGGCCTGTCTCAGCAGCGCCTTCTGCACGGCTGGGACCTGCTCGATCGGCATCTCGATGCCGAGGTCGCCGCGCGCGACCATCACGCAGTCGGCGGCGCGGATGATCGCCTCGGCGTGTTCGACCGCTTGAGGCTTCTCCATCTTCGCGATCAATGGCAGACGCGTGTGCTCGCGCACGGTTTCCACGTCGGAAGGGAAGCGCACGAACGACAGTGCCACCATGTCCACGCCGATCGATTCGCCGTGGCGCAGCAGCTCGAGATCCTCCTCGGGCACGGATGGCAGCGTATGCGCGGGGCCGGGGATGTTGAGTCCCTGGCGCGAGGCCACGGCGCCGCCGACCTCGACCTCGGCATCGACCTCGCCCTGCTCTACGCGCACCGTGCGCACGCGCAAGCGCACGCTGCCATCGGCCAGGTAGAGGATCTCCTCCGGCGTCAGTGCCGCGGCAAGCCCGGGCCACGTGATCGACATGTGGCGGGCGTCGCCAATCTGCTCCTCGCCACAGCTGAACGTGACTAAGTCGCCTGGCTTGAGCTCGACGATGTCCTCGCTTAGCGGCCCGATACGCAGCTTTGGTCCGGGTAGATCCTGCAGGATCGCGACAGGTCGGCCTGCGCGTCCAGCCGCGTCGCGCACGCGGCGCACCGTCTCCTCGTGCTCGGCCAGCGTGCCGTGCGAGTAGTTCAGCCGCGCCACGTCCATCCCGGCACGCACCATCGCAAGCAGCGTCTCGGGCTCGCGCGAGGCTGGGCCGATGGTGGCGACGATCTTCGTGCGGCGCATTGTCACGCCACGGTAGCGGTCGCAGCGGGGGTTCGCGGCGCTCGGGTGTGACGTTTGTGTTATGCCTCGTTCGTGATGCTTGGCCCGACAAGACCGCTGCCCCGTGTAGGGGCGTCTGCCCGCATAAAGCACTTCGGCGGCGACGTCGAGCATGGTGTGGTCGTCGCGGTCGACGATGATGGCAGCCGCTTGAACGTCGAGGGCGAGGATGGCGAGTCCTACGAGTTCGTCTTGAGTCCAGCCAATGCGCGCTTCGTCTCGGCCGGCGACGCCCACGGCCCACGTTTGGAGCTGCTCAACGAGCCCGGCTGACGCTCTGCGAATACGGTTACGCTCAGGGTGCCTGCACGTCAGGGAACCACTCGGCGCAGTGATCACGCAGCGTGTCTCGCACCCAAGCCCGCTCCTCGGCGCTTGCCACGCGCAGGCGGGCAAGCAGCTCCTTCTGGCGCTCGATCGGGGCGCCGGCAATACTCCAGCGCACGGCAAGACGCTCGAACAGCAGCTCCACTGCGCGCTGCCACGCGTCCTCCTGAGTCGAGGCGGCACGCGCGCTCACGCCTGCCAGCGTTTCTGCGTACTCGCGCCGGGCGCCCGCGGTGAACGACCCGCGCAGGGTCAGCAAGTTGCCGTGCGCGTCGCTGTAGTCGCTTGTGGGCGCGCTTAGCTTTTCGCGCTTGCGGGTCTTCTTGGCCATGGCTACCTGTTCGGTGTGGAGTGGGATCGCGACCACGCGAGCGCCAGTGCAGTTCGTGCGTTGGGCGCGACCGCTGGCAGGGCGCCACCGCGGCCGTCGCCCTGCCGGCGCGGGTAGGACGTCATCGTGGTCGCCGCCCTACATCGTCTCCGCGGCCTTCAGCAGCTGTGTGCGCACGTCGCCGGTCACGGGCTTGGCATGCCCGGGCCACGCCGCCGCCGGCTCCATCTCGGCGAGCTTGCGAATGCTCGCCTTGGCCTGGCCGGTGTCGTAGTTGTAGGTCTGCTCGGGCACGTGCGGGGGACAGTTGCGGCCCCACATTTCAAGCGTGTAGAAGCAGTCGCTGACGAGCGCGAGGCGATCGGACTCGCGCCACAAGCCGATCTGGCCGGGGGCGTGGCCGGGCAGCTCGATCACCTTGAAGCCGGCGATCTCATCTCCCTCGGAGACGGTGCCCGAGATCTTCACCGGGCCGTCGTCCCAAGCGAGGCGGTGCATCGCCCGGTGGATCTGGCGTTGCGGCGTCGGCAGTCCGACGAGTCCCTCGGGCCAGTAGCGAAAGCCGCCGCTGCCCTCGGCGTCCTGGACCTCGTCGGGGTGGCAGAGCACGGGCACGCCAAGCGCAGGCGCGGTGCCGCGGTGGTCGGTGTGGCCGTGGCCGAGCACGATCCGCTTGATGCCGCCGAGCTTGGCGCCGGCGCTGGCCACGGCACGGATCATCGTGCGCGCGCCCGCGTCGTACATCGTCACGCCGCCCACGCTCTCGTCCTCGATCAGGTACACGTTGCAGCGCCCAGGCTGGCCTTGCACGACCCAAACGCCCTCGGCCACAAGCTCGGCATCGCGCGCGGCCATGCCGGTGACCCTCGTCTTCACGTTGAACGCGCCCATCAAGCGCTGCTCCGCTGCTGATCCCTGCGGTGGCATCAGCCCGATCTGGCGGGCGGCCGTCATGCCATCCGAGAACGCGTCGTTTGCCTGCACCAGCCCGTCGCGCACCGTCAGCACATCGACGCCTTCCAGTTTCAGCGGGCTGCCGGTGGCCTGCACGCCGTTCAACGCTCCCGGCCCGGCGAAAGTGCCTGTGATCGTCCAGCGCACCGCGCAGCGCTCGCCCTCGGTGGTGGTCTCGACGACCTCCATCCGCATGTCCGGCATCGCCTCGATCAGGCCGCCGATGAACTCGCGCACGCCCTCGGGGGCGATCACGTCCACTTGTCCACGCACATACTCGCGCCCGCCGTCGGCCCAAAGTGCCACCGCCGCCTCGACGTCGCGCGCTGCGATCGCCTCGAAATAGCGGCGCGCTACCGCCTCGGTGCCGCTGCCGCTCGCACCGTTCGCCGCAGTCTTCTTGCCGGTGCTCGCCTTGTGGATGTGCGCCGCAGCCTCCTGCACCTTCGCCGCTGCCTTGTGCTGCTCAGCCCCGTCGTCGACCATCTCGTCTCCTTTGCCGCTTGCCTGCTTGCCTGCCTGTCTGTGCCCTTTGGGTATGCCCTTCAGGGTATGCCTCTTTGGGTGTGCCCTTTGGGTGCCCAGCTTGGCCGCCCGCCCCGCCCGCGGTCGGAGTCGGCGCCCTGCGGTGGACGCCGGCCTGACCAAGAGTCTAGGGCGCCCTACTTCCAAACGCGAGCCCCGCTAGTAGTCTCCGCAGCGGTGAGTGAGCCGGCCCGTAAACGCGAGCTTGGTAGGGGCGAGCGCGTCCTGGCGGGCGTCCATCGCCTGCGTCTGCCCTTGCCCTGGCCGGGCGTGCCTCACGGCAACGCGTGGGCTGTCAAGGCAGGCGACGGTGTCGTGCTATTTGACACGGGCTACTACACGCCGCCGGGTCCGGGCGAGCCTGGTTCGATGGCTCAGCTCGAACGTGCGCTTGCGATGTGTGGACTCGCCGTCGAGGACATTCGCCTAGTCGTCTGCACGCACGCCCACTCCGACCACTACGGCCAGGCCGGCGCGATCGTGGAGCGCACAGGTTGCGAGTTGTGGATGCATCCCAAATACGAGCACATGTCGATTGAGCAGCAGGATCCAGATGCCACGCTCGAGCGACGTATCGAGGTGGCGCGCCAGTCTGGCGTACCCGAAGAGCCCTTGCGCCGCTACGCGGCCGAGCGCGAGCACCACGAATCGGGCATCTCGGCGGTGATACCCCCTGATCGCGAGCTCTTGCCAGGGGTCGTGGTCAACACCGACCTTGGCCCCTGGAGTGTGTACGAGACGCCTGGTCATGCACCGTCGCACGTGTGCCTGTTCCAGCCCGAGCGGCGTCTGTTGATCTCAGGCGATCACCTGCTCGGGCGCATCTCACTGTTCTTCGACTTCGGTTACTCGCCGGACCCAGTCGGCGAATTCGTCGATTCGCTGGGCGTGGTCGAACGCCTTGGGGCGCGCCTGTGCCTGCCTGGCCATGGGCGCACGTTCACCGACGTGCGCGCGCACATCGACGGCAACCGCGAGTTGGTCGCCGAGCGTCTGGAGAAGGTGCGCGGCGCGATCGTGGCCGAGCCGCTCACTGCCTTTGAGATCGTGCCGCGCATCTTCAGCGACGAGTTGGCCACTCACGGTGGCCCATGGTTGCTCTCAGAGACGCTCGCGATGCTCACGCACTTGCAGGTAGTGGGCCAGGCCGAGGCCGTGGGAGAGGACCCCAAGCGTTGGCATGCGACCACGCACGCCACAGCGTAGGCCCGTAAGGGCCGTAGCCAATCCATCCCCAACCGCGACGCACTCGTCCAACCTTGGCGCGCTTCAGCCTTGGCATGGTGCGCCCAAACCTTGACACACTCGTGTTAGGCTTTCTCGATGCGGATCGATCGGTTGCTTGCCGGCAGCGAGCCAGTCTTCTCGTTCGAGTTCTCCCCCCCCAAGACAGAGCAGGGCGAGCGCAACCTGTACGCGGCGCTTGCAGAGCTGCAAACGCTCGAGCCGGCGTTCGTTTCGGTCACATATGGGGCCGGCGGCTCCACGCGCGAGAAAACGATCGCGACCGTCAAGCGCATCAAGGATGAGTACGGCCTGGAGGCGATGGCCCACTTCACTTGCATTTCCGCGACAGAGCTTGAGCTGCGCGCGACGCTCGATGAGATGCGGGCCGCCGGCATCGACAACGTGCTTGCGCTGCGTGGCGACCCTCCGGCCGGGGAGCGGGACTGGGTAAAGACGGAGGGAGGCCTCGAGTACGCGGCCGAGCTGGTGGCGCTGATCAGAGACGATTACCCCTTTGCGATCGGCGCCGCCTGCTTCCCCGAGACGCACATCCATGCCGTGAGCCCCGAGAGCGACGTCGAATACCTGGCCGAGAAGGTCGCCATCGGCGTGGACTTCCTGATCACGCAGCTGTTCTTCGACAACGCGTTCTACTTCGACTTCGTGGCTCGAGCGCGAGCGGCCGGGATCGAAGTGCCGATCATCCCTGGGATCATGCCGATCACCCAGATCGGGCAGCTGGAGCGCATGGCCAGCGTGTGCGGTGCCTCGATCCCCGACGGCCTGCGAACGGAGCTGCACGCCCGCGAGGACTCCCCGGAGGCGGTAATCGACTTCGGCGTCGCCTACGCCACGCTGCAGTGCGCCGAGCTGCTGGCCGCCGGCGCGCCGGGAATCCACTTCTACACGCTCAACCGCTCCCCAGCGACGCGCGCGATCCTGGGGGCTCTGAAGCTCATGCGGCCGTGGACGCGGCGCTGGGCGCCACGTGACGTCTTGCACGTACCACCAGTACGCGCTGCGACGTCCCGCGACGACCAGCTTGGTCCATGAACGCATGAGACACGTCGGAGCTGGTAATGGGCTCGCTGGTCATACGGCTTCGATCTCGAGCGCCTCGGCGACGCGCGGCGAGCCGTCTGCTGCCTCATAGCGCACGTCTACCGAGTCGTCCTGTTTGTAGGTGCCGACGCCCCAGGCGCCAAGGAACCAGCGGCGCTTTGAGATGTGGTCCTTGCGTAGCTCTCTGTCGAACATCAGGGTATGTCCCTTCACCTGAAAGTCGACGCCCTCGCGCTGAGGTACGCCGTTGACGAACACCTCATACGGCTCGCGCACGGCGGGCGGCAGCTTCACGATCGATCTCGGCATCGCCCCGATTATCTACCCGGCGCAAGCCTTACGCTCTCGACGTGGCTGAGATCGAGTACACGGTGCGTCGCTCGGGGCGCGCACGCAGAGTGCGCGTCAACGTGCGCGCTCACACCGACGTCGAGGTGGTCCTACCCGCGCATGCCCCCGAGCGGGCTGCCGCGGCGGCCGTGCGCGAGCTCGCCCCGTGGATCGAGCGCCGGCTCTCGGAGGGTCGCCGAGCGCTGGCACATGTAGCGCAGCGTGCAGGCACTGTCCCCTACTTGGGGACGTCGCTGGAGCTGACCCCGCAGAGCGGGCGCACGCGTGCGCACCGCAGCGGCGACAAGCTGCTTGTGCCTGTCGGTGACTATCGGCCGGCAGTGGAGCGTCTGTATCGACGGCTCGCGCGGGCGGAGGTGACAGCGCGCCTGGATGCCGCGGTCGCGCAGGTGGGCGTGTCCTACAGCGGCCTCTCGATCCGCGGGCAGAGCACGCGCTGGGCTTCGTGCTCGGCCAAGGGCGCGATGAGCTTCAACTGGCGCCTGTTGCTGGCCCCAGAGCCGGTGCTCGACTACGTAGTGTGGCACGAGGTCTGCCACCTCGACATTCGCGACCACTCGCCGCGCTTCTGGGCTTTGGTCGAGAAGCGCTATCCCGGTTGGCGCGAGCAGCGCGATTGGCTGCGCCGCTACGGGGCCACTTTGGTCTTGTAGAAAGTTCTTTTGAGGCGAAGTAGGGCGGGCGAGGTGTGGGTATTTATAAAATTGGAGCCTACGATAGTGACTACAAAATGTAGCTACTATCGCAATTCCAAAAAGAGAGCATATGCCCAGCGCTGCCTGTTGCTCAATTGCGCTTTTCGATCGGCACATACTCCAGGTCGCGATCGCCCGTGTAGATCTGGCGCGGGCGCGCGATCTTCTGCTCTGGGTCCTCGACCATCTCGAGCCACTGGGCGATCCAGCCGCTGGTGCGCCCGATCGCGAACATGACCGGGAACATCGCGACGGGCAGGCCGAGGGCCTCGTAGATCAGCCCCGAGTAGAAGTCCACGTTCGGATATAGCTTGCGTGAGGTGAAATAGTCGTCGGCCAGCGCCCGCTTCTCGAGCTCCGTGGCGATATCGAGCAGCGGGCTGGTACCACGCACCTCGAACACCGCGTCGAGGTGCTTGCGGATGATGCGGGCGCGCGGGTCGTAGTTCTTGTAGACGCGATGGCCAAAGCCCATCAGACGCTCGTTGCCGGCCTTGACGCTCTCAAGGAAGTCGGGAATGTTGCGCGGGTGCTCGATCCTGCGCAACATCCGCAGTGCCTGCTCGTTGGCGCCTCCGTGCAGCGGTCCGTACAGCGCGGCCACGCCGGCCGCCACAGCCGAGTAGGGATCCACCTGCGTGGAGCCGACTGACCTGACCGCGCTGGTCGAGGCGTTCTGTTCGTGGTCGGCGTGCAGGATGAAAAGAACGTCGAGCGCCTTCTCCAGGCGGGGATCGGGCTGGTACTTCAGCTCGGTCATCTTGTACATCATCCCGAGGAAGTTGCCGGCGTAGGCAAGGTCGTTGTCGGGGTACACATAGGGCTGCCCCATGTTGTGGCGGAAGGCGAATGCCGCCAGCGTCGGCATCTTCGCGAGCAGCCTGGTGATCTGCATCGCGCGCACCTGCTCGTCGTGGATCTGGCCGGCATCCGGGTAGAAGGTCGACAGCGCGCCGACGGAGGCGACCAGCATCCCCATTGGGTTGGCGTCATAGCGAAAGCCCTGCATGAAGTCCTTGACGTTCTCGTGCACGAACGTGTGGATCGTGATCTCATGGACCCAGTCGTCGAGCTGTTTCTGCGTTGGCAGCGCGCCGTTGATCAGCAGGTAGGCGACCTCAAGATAAGTGGAGTGCTCGCACAGCTGCTCGATCGGATAGCCCCTGTGCTGGAGGATGCCGGCCTCGCCGTCGATGTAGGTGATCGCGCTGCGACAGGACGCCGTGTTCATGTACGCCGGGTCATAGGCCATCAGGCCGAAATCGTCCTCGCCGGTCTTGATCTGGCGGAGGTCCATTGCGCGCACGGTGCCGTCGGTGACGGGCAGCTCGTAGGTCTTGCCGGTGCGGTTGTCGGTGACGCTCAGCGTCTGTGCCGTCTGCCCGTCCACCTGCTGGTGCCCTTCAGGGTGTGCTCCAGGGGATGTGCCCTGCGGGGTGTCCCCTGTGGCAGGAGCACCGTTGGTCGTTCCATGCTGAGTCTGTGTCTCGGTGCCCATCTTTCCTCCAGTCGCAGTTGCTGTCTACCCGATTATGCGACAGATGGACCGAGGACCCGTGCGCAAGCTGTGAAGTGGTCCGTTTGAGCGGTCAATGCTGGGTGATCCGGCTGCGCTTCGCGACCGAGCGAACGCGCGCGGGAGGCGCGAAGGGGGCATCTCCGTGCGGCCCGCGACGGGATGGGCGTGGCAACCGCGGGCGGGGATGGCGCGGATGAGAGGGATGGTGCGGATGCGATGAGTCAGGGCGTGGACCGATTCCACCGTCCTCTCCAGCGACCTCGGGCGTCTGGCGCACGGCCCAGCGCACGATCAGGTAGAGCCCGACGATCGGGATCTTCAAAATCACCATCAGCCAGATGAAAGTCCAGGCATCCACCTGCCTTGATCGTATACCCGCCTTGCGGCGGGCACAACCTTTCGGTGCGCTGATCCGTCTATGGCCCGCCTGCGAAGAGAAGCCAACCGAGTCGGGCGCGCCCAGGATCAGCTGGTCCGGCGTTTGGATCCGCTCATCCGACGTACGACCGAAGGAGCAGGATGACCATGTCACACACGATCAATCTCGACCATATAGACGCCGATGGCGCCGTTGCAGAAGCTCACGCTGATGCGGTCGAGGGCCTGCAGGAGGGCGATACCCGCCTTGGCTTCCTGCGCAAGTCAGCCGTTATGGCCGGCGTGGCGATGAGCGGTGGAGCCGTGCTCGGAGCGCTCGCACCGAGCGCGCTCGCGAGCTCCGGTGGCGGTCGTCCGCCCGCCAGCTTCGGCAAGGGCGACATCGGCATCCTCAACTATGCGCTCACGCTGGAGTACCTGGAGGCGGCCTTCTACAACGGAGCGACGGCCGCAAACATGTCGCTCACGCCGCAGACGGCGGCCTTTCTGAAGGTCGTGACCAAGGACGAGAACGCCCACGTCGCATTCCTCAAGAAAGCGCTGGGAGCAAAGGCAGCCAAGGAACCGAAGTTCGAATTCAAAGGCGCCAACACGAGCGTGGAAACGTTCATGAAGACCGCACAGGTGCTGGAGAACACGGGCGTGCACGCCTACTCAGGGCAGGCGTTGAACATCAAGACAGCCGCCTATGTGAAGGCCGCGATCTCGATCCTCACGATCGAGGCGCGTCACGCAAGCGTGATCGGCCTGCTCAACGAACCGGCCGGAGAAGACATCGCGCCGAACGGACCGTTCGACACGCCGCTCCCCGCGAGCAAGGTGCTGGCCGCCGTCAAGGAAACCGGCTTCATCGTCTGAGGCTGACTCAGGCCAAGCTCAACTGAGTTTGTTTCGCCCGGGCGGGGGGAGCGGGGGGAGTCGCGTTCCTGGTCGCGGCTCCCCTCCGCGTATATGCTCTGCCTCAGCCGTGCTCTGCCTCAGCCGCGGAGCGTCAGCGGGGCGCCGCTGAAATGCGTGATCTCGCGTAGCTCCTCGACGCGAGCATGGATCTCCTCGCCCGTCAGTCGTTCGATGCGCTCGGTGCCGAACTCCTCTACGTTGAAGGAGGCAAGTGCGGTGCCGTGCGCCATCGCGCGGCGCAGCAGCTCCTCTGAGAGCTCCTCCTCGGGGTGCGCTGCGATGTAGCCGACAAAGCCACCCGCGAACGTGTCGCCCGCGCCGGTTGGATCGATCACATTCTCCAGTGGATAGGCGGGCAGTGCGAAGAAGCTCTCGGGGGTGATCAGGGCTGCCCCGTACTCGCCTTGCTTTGCCACGATCACTTTCGGTCCCCAGGAAAGGATCTCGCGTGCCGCCGAGACGAGGTTCGGCTTACCCGTCAGCTGGCGCAGCTCGGCGTCGTTGAGGATCAGGCAGTCGACGCTCTCGATTGCCTTCACGAGCTGGTCCTTTGCGATGTCGATCCACAGGTTCATCGAGTCGAGCGCCACGAAACGAGCACCGGGCAGTTGCTCGCGCACCTCGATCTGCAGATCGGGCACGATGTTCGCCAGGAACAGCACGTCGCTTGCACGAGAACGATCGGACAGCTTCGGCTGAAAGCCCTCGAACACGCCGAGCTGCGTGTCGAGCGTCTCGCGCGAGTTCAGATCCCAGCCGTACTCGCCGCGCCAGAAGAACGTCTTGCCGCCGGCCACGCGCTCGATGTCCGAGACATCCACGCCGCGACGACGCATCACATCCAGCTCCGGCTCGCCGAAATCCTCGCCCACCGGACCCACCACGAGCACCTCCTCGAAGAACGAGGCGGCCAGCGCGAAGTGCACCGCGGCGCCGCCGAGCATGCGCTCGCGCTCGCCGAAGGGGGTCTTCACGGCGTCATAGGCGATCGATCCGACAACGGTTATTGGCATGGCCAGACCCTATCGGTGGATGCGGTGGGATGGTGCCCTGGCTTTGGTGCGGGGAATTGTCGGGGTTCGATGCCGCGAGCACCGAGGGCCTCGATTGTTGGGGGTCTAGAGCTTCGATCGCCGAGGTCTAGATGCCTCACAAAAGCGCGATGCCCCCCGCGCGCGCGGGGGGCATCGCCGTTTCGGTGATGTAGCCTCGCTTCGATGCGCGCCATCCAGATCAGCGAGTTCGGTGGGCCGGAGGTGATGAAGCTCGTGGAGCTGCCGACCCCCGAGCCGGGTCCCGACGAGCTCCTGATCCGCGTCAGTCGCGCCGGGATCAACTTCGCCGACACCCACACGCGTACCAACTCCTATGTGCGCAAGGCCAGCCTGCCTCTCGTTCCGGGGGGAGAGGTCGCCGGCACAATCGTCTCGGCGCCGCCGGGCAGTGGCCTGAACGAGGGGCAGCGCGTGGTCGCGCTCACCGGGACCGGGGGCTATGCCGAGTATGCGCTCGCGCCGGCTGAGCACAGCTTTGCGATCCCCGACGCGGTCGATGATGGGTCGGCGCTGGCGGTGCTCATTCAAGGGCTGACGGCCTGGCACCTGTACCGCACAGCCGGGCGTGTGGCAGACGGCGAGAGCGTGGTGGTGCACTCCGCGGCCGGGGGCGTCGGCTCGCTTGCCGTCCAGCTCGGGAGGCCCCTCGGCGCTGGGCATGTGATCGCGGTGGCCTCGGACGAGCGCAAGCGCGGACTCGCGCTCGAGCTTGGCGCCGATGTCGCGATCGACTCCGAGCCCGACGGTCTCACCGAGCGTTTGATCGAAGCGAACGAGGGGCGCGAGGTCGATGTCGTATTCGACATGGCCGGTGGGGAGACGTTCGAGCGCTCATATCGAGCGCTTGCCCACTTCGGTCGGATCGTCGTCTGCGGGATCGCCTCGCAAGAACCCAACGAGGTGCGTACGGGCTCGCTGTTGCGCCACTCGCGCTCGGTCGTCGGCTTCTACCTGTTCCATTGCCTGGAGCGCCCCGCGATGGTGGCCGACGCGCTTGACGACCTCTTCGTGCGGCTCGCTCGTGAGGAGCTGCGAGTGGTGGTAGGGGGGACATACCCCCTGGAGGATGCGCCGCAATCGCATATCGATCTGCGCGAGCGGCGCACCACCGGCAAGCTGCTGCTCGATCTCACCGCGTAGGTCTTCTACGGCGAGGCGGACTTGATGGCGCGCCGTGGGGCTGAGGCGTTCGCGCGGCCTTGCGGCCGATCGTTCGCGTGGGCCGACCGTTCGCGTGAGTCCTGCGGCCGACTCGGCAAAGCGACCCTTGCGCGGCTGAGGAGCGCAAGCACGTAAGCTGCTGTCGCGCATGACAAAGACCTTTGCCGAGCTCGGCCTGTCCGAGCAGACCCTGCAAGCGCTGCGCGACGTCGGCTACGAGTCGCCCTCGCCGATCCAGGAGCAGGCGATCCCGCCGCTGCTCGAAGGCCGCGACGTGATCGGCCAGGCGCAGACCGGCACCGGCAAGACCGCCGCCTTCGGCCTGCCGATCGTGCAGTACATCGATCCCGAGGTGCACGAGGTGCAAGCGCTGGTGCTGACGCCGACGCGCGAGCTTTGCATCCAGGTCACCCAGGCACTGCGTACCTATGGCGCACACAGCGGGCTGGACGTGGTGGCGGTGTTCGGCGGCGCGCCGATCCGCACCCAGCAGGCGCAATTGCGCGCCGGCGGGCACATAGTCGTCGGCACCGTCGGGCGCGTGCTCGACCTGATCTCGCGTAACTCGATCGTGCTGCACGACTGCCGCTTCGTCGTGCTCGACGAGGCCGATGAGATGCTCGACCTCGGCTTCCTCGAAGACGTCGAGAAGATCCTCTCGATGACTCCCTCGGGACGCCAGACCGCGCTGTTCTCAGCGACGATGCCGCCGCCGATTCGCAAGCTCGCCGACAAGTACATGTACGACCCCGAGGTAATCCAGGTCGAGGCGGCGACGCTCACGATCGACACTGTCGCCCAGTTCCAGCTCTCGGTGGAGACGCGCGACAAGCCCGCCAAGCTGGTCGAGGTCCTGCGAGCCGAGCGGCCCGACCAGGCGATCGTGTTCGTGCGCACCAAGGTCCGCTGCGACCAGCTCTACCGCACGTTGCGCGACGGCGGTATGAACGTGCGTGCGCTGCACGGAGACATGTCTCAGGGATCGCGTGACGGGGTGATGCTCGCCTTCAAGGGTGGGCGCGTGCCGATCCTCGTGGCCACCGACGTGGCCGCTCGTGGTCTTGACATCTCGACCGTCACGCACGTGGTCAACTACGACGTGCCCACCTCGCCAGATACCTACGTGCACCGCATCGGGCGCACCGGGCGCGTGGGACGCTCAGGGCGGGCGATCACGTTCGTCGAGTCGCGCCAGACGCGGGAGCTTGAGGCGATCGAGCGCCACATCGGCACGAAGATCGCCGCCTGGTCGAAGGACGCTGAGGCTGCTCCCACCCCTGTGAAGGAGCGTCCGCGCCGGCACTCGAAGCCCCACATCTCTCGCGACGCGACCGAGCCCTCGGCCAAGTTGGTGATCGGCGGCGGGCGCGCCGCGGGCCTGCGCGTCGCCGACATCGTCGGCGCGGTCACGTCGGCGACCGGCCTGGACGGCGAGGCCGTGCGCGACGTGAGTGTGCTGGAGCGCTTTTCGTTCCTGTCGGTCCCCTCGGCCGAGGCCGACCGCGTGATCGAGGCGCTCGACGGGCACGAGCTACGCGGCAAGCAGCTGCGCTTGGAGCGCGTCAAGGCCTGAGTAGTTCAGCGTCGCGTGAAACAGTCGCGCGGTCTGGCACGTGTAGCGCGCGTGCGGCGTCGTGCCTCGCTATCGTGGCTCGCGATCCAGTCGCCCACCGCCAGAGGAGATTCGCGATGTCAACAGCAACCATGCAAACCACCGAGGGCACGATCGTCTTCGAGCTGTTCGACGAGGACGCGCCCAAGACGGTCGACAACTTCCGCAAACTTGCCTCCGAGGGCTTCTACGACGGCCTCAACTTCCACCGCATCATCAGCGACTTCATGATCCAGGGCGGCTGCCCGCAGGGCACCGGCACCGGCGGCCCGGGCTACACCTTCGAGGACGAGATCAACTCGCACAAGATCGTGCGCGGCGCGCTCGCGATGGCCAATGCGGGTCCCAACACCAACGGCTCGCAGTTCTTCATCGTCACGGCTAAGTCATGCCCGTGGCTGGATGGCAAGCACACCGTCTTCGGTGAGGTGCAGAGCGGGATGGACGTCGTTGACAAGCTCGAGGGCGTACCGACGGACGGTGGCGACAAACCGATCGAGCCGGTGGGCATCGCCACGGTTGAGCTGTCGGACTAAAAAGTCTGGCCAAATAGCCAATCGGGTGTAGCCTTGTTCGCTGAGGGCGAAGTCAAGAGCGAAACGAGGCAGGGAGACAGCGATATGGCGACCGTCGAGCAGCAGGCACCGCACGTACACAACGGATCGAACGGAGCGCCCGCCTCCGGGGTGGACATCCCCGTCGAGAACCCGGCCACAGGCGGGATCGCGGGGACCGTTCCCGATCTCGACGCGGCCGCGGTCGCAGAGCTCGCCAAGCGCGCTCGCGCCGCCCAGCCGCAGTGGGAGGCGTTCGGCTTCGAGGGTCGCGCGCGCATCCTCCTGCGCGCCCAGAAGTGGCTGCTCGACAACGCCGAGCGCGTGATCTCAACGATTGTCTCGGAGACCGGGAAGACCTATGAGGATGCCGAGTTCGCCGAGATCGCCTACGCCGGTAACGCCTTCGGCTTCTGGGCGAAGAACGCACCCGAGTACCTGGCTGACGAGCGCGTCAAATCGGCGTCGGTGATGCTGAAGGGCAAGAAGCTGATCCTGCGCTACCGCCCGCTCGGCTTGATCGGCGTGATCGGCCCCTGGAACTACCCGCTGACGAACTCCTTCGGCGACTGCATCCCGGCGCTGGCGGCCGGCAACAGCGTGATCCTCAAGCCATCCGAGGTCACGCCGCTGACCTCGCTGTTGCTCGCCGAGGGTCTGCGCGAGTGCGGCCTGCCCGACGGCGTGTTCCAGGTCGCCACCGGGCGCGGGCCCACGGGCGCGGCGCTGATCGAGCAGGTCGACATGATCATGTTCACCGGCTCCACCCGCACCGGGCGCAAGGTCGCCGCGGCGGCCGGCGAGCGGCTGATCCCCTGCTCGCTGGAGCTGGGCGGCAAGGACCCGATGATCGTGCTCTCCGACGCCGATCTCGAGCGGGCCGCCAACCTCGCCGTGTACTACTCGATGCTGAACGCCGGGCAGATCTGCATCTCGGTCGAGCGTGTCTACGTCGAGGCGCCCGTCTACGACGAGTTCGTCGCGAAGGTCACCGAGAAGATGCGCAAGCTACGCGTGGGCGCGCCGGGTGGGCCTGGATCCGTTGACGTGGGCGCGATCACCTTCCCCCCGCAGCTCGACACGATCTCAGAGCACGTCGCCGATGCGGTGGACAAGGGCGCGCGCGTGCTCGTCGGCGGCAAGGCGGTCGAGAACGTCAGCGGGCGCTTCTATGAGCCCACTTTGCTCGTCGACGTGGACCACACGATGAAGATCATGACCGAGGAGACCTTCGGACCCACCCTGCCCGTTATGAAGGTCGCCGACGCCGATGAGGGCGTGCGCCTGGCTAACGAATCGCCCTACGGTCTCGGCGCGTCGGTGTTCACGCGCGACGTAGAGCGCGGCGAGGCGATCGCACGGCGCTTGGAAGCGGGCGCGGCCAACGTCAACGACGCGCTCGTCAACTACACGGCGTTGGAGCTGCCGATGGGTGGCGCCAAGGCCTCGGGTCTCGGCTCGCGCCACGGCGCCGGCGGTATCCGCAAGTACTGCTCCCAGCAGGCGATCGTGATCACGCCGAAGCTGGCGCTCAAGCGCGAGGTGCACATGTTCCCTTACAAGCCACGTACCACGCGTCTGATCTCGCGCTTTTTCAAGTTCCTGTACGGCCGCGGCGACCGCGGCTAGTCGCGGCGCGCAGCGTCATCTCAATACTCCGATAGACGTTTTCTGTATCGCTAGGCCGGGTATCTTCGCCCTACGTGGGTTGTGTCTGTGCCTCCGCGTGCACTGACCCAAGCGTACAAGCGATAGCACCCATGATCAGGGCATGTCATTACACAGGGCGCCCCGAATAATTCAATTCACTGAACTAAACGTTTGATCGAAAGAATTCTGATTTGATGAACTAGCGGGCGAGTCCATCCGTAGGGGTGCGTACGGAAACTCTGGATGGAAGGACATCTCTCGTGCTTACAAGATCCCAGGCGCCAAGTGTCAAACGCGGTTACATGGGAGTCCGCCGCCGTACGATGGTGGCGCTTTCGGTGTCGCTGGCGGCGCTACTCGTCGCCATGCCGCCAGCCGCCGCGATGGCAGAATCCTCGGTAGTCCCCAGTACGACAACTGTGCCTGTACCGCCGGTTCTCGAATTGACAACGGCTCAGCTCGCGTCGATTCTCTCGGATGTGCCGATCGCCGATCTTGGCATGACCGAAGCCGAACTCGGCAAAGTCATCTCTAAGCTGAATCCGGGGCTTGGTTCGGAGGTCGGTCAGTTGACCGGCGTCGTCTCGACGCTGTTGAGCAAAGACCCAACGGCAAACCTGGGCGAACTGGTCAGCGGTCTATCCAACCAGACGGGAGTCTTCGGTACGCTGCTCAAAACTCTGCTGCCGAGCCTGACCCCTGCTCAGATCGTCGAAGCACTGAGTCCTTCGCAGCTGGAACAACTCCTTGCCAATCTGTCGGGAGGCAATCCTGCCGGTGCGCTGAGCATCGAAGGGATATCGAAACTGCTGAGTGGACTCGGCGGCAAATTGAGCGGTGAACAGCTTGCCGCGCTTACAGCAATTCTCGGCGGACTCACCGCTTCTCTGTCAGGCAGCGAATTGAGCAAATTCCAGGAATCGCTACAAACGCTACTGAGCGGTCTGGGCAAAGGCGAATTGACTGCCGTCCTGAACGCCCTGGAGCCGTCGCTGAGCGGCACGAGTCTGACCCAACTGGAAGCGCTGCTCGGCAAACTGGGCACGCTCACTCCATCTGAACTCGCCGACGAACTACAGACGCTGCTGGGCTCGCTGACCCCTGCGCAGCTCTCCACGCTGCTTGGTGGCCTGTTTGGAACCGTCAGCGGTTCAGGACTGCAGACACCGCTCAACGAACTGCTGGGTGGGCTGTCTCTGTCTCCGACAACAGTCGAAGGGCTCGCCGGTCAGATGGGTATGCCGGCGAGCGAACTCGCGGAAGATCTCGGCACCACCAGCACGAGTCTGCCCGCGCTGGCGGCCAACGTCGCTGGCCCCGAAGGCCCGGTGCTGGGCGTGCTCAGCAAACTGGACGGGCTATCGCTGGCACTGCTGAACCAAGCAGGCAAAGAAATCGGTAGCGGAAAAGAAGAAAGCGGCGGAAAAGAAAGCGGTGGAAAAGAAGGCGGCGGCGAAGGTGGCAAGGGGGGTGAAGGCGGCAAAGGCGGCGAAACCGGCGGTAAGAGCAACGAAGGTAGCAACAATGGCAGCGGTAACGGCGTAGGTCAGGGCTCTCAGGGAAGCTCGGGCGGCGCCACGACCCTGGTGGTCAACCTCCCGCCCGCCGGGGCCGCGCAACCCGCAGCCAAAGCGGTAAACGTTTCGAAGCCGGCCAAGATCAAGATCCTCAGCCGCAAGGTCAGCCACGGCGTGGCCACGATTGTCGCGCAGGTTCCCGCCGCCGGCAAGGTGACCCTGAGCGGAAAAGGGGTCTCATCCCAGACTCGCAAAGTCGGCAAGGCCGAGCGAATCACGTTGAAGGTGAAGCTCTCGAAGGCCGGTAGCGCCTCGCTACGCAAGCACGGTCGTCGGCTGAAGATCACGCTAACCGCGTCCTTCAAGGCGACGGCTGGGACTGTTTCCTCGGCAAAGACGACGGTCCTCTTCAGCTAAGGCTCTCACAGTCCGCGTCCCGGTTACGTTTCTGGGGCGCGGACGGAATATATGTATATTTTTGAAAATTACCATTGTGACTACATATAGTAGGTACAATCGTATACTCTTCAAAAATGAGATGCACAACACACGTCCTCCGACGCGGGCTGTGCGCAAACGAGCGAAATCTCTAGCTGAGCGGCACCCCGAGCAGCGCTTCAAGCTCGGGGATCGTCGTCTCGGCGCTCGTGTGATGCACCGTCGCCATGCCAAGCTCCTCGGCAGGCGTGAGGTTGAAGGGCAGGTCATCGACGAACACGCACAGCTCGGCAGCCACCCCTGCGCGCTCGGCGCCGAGTTCGTACATGCGTTTGGCCGGCTTGCGCGTGCCCTCCTCGCCTGAGATCACGAGCCCGTCGAAGATCTCGGCCAGTACGTCGTGTGGGTAGCGGTGCACGCCCCACGAGTTAGAGACGAGCGCCGTGCGAATGCCCGCGTCGTGGGCGGCTCTGACCGCCTCGACCATCGCCACATCTGGCTGCACCCCGGCGAACAGCCCGTCGATCAGCCCGTCTGAGGGGACGCCAAGCAGCTCGGCGAAGCGCTGCTCGAAGGCGACCTCGTCCATCGTCCCCTTCTCCAGCGAGATCAACATCTCGCGGAACTCGGGGTCGGCGCTGAAGCGCTTGCCAAGCTCGGCCGGGTCGATCTCTTCGCGCACGCAGTACTCGTGGAAGGAGGTGAACAGATTCGTGGTGAGTACCCCGCCCCAGTCGATCAGCAGGCCCCTGCGGCCGTTCGCGGCCCCCTGCGACGTGTCTGTGTGTGCGGACGGCGCGGTCTGCGTGTCCGTGGGTAGGGTCTGCGTGTCCGTGGGTACGGTGTGTGTGTTTGTGGGCGATGCCCCCTGCGCGCGCGGGGGGTGGGCGCTTTTGGAGGAGTCAGCCACCGAGCGCCACCGCCTCGGCCTGACGCGCCAGCTCGAGCACGCCCTCGCCGAACTGCTTCAGGTAGGGGTCGTCGGTGGTTCCGGCCACGGCGCGCTTATAGTTGCCCTCCATGAACACGATCGACTTCCAGATCGCGAGCGTCGTATACCAGCGCAAGTCCTGCATAGAGCGTCCTGTGGCCTCTTCGTAGCGTGCGATCAGCTCCGCACGGGTGGAGAAGCCCTCGGCGCGGGTGACCTTGCCGAGGTGCTCGCGCAAGCCGCCTTCGGGGTCATACGCCTCGGTCCAGAACATGCACAGGTAGCCGAGGTCGGCGAGCGGGTCGCCGATCGTGGCCATCTCCCAGTCGAACACCGCCACCAGCTCGGCGGGGGCCTGTGCGGCGAACATCGTGTTGCCGAGGCGATAGTCGCCATGCACGATCGTCGCGGGGCCGGACTCCGGCTTGTGCTCGGCAAGCCATGCCCCGACGCGCTCCACAGCGGGGATCTCACGCGTCTTGTTCAGCTCCCACAGGCCGCCGAAGCGCCGTAGCTGGCGATCGAGATAGCCGCTGGGCTTGCCAAAGCCCTCAAGGCCGGCAGCGCGCCAGTCGACGGCGTGGATCTCCACGAGTGCGTCGATCAACTGCTCGCCGATCCGTTTGCGCTGCTCTGGCGCGTCGAGCGCGGCGGGCGTCTCCCACACGATCACCTCGCCCTGCACATGCTCCATCACATAGAAGGGGCAGCCGATCAGCGCTTCGTCCTCGCACACCGCGAGCACGTGCGGCACGCGCGCTTGTGTGGGCTCCAATGCCCGCAGTAGGCGTGCCTCGCGCAGCACGTCGTGGGCGCTCGGCGGCAGTGGCGGGCGAGGAGGACGGCGCAACACAAGCTGAGGGCCGCTGTCGCGCTCGATCAGGTAAGTCACGTTCGAATGTCCGTCGCCGATCGGCTGCGCCCTGATCTCGCCCGAGCCCAGATCGTGCTGGTCCAGGAAGGCGCGCAACGGTTCCAGCACGAGCAGCGGTGGGCGCGCGTCAGGCGCGACGTCCGCATGGCGCTCGACAATGTCGTCCGGTGCGACTGCTGCACTCATCGGCTCGCACGCTACACCGAAAGTGGGGCAGCCTGCGCTGTCGCCTGGAGTCGCGCTCGCGGTTTCGGTGGACGAGCTGCTGGGCAGACCACGATGGCCAGAAAAGCGAGCGTGCCTGACCGCAACATTGCTCCAGCCAACGTGTCTTAAGCCCCCAATGCCCAACATTCAAAGACTCATCTCCAAGAGAAACAGGCTCATCCCCTCGCAACTCCAGACATTTCCGCTGGTCCTGCTCGCTTGCGTCGCAACCGCGCTCGGCGCGCTAGCGCCGGCCACGGCGAGTGCATCGCATTCGCAGGCGATGTTCTTCGAGGCCCCTCGCGACCTGGTCGAAGTGACCCCAGCCGTGCGCGCCAAGACAATCGCCCAGCTGCGCTCGCTCGGCGTCAAAGCGCTGCGCGTCGAGCTCGACTGGGCCAACGTCGCCCCGGGCGCGCACAGCACCAAAAAGCCTTCCTTCGAAGCGACCAATCCTGCTGCTTACAACTGGAGTGCCTACGACGCGCTACTGATCGAAGCCGCCCGCCTGAAATGGCAGGTGCTCTTGACTGTGACCTCGCCCGTGCCAGAGTGGGCGACCGCCAGCCACAAAGACAAGAGCGGCGTGACACGTCCCAACGCCGCTGACTTCAAGGAATTCATGACGGCGGTGGGCAAGCACTACGCCGGGTTCGTCTCGCTATATGCGATCTGGAACGAGCCCAACCACCCGGCTTTCCTGCTGCCTCAGTTCAACTCGAAAGGCCAGCCCGAATCGCCGCGTATCTACCGCGGACTGTTCCAGGCCGGCTACGAAGGGTTGCGGGCCTCTGGGATCGCCAAGCCGAAGGTGTTGATGGGGGAAACCGCACCGGTCGGCGCTGACAGCCTGAGCCCCAGGGAAATCAAGGAAAGAGGCTTGGCGCACGACGTCGCGCCGCTCGCGTTCCTGCGTGGAGCGCTGTGCCTGAACTCGAGATACCAGAAGGCCGGCACATGCGAAATGCTGCCGGCCTACGGTTACGCCCATCACGCCTACACGACGGGCGCCGGGCCGTTCTACGAACCGAAAGGGACGGACAACGTCATGATCGGGGTGCTCTCGCGGCTGTCGAGCGCGCTCGACAAGGCCGAAAGGGCGCACGCGATCCCCGCCCATACCCCGATCTACCTGACCGAGTTCGGCATCCAGAGCTACCCCAACACGGAACTTGGTGTGCCTTTGCCACAGCAAGCCGAATACGATGCGATCGCCGAGAAGATCGCCTGGGAAAACCCGCGTGTGGCGGCCTTCTCGCAGTACCTGTTGCGCGATGACCCGCTTGGGGGACCGGCCGGCTCGAGCGTGCACGGTGGCTATGTCGGTTTCCAGACGGGCTTGGAGACCGTCAATGGGACGCGCAAGCCGCTGTACTTCGGCTTCCCGGTCCCGCTGGTCGTCGCAAAGCGCGGACATGGCTTCTCGCTGTGGGGCCTCGTGCGCCCGAGCGGCGGAGCCACCACGCTGAAGGTGCTCGTCCAGCCGAAGGGCTCGAAAAGCTACCGAACGCTCAGCACGGTGCACACCAACTCGCTGGGCTACTGGTCGCTGAACTCCTCGGTGCAAGGCACGCACTGGCGCGTGAGCTGGCGCAGCCCGGCCGGCGTTGCATACAACGGCCCGCCAATAGGCGCCTACTGAGGCCCTCGGCCCTCCGGCATCGCCCTAGGATGAGAGGGCGATGCCGGAGTTGCCCGAGGTAGAGATCACTGCGCGGCGCTTGGACGAGGCGCTGCGCGGCGCGCAGATCGTCTCGGTGCTTGCGCCTGGAGTGAAGGCGATGCGCACATTCGACCCGCCGCTGTCAGCGCTCGAGGGGCAGCGCATCGAGCGTGTGGGCCGGCGCGGCAAGCACTTCGTCATCGAGACTGCTGGACCCGCCCACCCGCTAGCGCTGCTGATCCATCTGATGTCGGCGGGACGTCTGCAGCTGTACAACCGTCGGGCTGGCCCGCGCGACAGAACTTCGCGTCTGCTTGTGCGTGTGCTCTTGGGTGAGGGGGAGGAGCGGCGTGCCGGCGATGACAGTGCGGCCGGTGGCGCTGCGCGAGAGCGCGAGCTGCGCCTGCGCGAGTTCGGCTCCAAGCAGGCCGCTTGGGTCAAGCTCTTGCGCAGCGAGGAGCTAGAGCAGGACGAGTCACTCGCGACGCTCGGTCCCGAGGCATGGCCTGCTCCGCCGCCGCTTGCCGAGTTGCTCGACGGGGCGCGGCCGCTTCACGCGGTGCTGCGCGATCAGCATGCCATTGCCGGTATCGGTCGCTCATGGGTGGATGAGATCCTGTGGGAGGCACGACTCTCGCCCTTCAAGCGCGCGGGCGACTTGAGCGAGCAGGAGACAGCTGCACTCGAGCAAGCGGTCGTAGGCACGCTCGGCATGGCGATCGACTCATACGAGCAAAGCGTCAAGTTGCCGATTCCCGACAAGTTGCCGATGCCGCTTAAGGTACATCGTCATGAGGGTGAGCCGTGCCCGCGCTGTGCGACAAAGCTCGAGGCGGTGCACTTCGAGGACTACACGATTGCCTATTGCCCGAACTGTCAAACCGGTGGACGCACGCTGAAGGACCGCCGTCTGTCACGCCTGTTGAAGTGAGCGCCGCTCGCCAATGCTGGCCAGTAGCACGCTGCCCTCGAACAACAGGTACAGGGGCACAGTCTCGAGTAGCAGCGTAAGCGCGTCCCCCGGTATGAAAGCGGCCACCACAGCGCAGGCGAGGATGGCGTAGCGGCGGTTGTGGCGTAGTTGCTTCGGCGTGACGATGCCGGCACGTGTCGTCGCCAGTACGCCCACCGGGACTTGGAAGACGAGACCCATCGCGAGCAACACGACGGCGGCGAAGTGGTAGTACTGGCTGGCTTGCACGAGCACGTTGAATTGCCCGCTGTTGAAGTTCTGGAAGAAGCGCACCGCGGCTGGCAGCACGACGAAGTAGCCGAAGGTCACACCGACCGCAAACAACACCGGGATCGCGAGCATCAGCGGCGTGGCGATTTTGCGCTGCTCCGGGCTGAAGGCCGGCAACAGAAAGCCGTAGAGCTCGTACAGGATGACCGGCAAAGCCAAGATCAGAGCGAACATCAGCGCCACGCCGATTGTGGTGTTGAACGGCTCACCGATACCGAGTGTCACGGGCTTGTTGCCACTCGGCGCCGTTGAAAGCTTCGCGATGTCCTTGCGCAATTGCGGCCCCACGCTTTGAATCGACGAGCGCGTAGCTGCGCTCGCGCCGCTGCCCGGTCGCTCGAGTGCCGCGACCACAACCGCAAGCTGGCCGGCGACGTCGCGTGCGTTCTGCTGGACGGTATATGTAGCGCCGAGCGGCCCCTCGCCGGCGCTCACCTGCCTTTGGGTCTGGTGGGCCAGCGGCGCGTTGATGATTTTCAACAGCGCATGGTTCTGCCACATGCAGAACCCGAAGGCCAGCGCAATCGCAGCGATCGAGACGATCAACCGCATGCGCAGCTCGCTCAGGTGGTCGACCAGGCTGAGCCGCTCCTCATACCCGATGCCGCCGATGGCAACAGCCATGTCAGCTTCTCAAGTCGCCGGCTTCTCAGGCCGCGTCACGGATTCGGTCAGGCCCGGTTTGCCTGGACTCTTGTACAGGGGTGGGGGTTTGTGGGGTGGGGGTTTGTGCGGGGGTGGGTACGGACAGATGAGTGGCCTCGCCACCGATTGCGTCCTTGAAGCCGCGCAAGCCGGTACCGAGCGAATGGCCCAGCTCGGGTAGCCGCTTGGCTCCGAATACGAGCAGTAGGACGATGAGAAGAAATGCGATGTGGATTGGATTGTCGAGACCCATCATGTCGGCTCCTCTGGGTTTGTTGGCCGTTGGTCAAGTCTCTTCGCGCCTTGGTCTTGCGTGGATCACTCGTCGCCGCTGAGAGACTGGTCTTTTCGAAGGCTCCTCATTCGGGTCATTGATCCGCATGCGAGCAGACTGCGAATCACGAGTTACCGAAACCCCGTGAGTAGCGCCGAAACCCGTGACTCACGAGCACCGAATCAGACCAACACAGACAAATGCCCAAACCACTAAAAGCCAAACCCCGGATCGATCTATCCCCGACGAAGCTTCGCAAGCTTGCCGACGAGGAGCTGATGGAGCTCGTCTGCCGCAACGAGGCTGTCGCATTCGAGGTCGTGATGGAGCGCCACGTCGATGCCGCCTTCTCATTGGCCTATCGGATGATCGGCCGGCGCGCGCTTGCCGAGGATGTGGTGCAGGAGGCGTTGCTGTCGCTGTGGCGCACCGGCGTTCGCTATGACCGCTCACGCGGGAGCGTGCGTAACTGGATACTCGGGATCACTCACCATCGCGCGGTCGATGCCCTACGTCGCGACGGCGTGCGTACCAGTAAGGACGTAAGCGATGAGGGTCTCGGCGAACGCCTTGAGGCACCTGAGCGCACCGATGCCGAGGCGGTCCGCCGCGACGAGGCCCGCGAGCTGCGCAGTGCACTGGGTGAGCTGCCGGCGGAGCAGACCCAGGTCATCGAGCTGGCATATTTCGGCGGCTTCACCCATACTGAGATCGCCGCGATGCTCGATCTTCCGATTGGAACCGTCAAGGGTCGCATGCGTCTTGGCTTGGAGAAGATGCGCGGTCGGCTGGACACTCTGGAGGTACTGAGATGAGCGGCTTCGACAGCGACTGCGGCGAGCGCGGCCAGGCCGCGGCGTATGTCCTTCAAGCGCTCGAGCAGCAGGATGTCGAGCGTTTTCTTGAGCATCTGGACAGTTGCGCTGTGTGCAGCGCGGACGTGGCGAGACTACAGCCGGTTGCCGACTCGTTGGCCACCAGCGTTCCGCACGCTGTTGCCTCACCGCAGCTGCGTGCGCGGGTGATGGCAAGCGTGCGCTCCGAGGCCGAGCTGCTGCATGCGGCTGGCGCCGCGGCAGACCGTCCCGAGTCGGCTCGTTCCCGCTGGTGGATGCGTCGCCCTCAACTACTGCTCACGGCCGTAGCTATGGGCGTTGGGCTGTTGATCGGCGTGGCGGTAATCGATACGGGCTCGCAAGCACCGACGACGCACGTCACATCTGCCCAGCTCACTTCGCTGCCGCTGGGTGCGAAAGCTGTCTTGCGCCAGACTGGTAGCCACGCCGAACTAGTGGTCTCAGGCGTGTACCAGCCGCCGCGCGGCAAGATCTACGAGCTGTGGCTCGCCCGCTCCGGCGCGGCGCCGCAGCCCACGAGCGCTCTGTTCGGGGTAACACGTTCCGGAGACGCCTCGGTGAACGTGCCCGGCAACCTGGCTGGGGTACATCAGGTGATGGTCACTGCCGAGCCGCTCGGCGGCAGCAGTCATCCGACGAGCACGCCAATCATCGTGGCTACGCTGCACTCGTCCTAGCAAGTTTCCAAAGAACAGGAGAATCCAAATCTTCTGTTCTTTGGTAATAATCTCGCGAGCATGGAAGCTACGACGCGATTGTGGTCGGATCGGGCTTTGGCGGCGGGATCGCGGCCTGTCGTCTGGCTGAAGCGGGGCAACGGGTGGTCGCCGCCGGGCGGGCGCGCGCGTGACGGCGAGCCGCCGATCGAGCAGACGACTCCTGAGATCGCCGAGCTGGCAAAGCGCTTTCAGCCGACTGTCCTTGTGTCAGACACCGATCCTTTCTGGCCTGTGTCGGTGGGAGCATTGCTCGAAGACATCGGCACAAAGGCCAGTCGACGTGTCTGCATCGTCAGGGTGTAAGCGGGTGCGCGATCGCTCACCCCATGCTGAGCGATCTACATTTGCAAGGGAGCAGTCCCAACGAATACCTGCAGTATCCAGCCACACCAGCGCTTTCGCACGGTCCCGAAGCGCAGCTGCAAGCGTTCCTGCGCGGACAGCAAGGACGTAACACCCCAATCCCGACCCTCAAAGAACGCCTAGCCGACCGGCTTACTGTGGTCCGCGTCCCCGTTATGCAAATGGCATGACGGCTTGCTCAGCGATTGGTTGGTGTGCGGTGCGGGCAGGTTCGCATTCCGAGCAAGCACCACGCCGCTGGTCGACATCGCAAAGACACCATGGGCGTGCTGGAAGGGCCATTTTGGCGTCGCCACGCCGAGCGAGGTCCAGGGCTCCAGCCACAACGAGGACAGCGTTCAGCGTGCGCTGGATGACTACTACGAAGTCGCGGGTCCGCGCTCGCCGCTGTGGCAAGCCGAGAACGGCCATCTGACTGCCGATGGTGAAAATCAACCGGAATCTGGGTTTTGCGTGAACAAGGGTGGTCCGCAGGCTCCAGAGAACGAAGCGATCCGCAAAGGGATCGGACACCTGAAGTCGCCGTGAGCCCGGGCGGGCTACGATCAGCTCCATGATCGAACAAGGACAAAAGGCCCCTGACTTCGAGCTGCCCGACCAGGATGGCCGGACGGTCAAGCTCTCGGACTTTCGCGGTCAAAGCGTCGTGCTGTACTTCTACCCAAAGGCCGACACGCCGGGGTGCACGACGCAGGCATGCGGGGTGCGCGACCACCAGGTTGACTATCTCAATGCCGATGCGGTCGTGCTGGGCGTCTCCCCAGATTCGGTCGCCAAGGTCAAGCGCTTTCACGACAAGCAGTCCCTCAACTTCGCTCTGTTGGCTGACGAGGATCACGGGGTGGCTGAGCGCTACGGAGTCTGGGTCGAGAAGTCGATGTACGGCAAAACGTATTTCGGCAACGAGCGCACGACGTTCGTGATCAATCACGATGGCGTCGTCGCTGGGTTGCTGCGCAAGGTCAAGCCGGCCGAGCACGACGAGCTGGTGCTGAAGGCGCTCCAGGCCACAAGCCCGCCGGTTGTGTAACAACGGTGGGTCGCGGGTAAGGGGTGTAGAGAACGGACGCTGGAGCTGGGAGTTGATTTCAGCCCAGTGATGCGCAGAGCATGAGCTGGTGCTTTTAGGGGTTGTCGCAGAAGGGAGTCGGCCTTGAACGATGGTGATGACCGTCCCGAAGGCGATCAGCCGCTGCCGCCGATCCCAGACGCGAGCGATCCCAGTCAGGGAGCGGGATATCCGCCCGCTCCGCCTGGATCTCGCTATCCGTCCTCGACGTCCGGCGGCGGCCCACCTGCTCCGCCAGGAAGCGGCTATCCGCCTCCTGCAGAGAACCAGGGTGGTGGCAACGGCTGGGTGATCGCGGTCGCTGTGGCGATCGCGATCGCGCTAGTGGTCGTTGTCGTAGTACTGATCTCCGACAAAAGCTCCAAACCGACCCCGACGGTCACAAAC
>DASYNL010000043.1:0-135430 GCA_036008605.1 Solirubrobacteraceae bacterium | reverse complement strand
TCGGGCCGTCTGCCCTGCCGAGTCAGCAATCGGATATGCGCTTGAGGTAGACCACACGGTCCTCGAGCCGCTGACCTGAGACGGCGTGAATCGCGCTGACCAACGAAGCAATCCCAGCGGGACGACGCGAGAACCTCGATGAAGACGCGATCAATATGCCTGGGTGATGTTCTCCGGCGGTGAGGTGCTCGGCGGAGATATGCGTGAAGTCCGCGACGTTCTCGGTTAGCAGCGCACAACTCCGCTCGATTGCTGCCGCGAAGATATCGGGATCGGACTTCCCCGCCAGCCCGAGCTCGACGACGGTAGAGGCGGCAATATCGACAGTCTTGAGCGACTCGGCCAGAGTGGCCGGGTACATCTCATCCAGCAGCAGCCTCACCGCGTCTCGGCGGCCTCTGTCTCGCGACGATGCAGTTCGATACGCGCGACGATCTCCTCCGGGTAGGCGGCACGGTAGCTAAGCGCAGCATCGATCTGAGGCCGTGTTAGCTCTGACTCCTCCAGGAGCGTTGCGATTGGATCAGGCTCATGTTCGAGGTCTTCGATCCACATCGCAATCTCCCAGATGTCAGGACCATCAATCAGTTTTGCTCGTCGGCCCGTAGGACCATCGCGAAACGTTATATGTGGATGTTCCTCGCGACGGGCTCCCTCCTCGGCGTAACGACGGAGGCGATCCGAGAGGGTCTCGCCAGCGGCACGAGCGCGGAGGCGCAGACGCTCGGCGAGCGAGTCATCGAGGCGAACAGAGACGTTGACTGACATGTATGCAACGTAGCACAATGTCTGCGAGACCGCCAGCCAACTCGTTGGAATGTAGTATTATAGCAACAGGCACTCCGGCGCGATCAACAGTCTTTACGGTTTGGTTCGGCTATACGGGATAAGACCTGTCCTCGAATTTGATCAATTTTGATACAGATATCATTCATTCGAACTGAAAATGACCTATAATTGGAACGCGAAGCGAGTAGGCATTCCATCGGCGAGTGGGTATTGCGCCGATGAGAAATAATCACGCGGACCTGACCCGGGGAGCGTTACCCTGCATCGGGGAGGATGGCACCCTCCCCGAGCCCCATTGACGGCACTTCAGAAGGCGCAATCTCCGGACAGGCCAAGCCGCTGTGCGGAGTTTACTGCATTGTTATTCAGAGCTGAATTCTCTGATATTTGTGCCATTCTGATTTCTGGATTGTCAGAGCAAGCCAAGGGCGCTGCCGACCCCGTGCACGAGGTTGAACAGCGGTTGCGGGACGATCCCGAAGAAGATCGTCGCGGCGCCAGCGAGGACGGCCACGAAGGCGACCTCGGGTTGCAGGGGCAACGCACTTGCGGCGATGGGGATCGTGGGGCCGCCTGCTCCTGCAAGGGAGGAGGATCCAGTGCTGGAAGTTACGCCCTCCGCCTCGTCGTCAAGCTCCGGGGAGCCGCCTGCAATTACGGGAATTGTGCTTGGAGGCTCAGCGGCCGTCGTAGCGGAGGGGCTCATCCACATCGTGGCGATCACCGGCAGGTAATAGCCGAGGGAGATCATCGAGCCGATCACGATCACGACGCCGAGCCAGGTGTAGCCGCCGGCCACGGCCGCGTCGATCAAATAGAACTTGCCGATGAAGCCCGCCGTGGCAGGGATGCCGGCGAGCGCGAGCATCGAGATCGTCATTGGCCAGGCCAGTAGCGGGCGCTCGCGGCCGAGGCCGGCGAGCGACTGGATCGAGTCGCCGACCCAGCCGTCGGGGTCCTCGTCCTCGATTGGCCACTCCTCGGGATTGCGGGCCTGAGCCAGCCCCCGCGTTTCGCGCTCGCGGGCGACGATCACCGCGAAGGCGGCCATGTTCATCGGCAGGTACACAGCCAAGTAGAAGACCAGCGCCTGGGCGCCCAGTTGGGTGGAGACGACCACGCCGGCGAGGATGTAGCCGGCCTGCGCGACCGAGGAGTAGGCAAGCATGCGCTTCAGCGAGGACTGTCCCAGTGCACCTACGTTGCCGACGAGGATCGTGATCGTCGCCAGCGCCGCCAGTGCCGGCCCCCAGCTGCCGTGGGCTTCGATCAGCGCCACGTCGAACAACCGCAACATCACGCCGAGTGCCGCCACCTTGGTGGCAACGGCCATGAAGGCGGTGATCGGCGTGGGTGCACCCTCGTAGACATCGGGCGTCCATTGGTGGAAGGGCGCTACAGAGGCCTTGAAGGCGAGCCCCGCCACGCACAGGGCGACGCCGGTGAGCAGCATCGCGTTGTTCGCCAAACCGCTGCTGGAGATCGCGCTTGCGATGCCGCTGAAGTCGGTTGCGCCCGTGGCTCCATAGAGCAGCGCGATCCCATACAGCAGCGTCGCGCTGCCGACTGAGCCCACGATCAGATACTTCAGCCCAGCCTCGAGCGAGTGCTCGTTGCGCATCTCGGTCGCGCAAAGCACATAGAGCGGGATCGACAGAAGCTCAAGCCCCAGGAACAGGGCGACCGTGTTCTGGGCGGCGCCGAGCAGCGCCATGCCGCCGATCGTCGTGAGCAGCATCGCGTGCAGCTCACCGTGGGCGGCTTCGCGCGAAGCGCGTGAGCGCCAGGCGAGCAGCACGGTGGCCATGCCGCCGACGGCGAGGATCAGGTTCAAAGTGAGCGACAAACGATCGATCCGCAGCGCACCGGAGACGATCGACTCGGGCGAGTTCCAGCGCCAGATCGTCAAGCCGAGCGAGGCCCCAAGCGCGACGAGCGCCAGTGCCGGCACAACCTGCTCGCGGATCCAGCGTGAGCCGAGCAGCCCGACGAGCAGCACGACGATTGCCCCGCCGAACAGCGCGATCAGCGGCGAGAGCGCCGCGAAGTCGACGTGCGGGCCTTTGAGGGTCGCGAGCAAAATCATGGTTCAGTCGAGGCCAGGGCCGAGGGGCCGGAGTTAAGCGCATTGTGGGCAGCGGCGACCGATGCGCTCGCCGAGCTTTCAGAGCGCTTCAGCGCGCCCTGCGGATAGAGCGCGAGGAACACGATCACGGCGAGCAGGGGAACGAGCACGAGTGCGTCGGTGCGCGTGATCTCGCGCGATTCGACGTCCTTGCCGACGCGGTTGTGCATCGCGCGGATGAACACCCGCAGGGCATAGACACTGGCCATCACGACGCCGCTGAATGCGATCACGGCGATCGCGAGCTTGGCTTTGAAGACGCCTAGCAGGATCAAGAACTCGCCGACGAAATTGGCCGAGCCTGGCATCGCCAGCGTGGCGAGCGCGACCACCAGGAAGATCGTGGCCAGCAGCGGCGCACGGAAGGCAATGCCGCCCATCTGGCGGATGTCCTGCGAGCCGCCGCTGCGTTGCGCCAGCAGCGCGATGATGAAGAAGATCGGCGCGACCACGAGTCCGTGGTTGACCATCTGCAGCAGCGCACCCTGAGCACCTTGGGGGTTCAGCGCGAAGATGCCGAGCGTGATGAAGCCGAGCTGCGCAACAGAGGAATACCCGGCGATCAGGCGCGCGTCGGTTTGCGTGAAGGCGACCGCCGACCCGTAGACGATCGAGCACAGCGCGATGATCAGCATCAGCGTCTGGAAGTGGGCGGCCCCCTGCGGGAACAGTGGCAGCACGATCGCCAGGAAGCCGTAAGCGCCGACCTTGGAGAGCACACCGCTGAAGACCATCAGCACCTCGATCGGCATCGCCCGGTAGCCGTCGGGCATCCATCCGTGCAACGGAAAGGCGGGCATCTTCACGAGGAAGGCCGCGGCGAAGAACAGGAAGATCCACTCTTGTGAGCCCTTGCTCAGCGGCAGCCCCTGTAGCTGGGAGAGCACGAACGTGATGTGCCCACCGTTCTGCTCGCCCGCCAGTACGCCGGTGGCAATCGCCGCGGCCAGCATCAATAGCGAGCCGACGAGCGTGTAGATCACCAGCTTGATCGTGGCTTTGACTCGATCCGGCCCTTCGCCCCAGGCGCCGATGAGAAAGTAGAAGGGGATCAACATCAGGTCGAAGAAGGCAACGAACAGGGCAAGGTCCTGGGCGAGGAAGGCGCCGAGCACGGCCGACTCGGCGAGCATGAACTGGAAGTAGAAGAGGCGTGGTCGGTCCCACGAGCGAAGGTTCGAGGCGAGCACGGCGGCGAAGAACAGCAGCGCTGTGAGCCCGACTAGCAAGACGTTCAGCCCGCTGACGCCGAGCTTGTAGTGGATGCCAAGTTCGGCGATCCAAACGACGTCGGTCACGTCCTTCAGCCCGTGTGAGCCGGGTCCGTACTGGACTATGTAGCCGATCGCCAGCCCTAGCGCCGCGAGGGTGCCGGCCAGAGCGAGCAGGCCCGGCAGGCCCCACTTGCGTGGAGTTTGCGTGCCGCCGGGTATGAGCGCGCCGAGCAATCCGCAGGCGGCGGGCAGCCAGATGAGAATGGAAAGAGGTGGCATCAGCTCATGCCTGCAGCAGGAAGTAGAGGCCGAGCGCCGCGATGCCGAGCACGACCAGCGCCGCGTAGTAGCGCAGGAGGCCGCTCTGCACGGCACGCACCGAAGCTGAGCCGGCCTTGACGAGGCCAGTGGCGCCGCCGACGATCGCCCCGTCGACGAACACCCGCTCGAACGTGGTGCTGGCAAAGCGCCCGGCAGCGGCCGCGGGCTTCACGATCAGCGCGTCGATCAGCTCGTCGAAGTACCACTTGTTGACGAACAGCGTGTACAGGGGCTTGAAGCGCGTGCGAGCGGCCACGGCGATCTGTGGCTGCTTGACCCAGATGCGGTAGGCGATTGCGATCCCGCTCAGCCCCAAAACCGTGCCGAGCGCCAAGCCGAACCACAACAGGCCGTCGCGCGTGTGCACCGTGTACAGCGATGACCCGTAGAAGCTCGGTTCGAGGAATTTGTCGATCACGTAGTCGACGTTGGGGATCTGCACGAGCCCGGCGCCCACAGCGCCGATCGCGAGGATCACCATCGCCACGCGCATCGGCATGGCGCGCTCGGCGATCGCGTGCGTCGGTCCGGGGAAGCCGACGTCGGTGTCCTCGACCTCGCCGTTGGCGGGGTTAGTCGGCTCGGGCGCGTGGTAGAGGTGGCCCCCTTCGAGCTCCTTGGCCTGCTCCACCGGATCGCCGTAGAAGGCGCGGAAGATCATGCGGAAGGTGTAGATCGCGGTCATGAACGCGCCGATATACCCGAACACGTACAGCGCCCAGTGCCAGCCGCCGCGCTCGCCCGTGACAAGCAGGATCTCGTCCTTGGAGAAGAAGCCGGAGAAGGGGGGTATGCCCGACAGGGCAAGGCCGCCGATGACAAAGCAGGCGAACGTGAACGGCATCGCCTTCTTGAAGCCTTTCATCTTCTCAAGCGACTGCTCACCACCCATCGCGCCGATGATCGACCCCGCGCTCATGAATAGCAGCGCCTTGAAGAAGGCGTGGGTCATCAGGTGGAACATGCCCGCCGCGTACGCACCGACGGACACCCCCATGATCATGTAGCCGATCTGCGACATCGTCGAGTAGGCGATAACGCGCTTGATGTCGGTCTGGGTGATGGCGATCGTGGCGGCGATCACGAGCGTCGCACAGCCGACGATCGCGCCCACGTCCTGTGCGGCGGGCGCCAGTTCGAAGAAGGGGTGCATGCGCGCGATCAGATAGACGCCCGCGGTCACCATCGTGGCGGCGTGGATCAGCGCGGAGACGGGCGTGGGTCCCTCCATCGCGTCGGGAAGCCATGTGTGCAGCGGGATCTGCGCCGACTTGGCAAACGCGCCCACGAGCAGCAGCAGACAGCCGGCGGTGACGTCGCCTTCGCCGCTGGAGAACACGTTGGGTGCCGCCTTGAACGCCTTGAGGAAATCGAGCGTGCCGGTGTGCTTGAAGAGGAAGTAGGTGCCGAGCACGAGCCCGACATCACCGACGACGTTGATCACGAACGCCTTGATGCCGGCTTTGGTGGCGGTCGAGCGCCGGTACCAGAAGGAGATCAGCAGGTAGGAGGCGGCGCCGACGAACGCCCAGCCCACGATCAACAGCAGGAAGTTGCCGGCCAGGACCAGCAGCAGCATCGAGAAGACGAAGAAGTTGAGGTAGGCGAAGTAGCGCGCGAAGCCTTTGTCGGCGTCCATGTAGGACACCGAGTACAGGTGGATCGTGGTCGAGATGCCTGTGACGACCAGGATCATGAAGACAGACAGCGGGTCGACCAGAATCGACATCTGCGCGTCGATGCCGACGGTGCTCGCGTAGTTCCACAGCGAGGAGGTGAGCTGGCGGTCGTGGGCGGCGTGCCCTTGCAGCGAGATCAGCGTGGCCAGCGCCGCCAGGAAGGCCAGGAGGATCGCGCCTGTGCCGATCCAGCCGGCGGTGCGACCGGGCAGCCTTTTGAAGCCGGCGCCGATGATCAGTGTGCCGAGCAGCGGGAAAGCCAGCACCGCCCAGCCGTAGGCAGTGGTGCTCACAGCGGTAGTCCTCTCCAACGGAGGGTCGGACAGGGAAGATGATATGTACTTTTTTTATTAACTACGAATGTGGCTACATATTGTAGCCACAATGGTAGCTTTACAAAAATGCGTATATGCACACGCGCCTTTAGATTCCGCGTTTCCGCAACACCAGCCGTCGCACGAGGGGCCGCGGTGCTCATCCCTGTAGCTCCCGTAGCTCATCCACATCGATCGGCAGGCGCCGGCGGTGGATCGCGACGATCATGCCGAGCCCGATGCAGACCTCGCAGGCCGCGACGGTCATCACGATGATCGCCAGGATCTGCCCGTCGCCGTTGCCCCACATGCGCGAGAAGGCAATCAGCGAGAGGTTGGCGCCGTTGAGCATCAGCTCGAGGCAGAGCAGCACGACAAGCGGGTTGCGACGCGTCATCACGCCGAACGCGCCCGTGCAGAAGACGATCGCCGAGACGGCGAGGTACCAGCCAATGCTCACCAGCCGCCTCCGTCTGGGTCGGGGTGCTCGTTGCCGAGATCGCCTGCCCCGCGAGCATGTGCGAGCGCAAGTCCTTCGACGCCCTCGACCATCGTGCCGGTGCCGCGCGGACGCAGGATGTCAAGCGGCGTGAGTCGGTTGCGCTCGTCGTCGTCTTCCAGGCCGCCGCGACGGCGTGCGAGCACCACGCCCCCGACCGCCGCGATCAGCAGCAGCAGCGAGGATGCCTCGAACACAAGCAAAAAGCGTGTCAGCAGCAGGTTGCCGATGTAGGCAGGTGTGCCAAACGTCCGCGGCCCGGGAGCGTAGGGCGCGCCGTCGCCGGACACGGCCTTCAGCCCGCTGCCGAGCAGCGCGATCAACAGCTCGACGAGCAGCACCCCGGCGAACAGCGCACCGGACAGCTTGCGCCCGTCGGCCCCGCGCGAGCGCGGGCGACGCGAGAGCACACCGTCAAGCGACTGTTCCTCGTCGCCGACATAAGCGACGACGAACACGTACAGGACCATCACCGCTCCGGCATACACGACGACCTGCGCGGCGGCGACGAATTCGGCGCGCAACAGCAGGAACAGCACCGCCAGCGACAGCAGGTGCCCGACGAGCGCGAGCACGCTGTAGAAGGGATTGCTGAACGTGACGACGCCGATCGCGCCGGCGATCACGCCGATCGCCGCTATGAAGAAGAGGACAGCCGACACGTTTATCCGGCTTCAGGCGCCGCAGCCGGCGCCTGAAGGGTCGGGAGGTGGGTTTTAGGGATAGAGGTTCGTGCGAGTTGGTGCACCGCGGGTGTCGCCATCACTCACCCTCCCGGCGTAGCGGTGTACGCTCGAGCGGCTCGGCGAGCAGCATCTCCTTGGTGAAGATCAGATCGCTGCGTGTGTAGTCGGACATCTCGTAGTCGTGCCCCATCGTGATCGCGTCGAACGGACAGGCAACCTCGCAGTAGCCACAGAAGATGCAGCGAGAAAGGTTGATCTCGTACACCTCCGCGTAGCGCTCGCCGGCGGAGACGCGGTGCTCGGGCGTGTTCTCCGCCGCTACGACGCGGATGCAGTCGGAGGGGCAGGCGGCCGCGCAAAGCGAGCAGCCGACGCACTTCTCGAGGCCGGTGTCCTCGAACTTGTGCAACTTGTGCCTGCCCCTGAAGCGCGGATATACGGGCGTCTTCTCCTCGGGGTACTCGAGCGTCACAGGTTTTTCGAGCATGCGCCCGAACGTGGTCTTCATGCCGCGCAGCGTTTCGCCGAAAGCGCGATAGGTGCCGCGTGCGGCGCCCGGCGCCGGTGTGCGCATGACCTGAATTACGTCGTCGCCAGGAGTCCAGGTCATGCGTGGCTCCGGAAGGCGACCCTTGTGTTCCTCGAAAAGCGCGTGTCAGCTACAGGGGGGGTTTGCTGTGCACGCGTCATTTGTGCGTCACCACCACGAGCACGGCGGTCACGAGCGCGTTGAGCGTCGCCAGCGGCAGCAGGATCTTCCAGCCGAAGCTCATCAGCTGGTCGTAGCGCAGACGCGGCAGGGTGGCGCGCACCCAGATGAACAGGAACGTCATCAACCCCATCTTGAACAGCACCACGAAGGGATCGACCCACCCCGGAGGATGGATCCCGAAGGGCAAAAGCCAGCCGCCGAGGAAGACGGTGGTGACGATGCCGGAGACGACGAGCACGTTGAGGTACTCGGCGAAGTAGTAGGAGGCGAAGCGCCCGCCACCGTACTCGGTGTTGTAACCGCCGACGAGCTCGGCGTCGGCCTCGGTGAGGTCGAAGGGCGCGCGGTTGGTCTCGGCAAAGCCGGCCACCAGGAAGACGAGGAAGCCGAAGAACTGCGGCACGACGTACCACATGCCCTGCTGGGCTTCGACGATGCCAGTCAGCGACAGCGTGCCGGCGGTGAAGATCACGCCGACGAGCGCCAGCCCTTGGGAGACCTCATAGGAGATCAGCTGCGCCGCGCCGCGCATCGCGCCGAGGAACGAGTACTTGGAGCCCGAGGACCAGCCGCCGAGCATGATCCCGTAGAAGGCCACGGCGCCGAAGGCGAACAGGTAGAGCGGCCCGATCGAGACGTCGACGCCGTACAGCCCGACGGGCGTGCCGAAGATGTGCTGCACGTTGCCGAAGGGGATGATGGCGAAGGCGGCGACGGCGGTCAGGATGGAGATGCAGGGCGCCAGCGCGAACAGAAAGCCGGTCGAGGTGCTGGGCCGGAACTGCTCCTTTGTCAGGAGCTTCACGATGTCGGCAAGCGGCTGCAGCGCTCCATAGGGGCCGACGCGGTTTGGTCCGTAGCGGGCCTGCATGCGACCCAGAAGCTTGCGCTCTGCAAGCAGCACGATCGGCACGAGCTGTAGCCCGACGGCGAAGATCACGATCGCCTTAAGGATCTGGATCCACCATTCTTCGTAGAAGCCGACGACGGCGAGTGTCCTCATCGGCTGGCCTCCGAAGCATCAGGGAACGTCTTCGAGGCGGCACGGGTGTCGAGCTTCACGAGGTCGGTGCCGTCTGGAATCGAGCTGGGCATCACGAGGCCACCGCCGTCGTGCGCTCGTGCGGGCGCACGCCCTTGCCGCCGATCTCCTCGAGCGTCAGGCCCGCGTACTGAGGCACCGCGTCGAACAGTTGCTGAGAGGCCATGCCGCCGGTGAGCACGTCGAGCTCGAGTCCGACTCGCGCGGCGACGTCAGCGATCACCTGCCACTCGGCGCGGCTCTCCCCGGGCTTCGCCACAGCCGGACGCAGGCGCTGGATACGCCCATCGGGGTGCACGACGGTGCCCTCCTTCTCGGGGTAGGCCCCGGCGGGGAAGACGACATCGGCGTGCTCGCGGATCGCGTCGGACAAGTTCATCGCGTGGCTTATAACGGTTGTCGCGTTTGCGAGCGCCTTCGTCCACAGCGCGCGGTCCTGCTCGTCGGCTGCTCCCGTAAGGGGGTCGGCGCCGAGCAGGTAAAGACAGCTCAGCTCGCCCTCGCTGAGCGCCTGAGCAATCGCACGCGCATCGAGACCGCTTGCGCCCCCGGGGGTGTCCTCGTCAATAGCGCTCAAGCCAGGACCGGCGTTGGGCAGCGCCCCGGCCTCGCGCAGCCCGCGCCCGTTGCTCTGAGCCGGGATTTCCAGCAGGCCGGCATTGTCGGTGTCGGCGATACCAAGCGTCCCGGCCAAGTCGAGCAGTGCCTGTGCCGCGCGCGCGCCCTCGGGGCCGGCTGTGAGCCGCTCGCCCCAAAGCACCACGATCTCCTCGCCGGCTTCTTTCAGCTTTGCGACCAGCTCGCTTGAGCTCTCGAGCAGTTCGGCAGCAGTTGCGCGCACCAGCTTCATGCCGTGGCGGCGCACGCCCTTGCGCAGGCGCAGGTCGAGGATCGCCGCGTCGGGCACGAGGTCGCACTCGAGCGCAAGCACGGCATGGGCGAACTCCAGATCCGAGACCTTCGCCTGGAGGCTCGGCTCGTTAAGTGCACGGTGCAGCTCCAGCGGAAGGATGCCGGCAATGCGCGAGTCGATGTTGGGCGAATCCAGTCCCTCGCGCAACATTCGCCCAAGCAGGAAGCCCTCCTCGTTGGTGGCGCCGCCGCCGACGAGTGCTCCGGTCTGTGCCCCAGCGCGCTTCAGGCGGGTGGCGGCTTCGTCGAGAGCCCGCTCCCAGGACACGGTACGCAGCTCGCCGCCATCGCGGATCATCGGCTGTGTGATGCGGCCTTCGCCAAGCGCGGGATAGGCAAAGCGCCCGCGGTCGCACAGCCAGCCGTCGTCTACCTCGGGATGGTCGCGCGCCAGCACGCGCAGTACGCGCTCGTCGCGCACCGTCAGCGACACGTTGCACTGCGCCGCGCACAGCGTGCAAACCGAGCCGGAATCCTCGATGTCCCAAGGGCGTGCGCGAAAGCGGTAGTCGCGCGAGGTCAGCGCGCCCACCGGACAAAGCTCGATGATGTTGCCACTGAACGGCGCCACATACGGGTTGCCGTCGAAGGTCGATACATAGGAGTGGGCGCCGCGCTCGAGCAGCACGAGCTGGTAGTCCTCGGCCACCTCCTGGCTGTAGCGCACGCAGCGGTAGCAGAGGATGCAGCGCTCGCGATCGATCGCGATCTTCTCCGACAGCGCAAGTGGCTTGACGAAGTGGCGCTTTTCCTCGACGAAGCGCGTCTTGCCTGGACCCCAGCCAAAGGTGATGTCCTGCAATGGGCACTCGCCGCCCTTGTCGCAGACCGGGCAGTCGAGCGGGTGGTTGACGAGCAGGAACTCGACGACCGATTCCTGGGCGACTTTTACGCGCTCGGATTGGGTGTGCACGACCATGCCGTCCTTGACGGGGGTGGAGCAGCCGGTCTGCAGCTTGGGGATGCCCTCGATCTCCACCAGGCACATGCGACAGGCGCCGACGGGATTGCCGAGCTTGGGCTCGTAACAGAAGACGGGTATCTCGACGTCTCCAAGCTTGGCGGCATCGACCAGCATCGTGTTTTCCGGCGCCTGCACCTCGCGCCCGTCGATCGTGAAGGCGATCGTGTGTGGTTCTGGCCTAGGCATAGACGGCCCCCAGGCCGTTACGGGCGCGGGCCTGCTCGATGTGCTCTTCGAACTCGTCCCTGAACTTGGCGATCAGCGAGCCGATCGGCATCGCCATCGCGTCGCCGAGCACGCACAGGCAGTTGCCGATGATGTGCTCCTGGACGGAGGCCATGATCTCGATGTCCATCGGCGTCGCGGTCCCCGCGTCGATGCGTTCGAGCATCTTCACGGTCCAGTTGGTGCCCTCGCGGCACGGTGTGCACTTGCCGCAGGACTCGTGCCGGTAGAACTTCGCGACCTTCAGCGCGACGTCGAGGATCGGCGTGGAGTCGTCGACGACGATGATCGCCCCGGAGCCGAGCATCGAGCCGGCCTTGGCCATCGCGTCGAAGTCATAGGGAAGGTCGAGGTCCTCCTGCTTCAGCACCGGTGAGGAGGAGCCGCCAGGGAACCAGCACTTGACCTCGCGTCCCTCGGGCGGGCCGCCGGCGAGCCCATAGATGATCTCGCGCGATGGAGTACCAAGCTCGATCTCGTAGTTCCCGGGCCTCTGCACATGCCCGGAGACGGACACGAGCTTCGTGCCTTTGGAGGTCTCGGTGCCGAGCTTGGCGTAATTCTCGCCGCCCATCCTGATGATGGCGGGCACAGTCGCGAGCGTCTCCACGTTGTTGATCAGCGTCGGCCCCTGATAGAGACCTTGGTTGGCTGGGAAGGGAGGCTTCAGGCGTGGGTTGCCGCGCTTGCCTTCCAGCGAATCGAGCAGCCCGGTCTCCTCGCCGCAGATGTAGGCACCGGCGCCGCGGTGCACGACTAGCGAGAGCGAGTGCCCCGAGCCGAGGATGTTCTCGCCGATATATCCGGCGGCCTTCGCTTCGGCAAGCGCTGCGTCCAGAACGTCGGCCTGGTGGACATACTCGCCGCGGATGTAGATGAAAGAGCGACTCGCGCCGGCGGCATAGGAAGCGATGATCAGCCCCTCGATCAGCATGTGCGGCGACTTCTGCATCAGTTCGCGATCCTTGAAGGTGCCGGGCTCTGACTCGTCCGCGTTGCAAACTAGGTACTTGTCGATCGTGCCCTTGGGCAGGAACGAGACCTTCTTGCCCATCGCAAAGCCGGCCCCGCCGCGCCCGCGCAGGCCGGAGGCTTCGAGCTGCGCGAGCACATCCTCGGGCGTGGTCGCAAACGCCTTGCGCAGCGACTCGTAGCCGCCGCGCTTGGCGTAGACGTCGAGCGTCGCGAGACCGGGCTCGTCGATGTCCTTGAAGAGCAGCGCTTCGGTCATGTGCCCTCGCCTCCGACCGACTCGGCGGGGGGAGCTTGGGCGGGCGCCGAGACGCCGCCGCCGGAGGCGTCCGTCGTGGAGCCGACCTCGATCGGGTGCGCCGGAAACTCACGTGAGTTGGCGTTCGGGTCGGCGACGAGCCGCGTCGAGAGCTGCTTGTCGGGCAGCACGGGACGCCCGGCACGGATGTCATCCAGCAGCTGTGGCACGTCCTCGAGCGTCAGCGGCCCTACGAACACACCGTCGACAGAGGCCATCGGCGCGATGTCGCAGGCGCCAAGGCACTCGAACGAGCGCACGTTGAACTCCGGGTCATCCCCCGCCGCGTCGCGGACGGCCGCGTGCAGGGCGTCGGCGCCGCGCAGCGAGCAGGAGATGTTCGTGCAGACGTAGATGCTGTGCTTGCCGACGGGCTCGGTCTCCAGCATGTCGTAGAACGTCGCCACAGCTGCCAGGTAAGCCGGCGTTACGCCCATCACCTCGGCGACTTCCTCGATTGCCTCAGGCGAGCACCAGCCATGCACTCGTTGCGCGGCCTCAAGTGCGGGGAGCGCTGCTGAGCGACTATCCGGATATAGGGCCATGTGCGCCTCGATGTCTGCGCGCAGCTCCGCGTTCATCGGTCGATGCCCCCCAGAATCGGGTCGAGCATCGCCAGCGTGGCGATCATGTCGGCGATGTAGGAGCCCTCGGCCATGTGCGAGAGGGCCTGCAAGTTCACGAACGAGGGATCGCGCATGTGCACGCGGGCGGGCTTTGAGGAGCCGTCGGAGCGCACGAAGCAGGCCAGCTCGCCGCGTGGCGACTCGATCGGGTAATAGATCTCACCAGGCGGCACGCGAAAGCCCTCGGTGACGAGCTTGAAGTGGTGGATCAGTGCCTCCATCGAGGTCGCAAGCTCGTGGCGCGGCGGCAGCGCGATCTTGCGATCGGTCGTGATGTGCGGTCCCTCCGGCAGCCCGTCGAGCGCCTGGTCGATGATCTTGACCGACTCGTAGATCTCGGCGACGCGCACGGCAAAGCGGTCGTAGTTGTCGCCGACCGTGCCGACCGGGATCTTGAAGTCGAAGTCGTCGTAGGAGCTATATGGGGCCGCCTTGCGCAGATCCCATGGGTTGCCGGCGGCACGCAGCAGCGGGCCGGTGACACCGAGGCTCAGGAGCGTCTCGGCGTCGAGCGGGCAGGTGCCGCGCAGGCGCTGCAACACGATCTGGTTGGAGTTGAGGATCGCGCCGTACTGGTCGGCGCGCGCTGGCATCACCTTCGTGAACTCGCGTGCCTTCTCTACGAAGCCGACCGGAATGTCCTCCATCACGCCGCCGACCTGGAAGTAGCGCGTGTGCATGCGCGCCCCGGAGGACATCTCGAACAGGTCGAGGATCAGCTCGCGCTCGCGCAGGCAGTAGAGGAAGATCGAGACCGCGCCGAGGTCCAGGGCGCTCGTGCCGAGCCAGATCAGGTGCGAGGCGATGCGGTTGAGCTCCAGGTGGATCACGCGCAGGTACTGGGCGCGCTTGGGAACCTCGACCTCCAGCAGCGTCTCCACCGCACCGACGTAGGCCATCGCGTTGAAGTAGTAAGAGAGGTAGTCCATCCGCTCGACGACCGGGATCGCCTTCCAGTAGGCCTTGTCCTCTGCGGTCTTTTCGATGCCGGTGTGCACGTAGCCGATGACCGGCTTGATCGAGCGCACGACCTCGCCCTGGAGCGTCACGAGCAGGCGCAGCACGCCGTGGGTGGCGGGATGATGCGGGCCGAAGTTGAGCGTCAACAGCTCTTCGTGGGTGTCCTCGTCGGACTGCCTGTGCCCTTCAGGGTCCACCTGCGAGAGCGTGATGCTCTGCTCGCGGCGGCGGTACTCGGACATCTGCTGGTCTGCGACGGTCATCGCGACACCTTCACGAAGCTTGCGATTGCTTGTGGCAGTTGGGTCTTCGCGGCTGCGACTCTCATCGCGTGACTCCAGAGGACTCGTGTTCGTTGTGCGTGAAGATCACCGGTTCGCCGCCGACAGGGAAGTCGCGTCGCTGTGGATGGCCCTCGTAGTCCTCGGGCATCAGGATGCGCCGCATGTCGGGGTGGCCGTGAAAGGCGACTCCGAACATGTCGTAGATCTCGCGCTCCTGATGGTCAGCGGTAGGCCAGCCCTTGCCGTCCTCGCCGTCGGGGGTGACCGAATCCAGCTCAGGCGCCTCGGTTGGCACGCGCACGGTGACGGTTACGCGGTCGACCTTGCTCATGTCGAGCAGCTCGTAGTGCACGCCGAGGCGTGGCTCGTGTGGGTAGTAGTCGACGCCGTGCACGCTCATCATCGAGGCGTAGCCGCGCTCGCGTAGCAGGGCAAGCACCGCACGAATGTGCTGTGGCTGCACTTCGAGCGTCGCGTGACCGCGGAAGTAGAGCGTGCCGAGGATCGCCTCTGCGCCTATGCCCTCGCTCTCGCGTAGCTCCTTGGCGAGCAGCTCCAGCCCCGTGGCGTCAGGCACCGGGGAGGATCTCCTCGGTGCCGCGCGCGTCGTAGCGCTCGCGCCAGCCGGCGTCGGGGTCGTCCTGCACCATCTTGCGCAGCTTGAGGATGCCGTGCATCAGGCCCTCTGGGCGCGGCGGGCAACCTGGCACGTGCACATCGATCGGCATGAACTTGTCGGCCGGCACCAGCGCGTAGTTGTTGAAGACGCCCATCGAGCTGCAGCAAGCGCCCATCGAGATTGCCCACTTGGGCTCGAGCATCTGGTCGTAGAGACGGCGGATGATCGGTGCCATCTTGATCGACACCCTGCCTGCCAGGATGATCAGGTCGGCTTGGCGTGGCGAGGCGCGGAAGGCCTCGAAGCCGAAACGCGCGATGTCCATGCGTGGACCGGCAGTCTGGAACTGCTCCATCGCACAGCAGGCGAGCCCGAAAGCGAGCGGGAAGAACGAGTTGGAGCGGCCCCATGACACGGCCTTCTCGAGCGTCGTGGTGAGCACGCGTTCGTGGACGTAGCGTTCGAGCTCCTCGCCGTCCATGCTCGCGGGCGCGGTCGGGCCGAGCAGCTCCGCGCCGCGCAGCAGTTCCTTGGCGTCGTGCTTGTTGACGCGCAAGCCGCTCGAGTCGATCTCCACGCCACCCTGGCCTTGGCCGGTGGGAGCGCTGCTACGCACAGTCTCGCGCTTTATCTCCACTCGAGTGCTCCCCTGCGCCACACGTATACGAAGGCCACCGTGAGCAGCACGATGAAAGTCACCGTCTCGGCCAGCGCGAAGTCGCCGTAGGCCTTCAGCTGCACGGCGATCGGGTAGAGGAAGACGACCTCGATGTCGAACAGGATGAACAGCATCGCGATCAGGTAGAAGCTGATCCCGAAGCGCATGCCGCGCTTGACCTCGGAGGGCAGCCCGCACTCATATGGATCCTGCTTGTGCTCTGCGCGTCGACGGGGGCCGACCATCGTGTTGAGCACGGTGAAAATGCCGCCGACGGCGCCGCCAAGGGCGAGGAATACGATCGCGGGGAGATAGCTGCGCAGCACGGGGGGCTGTTATATCACCGCTTGTGACAGACTGTTACATAGTGACGATTGCCTCGATGAGGCCCCGCGACGTGAGCGTGCTGCTGCGGTCGAGTAGACGTCAGGGGTTTACGGTCTGGTGGATGTCGGGTCGAGGTCGTGCGTGATCTGCGTTGGTGGCCGGCAGAATGTCGTTGGGTCCGCTAAATGACTACAGCGGTCATGTGGGGGGCGCTCGTGCTGGCCGCGCTGAACGCCTTGCCCGGGTTGCTGGGTGCGTGGCGTTGGTATCGCCACGAAAGCAGCCGTGGTTTCTGGGTGCTGCTGCGAGTCGCGCAGGTGGCAGCGATCGTCTATGCGATTGCGGTCGGTGTGCTCGCTGTGGCAGGACATTCCTCGAGCGAAAATCTCTTCTACCTCTACGCGCTCCTGCCGCTGGCGATCGCTTTCGTCGCCGAGCAGCTGCGTGTCACCTCCGCGCAGACGATCCTCGACCAGCATGAGATCCCAAGCGCCCAGGCCGTCGGTGAGCTGCCTGAGGACGAGCAGCAGCAGATCGTGGCGCTGATCGTGCGCCGTGAGATGGGCGTGATGTGCCTCTCGGCGCTTGTTGTCGTGTTCCTGGCGCTGCGTGCGGCCGAAACAGCGCATGGGTTCTAGGGTGAGTGTTGGGGTGGGTGCTCGGTGTTGAGATCGAATTTGGGTGGTCTCAGTCTCTTGTGTCATGCAACCATTTGGTTGCATGTGCGTCTGTCTTAGGCATGCCAATTCCGGAGGGTCGGGTCGCCTCTCGATTTTGTCGGGTCCTGTTGCCGCAGCCGGCGTGGAGCGCAACCGATATATTCCGGCGCGCATGAGGCCACCGATGAAGATGCTCGCCCTCGCAGCGATGTTGCTCCTCGCCGCCCTGGGGATGTCCGCCTGCGGCTCGCAGGGGATCTCCGTGGCCAAGACCAGCCCCTACTACAGGGGAGCTGTGCTGTTCCGCGACCATTGCTCCGGCTGCCACACACTTGCCGTCGTCGGCGCTCAGGGCTCGGCCACATCGATCAAGGACCGCGTCAAGACCAACGGGCCGAACTTCAACATCCGCAAGGAGAACGTCGAACAGGTTCTCTATGCGATCCGCAACGGGGGGTTCTCGGGCGCGATCATGCCCGAGAACCTTGTCGTCGGCGACAACGCCCAGGAAGTCGCAAAGTTCCTGGCGCAGTATTCCGGGCTGCAGGCGCAGAAGGTGCCCACCGTGAACATCACGCTGTCCACCAAATAGCGCTCCTCCGCGGCGCATCTCGGTGGCTGCATAGCTACTGAACTGTAGGTGCGGCGGCGGGCGGGTAGGCTCCCAGGCGTGCTTGATCTCAAGCTGATCCGAGAAGATCCCGACGGCGTACGTGCGGCGCTGGCTCGTCGCGGCGAGCAGGCGGGCGCGGGCCTCGACGCCGTGCTCGCGCTCGACGGGGAGCGGCGCGCGCTGATTCCCCGCCTCGAGGGATTGCGAGCCGAGCGCAACGCGGTGGTCGAGGCGATCGCGCAGGCCAAGCGCGCGGGGGAGGATGCGAGCGAGGCGATCGCTGCGCAGCGCGAGGTGGGCTCGCGCGAGAAGCAGCTGAGCCGCGAGCTTTCCGAGCTCGAGGAGCGACTGCAGGCGGCACTCGCGCCGTTGCCTAATCTGCCGGACGCAACCGCGGCGCCGGGTCCCGAGGACGAGCTCGTCAAGGTCGTCGGAGAGCCTCGTGTGGGGGAGGATGGGGCGCGCGACCACCTGGAACTGGCCGGGTCCATGATCGACATGGATCACGCTGCCAAGCTCTCAGGGGCGCGCTTTGCCTATCTCAAGGGCGACCTCGTGATGTGCGAGCTGGCGCTCGTGCGCTTCGCCTTGGAGAAGCTGCGCGGCCATGGCTTCGAGCCGGTGATCCCGCCGGTGCTGGTGCGCGAGCGGGCGCTGTATGGCACAGGCTTCCTGCCCGACACCGAGCAGCAGATCTACCGGCTCGCCGACGACGACCTCTACCTGGTCGGCACCTCTGAGGTGGCGCTGGCCTCGCTGCACGACGACGAGATCCTCGAGGCCGAGCGGCTGCCGCTGCGCTATGCCGGCTTCTCGCCTTGCTTTCGTCGCGAGGCCGGAGCGGCCGGCAAGGACACGCGCGGCATCTTTCGCGTGCACCAGTTCGACAAGGTCGAGATGTTCAGCTTCGTCGAGCCGGAGTACTCAGTTGAAGAGCATGAGCGCATCCTCGCGATCGAGGAGGAGATCCTCTCAGAGCTCGAGCTGCCCTATCGGGTCGTGAACATCGCTGTGAACGATCTCGGCAACTCGGCCGCCAAGAAGTACGACTGCGAGGCGTGGCTACCGAGCCAAGGTCGCTATCGCGAGCTGACCTCGTGCTCCAACACGACCGACTACCAAGCGCGGCGCCTGAACATTCGCATGCGCCGCGAGAAGCGCACGCAGATGCTGCACACGCTCAACGGCACGGCCGTGGCGGTGGGCCGCACGTTGATCGCGTTGCTGGAGAACGGTCAACGCGAGGACGGCAGCGTGGCGCTGCCGGACGTCCTTGCGGCCTACGGTGCGCCGGCGGTGCTGGGCGCCTAGATCAGGGGGTGCTGCCAAGCAGCTGTATGTGATCGGCCTCGGCCGGTCCGGGGAAGGGGCGCGTGAGGCCGAACTTCTCGAGGATCGACTCGGGCACGCCTTCGACGCCCGGTGTGTCGGAGGCTTCCCCGCGTGTGTGTGGGTCGTTGGCGAAGCCGCCGACCTCGATTGAATGCTGCGGGGTGCGGTAGCCGGAGATCCCGATCAGATGCAGGTGCAGCGCCTTGCCGAGTGTGTTCAGGCGCTGCACGAGGATCGGCTCGACGCCGACGCTGTAGTTGGTGCCCGGTGCTTGGAAGAAGCCGTATTCGCCTGAGGGTCCGCCGCCTTCGACCGCATAGCCAGTCGCAAACGACTGGTTCTGCGAGGCGTACTCGCTGACGGCGATCGCGACCAGTTCTTTTTCGAGCGAGCGCTGGTGCGAGCGAATTTCGTTCAGCTGTGCACTCTTGCGGTCACGGGCCTTGATGTACTCGAGTTGGTGGTCGAGCAAGGCAAGGTGTAGGTGCGCGACCTCGTCGCGTTGCACGAGCACAGCTGTCGTCTCGCGTTGGGAGCTGTCGGTCAGCACGGTCAGGTGCTGTGTTTCCTTGGCGACGGCCTTACGCGCGTCGGCGACCTGCACAGTCGCTGTGGCGTTCTCTTGGCCGACCGCCTTGAGGTCATCGACACGCTCGATCAGATCGCCGAAGCCGTGCGCCTCGAGGATCACGGTCACGATGCTCGGCGGCGGGTCCTCGTAGGCGGCGATCACCTGGGCGACAAGCACCTTTCTGTCCTGGGCGAGCTGGACTTTGAGCGATGCCAGGCGCGAACGTGCCGAGGCAAGCTGCCCCTTGAGCTTGTCGAGCAGAGCTTTCTCGACGCCCAGAGTCGTTTCGAGGGCGTCGAGGCGCGCTTTGAGGTCTTCGATGCTGCCCTGAAAGCCGTCGATCTTGTTGGAGTCCGCCTGGATTTCGGCGCTTAGAGCGCCCTCTTTGGCCGTCGAGGAAGAGATGCCGCTTTCGAGCGACCCTTGCGACTGTCCGGCAAGCGCTGGGGCCGCCGCGGCTGCGGCGAGTAGCGCGAGTAGCGCGAGCGCGTAGCGCAGACGGACAGATGGGAGTTTGAAGTGGCTCATCTCGATGTTGGCAATCTCTGAGGTGCCCGCACAAGCGTCTGAGGTGCCCGCACAAGCGCGCTGGGCGGCGACTGCCTTGGGCAAGCTAGCCACGAGAGTTGCGGATCACAAGTCCGCGAGGGCGTCTGCACGCGGACTTGCACGCCCACGAACCCGCTTGGCTGCGCCGTGTCAGGCCGATCGACCGAGTCGATCTCTCTGTCAGGGGTAGCTAACCCTAGGTGGACAGTAAACAGATGCCGAGCACGGGTAATATCAAGCACACGCGTAGCATCGGGAGTCCGCTCGAAAGGATCGGGTGGTCTGGTCGAGCGGCGCGCTCAAATGTGGAGGAGATTCAGCGATCAAGGATTCTCGCGGCGATGGCCGAAGAGGTGGCCGTCCGTGGCGTGTCGTCGCTGACGGTGGCGCGCCTTATTGCCCGCGCTCGCGTGTCGCGAAGGCTCTTCTACGAAGAGTACGCCAATATCGAAGACTGCTTCTTGGCGAGCTTCGATTGGGGGGTGGGCCAGGCACGGGCTGCCATCGCGGAGACTGCGAAGACGGGGCAAAACTGGCGCGAGCAGATCCGCGCCGGGCTGGCTGCGCTGTTGCGCTTCTTCGACGAGCAGCCGCTGTTGGCACAGCTTTGCGTGGCGCACGCAGCGGGCGGTGGCCCGCGTGTACTCGAGCGTCGTGCGCAGACGATGGTGGAGCTATGCGAGGCGGTCGACCGTGGGCGCACGGAAGCCTCAGCCACGCGCATCCAGGGGCGCCTCGTCGCCGAAGGGGTCGTGGGTGCAGTGGTGGCGGTGCTCTACACACGCCTGCTCGCGCGCAGCGCGGCTGCAGTCGCTGGTTTTGCCGAGCCGACTGAAAGCGAGCCGGCTCTGATCGAGCTACATGGCGAGCTGATGAGTCTGATCGTGCTCCCATATCTGGGGGCGACCGTCGCCGCCAGGGAATTGGGCCGCTCGGCGCCGCCAGTCTCGTCGAGCGTGAGCCCGGTGGAGGCACGATCGATCGGACGCGGCGCGCAGGAAGAACCCGCGGCTCGCCTGACCTATCGCACAGTGCGCGTGCTCAGGGCGATCGCCGAGCTTCCAGCTGCGAGCAATCGTGAGGTAGCCGAACGGGCCGGCATCGTCGACCAGGGCCAGATATCGAAGATCCTCACCCGCCTCGAGTACCAGGGCTTGGTGGCCAATCGCAGCGGCTCGAGCACGGCCCGCGGCACGCCCAACTCGTGGTGGCTGACCGAGCGCGGCGAAGCGCTCGAGCGAGAAGTTGGCCAGCGCCCCCTCGGTGCGCAGGACCCGGGTCGCCGCGAAGGGGAAGCTCGAACCCGCGACGGCCGTAGACGGTAGACGTCAAGTGGCCGTCGTGTGGCGATCCAGCGCCGGATCAATGCCACCCAGCCGCAAGCTCGGGTACTGCAGGTTTGAGTCGCGCTCTCAGGCGATGCGAATCGTGAGCGAGCGTGCTGCGCCGCCGGCCGGCGTGAGCGTCAGGCGGTAGACGCCTGCGGCCAACGTGCCCGAGCCGTGCAGCCGGTGCCGGTTGATGCCCCGGTTCGCCACAAACGTGAGCGGGCTGTGCAGTATGCGCCAATGCGTGCTGCCGGCCGAGCGGATCTGTATGGCAAGGGTCACGCGTACGCTTGCAGCGCGACTCAGTGTGCAGGAGAACGCGACCTGCGCGGCGGCCACTCGGTCGCTGTGCAATGCGGCGCGCGCGTCGGCCGTCAGCTTCAGGGCGGTGATCCTTGGTGGCTGTGTCGCGGTGCCGCCGGGCGAGGAGCCGGGTTTCGTCGTTGGCCCGCCCGGTGTGGCGCCGCCTGATGGCTGTGCCGGACCCGTTTCGGTCTGTTTGCCTGTGGGTCCAGTTTCGTTGATTTTGCTGTTTGGTCCTTCTTGTTCGCCGCCTGAGCCGTTGCCGGTAGCAGTCGTTCCCGATTCACCGCTTGAGCTGCTTCCTTCTGATTTGCCTTTTTCTTTGCCGGGTTCGCTTTTGGTGACGCATTCCGGTTTGGCGACTGTGGATATGGACCCGGGCTTGAAGGCATCTATCCCCGCTGGCGCGCCGACGCCGGTGGGGCCGTCGTAGTACTGGTCTCCGCAGCCTGGAGCTGAATTGCAGATCAACGAGCCTTCACCGCAGTCAAAGGCAAATTCCGGTGACAGCGGTTCAAGCGAGCCGGTGCAAGAGACATAGAGGTCCTTGCATCTACCGTTGCCACCTTTGGTGACGTCGTAGAGCCCGGTGGTTTCGAGATGCGAGTAGAGCGTTGCGGCGGGGTACGGGACTGCGTGTGCCCCACCGGCAAGCGCGAATATCGAGGCGATGATCGGCGAGGCGACGCTCGTGCCGCCGATTGGCCACCAATCGAGCGGCGTATTGACAATTTCGCCGTTTGCCGCTTCGTGGAAGCTGGGAACGGAGTCGTAGATTGCGACACCCGTGTAGGGGTCGGCGTCGGCCGAGACGTCGGCCACCGCACGTTTGGATCCGCACCCGACCTGCAACCAGTCCGGTACCGCCTGTTGCCAGGAGGGGGCCGTAAACGTTTCGCTGCAGCCGCCTCCGCCGGCACCCGCATTTGTGTCTTCTCGATCGGGATCCTCATTCCACACGGTCTCGCTCTGACGAGTGCCGTCATCGAGGGTCAGCTCGGTGCCCCCGACGGCTACCACGTCGGGTGAGCTCGCTGGATAATCGGCTCCCACGAAGTAGCTCGTCTGTTCTTTTGCCTGCTCAGCCTTTTCGGCCGCTTCGGCCGCGGTCCAGTTGAGGTAGCCGTCGTCACCGGCGGAGGCAGTGATGACCGTGCCGGGATGATCGAAGGCAGCGCCGCTGGATCCTTCCTGGGGACCGCCCCATGAGTTGGATATCTCTGTGGCGCCGAGTTTGACGGCCGTTTCCTCGCCTTCTTCGAGGTCGCGATAGGCGGGTCCGCTAGCCTCGACCAACAAGATCTTGCAGTTCTGGCAGACGGCGCGTGCGACCTCGATATCAGTTGATATCTCGACTACCCAGCTCTCCGCTTCCGCGACGTTTTCACACGCGGCTTCCCGTTCTCGCACGCTCTTGTGGCGATTTTCGCAGGTAGCCAGTTCTGTCCTTCTAGCCGCTTCGTTTTCGGGGAACGGCAGCGCGTCTCCGCCCTGCTGGTTGACCTGCTCGAAGCAGGAGCTCGTTGCGGCAGGACATTTGCTCAGTCCGAACTCGCTTTCGTAGGCTTCCAAGTCGGTGCGCGCGCTCGGATCGTTGTAGGCATCCACCAGAGCGATCGTCTGCGGTTCGGACGCTGGGGCTTCGGGCGGTTCGGTATTAGAGGGGTAGTAGGCGTCGCGCAGATCCTGCGGGCGCAATCCATATGAGCCTTCCGCCGCGCTCACCGACGCGATTGGCTTGCTCATGATCATTCCCAGTGGATGAGTGTGGGCGCTTGCCGCATTGGTGTGTGGCACCAGCTCAAGGGCCAGGCAGCCAGCACGTCCAGGGACAGGCGCGGCGCAGGCGCTGTGCGTGGTGTAGTCGGATTCGGGCAGCGGCGAGACGGGCGCTCCCGCAGCCATCGATGGCGCGCCCAAAGTGAGCGTCAAACAGACAGCGACGAGCAGCCAAGGGCGGGTGGAGCCTGCATGGCCTACGGATTCCACATAACCTATCTTGGCAGCCCGTCGGCGAATGTTGGTCACCATCCTAAAGTTGCACGCTGAGGTAGATCGAGCGTGGGTGACCGCCGGTCGGCCTCACGCTCAAACGATAGCGCCCGGCAGATAGGTGGTTGTGGCCCTTCAGAGAGCGGGCCACATGGCCCGCTCCCAGCGGCAGCGTCAACGAATCGGGCAGCGCGATCCAGTGCTTGTGCTCGCCGGCACCCGTTTGCTTGACGATCGCGACATGCACGTTGGCGCTGGCGCTGAGTGTGAACGAGAAGGCGACGGCCGATGCTGAGGGTAGGCGACGAGCCAGCGCCGCCGTCGCCCTCGCAGTGAGCTCCAGATGGGAGACCGCGACCGGGTTGGCACTGTCTGAGCCGGTCGTAGGCGATGTGTCTTCGTCGCCTACGGCTTCTTCGGCTTCAACTTCGGCTGTGGCTGCTTCTTCTGCGCCTTCCTGCGGTTCTTCTTCGATTTCTTCGGCTTCGCTATCGCTGGCGTCGGCGAGCACTGGCGTAAGCGCGCAGTCGTATTGCGCAGAGCAGACGGCGAGGGAACGTGGCTGCCTGGCCGCGGCGAGGGAAGTGGTTGCGCCGCAGAGCATGACGCAAAGACACAACAGTACGACGAGCAGAGCTACCACTCGCGACGCTGCTCGCGATTCGTGATCTCCGACGTTGTGTGGGCATCGCGCTGCGATCGTGCCGAGTATCGCCGGCTTTTTGTCTCTCATAGGCAGTCAATCGACTCGAACCGGAGCTTGCTTGAGAAATTTCGTGCGCCATAGGATTTTGGGTCGATGCGCGGGCTTTCCACAGCGTGCCTACGTCCAAGTGCGGATATCGATGTGGGAAAGATCGACAGCGCCGGGGTGGTCTACCGGCTCAGGCGAACAGGCGCGAGCCGGCCCAGTCGCCTGGGCCGCGCGCGCCTGGGGGCGCGAAGAAGTAGCCCCCGCCCACAGGAGTGATGTAGTCGATCATTGGCTCTTCGATAAGCCGCGCCTGGATCGCTTCGAACTGTCGTTTGACGTCCTGGTTGAAGGCGATGAACATCAGCCCCTGGTCGAGATCGCCGGCCTCGTCGATACCGCGGTCGTAGTTGTAGCCGCGACGCAGAATGCGCTGATCGGCAGTTGCGGAAGTGCGCGGATTGGCCAGGCGGATGTGGGCGTTCAGGGGTATGCGCTTGCCCTGCGGGTCCAGGTCGTAGCGCGGTTCCTGGAACTCGTCGCTGCCGCCGAGCGGCGCGCCACTGACGCGGTCGCGTCCGATCATGTTCTGCTGCTCGAACATGCCGACGCGATCCCAGAACTCGACGTGCATGCGGATCGTGCGCGCCACGACGTATGTGCCGCCAACGGTCCAAGCTGGTTCTCCCGAACCAGGCTGCACCCAGATCAGCTGGTTCATCAGGCTCGCATCGGCGACATCGGGGTTGGCGGTGCCGTCGCGGAAGGCAAATAGGTTGCGCGGACTGTTGTGCGGGCTCGGGCCGCGCCTGACGCTCTGAAAGCCGTCGATGCTCCAGCGTGTCGTGAGGCGCCCAGCGACCACCCGTAGCAGCTCCCGCACCGTGTGCACGACAGTGTCGCGATGTCCCGCACAAACCTGTAGAAGTAGATCGCCATGGCTGCGCGTCGGGTCCAGTTCGTTGCCGGCAAAGCTCGGCATCTGGCGCAGCAGCTTGGGCTTGCGTGCAGCAAGGCCGTAGCGCCCGTCGAACAATGAGGCGCCGAATGCGATCGTCACAGTCAGTGCGTCAGGTGTGTTGAGCGGCCCGAGGATGCCGGAGTCAGGCGGGGGATCGTCGATCTCCTGCGCACCGACGCTTTCGCCTTGGGTCAGGCCGCGCGCGCGTGTGCACAGCGTCTGCAGAGCCTCGGCCAGCAGCTCGCAGTTGGGGGCGAGCGAGTCGAGCGCCACGAACATCGCCTGTGCCTGAGCCGGTGCGGGCGTGAGGATGCCCGCCTGGTGAGGCCCGTCGAACGGCATCCTGCTCAGCAGTTCCTCGCCAAGTACCGCCTGTGACTGTGCAGCAGCGCTGGGCGGTGGGGGGTTACTGCGAAGCTCGCTCTCCGCAAGCGCACCACCCAGGGCGCCGACGCTGCCGGCGCCGACGACGGCAAGCGAGCGCTTTACGAACTGGCGCCGGTCGAGCTCGCTCATGCCCGGGCACCGAGAGGCATCGCCGCAAGCTGGCGCAAGGCGAGCGGGACGCAGGCCGGCGGGACGCTGGCGAGCAGGACGCAGGCGCGCAGGACGCGGTCGAGTAGCCTAACCCGCGAGCCCCAGACGGTCCTCATGGGCATATCCGTCGAGAGTGTTGCCGGCCCAGCAGATTCATGGAGCGTCTTCCGCGGCTCGCTCGGCTGCTTTTTCCGCGGCGGAGGGCGTCGGGAGTTGCGGGATCGGCGCGGGCGTCTTCGTCTCCAGTGTGCCCGGCAGCAGCTCCAGCGCCGTGAGTGCCCCGGCGAGTGTTCCGTTCAGCCGCTCGTGTTCGTACATCGACAGCTGGTTGAGCGCCGGCCACCCCCCGTGGTTGTGGCGAATCTGCGCGATCGCCGAGCTGAGCAAGCCCAGCTCGCTGCGCACCTCGGCTTCGGTGTTTTCCCGCCCCGACAGCAGCGGCTGCAGGGTGTGGAAGACCTCTTCGGTCGCATCCAGCCCGGCCGCGGTGCCGAGCACCCCCTGTCCGCTCCACGGCACGTGGGTGCCGCTCAGCAGGTCGCGCTGGGCATCCTCGAGAATCTCATGCGCGCGCGTGGCGTATTCCAAGGGAGAAATCTGGACGCTCGGCAGCATCGCCCGCAGGCTCCGCAGGTTGCGCGTGAGCGCGTCCGCGACTGGCACCAGTGACTGCGCCGAAGCGCCGCTCCACAGACCCATTTCCAACCGGTGCAAGCCGCTGAAGTGGGTATCTGCGACGCCCGCGAGTATCCCGTTTGGCATTCCATCGATTTCCTGGTTGAGATCTCCGAACAGGCCGTACACCGCGCCCAGGTGCAAGTAGGAACTCCAAGTGGCTTGCCAGGCCGAGCGTGCGCTCGCGCGGTCACCGGCGGCGAGATCGCCGCGCAGGCCATTCGCGTCGCGCTCGGCGATGGTCGTCCAGTGCTCGGCGTAGCGCTTATAGGTAGCAACGGGGGCGACGAAGGCTCGCGCCGGAAGTGGGGACAAGTCGGCCGTCATTTCGCCGTGTGTGTTCTCGCCCTGATCCTCGAGATCGCCTATTTCCGTCCCATAGCGGCGGGCGGGCACATCCGATCCGTAGACCTTGCTGACACGAACGCCAAGCGGGTTGGCCGGGGTCGTATGTGCCGTAACCGAAAGCACGCCGAAACGACCGGACCGATGCGCTCCGGGACTGGGCGCCAATGCCGCCCCGGCGAGCAGCAGAATCGCAGCGACCAGCGCGAGGCCGAGCGCGCGTCGTACCGCGCGTGAGCGGGCCGCGCGTGAGCGTGCAAAGGCTCCGAACACGTCGGCAAGGTACGAGCTACGCCCAAGACGATTGTTACCAAAACGTGGACGTCTCGCTTTCATTTTGTGAAAAGACAAGGCTGTAATGATCTTGTTACGAAAATGTGGAGCGCTTGCTTACATTTCGTAAAAGGGACCCGATGCTGGCGAAGAGCTCCATACGTATGAAAAGTGGCTCTATGTGTGACAGTCACCCGGATGGGTGACGCGCACGCGGCGAGCACTGGGTGCCCCAGGATCACACAATCGCAACGGGTTTGTGACCTGTTGTTGACAACACGCGACCCGTGTAACTCCACGATGCGCATTGTGCTCCCACGACGGGTGGCCGGGGCGCGCGGCAGCACGATCGCCACCCAGAGTCCGAAAAGGAGAACTCCGTTGCGCACTGGGAAGAAGCTCATCGCGGGCGGCATGGGGGTCCTTGCCGCCGGAGCGGCGGTGCTTGGCATTTCGATGTCAAGCGCATCCCCGCCGCCCACCACCGTCGCATCGACCACGCCGATCAAGCACGTCGTCGTCATCTTCGACGAGAACATCTCGTTCGACCACTATTTCGGGACCTACCCGCACGCGCTCAATCCCCCCGGGGAGCCGTCGTTCACGGCGCTGCCGGGCACGCCGGCGGTCAACGGCCTCAACAACGGACTGCTCACAAACAACCCGAACGAGTACCAGTCCCAGCGTCTGGATCCAAGCCAGGCTCTCACGTGCGATCAGAACCACGGCTACTCCGCCGAGCAGGAAGCCTTCAACGGCGGCCTCATGAACGAGTTCGTCCAGAAGACGACGGGCAGTGGTTGCACGCAGAGCACGACCCCCGACTCCAGCAGCTACGGGCCGAACGGGATCGTGATGGACTACTACGACGGCAACACCGTCACGAGTCTGTGGAATCTGGCGCAGCACTTCGCGCTGGGCGACAACTCCTACAGCACCCAGTTCGGGCCGTCCAGTCCGGGCGCCGTCAATCTAATCTCAGGTCAGACAAATGGCGCCGAAGCGCATGGAGGCGTCTCGACCAACATCGCCAACGGCACGCTGTTCGGCGACGGCGAGCCCTACTACGACCAGTGCTCCAACAACACGACGGCGATCAACGCCGACGGTACCCCCGGTGGGGTGACGGTCTCGCTGAGTGGCAAGAACATCGGTGACCTGATGAATGCCAAGGGTGTCACTTGGGGTTGGTTCCAGGGCGGCTTCGCGCCGTCGGCCACGGTCCCCGCTGGGACCGGCAGCGTCTCGCTCAGCGACGCCGGCACGACCAAGGCATACGCCGAGGGTCCGGTCTCGCGCGTGGCTTGCACGACATCGCACGACAACATCGGCGATGCCTCCGTGCAGGACTACGTCGAGCATCACGAGCCGTTCCAGTACTACGCCAGCACGTCAAACCCCGATCATGTCTCGCCGAGCTCGGTCTCACAGGTCGGGCTCAGCGATCCGGCGGGGACACCTGCGGATCAGGCGGTCAACCATCAGTACGACATCTCACTGTTCTCTGAGGCGCTGCAGCAGGGCTACTTGCCGCAGGTCTCCTACCTCAAGCCACCCGCATATGAGAACGGTCATGCCGGCAACTCCGATCCGCTGGACGAACAGCGTTTCCTCGTCGACACGATCGATGAAATCGAGCAGTCAAGCTACTGGCCGAACACGGCGATCGTGATCGCCTACGACGACTCCGACGGCTGGTATGACCACCAGATCGGGCCGATCGTGCGGCCGTCCGACGATACGATCGACTCGCTCAACGGTCCCGGTAAATGCGGCACGGCCACGACCCCGCCGGCGCAGAACGATCGCTGCGGCGTCGGTCCGCGCATGCCGCTGCTTGTGATCTCGCCGTGGGCGCGCAGCAATTTCGTCGACGGCACGTTCACCGAGCAGGCGTCGATCACGCAGTTCATCGAGGACAACTGGAACCTGGGCCGCATCGGCGATGGGTCTGCCGACGCGACGGCGGGGACGCTCGACAACATGTTCGACTTCGAATCGAACGCGCCACGCTCGCCGGCGGTCATCCTCAACGACACCACCGGTGAGGTGCAAAGCATCATCCCGTCCTCGGAATCGACCGCTCCCGGTCAGGGTCCGGCAGGACCTCCCGGGCCGCAGGGTCCCGCGGGTCCGGCAGGATCGCAGGGCGCGACAGGCGCTCAGGGGCCGGCCGGACCGAAGGGACCGGCCGGGCCGGCGGGACCACAGGGTCCTCCCGGCAAGACGCCGCAGATCGTCTGCAAAGTCGACGGCAAAGGCGAGAGCATAAAAATCACGTGCACGCAAGAGGGCGATAGCTCGAGTGAGCGGGCGCTCGTGTCACTAGTGCGCAAGCACAAGACCGTCGCCAGCGGCAAGGGCCGCCTCGGCGCCACGATCGTGCTGCGTCACACCAAGAGCCTGCACGGTCTCTACACGCTGTTCGTAGACATACCGGGCGACTCGAGCACGTCAAAGACAGTTCGTCTGTAGCGCCGCGGCAACAACCAACCACTCAAGCCAAGGGCGCCTTACGGGGCGCCCTTGGTTGTTGGGCTCTTGTCTAAGGCGTCTCTCTCGGATGTCCTGTGTGTGCCGATTTCGTACCTGGCGCGCTCTAGGTGGGCTATTGCTAGCCGAAGCCTCCCGCGGCGCGAGTAGCGACTCCGCTCCACCGGACGTTACGCTGAAAAGGTGGCCCGCACATTTGGTTTCCTGCTGAGCCCAGAACCACCGCCGCGACGCGTTGGTGCGCTGGTTGCGCTCGCGCTGGTGGCACTGTGCACGCTGCTCATCTATCCGCTCAAGCAGGCAGCTCCGGTGGTATCGCTGGGGGTCGTCTACATGCTGGCGGTGGTGATCGTCTCGGTCACATGGGGGGTATGGCTGGGAGTAGCGACATCGCTGCTGAGCGCGCTGGCGTACAACTACTTCCACCTGCCGCCGGTTGGGCGTCTGACGATCTCAAATGGCGAGAACTGGGTCGCACTGATCGCTTTCGTGATCGTCTCGATCCTCGCAAGCTCCGTGGCCGAGGTGACGCGTGCACGCACGCGCGAGGCGGCTGAGCGGCGTCGCGAGGCTGACCTGGCCGCGGAGATGGCGCGTCTGCTGCTCGGTGGCAGGCGTCTCTCGGAGGACTTGCCGACGGCCTCGGCCCGACTCTCCCAAGTGCTGGCTCTACCCTCGGCGGCGATCGAGCTGGAGGCAGTCGAGGGCGACGAGCGGCGCGTGGCTTTCCCGCTGCGCGAGGGTCCACGCCGGTTGGGCACGCTGCTCGTTCCTGCAGATACCCCGGAGGCAACGCTGCGCCGCCTACAGGAGCGTGTCGTGCCGGCGCTCGAGTCGCTGCTGAGCGCCGCCTTGGAGCGGGATTCGCTGCTTGCTGACGTGGTCGAGACGGCCGCATTGCGGCGCACCGATGTGGTCAAGACCGCTCTCTTGCGAGCTGTCTCCCACGATCTGCGCTCACCGCTGACAGCGATCTCCGCGGCAGCCGACGCCGTCAGCTCACCTTCGCTCTCAGAGCAGGAGCGACATGAGATGGCAGCACTCATCCAGCAGGAGACGCTGCGCCTCTCGCGTCTGGTCGACAACCTGCTCGACCTCTCGCGCTTGGAAGCGGGAGCAGCCGAGCCGCACACGGCGCTCACGTCGGTCGACGAGGTGATCCGCGCCGCGCTGGCCGAGCTCGCGCCGGCGCCCGAGGACTTCAGCCTCTCGATCGATCGCGAGCTACCGCTCGTGAGCGTCGACCCGGTGCAGCTGGAGCGCGCGTTCGTAAACGTGCTGGAGAACGCGCGCCGGCACTCGGGGGGTCACCCGGTGTCGGTCAGGGCACGCGCGGTACGCAGCCTTGGTGGGACTGCCGAGGCGCCCCAGGCCGATTTGGTCGCCGATGAGGAGCGCTCGGGGGCGGCGTTCGACACCGGTCTCGCTCCGCTTGAAGGTCCGAGCGGCGGCCCAGCGGGCGACAGGTTGGTGGTTCGCGTGGTGGACCGTGGTCCAGGTATACCCCCTGCGCAGCTGGAGCGCGTGTTCGAACCTTTCTACCGCGCCGGCACGCCGCAGGGAGGACATCGCGGCTCGGGCTTGGGCTTGGCGATCGCGCGCGGCTTTACCGAGTCCAATGGCGGCAGGCTGCACGTCGAGTCGCTCCCAGGGCAGGGGGCCACGTTCGTCTTTGAGCTGCCGCTTGCCGCGCAACAACCGTCGCACGAGCCCGAGGATGCTGTCGAGGTTGCGACGAGCTCCGAGCACGCACGTTGACTGAATTGCCCCTTCGCTTGATCGTGCGGGGTCGCGTCGCTCGCTCAGGACTTCCGTCGATTGCGCAGAGCGTCCGTTGATCGCACAAGATAAGTCGGCGCCAACACAGCGGATCCTCGTCGTCGACGACGAGCCACAGATCCTGCGTGCGCTACGCGTCGTGCTGCGCGACGCGGGCTTTGAGGTCGTGCCGGCAGAAACGGCGAGCGAAGCGCTGGATCGCGCGGCCGTGCGCCCGCCACAGGCCGCAATCGTCGACCTGATGCTCCCCGATATGGATGGCGTCGAGCTCACGCGCTTGCTACGCGAGTGGAGCGAGATGCCGATTCTCGTGCTCTCGGCAGTCGGCGAGGAGGAGCAGAAGGTGCGGGCGCTTGAGGCGGGAGCCGATGACTACATAACGAAGCCGTTTGGATCGCGTGAGCTGGTGGCGCGTCTACAGGCTGCCCTGCGCCGCGGAGGCCGCTCGGAGGAGGAACCGCGTGTTGCCGTTGGAGATCTGGAGATCGACCTCGCCGCGCGCGTCGTACGTCGCGCTGGAGAGGACGTGCACCTGACCCCGATCGAGTTCGACTTGCTGCGCGTACTCGTACGCAACCGCGGCAGGCTGATGACCCATCGCGCGCTGCTCAGCGAGGTGTGGGGTCCCGAGTACGGCGACGACGTGCAAACGCTGCGCACACACATCGCACGTCTGCGCGCCAAGGTCCAGGGAGACGGGCAATCCGCACGCGTGATCGTCACCGACCCCGGTGTCGGCTACCGCTTCTCCGCATAGCACGCTCGGCTCAGGGTCGATCGTAAACGCGAAACTTCGCTCCTGACGGTGTCCGCTCGCGTACGGGCGCGGAGCCAAACATCACAGGACGGTCTTCAATATGCCCATTGACGGTTTGCGGGGTGCGGAAAAATCACTTCTGTCGGGATAACCCGTAGGGTGGCGGGTGACCGTCACGAAATCGTTATGCCACGTAGCGAATTCGTTATGCGAGCGTGATGGACGTTGCCTAATAGTGGTGTGCATGGACGCCGTCGCCATCCTCATCGGGATTGTCATGTTCGCGCTGCTGCTGTTGATGCTCGAGGGAATTGACCGAATATGACATGTTTGCTCCAACCGGCTGCGCTGATAGCGCACATGAGCGGAGCCGACGTCTTTGGGCTGATCGTCACGCTGCTGATCATCGCCTACCTCTTTTACGCGCTGATTCGTGGGGAGAAGTTCTGAGATGACCGTTGCGGGCTGGCTGACGATCGTCCTGTTCGCGGTTATCCTGACCGCATTGGCATTCCCGCTCGGTAGCTACATGGCGGCTGTCTACAGTGGCAGGCGCGTATTCCTCTCGCCGATATTTGCCTGGCCGGAGAGATTTCTCTACAAACTGCTGTGCGTCGATCCGAAGCGCGAGCAAGATTGGAAGGCATACGCTAAGAGCTTGATCGTCTTCTCGCTGGCAGGATGGCTATTGCTGTACCTGATCCTGCGCACGCAAAACGCGCCGTGGGTCCCGCACGTGCTCAACCCGCTCGGCTACCACTCGGCGCCGTGGAACGTCACATTCAACACGGTTTCGTCGTTCATGACGAACACGAACTGGCAGTTCTATAGCGGCGAGACAACGATGAGCTATTTCAGTCAGATGCTGGGCCTGACGGTCCAGAACTGGCTGTCGGCGGGGATCGGGATCGTGGTGGCAGTGGCGCTTGTGCGCGGCATCATCGGCCGAGGTGGTAGGAGCCTTGGCAATTTCTGGCAGGATCTGGTCCGCACGATCCTCTACTTGCTGACGCCGCTCTCCATAATCGCCGCGCTGGTACTCGTGTCGCAGGGAGTGATCGCCAACCTCTCCACTTACCTGACGGTGCACACGGTCACGGGCCTCACACAGACGATCGCGATGGGTCCGGTTGCCTCGCAGGAGGCGATCAAGGAGCTTGGCACAAACGGAGGCGGTTTCTTCAACACTAACTCCGCTCACCCGTTCGAGAACCCGACGCAGTTCACCAATTTCTTCGAGATGCTGTTGGTGCTGCTCATCCCGGCGGCGCTTGTCTTCATGTACGGTCGCATGACGGGCAATCGTCGTCAGGGTTATGCGATCTACGGGGCGATGATGGTGATGTTCCTGGGCGCCGTATGTGTTGCATACGTTGCCGAGGCGCACGGCTCACCGGCTCAGCACGCCGCTGGCCTGCACACGGGTGTGATCCATGGCTCGGTAGGCGGCAACATGGAAGGCAAGGAGCAGCGCTTCGGCATCGCGGGCTCGGCCTTGTTCGATGTCGTCACGACCGTCACTTCATGCGGTGCGGTGAACAGCGCGATCGAGTCCTTCACCGGCATAGGCGGCGCCGTGCCATTTGCCAACCTGTCGGCCTCCGAGGTGATCTTCGGCGGTGTCGGCACCGGCTTGTATTCGATCCTTTTGTATGTGCTGCTGGCGGTGTTCATCGGTGGCCTGATGGTGGGACGTACGCCGGAGTGGCTGGGCAAGAAGCTCGAGGCCAGAGAGATAAAGCTGGCGGGTCTCGGCATCTTGATCACGCCGCTGGCGGCGCTGTTCTGTACGGCTCTCGCCAGCGCAAGCGGCGCTGGGCGCAAGTCGATTTCAGAAGTCGCGACCTCGGCCACGCTGGGCACTCACACCCCGCAGGCATTCTCCGAGACCTTCTATGCCTACCTGTCTCAGGCCAACAACAACGGCTCCGCGTTCGCCGGCTATACGGGCTTCATCCAGCCAAATGCAGGCAATCTTGGCGCGCACGGCATCACCTTCGCCAACCTGCTCGGTGGTTTCGACATGATCTTCGCGCGCTACGCGCCGATCCTGTTTGCGCTGGCGGTAGCGGGAGCTCTGGCAGGCAAGCGCGTCACGCCGGCGGGCCTCGGCACGATGCGCACCGACAACCCAACATTTGTCGTACTGCTGATCGGCGTGATCGTGCTCGTCGGCGCGCTCACCTTCTTCCCGGCGCTGCTACTGGGTCCGATCGTGCAGGGTCTGACAGGACATCTCTACTGACATGCGCCGTGACATCGTGACATCGATCATTGGCATTGTCGTCTTTACGATCCTGCTCGGGCTGGTTTACCCGCTTGCCATCACCGGCATCAGTCAGGTGGCTTTCCCCGGCGATGCCAACGGTCAGCAGATCCACGTGCGCGGCAAGCTGGTGGGCTCGAAGCTGATCGGCCAAAACTTCGGTACGCCGGTACTTGAAAAGAACGGCAAGGTAAAGGAAGAAAAAGGCGCGGTCATCACCGAAGCGGACCCGCGTTACTTCCAGTCGCGTCCTTCGGCAACAGAAGGCGGCTCGTACAACGCTGCGGCCAGCACTTTCTCAAACCACGGCCCTAACAGTGTCAAGACCAAGGAAGCGAACGAAGAAAACATCAAGACTTACCTCGAACTAAATGTGAACCCGATCACGAAGAAGGAATACGACCCGGACCTGACTGTGTCAAGAATCCCGGTAGACGCAGTCAACAGCTCGGCTTCGGGCCTTGACCCCGAAATCTCACCGGCCAACGCCTGGATCCAGGCCCATCGAGTTGCGTCTGTGCGCCGGCTCTCGCTGGCCAGGGTGGACGCCCTGATCGCCAAGTACACCTCCAGCCGCGCCCTGGGCTTCTCCGGCGAGGAAGGCGTGAACGTGCTCGAACTGAACCTCGCCCTCGATCGCATCACAGGAGCAAGCTGATGTCCGCCGTCAACGCAACCCACGAACGCCAAGCGGTCTCGCTGTTTCAGGGCGAGATAGTCAAGCGCGCCCTGATCGACAGCGTCAAGAAGCTCGACCCGCGCGTGCAAGTCCGCAACCCGGTCATGTTCGTCGTGGAGATCGGCTCGCTGATCACAACGGTCACGTGGCTGATCCAAGTGTTCGGAGGCAAACCGCTCGGCGGTGGTCACGAGCCGGCCTGGTACACGTTCACGATCGCTTTCTGGCTGTGGCTGACGGTGATCTTCGCCAACATGGCCGAGGCGTTCGCCGAGGGCCGTGGCCGCGCGCAGGCGGACACCTTGCGCAACATGCGCAAGGAGACGGTGGCGACGATGCGCGACGGCTCGATGAAGGCCGCTTCGGCGCTCACCCGCGGCGACATAGTGGTCGTCGTGGCCGGCGATTTGATCCCGGGCGACGGCAGCGTGATCGAGGGCATCGCCACAGTCGACGAGTCGGCGATCACGGGCGAGTCCGCCCCGGTCATCCGCGAGTCGGGCGGCGATCGCAGCGCCGTCACTGGCGGTACGCGCGTTACCTCCGATCGCATAGTCGTAGAGATAACCCAGGAGCCAGGCAAGTCATTCCTCGACCGCATGATCGCGTTGGTGGAGGGTGCTGAGCGGCGCAAGACACCCAACGAGATCGCGCTGGGAATCCTGCTGGCGGCGCTGACGCTGATCTTCATGATCGTCGTTGCCACGCTGCGCCCGTTCGGTCTGTTCGCGGGTACTTCGATCTCAGAGACCACGCTGATCGCGCTGTTGGTGGCGCTGATACCAACCACGATCGGCGCGCTGTTGAGCGCGATCGGCATCGCCGGTATGGATCGCCTGGTACGTCGCAACGTGCTCGCGCTATCCGGTCGCGCCGTCGAGGCCTCGGGCGACGTCGATGTTTTGTTGCTCGACAAGACTGGCACGATCACGCTGGGTAACCGCCAAGCGTCGGAGTTCATCCCGATGCCCGGGGTGCCAGAGTCAGAGCTGGCCGAGGTGGCGCAGCTCTCCTCGTTGGCGGACGAGACCCCCGAGGGACGCTCGATCGTCGTGTTGGCAAAGACTTACGGCATTCGCGAGCATGACATGAACACACTCAACGCCGAGTTCGTGCCTTTCACGGCGCAGACCAGGATGAGCGGCGTCGACATCGACGGCAGGCGCCTGCGCAAGGGCGCGGGCGATTCGATCGTCCAGTTCGTCGAGGAAGAGGGCGGCCAGGCCCCACCGCAGCTGCGCGAGTGCCTCGATCGCATCGGGCATGAGGGCGGCACGCCGCTGGCGGTGGCCCGCGACAACCAGATTCTCGGTGTCGTCTACCTCAAGGACACGATCAAGCAGGGCATGAAGGAGCGCTTTGACCAGCTGCGCGCGATGGGCATCAGAACGGTGATGGTCACCGGCGACAACCGTCTGACGGCGGCAAAGATCGCCGAGGAGTCTGGCGTCGACGACTTCCTTGCCGAAGCGACGCCGGAGGCAAAGCTGGCGCTGATTCGTGAGCACCAGGAAGATGGCCGCTTGGTGGCGATGACCGGCGATGGCACCAACGACGCCCCGGCGCTGGCCCAGGCAGACGTGGGCGTGGCGATGAACACGGGCACCCAGGCGGCCCGCGAGGCCGGCAACATGGTCGACCTGGACTCCAACCCGACGAAGCTAATCGAGATCGTCGAGGTCGGCAAGCAATTGTTGATCACGCGTGGCGCGCTCACCACTTTCTCTATCGCCAACGACGTCGCCAAGTACTTCGCAATCCTGCCCGCGATCTTTGTCACGACCTACGCCACTAGCGCCGGAGGCAAGGGTCCGCTGCACGTCTTGAACATCATGAACCTGGGTACCCCCCAGTCGGCGATCGTCTCGGCGATCATCTTCAACGCGATCGTGATCCCGCTGTTGATCCCGCTGTCGCTGCGGGGAGTGCGCTACCGTCCGATCGGCGCCAGCGCCCTATTGCGCCGTAACTTGTGGATTTACGGCCTCGGCGGCATCATCGCTCCGTTCATCGGCATCAAGCTGATCGATTTGATAGTTCACAACCTGCTCGGGGCCTAGACGGCCGATAGGCGGCGCGAGGCGGCGTCCTCGGTCGCTTGCGTGCAGAGCACGCGGCGCTCTCTGCGTCCTGGCCTCGCTTGCCTCTCGGCCGTCTAGGCGGCCATTTTGGGGAGAATGTGCTCCCGTGTCACCCGATGCCCCCACTGAATCGCGGCGCGGCCGTCTGAAGGTCTTCATCGGGATGGCGGCTGGGGTAGGCAAGACCTACCGCATGCTGAACGAGGGACGCGCCGAGGCGGAGGCGGGCCGCGACGTGGCAATCGGCTACCTGGAGCCGCACGGGCGCGAGGAGACGACAGCGCAGGCAGAGGGCCTGGAGGAGATCCCGCCACGGATGGTCGATTACCGCGGCACGCCGCTGGCGGAGATGGATCTGCCGGCGGTGCTCGCGCGCAAGCCGGAGCTGTGCCTGATCGATGAGCTCGCCCACACCAACGCCCCTGGCACAGAGCACGAGAAGCGCTACGAAGACGTCCAAGACGTGCTCGCGGCAGGCATCGACGTGTATTCCACCGTCAACGTGCAGCATCTGGAGAGCCTCAACGACCAGGTGATCCAGCTGACGGGAACGCGCGTGCGCGAGACGATCCCCGACGAAGTCCTGGCCGCGGCCGACGAGGTGGTGCTGATCGACCTGACGCCGGAGGCGTTGATCGAGCGTCTGCGCGCCGGCAAGGTCTACCCGCGCGAGCGCGTACCGGCGGCGTTGAACAATTTCTTCAAGATCGAGAACCTCTCGGCGCTGCGCGAGACCGCATTGCGCCACGTGGCTGAGGGTGTCGAGATCAAGCGCCTGGCGCCGGCGCCGATCGTCGTGCGTCGCGAAGACGGAATCGCACCGGCAAGCACGCAAGCGGGCGCGGGCACGCAGGCGATCGCCGAGCGGCTGCTGGCACTGGTCGCGCTGGCGCCGCACTCGCAGCGGATCGTGCGTCGTGCTGCGCGCTCTGCCGAACGATTGGGCGCGCACCTGGACGTGCTCGTCGTGCGCCCGCCGGGCAGAGCCCCAAGTGCCGAGGATCGCGAGCAGCTGGAGGCGCTGCGGCGGCTCAGCTCGATGTTGGGTGCGCGCCTGCTGGTCGAAGAGGGCGAAGACGTGGCAGCGCTGGCGATCGAGATAGCCCAGCGGCTTGGCAGCACCTACGTGCTGATGGGCGCGCCGGCGCCACGCCGAGGTCTAAAGCGCTTCTCCGAGCCGCTTTTGCTGCGTCTACTAGAGGGCCTTCCGGGGGTCGACGTGCGCATCGTGGCCGATCCCACGCTGCGCGAGGGCGCTGGTGGTCAAGCGGGCGAGCGGGGAGTTGAGGAGGGGCCTCTGGATTGACGGAGCTGTTGCTGGGTTTCCAAGGGGGGTTCTCAAAAAGGGGGGTGCTTGGGTTCTCAAAAAGGGGGTGTTGCTTGGGCTCTCAAAAAGAGGGGCTCTCAAGAGGGGTGTCGCTGGGGGTTCTCAAAAAATTGGCTTCTTCCCACACGCGCGGGCCATTTTGAAGATGCGCAGCAGGGGCCAAGCTAAGAATCGCGAAAGATTGCTTGCGCAACGCAACGTCGCGACACGTAGGCTGTTGCAATGACCATGCCCATACACATCCGCCCACGCACACTGCTACTCGCGCTGCTCTGTAGTGGCGCCTTGCTGTTCGCCTGCACAAGCCTGCTCGCCGGCTCCTCGAGCTATGCCGCGGGAGCCAAAAAGCCTGGCGCTCATGCCGCCTCCTCGTATCTCACCGGTATCGGCGACCAGCAGACGGAGATGTTCACGAACCCTCTGTGGACACAGCTGCACACGAAAATCGCGCGCTACATCGCGCCGTACGACGCGGCAGTGCGCCCTTACTCGCTGCAGCTGGCCCGGGCATGGATCACGGCAGCCGAAGCCGACCATCAGCAGGTGCTCGTGGCCTTCTACCACTCGGAGTACACCCCAACGAAAATGCCAAGCGTGGCGGTCTACCAGCGCGACGTCCAGAAGTTCATCAAGCTGTTCCCGCACGTCCGCCAGTACCAGCCATGGAACGAGGCCAACCGCGGCACGATCGTCGAAATCGTCAAAGGCAAACGGCACATCGCGCTCGTGTCGCCCTCGGCGATGCAGTCCGCGCAATACTACCGGGCATTGAAACTCGTGTGCAAGGGCTGCACGATCGTCGGGCTCGACGCGCTCGACGCCCCGGTCGTAACGCCGACGCTTGAATACATCGCCCAATTCAAGCACGACATCGCGCGCTTGAAAACGGTGATGCCGAGCATCTGGGGATTGCACAACTACTCCGACACAAACCGCTACTCCAGCTCGCGCACGCGGGCGATCCTTGCGGCCGTCCCTGGTCAAGTGTGGCTGACCGAGACCGGCGGCATCGTCCAGTTCGGCAGCGACTTCCCCAACAAGAAAGGCTCGGGCCTGACGCGGGCCGCGAAGGCGCTGTCCTACATGTTCAAGATCGCGGGTTCCTCCTCGCGCATCAAGCGCCTGTACATCTACGACTGGACCGGGGGGTACGCCTCGACGCGCTTTGACGCTGGGCTGATGAACGCCAAGTACGAACCGCGCCCGGGCTATGTGGTGGTGTGCAAGCAACTACACGCTGCTAACTGCAACGTGAAGGTCGCCAAAAACTGAGAGGAAGACGCGTCTCAAAATCCGTGGCGCCGCGGATGTGAGTCGTTAATGTTGCGGGGAATCCGGTTTATAACTTCAAAGTTGTAAATGACGTTTGCACTTGCGTTTATAACTTCAAAGTTGTAAACGGGGTTGCGCTTTGTAATGTCCGGGCGACCCGGCTCAACCGGCCGGATTTGACTCAGGGATCGGGCGCGCCGGACGGGGGGTCGCCGGGCGGCTCCGGCGCTTGACCGGTCCGCCCGCCACAATGCGGGCGCAGATGAGCGCGAACAGGCCGGCGCCGGCCGCGACGGGGGCGAGCACGCGCAGCGGGTAGTTGCCAAAGCCCTTGTGCAAGGCGGTGTTGTCGCCGGCTTTGACGATGTCGAGCAGTCCTTGGTGGTCAATGCCGAGCAGTGTGGGTCCAAGCAGCGCAAACACACACCAGCCAGCAAGCGCGAGCACGCCGGCGGTCAGCGAGGCTCGCGAGATGCGTGTGCGCGCCGTCGCAAGTGTGGCAAGCGCGATCGCCGCGCCGGCGGCCAGGAAGAACGGCCAGATCCCGCCCCAGCCGCGGCCGAGTCCGTAGGCGCCGGCGATAGTCGGCTGAAAGAAGCCCTCGCGCACGTAGCGCATCCAGGTGACCGCCTCGGTCTCATAGCCGATCAGCGGATGGGTGACGGTGGCGATGATCGTGGTCGTCAGCGACACGCCGGCCAGCGCGATCGTGGGTCCTGGGTAGCGCTTCAGCGCGACCCCGATCGGAAGCGCCAGGAACGGCAGCATCGTCATGAGAAAGCGTGGCCCCATGAAGCCGCCACCGAAGGGCAGGTAGTAGCCGGAGTTGTAGCCCACGTAACAAAGGCAGACGCCCGTGATCGTAAGCGCCTCGGCGCGGCGCCCGCGCTTGTAGAGCAGCCATGTGCCAACCGCCCCCATCGCCAGCACGGGCGAGATCGTCAGTAGGCCGCGCGAGTCGAGCAGCAATGTCGCCAGTACCTTCAGGCTCGGCAGGCTGATTCCGAAGAAGCCCTGTTTCTGGCGTTCGATGTTCTGATACGCCAGGTGCGTCCACGAGTGAAAGGCGTAATGGTTGTAGAGCAGCAGCGGCGCGATCCCGATCAGTCCACCGAGGACAAAAGCCCCGGCACGCTTGAAGACGCCTGACGGTGTGAACGAGTCACGACGCGAGAGCAGGTACAGGCCGAGCACCAGCGCGGCAAAGAAGAGCGGATACTCGGAGGCACCGGCATAGCCGAGCGCCAGTCCGGCCACCCACAGATACCAGGGATTCGGCGGTCCCTCACGCTCCTGCCAGATCAAGGCGAACGCCGCGAAGCCGAGGAACGCGGAGAACACATGGCTGAAGAGCAGTGTCGAGAGCGGCAGTGTGAGCGTGCCGAGACCGAGGATCACCGCCGTTGCGGCGCCGTAGCCCGGTTGCAGACGCTCAGCGAGGTGTCCGACGAGCAATAGCAACAACAGTCCGGGCAACACATTCGCCCACAGCCCGATCAGATAGATCATCTCGTCGCCCGGATGATTGGGTGGCGCAACGTGCCTGTCCGTCCACGATTCGGCGCCGACCCACTTCAGCGCGTCATAGAACGGCAGCGAGTAAAGCGCCAGACCAGGAGCGCGCGCCGAGTACCAGTGACCCTTGTATTCGGCCTTGTCGCCCGTATTCGTCTGGTACTGGTCGATCGTTGTCCTGTCCTGATCGAGTGAGCGGATCAGGTCGTAGTGGGAGGTCTGATTCCAGGAAAAGCTCTGGATCATGGTTGCGTAGGAGAGCCCCACGAGCAGGATCGCCGCAAGCGCAAGTCGCTTCTTGCTGAACAGGCCGCGGCCGGCGCGCGGCGCGCGCGGCTGAATGTTGCCTGTGCTCATCGGTGTGGCATGGAGGTCTAGTCGGTTCCGTGCAACGCCTTCGGCCCAGGGCCGATCTCGTAGATCACGATGTCGCCTACGCGCTGTCGGGTGACGCCCAGCCCCGCGACCGGCTTGGCGGCGGCCGCGACCGGATCGGGCGGCTCAGGAATCTCCGGTGCCTGCAGGCCGGGCAGTTTCGCCCGCGTCAAATGGAGCACGACGGTCTTGATCCCATACCAGCGCAGCTTCTCGATGCTCGCCTTGTCGGGGAAGCCGCTCATGCCGCCGCGCAGGTCGTCGACCTCGGGCATGTCGAAAGTGCTGTTGCCAACCGGGATCTTGTAGAAGCCGTCGGTCGAGAAGTACTGCCAAACGCGATCGTCGGCGCCGTCGGTGGGGAGGTCCATGACAGGTCCTGGCAGCCCGATCTCGGCCTTAGCCGGCTGTGGCACGACCGGATGGCCGAGGTGCCCGGCGCCTTCGCCGACCACGCCAACGAACAGCAGTGTGCCGACGGCGGCAACGATGACCCCTCCTGTCTTCGGTCCCCAGCCGCGAGCCCAGCGGCGCGCGACCTCGGTCAACTGCCATGCGCCGGCCCCCGCAAGCAGCGCCAGGAACAGCGTCGCCAGCGTGAACACACGCCCAGGCACGCGGACCCCGTCCCAGCCGGGGGCGTAGTCGTAGAGCAGACGATAGGGGTAACCGGCGCCGGTGAGCCCCATGCCGAAGGCAAGCACGCAGCACACGAAAATCCCGCAGGCAAGCCCGATGCGAAAGCGGCGCGTGTAGATCGAGGAGGCGAGCCCGATCAGCGCGAGCACAAGGATCAGACCGCCCGCGAAGAACACGTCCTCGTTCTTGGAGTGCACGTGCGCCCTAGCGCCATCGGTGATCGAGCCCCAGACGCGATTCTCCGAGGAGGCCGACAGCAGCGCCCAGGGACCCGAGGAGTAGTTCTCGACTTCGGCGAGCGTGCGCTTTGCGGTCGGGTAGTCGGCCGCCACCTTGAGGTAGGGGCGCGCCTGGTAGACGGTGACTACACCGACAAGCGCCATGCCGACGCAGGTCACGACGACCAGCTGGCGCGGCAGGCTGCGCGCGCTTGCAAGCACGCCTGGGCGAGAGCCGCGTCTTGGCTTGGGACGGGCGCGCCACCACCACACCACGGCGATTAGCGCCAGCACTGCCAGTAGATAGGCAAACTGCAGCCCTAGCGTGAAGCCGAGGCTGATCTGCCAAGCCGAGACGAGCCAGCCTGCCAGCAACAGCCCCCGTGAGGAGCGCCGGTAGCCGCGCAGCAGCAGGAACAGTGCCAGGGGAATGCCACCGCTTGAGATAACGTGCAGGTGGCCGGCCTCGGTCACGCGATAGGGGGCGTAGGCGAATGCGCCACCGGCGATCGTGGCGCCAATGCGCCCCACGCCGAGCTCGCGCGCGAGCAGCCAAGCGCCGACAAAGCACAGCGACCAAGCCCACAGGAAGAGCAGGTTGTAGCGGACGAGGGCAGCGACTGTGCCCGAGCCGAAGAAGCCGGTTGGCCCGTAGCCGAGCAGCGAGTCCGAGAAGGCGAGGCTCAGCGGATGCGGATAGAAGGCGTTGGAGTCGAACAGGTGCAGGGGATCGTGCAACATCGCGTGCCCCACCCACGCAATCTCCCAGGCGGTACGCACCGGATCGCCGAGGTCTGGTGCGATGCGGCTGGACATGTGCAGAACCAGCGGCCAGGTGGTCAGGATCGCGAGCGCGATCCCACCGAGGATCACGCACAAAAGCTCGCGGCGCGCGATGCTGGGCGAAGGCGCCCAGCGGGCAGCATGAGCCACGCTCGTGCTCCTGGCGGTTGCGGGAGCGCTGCTTGTGCTGGTGTGCTCGGGTGTTGTGCGCGGCGGGCTTGGCACGCTCATGCTCGTCGCGCCGGTTGTATCTGTGCGGCTCGGATCGGGGGAGCATACGTGAGCCGCCCTCGCCATGGCGGGGTTGATCTGATGGCTGGCGTGGGCTGAGCCATTGCCGGCGAGATGGACAGTTTGTATGAGCAAGACGGCAAGCTATGTTCAAACAGGGGTCTATTCAAAGCCCCCGTCTTGCGTCACACTGGTGCTATGCGCGTGCTCGTTGTGGGAGCCGGCGGTGTGGGTGCGGCGTTCGCGTCGATCGCCCAGCATCGTCCCGCCTTCGAGCGGGTCTCACTTGCCGACGTATCGGCGACGCGCGCCCACGACGTGGTCGCCAAGCTCGGCGAAGCCGATCGCTTCTCGGCCGAGCACGTCGACGCCTCCGACCGCGAGGCGCTTGTGAAGCTGATCGAGCGGCTGCATCCGGACGCAGTGCTCAACGCCTGCGACCCGCGCTTCAACGAGCCTATCTTCGACGCTGCTTTCCAGGCACGCACGACCTATCTGGATATGGCGATGACACTCTCCCATCCGCACCCACAACGCCCGCACGAGTTGCCAGGGGTGATGCTCGGCGACGTGCAGCTCGCCCGCCATGAGCAGTGGGAGCAGGCGGGAGTGCTTGCGCTCGTGGGCATCGGAGTCGAGCCGGGACTCTCCGACGTGTTTGCTCGTTACGCCGCCGACGAGCTGTTCTCGCACGTCGAGCAGGTGGGCGTGCGCGATGGCGCCGATCTGGTCGTCGAGGGCTATGACTTCGCGCCCACCTTCTCAATCTGGACAACGATCGAGGAGTGCCTGAATCCGCCACTGATCTGGGAGCGCGAACGCGGCTTCTACACGACCCCGCCTTTCTCAGAGCCTGAGGTGTTCGATTTCCCCGAGGGGATCGGGCGCGTGGAGTGTGTGAACGTGGAGCACGAGGAGGTGGTGTTGATCCCGCGCTGGGTACAGTGCGAGCGCGTTACCTTCAAGTACGGACTAGGCCAGGAGTTCATCGACGTGCTGCGCACGCTGCACAAGCTGGGGTTGGACTCCACCGAGCCGGTCTCGGTGCGCGGCACGGAGGTGGCCCCGCGCGACGTGGTTGCGGCGACGTTGCCCGACCCGGCGACGCTCGGTGAGCGGATGACGGGGCGCACGTGTGCGGGTACTTGGGTTACTGGCATCGGTATCGACGGTGCGCCACGCTCGACCTACCTGTACCACATCGTCGACAACGAGCACACGATGCGCGAATACGGTAGTCAAGCGGTCGTCTGGCAGACGGCGGTCAACCCGGTGGTCGCGCTCGAGCTGCTCAACGAGGGTCTGTGGAAGGGCACTGGTGTGCTCGGCCCCGAGGCCTTCCCGCCCGAGCCGTTCCTAGAGCGGCTAGACGAGCTAGGGTCGCCGCATGGACAGGTGGAGGTGCCGCTCTCCGGGACGGTTTGAGAAGGCGCGAGTGGATCGCGGCGGCCGGCATCCATACATCTCTATACGTGTGCCTCGCGCAACGCTGCGAGTGGGATCGGGCGCTTGCCTAGCAACCCGCGCTCGAACCGACCGTCATGTGCTCAGCGAGTTCGGTGGCGGCCTCGTCCAGCTTCTCGTCTATGAACTCGGTGGCCGCCGCAGGCCCCATGAAGGGCGCGAGCACCAGGTAGACGGCGAGCGGGGCAAGTTGCGAGAGCTCGTTGTTGTGGCCATGGCGGACCTGGTGGTAGCCGATCTCGAAGACTGCCCCGGCGATCGCCTCCATTGCAATTCGCGAAGGTGTGGTGCTCGTGAGCTGGCTGCCTTCTTGGAGGAAGATCGTGAAGGCGGCGCGGCTGTCGTCGATGCGCTGGATCGCGGGGGCGCCCACAGCATGTGACTCTACGTGGCCGATATGCGTGACGATCGAGTGGGCGGCCTCAAACTGAGTCGTTGCTCGCATCGCCTCCCAAACTCGATCTGGCCATGTTGTCGCGCTGAAGAATGCGCTCGCGGCAAGGGTCATGACCTGGTGGATAGCGAGCTCGTGGATCGCCAAGAACGCTTGCTGCTTGTCGCGGAAGTGTTTGTAGAACACGCGCCGGTCCACGCCTGCGCTGGTGGTGATGTCGGCGATTGTGCTGGCACCGTAGCCCTTGGCGGCAGCGACCGTCGCCGTGGCGTACAGGATCCTTTCGTGTTGACTGCGAGCGACCTCCGCTCTCGAGAGTCTTGGCCTGCCAGGCGGGATCGGGGTCGGTGGGCGCAGTGAGATCTCAGGTACGTGTGGCGAAGGCGGCAGCACCGGGCCGGGATCCAAGGCGCTCCAGCGATGCTCGGCGCTTGGCGTCATATAGCTGTCAACCCAGCTTGTGAGGTCGTCGGCGAGCGCGCTCAGGTTGTGCTCACCGCGGCGCAGGGCCGGCGCCAATAGCCAACGTCCAGCGCCGAAGACCATTTGAATCGGCAGATCTGGAGTGAGCGTTTGCGCCGACGCCTTGGCCCGTGCGCGCTCGACGACAGCAGCCATCTGCTCCATCATGCGATCGTGTGCGTCAAGCGCCGCTCGGCCGCCTGCCATTGTCTCGTTGGTCAAGAGATCCGCGCGGTCCGGATATTCCTGTGAGAGCTCTACAAACCTGCGGATCGCGGCTTGGACTGCCTGATCGGGTCCGACAGCGCTCACGGCCCGCTCTACCTCCCAGATCAGCAGCCTTGCCAGTTCGCCATGCGCGGCGAGGAAGCAATCGTGCTTGTCGGTGAAGTACTCGTAGAAGGTCGGACGCGAAACTCCGGCCAGTGCGATCGTCCTAGAGACGTTTGCGCCCTCATAGCCGTGGCGGCTGCAAGCGGTGATCATGCCCGCAATCAGTCGTTCGCGCTGGGTGTCTTTGCGGCCTGCTCGGTCGCCGGCCTTGATCATGCCGTCCACAGGTGCCTCGATCTCGGAGCTTGTTCGCCTCATTTGGCTCCCGGCCACCTGCTTGACTCTATCAACCCCAGTATTGTTTATCTACGTCCCGAGTAGGAGCGTACTTGAGGGGAATTGTCCGTCCCGGCCGATTCGTTCATCTAGACATAGCTATTAGACATAGCTATTCAAATCTTAACAACCCTACAAATAGCCTAGGAGCGCGAGGCCGGGCGTGTTGACACGTAGGCAACACTCGGTCTAGGATCGCGTCTACGTTTATCGGCCTTGGGTAGGACTTGTGTCAGTGGGAGCGGACGTAAGCGATGTCGCCAGATCGCGCGAGCTCGTAAGAGCCGAGCTGGTCGCGCGCGTGCGCTCGCGCTGCACGGAGCTGGAGGATGCGATCTTCGCCCGCATCCGCGAGGGCGCCTACAGCTCGGTCGGCGACGAGGACCCCGAGTACGTGGCCGGGTTGCGCGGTGCCGTGCGCGCTGCCGTCGAGCACGGGTTGGCCGGTCTGGAGCCCGGCGCCCAAGAGGGTGGTGAGTCGGTCCCCGCCGCGGCCCTGATCCAGGCGCGGCGTGCCGCGCGCGCGGGAGTAAGCCTCGACACCGTGTTGCGTCGCTACGTTCTCGGGAGCACGCTCGTGGGCGACTTCATCATGCAGGAGTTCGACAGTGGCGATTTCGCCGGTCAGGGGTTAGTTCTACGCGAGGCAATCAGTGCGCAGGCGGCCACGCTCGATCTCCTGATGTCGGCGATAACAGTCGAGTACACGAGCGAGCAGGAGCAGGCAGGGCGTTCGCCCGAGCGCCGCCGCGCCGAACGCGTGCAGAGGCTACTCGTCGGTGGCTCGGGCGAGCAGGTGGAGCTCGGCTACGAACTCCATGGTTGGCACCTCGGCATGATCGCTACGGGGGCTGCGCCTACCGAGGCATTGCGACAGCTAGCAGACGCGCTCGGCAATCGCCTGTTGTGTGTGTGGCACAGCGAGGACACGGCTTGGGGTTGGCTTGGCGGTCGGCGGCCGCCGCTCGCGCGGGACATCGAGCGGGCTCTGGTGGGGAGAAATGCCGGCGAGGTGTCGCTTGCGATCGGCGAGCCTGGAAATGGCATAGAGGGCTGGCGCCTGACCCATCGCCAAGCTCAGGCGGCGATGCGCGTCGCCTTGCGGAGCCCCCGCAGCCTCACACGTTATGCGGACGTGGCGCTGCTCGCCTCCGTGCTGAACGACGACGCGCTCGCGGGCTCTCTCATCGAGATCTATCTGGCTCCGCTGGGCGGAAGCGAGAACGGCGGCGCCATTTTGCGCCGAACGCTGCGCGCCTACTTTGCCGCGGAACGCAACGCCTCCTCGGCTGCGAGCGCCCTGGGTGTCACGCGCCACACGGTGCAGAATCGGTTGCGCACGATCGAAGAGAAGTTGGGACAGAGCCTGCGCACGCGCCAGGCCGAGCTGGAAGTGGCACTGCGGCTGGAGGAGCTGAAAGAGGGCGCCACCAGCACGTGGACGCAGCAGGATCCCGAGTAGGCAGGTCCCCGCTTCATTCTCGCAAGCGCGGAAGACGACCCTTCAGGCGAAGGCAAAGAGGAGGATCCCAAGGCCACGGGTGGAGACCAGCCGCCAGGGGAGGGGGACGGTTGCGGTCGCGCTGCGGAGGCCGCGGGCGGTGCCTGTCGCGGACAGCGTGCGCGACTGGGCGGTGGTCCTCGCACTCACAAATGAGACTCAGCACTTAAAACCGTGCCGGCGCGTGCTCCACGGGCTCCTCGAGCAGTCCCGGCTTGGCGGTTTCGAGTTTTCTTGAGAAGAAGTCCCTGAAGAACGGCCGCGAGACGAGCATCAGGATCACTCCGATCAACATCCCGCCGATCCCCATCCACAGCGGCAGGGTGATACCGAGGATCGGTTTGGAGGAGACGTTTTCGGCCTTGCTGTAGTAGTCGATCGCATAGCCGGCCACGCCGAAGAGCATCAGCGCGCCGAGCAGTGGGGCCAGGCCGAGCAGCAGGAAGTCGCGCACGCTCTTCGTCAATTCATGGCGGTAATAGACAATGCAGGCGATGCCCGTGAAGCCGTAGTAGAAGCAGATCGGGAAGCCGATCGCCACGATCGAGTCTTCAAGCGCGCTTTCGGAGAGGTTGAGGATCACAAGCGTCCACAGGATCGAGGCGCCGCCCATCATCAGTGTGGAGAAGCCGGGGGTGAAGTAGCGCGAGTGGATTCTTCCGAACGCTCCAGGGATCGATTTCCAGTGGGCCATCGACAAGGTGGTGCGTGCTGTCGGCAGGATCGTCGTCTGCGTAGAGGCCGACGCGGAGGTGAGCACCGCGATGATCAACAGCTTGTCCCAGGGGAAGCCGAATACCTTCGAGCCGAGCACGCTCAGCACGTCGCTCTGGTTTTCGGGGTTGGTCAGCAGGTGCGTGCCGCCGTAGGCCTGGCCGGCGGCGGACACGATCACATAGATCAGCACGAGCAGGATCGTCGACATGACCGCGGCGCGGCCAGGCCCCTCGTTGGCGTCCTCTGACTCCTCGTTGACCGCGACGCCGGAGTCCCAGCCCCAGTAAATGAAGATCCCAAGCAGCACGCCATCGATCAGTGCTTTGAAGCTGAGCGCGAACGGGTTGAACCAGGTGAGGGCCGGCTCGATCGATCCAGCCGGGTGGTTGGCGTAGACCTTGATGAACGTCACGACCGCGAACACGCTCAGAATCGCGATCTCGGCGCCGAGCAGGAACTGCTGGATGCGCGCTGAGAGCTCGATGCCGCGATAGCAGATCCAGGTCATCAGCGCGATCCAAACGATGGCGGCGACGATGATGGCGGGCAGCGATTCGCTGAGTTCGGTGAAGCCAAACAGCTTGAAGGTGTAGATGCCGGCGATGTCGGCGAGTGAGGCCATCACAAGCACGTCGGAGAGGAAGATCGCCCAACCGTTGACCCAGCCTGTCCCTGGGCCGAGCGCGCGCGTGGTCCATGCGAACGTCGTCCCGGCATCTGGGTCGGCGCGGTTGAGGTACTTGTAGGCCGCTGCGATCAGCAGCATCGGCACGAACGACACGAGCAGCACCGCGGGCGCGTGCACGCCGACACCGGTCACCGCCACGATGAAGCCGAGCGTCGCCGCCAGCGAATAGGCCGGTGCGGTCGAGGCGACGCCGATGACCAAATTCGACAGGTAGCCGATCGCGTTCTTCTTCAGTCCCTTGTCGACCACCTCCCCCGACGCCCTGAGGTGTCCATCTGCAGCGGAGCCGATACTGGCCATGGCGGCAACCCTCTCTGTCGCCGCTCCCCGCATCGGGTCGCCCGCGACGGTCAAGTTGGGATTGTTACAAGCAACTGAGATCAGGCTAGAACCGGATCGGCGCATGTGCAAGGGGCGCAACCGCCAATAAGTCGCAGCCCTTTTATACATCTCGTACAATGGGTAGACATCTTGTTGAACGAGTAGCGCATTGATAGGGGTATGTGCGGGGAGTACCGTTGTGCGAGGTGTCTATGTCAAGTGAGCTCTCAAATTCGCCATCGCACGCTCTCGCGGGCGATGGGCTTGGGCTGGGGTCGGCAAAGCCCGCTGTTGCGCGCGGTCGATTGAGCGATGGGACCACGGCGGAGGCAGCAAACCTCCAAGCGCTCGCCAAGCGCCACCTGTGGATGCACTTCACGCGCATGGGCGCCTACGAGGAGGGCGGCGAAGTCCCGATTATCGAGCGTGGCGAGGGGTGCTACGTCTACGACAGCCACGGCAAGCGCTACCTCGACGGGCTCTCGGCTTTGTATTGCGTCAATGTCGGCCACGGCCGCGCCGAGTTGGGCGAAGCCGCCGCCGAGCAGGCCAAGCAGCTTGGCTTCTACACGAACTGGAGCTACGCCCATCCCCCCTCGATCGAACTGGCCGCTCGCCTGGCTGAGCTGACGCCCGGCGATCTCAACCGCGTGTTCTTCGTCTCCGGCGGCTCGGAGGCGGTCGAGTCGGCGTGGAAGCTTGCCAAGGCCTACCACGCCGCCTGTGGGCAGTCGCGCAAGCACAAGATCGTCTCGCGCAACCTTGCCTACCACGGCACCTCGATGGGGGCGCTCACGGTCACCGGCCTGCCGCCGCTGCGCGAGCCTTTCGAACCGCTCACGCCCGGCGGCAGGCACGTGGCCAACACCAACTCCTACCGCTGGAGCGAAGCCAGAGACCCCTTGTGGGCCGCGGACGCGATCGAGGAGGCGATCATGTTCGAGGGTCCCGACACGGTCGCCGCCGTGATCCTCGAGCCGGTGCAGAACGGCGGCGGCTGCTTCGTCCCTCAGGACGGCTACTTCCAACGTGTGCGCGAGATCTGCGATCGCCACGACGTGCTGTTGATCTCAGACGAGGTGATCTGCGGCTTCGGTCGCCTCGGGCACTGGTTCGGCTGCGAGCGCTATGGAGGCAGGCCGGACATCATGACCTGCGCCAAGGGCATGACCTCGGCGTATGCGCCGATGGGCGCAGTGATCACGAGCGATCGCGTGGCCGAGCCGTTTCTGCATGGCCGCGCGATCTTCAACCACGGCTTCACTTTCGGCGGGCACCCGATGGCATGCGCTGTGGCGATGGCCAACCTCGACATCCTCGAGCGCGAGCGCATCAACGAGCACGTGCTCAGCCGCGAGGGCGAGTTCCGCGCGATGCTCGAGGGGTTGCGCGACCTGCCGATCGTTGGCGACGTGCGCGGTGCCGGCTTCTTCCACGCGATTGAGCTGGTCAAGGACAAGGACACCAAGCTGACCTTCGACGCCGAGGAGTCCGAGCAGCTGCTGCGCGGCTACCTCTCCGGAGCCCTGTTCGAGCGTGGCTTGATCTGCCGCACCGACGACCGCGGCGACCCCGTCATCCAGCTCTCACCGCCGCTGATCGCCGACCGCGAGCAGTTCGAGGAGATCGAGGGCATCCTGCGCCCCGTCCTCAGCGAGGCGTGGGAGCGGCTCGTCAAGAGGTAGAGGCAAGCGAATGCGGAGGGAGCCGCTGTGCTGAGCATCGAGAGCCTGCTTGCGGAGCTGGACCTGGCGCTAGCCACGGGTGAGGAGAACGCCAAGGCGAGCGTGCGCTGGGTGCACTCCACCGAGCTGCTCGACCCGACACCATGGCTACGCGGGGGAGAGCTCTTGCTCACGACAGGCTTGCAATTGTCTGGCGCAAAGCCCCAGCGCGAATTCATCGAGCGCCTCGCCGAGCGCGAGATCGCGGGGGTTGGCTTCGGCACTGGCTTCGTGCACAAGAAGGTGCCTGCAGCGGTGCTCAACACGGCGCGCAAGCTCGGCTTTCCACTGTTCGAGGTGCCCTACGAGCTGCCGTTCATCGCGATCACCGAGCGCGTGTTTGCGCAGCTGCTCAACGAGCGCTACGAACTGCTGCAGCGCAACATGGCCGGCGACGTGCTGGCCGAGGCGCTGACGGGCCGCCTCTATCCCGACGAGCTGCAGGCGCGCCTGCGCCCATTTGGTATTGGCGAGAGCGCTGCTGTGCTTGCCTTTGCCATGCGCGAGCCTGGCGTCGCGGCCTCAACCCTTGAAGCGATCTTGGAGCGCACGGGCCAGCACAGCCTTGTGGCTTTGCGCAATGGCTTGCTGTGCGCTGTCGTCGACTGCGACGCTCCTGCGACGCCCGGTGGCGCCGCAGCCGGTGGCGCCCAGAACGCCTCCGCGGTCTCGGTGGCCGCCAAACGAGCGCAAGTACACTCGACGCCAGGAGCAGCATCGATGAGCGACGGGCGCGATCCGATCGAGCTGACGGGGCGCATCCGCGGTGAGCTTGAGAGCCGCTTTGGCGAAGTGCGTGCCGCCGCCTCGCGCCCAGCGCCGACGCACAACCTCAGGCGCAGCTTCCACGAGGCACGCTGCGCACTCGAAGCAGTGCGCCTCTCCAACGGCAGCGCCCCCGAAGTCGCCTCCTACAAGGATCTCGGCGCCTTCCAGCTGCTGCTCTCGTTGCAGGACGACGACGCGCTCGCCTCCTACTGTCACAGCGTGCTCGGCCCGGTTGAATCTGACGAGGGCGGCTACGGCGACGAGCTGTTGCGCTCGTTGGACGTCTTCATCGAACAGAATGGCCATTGGGAGCGCGCAGCACAGGCGCTCTACTGTCACCGCCACACGCTGCGCTACCGCATCAAGCGCGTTGAACAGCTGACCGGTCGTGACTTCTCGCATGCGCGCGACCGCATCGAGTTCTGGCTGGCGCTGCGCGGCCGGGAGCTGGCGCGATGAGGCCCGATCGAACTTTGCGTATGCCGGCGGTGCGACCATCCGCCCGAACCGATATTCTGGCAAGTGGAATTATATTGGGAATGAAAGTTTGTTCCTGTACTTATAGGAGGCGCAGCCTGTGAGGGTCGGGGTCCCCACGGAGATAAAGCCAGACGAGTATCGCGTCGCGATCACTCCAGCCGGTGTGCGCGAGCTGTGCACGCGCGGTCACGAGGTGCTGATCCAGTCTGGGGCAGGGCTCGGTAGCGCGCTGACGGACGATCAGTTCCAGGCACAGGGCGCCACTGTCGTGGCGGATGCGCAAGCCGTTTTCGCTGATGCTGAGCTGGTCTTGAAGGTAAAGGAGCCACAGCCCTCCGAGGTCGAGCTGTTGCGCGAGGGACAGACACTCTTCACCTACCTGCACCTGGCGGCCGAGCCGGAGCTGGCCGAGGGCTTGCGGCGCTCGGGCGCCACCTGCATCGCTTATGAGACCGTCGAGGACGGTGAGGGGCGTTTGCCGTTGTTGGCGCCGATGAGCGAGGTGGCGGGCAAGATCGCCACCCAGGCGGGCGCTTTCATGCTGGAGAAGCCGCTCGGCGGGCGCGGCATCCTGCTCGGCGGCGTGCCGGGCGTCGCCGCAGCGACGGTGCTCGTGATCGGCGGCGGCGTCGTCGGCATGAACGCCGCATTCATCGCAATCGGCATGCAGGCCGACGTGTTCGTATTCGACCGCTCGATCGATCGCCTGCGCGAGCTGGAAGTCGCATTTGGGGGCCGTGCATCGACCGTGTACTCCTCGACGCTTGCGATCGAGGAGATGCTGCCCCAGGCCGACCTCGTGATCGGCGCCGTGTTGATCCACGGCGGTCGCGCCCCACATGTGATCTCGCGCGCTCAGCTGTCGGAGATGAAGCGCAATGCTGTGCTCGTAGACGTCTCGATCGACCAGGGCGGCTGCTTTGAGACATCGCGTCCCACGACTCATTCGGACCCGACGTTCGAGGTCGACGGCATCACCCACTATTGCGTCACGAACATGCCAGGCGCCGTGCCGATTACCTCCACCTATGCACTGACCAACGCCACTTTGCCTTATGCGCTCGAACTGGCAGAAGGCGTGGAGCAGGCGATTGCAAACAGCGAGCAACTGCGCTCCGGCGTGAACGTACGCGCGGGCGAGATCGTCCATCCGGCCGTTGCTCACGCATTGGCGATGCTCACTGAGCTTGGGGAGGATCGTTCCCCCTCGACGCACGAACTTCAAATCCCCCACAACCAATAACGCTCGAGAATCGAACGCCAAGGAGGTAGTGCGATGGCCGGTGAGTCACAACCGCTTCGCAACTTGATCGACGGGGACCCGGCCACCGGCGACGGCGAGGATCGCATGGCTGTGCTCAACCCTGCCACCGGCCAGGAGCTATGGAATGCGCCGGTCTCCGAGGTCGAGGAGGTGGACCGTGCCGTAGTAGCCGCGCGTCATGCGTTTGAGGGCTGGTCGCAGCGCACGCCCGCCGAGCGCTCGCAGGCGCTTCTGGGGATGGCGGCGATACTCGAGCGACACGGCGAGGAGTTGGCGCGCTTGGAGGCACTCAACGCGGGCAAGCCGATCCTGGCGGTATCGCGCGACGAGCTGCCGGTGATGGCCGACAACCTGCGCTTCTTCGCCGGCGCTGCGCGCTGCATGGAGGGTCGTGCCGCAGGTGAGTACATGCACGGTTACACCTCCTTCACGCGCCGCGAAGCGATCGGCGTGATCGGTCAGATCACACCGTGGAACTACCCACTGATGATGGCCATCTGGAAGATCGCTCCTGCACTAGCGGCAGGCAATACGATTGTGCTCAAGCCGGCTGAGACGACGCCGGTGACGACGGTGCGCTTCGCCGAATTGGCGGCCGACATTCTGCCGATGGGCGTGCTCAACGTCGTCATGGGTCCTGGCCGGCCGACAGGCCAGGCTTTGCTCGAACACCCCGACGTCGACATGATCTCGCTGACCGGCTCGGTTGGCACCGGCAAGCACGTGGCGCGGACCGCCGCCGAGACGCTCAAGCGCGTCCACCTGGAGCTCGGCGGCAAGGCACCAGTGATCGTCTTCGACGACGTCGATATGGACAGTGCTATGGAGACAATCGCCGCGACCGGCTATTACAACGCAGGCCAGGACTGCACGGCGGCCACCCGCGTGCTGGCTGGGCCGAAGGTCTATGACGATGTGGTGGGCGCTCTGGCTGAGCAGGCCCAGGGATTGGTGATCGGCGACACGCTCGCTCCGGACACGACGCTCGGCCCGCTCAACTCCTTGCGCCAGCGCGGCCGGGTCGAGCGCTTTCTAGACAGTCGCCCCGGCCACAGCGAACTCGTCACCGGCGGCCAGGCTCTAGAGCGCGATGGCTTCTACTTGGAACCGACTGTCGTGGCGGGTCTGGAGCAGGGCGACGAGCTCGTGCGCGACGAGATCTTCGGGCCGGTGATCACTGTGCAGCGCTTCAGCGACGAGGCACAGGCGATCGAGTGGGCCAATGCAACTCGCTATGGCTTGGCATCCTCGGTGTGGACGCGCGATGTGGGACGGGCCTTGCGGGTCTCAAAGGCCCTGCGCTTCGGCTGCGTGTGGATCAACGACCACATCCCGCTGGTCTCCGAGATGCCGCATGGGGGGTTCAAGGAGTCGGGCTACGGGAAGGACCTAAGCGTGTATTCGCTGGAGGACTACACCGTGGTCAAGCACGTGATGGCCTCGCTGGAGTAGAGCCACCCAGACAAAAGGCCTCTTTTGGCGTCCACATATGTGCGCGTTTGACCAATCTGGTGAGATTGGATCGCACGCACCAGCCACATTGGCCTAGCGCGATGTCAGCCGGGACGCTAAGAATCTCCTAAAGCTGCCGAGCGGCGCCAACGAAGCGTCGCTCGGATCACGTTCATGGAGAGGAAGCGGGGGAGCATGCGCGCTCGAAAGCTGTTGGCCGCCTGTATAGCGTCTTGTCTGGTCGTTCTGGCCGGGTTCGCGGGTGTTGCTCTGGCTGGGGAAGCTGGGTTTGGTGGGGCCGAAGGGATCAAGGGAAGCCCGCTTGTGATTCCGGCTGCCCAGGAACTGCTGGGCGGGGAACAGTTGCAGGCGCAGCGCGAGGTGGAACTCGACAATCCGATCGCGGTAGATGAACGTAAGGCATCGCGGACTCGCTATGAGCGGCTGGGGGCGGCTGCGGCGATCAAGTTGGCCAAGGAAAAGTTCCCGGGGATTGTGGATCACATGGCAGGCGGCCCGCCTTCACTGCCCGCCGGAGAGCGCATCCTGAGCTACAAATCCCCGACCGTCGCCGTAGTAGGGACCTCGGGCGGCCATCACGAGGTGATGGAATCGTTGACGCCGATGGCGATCGCCGGCACAGGCGGACATCTCACCCCGATCAACCTCGCACTGCGCCACGCAGGTGACGGCTATGAGCCGACTGTGAGCAACATCGGCGTGCAGATACCCGAAAAGCTGTCGCGGGGAGTGAGAATGGCGGCCGACGGTGTATCCCTGACCCCCGTGGACGCGAGCGGACGTCCGCTCGAAGGCTCACCAGGGGCCCCCGACGGGACCAGTGTGCTCTACGCCAACACCCAAACCGATACCGACACCCTCGCCAAGCCGGCGAGCAGCGGATTTGAGATCGACTCACTATTGCGATCAGTCAACAGTCCGACCACACTCTATTTCCAGATTGGCATGCCCGCTGGAGCGCATCTCGTGGATGAAAAGAACGGGTCCAGGGGGGTGCGGGTGCTACTCGGTGGGAAGACCATAGCCATGGTCCCACCACCGACTGCACAAGATGCACAGGGGACGTTTGTGCCGGTCCGCATGAACCTCGTCGGGAAATCGTTGGTTGTCAATGTCGACGCGAGCTCGCATGAATACAAGTATCCGATCGATGTCGATCCGTATGCTTGGGACAAAGATTCTGAAATACCTTCCGGTGAAGAAGAAAGCACTAAAACCGACTGGCAATATCACGAAACTGTGCCAGGAAAATTCGGGCACTACTCAACGGGGTATGGATACGTCATGTTTTCCACGGGAAACATCTCCGCAGAAGAGCGCGACGAATTTGTCTATGGCGCGCACGGCCAGGCGGCGGTAACGTATTTCGAAGGCGAAGACACGGCAACTACATCGCCATTGGAATGGGCAGGGGCCATCACCAAGATCGAATATGTGCACGAAAAAACGGTTGAAAATCAGCTGACGCTGGCCGGAGCCGGACAAAGTTATTCAAAAACAAAAAACACCTTCGGCGATCAGTGGGTAGAAAGTGAAAAAAACTACCATGCGCTAAACAATGGCAATGTCGTCAGACTTTCCCAGATGGCAACCAAAAATGCACCCGAAGGGTACGGTTTTTGGTTTGAACTGAACAACGCCTGGATTGAGGTCTACCAGGAAAAAGGTCCAGAAGTCAGCTTCGAAAAATCAAAATCCACGATAACCATCGAAGGTGCAAATCGGGAAAACGTCCTGTACGGTAGTGGGGGCTGGCTCAGCTCACACAATGGTGCAGTAGAAGTCGTGACAAAAGACCCTGGACTAGGAGTCTCGGATGTCACAATAACTGACTTGACGGAAGGCCCGCACGGACACTGGTCGACTGCCGATTGGGTGTATGGCAAAGGCTATTGCACAGGCATATGGTGTAAACCCGAAGACAAAAAATCCTTTACCTACTCCGAAGAAATGGCCGAAGGTCCTAATACATTTGAAGTATGTGCCGAAAACCAAGCAGCTATGCGCGCATGTACGACTACTACTGTAAATGTTGACAACACGGCACCAAGGGAAAGCTCTCTTAAGCTCAGCGGTATCGCCGAAACGGGCGCGGAACTGAGCGCAACCCAACACGAAATCACAGCCGAAGCGACGGATCCCAACTCCACCGGATCGGGCATAAAGTCGATCTCGGTGTTCATCGACGGCAAGGAAGTCGGCAAACCGTCAGGGTTCTGCTCACCTGGAGAATGCACCGCGTCGGGAACCTGGACGATCGACGGCGAAGCGCTCGGAGCAGGAGAACACAAGCTCGGAATCAGGGCAACGGACAATGCCGATAACATCTCCAACGAAAAGCTGTACACGTTCTCCATCCGCAACGCCCCACCGATGAAAATCGGCCCGGGTACTGTCGATCCGGTAACGGGACAGCTTGGGTTGAGCGCCTCAGACGCTTCGCTTGCGGGGGTAGGCAGCGTATCGCGTGCTTACTTGTCTCGCTACGCACAGTCGTTCTCCGAAGCTGCGGGAGTCGAAAGTCCTCTCGGTCCTCAGTGGAGTTTCAGTGTTGGGGACGGGCTGACGCTGAATGTGCTACCGAGCGGCAGTGTCGAACTAAGGGAACGCGGCGGCGAGCCGACAACCTACCTTTACAGTGAAAAAACATACCACGCACCAAAGGGCGACGAAAACCTAAAACTCGAATCCAAGGAAAAAGAAGCGGGCCACGGAATCACCGAATATATTTTGACGAACGAAGCGGCTGGCAGAAGTACCACCTTTACGCTTCCGTCAAAATCCTCCACCTGGGTGCCCGCTTACAGCGAAGCCGCTGAATCCAGGGAAAAGGTGCAATACGCGTATCGGACTTACGAAGTGGAATTGCCACGTCACGTCAGGTATCTGGCGACGGAGCCGACAGAGGTACTGGCGCCGGTACCTGCAGGGGTGGCTTGTGGAAAAAATCCTTCCGAAGTAAAGCTGGAAGAACTCAAAGCGGGCTGTCGCGCGTTCAGCTTTACGTATGCCGAAACGACGACGGCTAAAGGCGAAAATTCAAACGAATGGGGCGAATATCGTGGCTTGCTCAGCACGGTTTCAATTACTACTTATAATCCGAGCAGTACCGTCAAAGCAATGGTCACGACGCCGGTCGCCAAATATGCATACGACCAGAACGGGCGTCTGCGGTCGGAGTGGGATCCCCGTATTTCGCCGTCACCTCTGAAGACGACGTATGGATACGACAATTATGGCGATATTTCCACTGTTTCCGGGCCGGGTCAGCAGCCATCCTTGATCCACTACGGAACGACGTCTACCGATAACAGCATCGCGAGGGTCCTCTCTATTGCGCGTCCGCTCGCATCTGTGGCTCTCGGTAACGGAAATATTCCTGTCAACACAAAAACACCGACATTGTCAACAACAAGTCCGGTAGTGGGTACAACCCTCAGCGTCTCGAATGGGGAATGGACCAATTTGCCCCTGAATTACACATACCATTGGGACGATTGCACGACGACCAATGCCGAAGCTTGCACGCGGATCGATGGTGCGGTCAATCAGACGTACACGCCACAACCGCGCGATGCAGGATTTCGGATCGTCGCATACGTGACCGCCGAAAATGGTACTGGCGCCCCCGCAGCAGCTTCCGCCGTCAGTAATCCAATACCCCTTTCAACACCAAAATTTTCGAGCACACTTACAGGTGCACTTACGATAGGTGAAGCAAAGAGCGTAGCCGTTACGCCAGCAGGGAACCTATGGTTTACGGATAATAATCAGCGTATCGTCGAGGAGTCAAGTAGCGGCGCGCTGATCAGGGTAGTTGGTTGGGGTGTCATCGATTACGCTGAAAAATTCGAGATATGTACAAGTAGTTGTCACGCTGGAATTGCAGGATCAGGTAACGGTCAGTTCTATCGCCCGTGGGGAATAGCAGTCAATCCTACCACCGGAAATATCTATGTCGGTGACCAAGAAAACGAGCGCATCGAGGAGTTCAACGAAAAAGGTGAATTCATACGTGCCTTTGGTAAATATGGCACAGGCCACGGATTGCTGTCTGGTACAACAGGGGGCATCGCTATCGACGCGGCTGGCCACGTGTGGATTGCGGACTATGGCAACAATCTCGTCCAGGAGTTCTCCGAAACAGGTACGTACATGACTGAGATCGGTAATTCCACTGGACTGAAATTGACTGAGCCCATAGGAGTTGCTGTCTCCGGAGAAGAAGTGTATGTGGTCGAGGCCGGGGAAGCCAGGATCTATGTGTATAATACGAGCGGTACACTCTTGACCAGATGGGGTAAACCTGGCAGCGGAGAAGGGGAACTTGAATTCGGCTCCCTGGAGGGAATCGCTAGAGAAGCGACGACAGGCGACCTATATGTCACCGACTGTACGAAGAATCGTATACAGGTGCTAAATCCAGCGGGAAAATACGTAACAAAGTTCGGTGCTTCCGGAACCGAAGGTGGCCAGTTCGCATGTCCGGTGGGGATCTCGTTCGATGGGTCGAATAACATTTATGTCGCTGACAGCAAAAACAAGCGAATTCAAAAGTGGACCCCCGCCTACTCAACGAGTAACCCTGTCCCTAGTGCGCCTTCGGCGGGTTCGAACGCCATCACCACGATTGAGTATGGTGTTCCACTTTACGGTACCGGCGCCCCATTTCAGATGACAAGCGGAGAACTCGCTAAATGGGGTCAGGAAAAAGATTTGCCCGGGCAGGCTACTGCCGTCTTCCCGCCCGATGAACCTATGGGATGGCCCGCCTCAGGCTACAAACGAGCAACGGTCGAGTATCTCGATCCTGAGTCGAGGTTGGTGAATGTGGCCACGCCCAACGGGGGAATCACGACCTCTGAATATAATACAGACAACGAGGTAACTCGTACCTTGAGCGCTGCGGATCGCGCTACGGCAATCAAAGAAGGTGGTAAATCCGCAGAAGTGGCCGCTTCGTTGAGCAGTGAAAGCATCTATGCAGAAAATGGCACCCAACTGAAGGAAACGATTGGCCCTGAACACAAGGTGAGGCTTCCCAACGGGGAAGAAGAAGAGACACGAGACCGCCAGGAATTCGCATATAACGAAGGGCACCCCTCCGAAGAAGCGCAATATGACTTGCTGACAAAGAAGGTCAGTCTTGCGGAATCGACGGTAGGCAAAAAAGTCCTGGAAAGACACGAAACAGCGACATCGTATGCCGGGTCGGGTTGGAAACTACGCGAGCCGACCGCCGTGACCAGTACTGTCGAAGGGCAAGCTACTACAAAGCTGACCACCTACGAAAAAGAAACAGGACTGCCCAAGGAAGTTCTCGCCAGCGTCTCGCTGAGTGCGCCACCATATGCATTGCAATTTGGAGCAAGCGGTACAGGTAACGGGCAGATGAAAACGCCAGGGGGCACGGCCTTGGACTCTCATGGGGACCTGTGGGTCGTCGATCGAGGGAATAATCGCGTTGAGGAGTTCTCCTCGCTTGGCCAGTTCATCACGGCCTATGGCTCTGAAGGCACCGGAGCCAGCCAGTTCAAAGCGCCTCAGGGAATCGCGATCAATCAGAGCACAGGCAATGTGTACGTGACTGATTCCGGCAACAACCGAGTTGAGGAGCTGTCGAGTGAAGGTAAATTTGTAGCTGCGTTTGGCTTTGGTGTGGGTACCGGAGAATCAAAATATGAAATATGCACCAGCGCCTGCCGCGCCGGAATTGCAGGCTCCGGCGGCGGCCAGTTCAATAATCCGGTGGGGGTTACGGTTTCAGCCAGCGGCGTCCTGTGGGTTGTGGACCGAGGTAATAACAGGATCGAGAAGTTTTCATCTGCGAATGGCTATCTCTCCACCTACGGCTCGAGTGGTACGGGAGAAGTCCGGTTCAAAGAACCAGCCTATATTGCCATTTCTGGAAATGAGCTCTATGTGACAGACAGCGGGAATCATCGCGTGGAGGAGCTTTCCGAAACGGGCAAATATGTTTCCCAGTTTGGCTCATCGGGCAGCGGCAATGGCCAGTTTGGAGATCCTTACGCAATCGCGGCCGACCCCGGTACCGGAGCGCTTTACGTAGGAGATCTCACCAACAATCGCGTTGAGCAATTCAGCGAGGCCGGCCTGTACATGAGTCAGTTCGGTACCAGCGGTACTGGTAACGGGCAGTTCAAAGAACCTGTCGGTATCAGCGTCAACGCCGGCAGCGATGTCTATGTGGTCGACAGCGCGAATGCGCGTGTAGAGATGTGGGAGCAGATGCGCGCGGCCCCAGTGTTCAGCGGACAGTTTGGGAATGGCGACTTCTCTGGCCCATCGGGCTCGGCGATCGACGCTCACGGGGATCTGTGGGTCGCGAACGCATATGGCAATCAGATAGAGGAGTTCTCCTCGACAGGTGTGCGTCTCCACGTTTATTCGGAATGGGGAGCCGGAGCAGGTCAAGTGAAAGAGCCAATTGGGATGGCGGTGAATCAGGGCACCGGTATCGTGTATGTCGGGGACGGTCAGAACAATCGGGTCGACGAGTTCAACGAAAAAGGCGAATTCGTTTCTGCATTCGGCTACGGCGTGACAGACGGCGCCGAAAAACTTGAGACGTGTACCTCTACCTGCCGTGCGGGACTCTCGGGAGGCCACGCTGGCGAGTTCCACGAAGCGGGCTGGGTTGCAGTGGATACGTCGGGGAACATCTGGGTCGGTGACGAATCGAACAACCGCGTTCAGGAGTTCAATAGCAAATCCGAATTCCTACGTACATTTGGATTCGGTGTGACCAACGGCAAATCGGAATTCGAGGTATGTACCAGCAGCTGTCAGACTGGCATCGCCGGTTCGGGTAGCGGCCAGCTTTCCAACCCGACCGGCATAGCGGTCGCCGGAGGTCATGTGTACGTAGGCGACCTGAACAACAACCGTGTGGAGATGTTCAGTACCGAAGGTGCTTATCTAGGCCAGTTCGGCAGCTCTGGATCGGGTAACGGGCAGTTCAATCAGCCAGATGGGGTGGCTGCCGATGCCGCGGGCAATGTATATGTCAGCGACATCAAAAACAATCGGGTAGAGGAGTTCACGGCTAGCGGTGCTTACCTGCGTACGATCGGGAGTAAGGGATCGGGTAACGGTGAGCTCAGTGAACCTCTTGGTGTCACGGTCGTCGGTTTCAACATTTACATCGCTGACGCTGGAAATAACCGTGTGGACCAATGGGGTCTTGCGCCAAGCCCCGGCAATGAAGGAGCAAGCAATAGTAAGACGATCTATTACACTGCGGCCACGAACTCTGAATATGAAAACTGTGGCAAACACCCGGAATGGGCCACCCTTGTATGCCAGACGGAACGGACCGTGCAGCCGGGCGATAGTGGACCACCGTCCCTACCGGTAACGACATATGTCTATAATATATGGGATGAGCCAGAAGAAATTGTTGAAAAAGTCGTGTCGGAAAAACTTGGGCCCGTTACCAGAACCACCAAAAAGACGTTCGATGCGGCCGGTCGTGAAACTGCTAGCGAAGAGACTACGACCTCCTCGGAAGATTCTTCCTTGCCGTCTGTGACCAACGAATATAACTCTGAAACCGGGGCTTTCGTAAAGCAGGTGGAGATACTCAAAGGCGAAGAAAAGGCGATCACACTTGCCTACAACACTCTCGGTCAGCTTACGTCCTATACAGATGCAAGCGGAGCTACGACCAAATATGCGTACGATGTAGATGGACGTATAGAAGAAGTGACTGAACCGAAGGGGCGGCAAGTTTACTCATACGATCCCACATCGGGTTTCCTTACTAAACTATTGGATACATCGGCGGGTACATTTACTGCAAGTTATAACAGCGAAGGTAAAATGCTGACCGAGGGCTATCCAAACGGTATGACGTCTACATATTCGTATGATTCACTTGGAAGGCCCACAAATCTCGAATATGAAAAGACGACTCATTGCAGTGAAAAATGTATTCTGTTCAGCGATAGCGAGGCATACAATGCCGGCGGACAGGTTGCCTATCAGGCTAGCTCGCTTGCGAGCGAGAACTATACTTATAACGAAAGCGGGCAATTGACAAAGACGCAGGAAACGCCCGTTGCTGGCGAAGGCTGTGTGACGCGTACGCGTCTATATGGATATAGCGAAGAAACCGGGGAACGCGAAAGTTTGACCAGTCGCGAACCCAACGAAAAACATGAATGTATGGCTGAAGGCGGTGTGGTCGAAGGGCATTTCTACGATGCGGTTGGTCGCTTGCTTGATCCTGGGGTAACGTATGACAGCCTCGGCAACATGACAAAAGTGCCGGTCGCTGATTCTGGTGGTCTTCCAATTACCAGCGCATTCTATGTTGACGGACAGGTTGTCACCCAGGAACAGAACGAAAAGGCTATCGGCTACACATATGATCCCGCGGGGCGCACGATGACCGCAGCGTTGAAAACCAAATCCGGTACGGTGACGACTATTTCACATTACGCTGGACCGGGCAACGCGTTGACCTGGACCTGTGAAGAAGCTGGTGGATGTAAAGAAGAAAAAGAAGGCAAATGGTCGCGAGATATTCCTGGTATAGACGGTGAACTCGACGCTATACAGGAAAATGGTGGTGCGCCTACGCTTCAACTGCATGATTTGCAGGGCGACGTTGTTGCTACGGCGCCAGATAGCGAAACTGAAGCGAAATTGATCAATACGTACACCAGCACAGAGTTTGGAGTGCCTGTGGGTACTCGGCCAAAGTATTCATGGCTCGGCGCCCGGGGAGTGGATTCCGAATTGGGAACTGGGGTCGTTACGAGTGGTGGCGGGACGTACGTGCCGCAGGCGGCCCAGGTCTTGCAGACAAATCAGGTCATTCCTCCTGGTGCAGCGCCAAACGGCACGCTGACTAGCGAAACGTATCGTCCGCCCGCGATCGAATGGCTAGATTCTTCTGCCGCCGAAGAGGCGAGTAATACGCTTGCCGAACAGCGTATGACGGAAGCTCAGGCTGAACTAGCGGCTGATGGTGAAGGTGAGGATCCGACGTTTTATTACACCCGCGCGGAAGCGCTTCAGAGGGGCAAAAAGCTCGAGGCTCTGACGTTTTATAGTGAATATGTGGACCTGGTGGGCACCGTGTGGGAGGGGCTCGAGGAGGGAGTGGTTAAATTCCTTGAAGGCGCTTTGACTGATAAGCTCGATGGAGTCGACAAATCGTTCGCTTGGTTCAGTGATACGGGTAAAGAGCTTGTGAGTTGTGCCAGCGAAGCGCTCATCTGTAAGATTTCATACAAGGAGTGGACCCTCAAATCGAAAACGGTCACGATTTTTGATCCATTTACCTTCAAAGAAGAAACGATTTGGGAATTCAAACTCCAGCTTATAGATCCATTCTCACCTGCTGTCGTGCAGTGGTGTTTGGGTGATACGACCACCAATCATGGTGGGTGCTACTCGAATAAATGAATTTCGGTTTGGGGTAGGGTCCCTGGATGGGCTTATTCGTGCCGGCCCGAGAGCACTGTCATGTCCGTGTGGAGCTCAGGACTGCTGTTGTGGGCTACCAGGTAGTGGGGTCCGGGCAGGCGATGCGGGTGTGTTTCTGGGTTATGCCCGGCGAGGTCGCGCCAGCACCTGATAGATCGAGACGAACTCGGTCTTGAAGATGTTCTGTGCGGATCGCAGGTACAGCCGCCAGACCCGCAGCCGCTCCTTCCCGGCGATCTGCTCGGCCCGTACGAGGTTTTCGTCGAGGCGCTTGATCCACTCGCCGAGCGTCGTGTAGTAGTCCTTGCCGAACTCCTCGACGTGCTCGGTCACGAAACCGGCTCGCTCCAGCGCAAGCTGCACACGCGATAGCTGTACTGGGTCGCCGTCGGGGAACACATAGCGCTGGGTGAAGTCGCCGTGGTAGCCGACATCGGTGTAAAGGTGCGCGATGCCGTGGTTGAGCAAGCGTCCGCCCGGCCCCATCAGATTGCGCAGTTTCTGTGCGTACACGTCGATGTTGGCTTCGCCGACGTGCTCGACCATGCCGATCGAGGCGATCGCGTCGTAGCGCTCGCCGTGTAGGTCGCGGTAGTCGGCCACGCGCACCTCGACCTTGTCGCTGAGCCCAGCTTCGGCGATCCGCCGGCGCGCCAGTTCGGCCTGGGGCGGGGAGAGAGTGATACCAACGGCATTGACGCCGTACTCGCGCGCCGCGTGGATCACGAACGCCCCCCAGCCGCAGCCGACGTCGAGCACGCGCTCGTCCTCTTGCAGCTTGAGCTTCTTGCAGACGAGGTCGAGCTTGGCGAACTGCGCCTCCTCGAGCGTCTTCGCCCCGCGCGAGAAGATCGCGCAGCTGTAGGTCATCGACTTGTCGAGAAACAGTTCGAAGAACTCGTTGGACACGTCGTAGTGGTGGCGCACCGCCCTGGCGTCGCGTTCCTTGCTGTGGCTGCGGCCCTTCAGGCGCAGCTCCCCCTTGGGCGCGCGCGGAGGGATCGTCAGCCCGCAAGCCCTGAGCGCCGCGATCGCCAGGCGTGCCCGCGTCGCATGGTCGATCTCGGGCTCCTCGAAGTCGTCGATCAGCCCGATCACGCGGTCCAGGTCGTCGACCTCGAGCTCGCCGGCGACATAAGCCCGCCCGAGCCCGAGCTCGCCGGGTGCGCGCACGACATAAGCAACCGCCTTAGGCGAGCGCACCGTGAAGACCGGACCTGGGTCGACCTCGCCATTGGTCGAGTTAGCGCCGTTGGTGCTCGTAGCGGGCAGTTCTGTGCCGTCCCAAAAGCGCACGGTGAAGCCGCGCTTGGGCAGCGCGGTGGCCAACTCGCGGCGCAGCGGCTCTGTATTAGCGAATGGCATTGGCCCTCCAGCCAGTGTTTAGCTTGGTGTTAGCGGGGTATCTCAGGAAATGCGTGATGTATCTCGCGTCGTCCAGGCGTGCTAGCGTCCCGTGACGAGCACACCGATGAGCACCGATTCTATCCAGCGCCCCGCGGCCGCCCGGCAGGGTTCTGACGATGCCGCGGTCCCGCGTCATGCCCTCGACGGCCCTGCGCTCGATGGTCCTACGGCGGATGACGTTCAGCCCCCCGTCTTCGAGAACCTCGACCGTTTCCTCACGGGCCTGATCACCGTCGGTCCGATTCTCGCGCTCGGCTTCGTCGGCTGGCAGCTGTGGGATGGTCTGCTTCACGGCTCGGACTTGGTCGTGTTCGCAATCATGTATATCTCCACGGCACTCGGGGTGACGGTCGGCTTTCACCGTCTTTTTACCCACCGCTCGTTCAAGACATCCCCCTTCTTTCGCTTCGTCTTCGCCGTGCTCGGCTCGGCCGCGATCGAGGGTCCCGTGATCTCCTGGGTAGCCGACCATCGCAAGCACCACGCTTTCTCCGACCGCGAGGGCGACCCGCACAGTCCGCACGTGGACCACGGCAGCGGTCTGCGCGGCGCCTTGAGGGGTCTGGCCCACGCGCACGTCGGCTGGCTCTTCATACATACCGCGCGTGGTCATCGCGAACGCTACGCCCCGGATCTTTGCGCCGATCCGGTCGTCTCCTTCGTCGACAAGACCTTCTTCGTGTGGGCGATCGGGGGCTTGGTCGCAGCCTTCTGGCTTGGCTATGCGATTGGCGGCACCTGGACGGCCGGTCTCACTGGTCTCTTGTGGGGCGGTGCCGTGCGCATGCTGGTGCTGCACCACGTCACCTACTCGATCAACTCGCTCTGTCACTTCTTCGGCAAGCGCAGCTATGAGACGGGCGATCACTCGCGCAACCTCGCCTGGCTCGCCCCGTTCTCGCTGGGTGAGGCATGGCACAACAACCACCACGCTTTCCCAACCTCCGCTTTCCACGGCTTCTCCTGGCGCCAGTTCGATATATCTGCGCTGGTGATCCGCGGCATGGAGAGCCTTGGACTCGCTTGGGACGTGGTACGCATAAGCCCAGAGCGGCGCGCCACCAAGAGCTTCGCCGCCTGAATCTCCTCCTCGCTGCCTGAGTGCTGGACGGTGGATGCCAGGCGCCGCACATGAGCGCAGGCATACCAGGTGGTACGTCGAGCATCGGGGCGGCACCTGGCGTCCGCTGGACGGTGCTCAGGCCTGCTACGGTGCAGGCACGGATGACAAATGTCATCCGCGAGGTTCTTGTCTTTGTTGGTGCTCTCAAGGCGCGGATGGGGCCAGTACGAATCTCCCTTCCGCATCGCGACCATCGGGGTCGCAAACAAAGGAGCATCACAACATGAAGTCCGATTCATTCGCCGACCTCGGTGTGTCCGAGGTCGTCTCGGGAGAGCTTGCCAAGCGTGGCATCAACTCGCCCTTCGCCGTTCAGAAGATGGTTATTCCCGACGTACTTGCTGGACGTGACGTACTCGCCCAGTCGCCCACCGGCTCTGGCAAGACACTGGCTTTCGGCGTGCCGCTCGTCTCGCGCTTGCGCGACAGCGATCCGCGACCTTCCGCACTTGTATTGGCGCCGACGCGCGAGCTCGCCCTGCAGATCGTCGAGGATCTGCGTTTGATCGCTCACGCTCGTGCGCTATCGATCGCTGCTGTCTACGGTGGCGCCGGGATCGTCAAGCAGGCACGTGTCGCCGCGCGCGCACACATCCTCGTCGCCACACCAGGTAGGTTGATCGACCTGATCGAGCGCGGCGATGTATCGCTGAAGCAGGTACGCCTGCTCGTGCTCGACGAGGCGGATCGCATGCTCGACATGGGCTTTCGCCCAGTGGTCGATCGCATCGTGAAGATGACCTCTCGGGAGCGCCAGACACTGCTCTTCTCGGCCACGCTGCAGGGCGAGGTGGGCAAGATTGCCGCCGCCTACACGAGCAATCCTGCTCGCCATGAGCACGCTCACTCCGAGGAGCGCAAGGGCGATGTAGAGCACCGCTTCGTGTCGGTCTCGCACGAGGGCAAGGTCGACCGTCTGGTGGCCGAGCTCTCAGAGCCCGAGCGCGGTTTGACGCTCGTGTTCGTGCGCACCAAGCGCGGTGCCGACAGGCTTGTCAAGCGTCTTGCGGCAAGCAGCGTGCCGGCGGTCGCGATGCACGGCGACAAGTCCCAAGCCCAGCGCGAGAAGGCCCTCGCCCGCTTCGAGTCCGGTCACGTCAACACGCTGGTCGCCACTGACGTGGCCGCCCGCGGAATTGATGTGTCGGGCATCACACACGTGATCAACTACGACATGCCCGCCACGCGCGAGGATTACGTCCACCGCGTGGGTCGCACCGCCCGTGCTGGAGCCTCCGGTGTCGGCGTCACGTTCGTATTGCACGACCAGGCTCGCGAGTTTGCGGGCATGGTCGGCGAGCTGGGGCTGCAGCGCGAGCTGGAGCTAGGTGGCTTCCCGAGCGACGCCACACGAGGGCGCGAGCATTCGCGGAGTAATCAAGGGCGTCCGTCGGGACGCCCCTCGCGTAACCGCAATTCGCGTCGCTCCCGCTCGCGAGTCGGTTCGTAGCCAGCGAGACGGTTCCCGCCCGACTCGGCGTACCCTTGCGGGTATGGCCGATCTGCTCCCGCCCGTCCGCGAGATCCTCGCGGGCAGGGGCGGCGAGGAGATGGCGCTCAACGATTCGTATTTGAATCCGAAGCTGGGGCAGATCGTACGTACGCTCGGGTTCGACAAGCAGTGGGTCTCAGGCGAGGGCGCCCACCTGACCGACGCGCAGGGCAATCGCTACCTGGACCTGCTCTCAGGCTACGGGGTGTTCGCGATCGGACGCAACCATCCCGAGGCGATCGCGGCGGTGCGCGACACGATGGAGGCGCACACGGCAAATCTGCCCCAGCTCGGAGTTACGCTGCTCAGTGGCATCCTCGCCGAGCAGCTGCTCGCACGTGCCCCCGGCTCGGTTGCGGCAATGGTGCCGGCCAACAGCGGCGCCGAGGCGGTCGAGGCCGCGATCAAGATCTCGCGTGCGGCCAGTGGCCGTACACGCATCGTGTTTGCCGAGCACGCATTTCATGGACTCACGCTCGGAGCGCTCTCGCTCAACGGCAACGACGAGTTTCGCGATGGCTTCGGGCCGCTGCTGCCGGGTTGTGGGGCTGTTCCATTCGGTGACGTCGATGCACTCAGGCGCGAGCTCGAACGTGGCGACGTGGCGGCGTTCGTCGTCGAGCCGGTGCAGGGAAAGGGCGTCAACCTGCCCCCCGATGGGTACCTGGCTGCCGCGCAACGACTGTGCCGCGACGCGGGCGCGCTGCTGGTGTGCGACGAGGTGCAGACCGGCATAGGCCGCACAGGACGCTTTCTGGCGCTAGAGCATTGGGGGCTCGAGCCGGATCTGATCTGTTTGTCCAAGGCACTCTCGGGTGGGCTTGTGCCGGTTGGCGCGGTGCTCGTCTCGCGCGTGGCGTTCGACAGAGTGTTCGACGGCATGGAGCGAGCGGTGCGTCACGGCTCCACCTTCGGCGGCAATGACCTCGCTGCCGCCGCAGCGCTTGCGACCCTGCGGGTGCTCGACAGCGAGGCCCTGGCGTCTCGTGCTGAGCATCTGGGAGCACTGCTACTGGAATTGACGTCGCCGTTGGTCGAGCGCTATGAGGTTGTCTCCAACGTGCGCGGCCTCGGTTTGATGTGGGCGATCGAGTTTGGCCCGCCGGAGGGCGGTGCGCGCCGCTCGATCTGGAACGCCGCCGAGCGTGCTCAGCCTGGCATCTTCTCCCAGCTGGTAGTCGGACCTCTATTCCACGAGCATCGCATTCTCTGCCAAGTGGCGGGACATCGCATGAACGTGGTTAAGGCACTGCCGGCGCTCGTCGTGGAGGAGGATGAGATCCGCCGCTTCGTCGCGGCATTGGAGGAGGTGGTGGCACGCGCAGAGCGTGTCCCACGGGCTTTCCTGCGCTTCTCGATGAGCATGAGCCGGCGGGCTTTCGCGGCACGCCTGTAGGGCTTCTGTGTTCTCGGTCAGCGTGAGTCGGCGAGTGTGAGCTGGTGAATGCCGGCGGCGCTTGGAGGGCGGGAGCTGAGTGACGTGTTCTTTTTGCGCAATTCACTATTGTGACTACAATATGTAGCTACTATCGTAAATTGCTAAAAAAATATAGGGGATTATGTACTTGACAAACCCAGACTGATTGGATAGGGTTTGTGCATGGACGATCTCAATTTGGCGAGTCTTGCGGCCCACTTCTCCGATCCGACGGCCGCTGCGGAGTTCTTGGAGGGCGTGCGCTGGCCTAACGGTGCGGTCTGCCCGCACTGCACGACCGACCGCGCTCCGTACCGTCTGAACAGCAAGGCGACGAAGCGCCGTCTCTGGAAGTGTCCGGCGTGCCGTAAGCAGTTCACGGTCACGGTCGGCACGATCTTCGAGGGCACCCACGTCCCACTCAACAAGTGGCTGCTCGCGTTCTACCTGCTCTGCTCGTCCAAGAAGGGCATGAGCGCCCACCAGCTACACCGCAGTCTCGGCGTGACCTACAAGACAGCTTGGTTCATGTTCCACCGCGTCCGCCACGCGATGGCCGATCCCGACTTCCAGCGCGCAATGACGGGCGTAGTTGAGGTCGATGAGACGTACATCGGCGGGAAGACCAAAGGCGGCAAGCGCGGCCGGGGCGCGCCGAACAAGACAGCCGTCGTGACTCTCGTACAGCGCGATGGGGCGTCCCGCTCGTTCCGAGCCGCAAACGTGACGGCCAGCGAGCTACAGGGCGCGGTACTACGTCACGTAGACCGCTCCGCGCGGATCATGACCGACCAGTTCCGGTCCTACCAAGGGCTAGATGAGCGCTTCTCAAGTCACCAGACAGTCGATCACAGCAAGGACGAATACGTCAGAGGCGACGTGCATACGAACACCGTCGAGGGCTATTTTGCCAACCTCAAGCGAGGGATCACCGGCGTCTACCACCACGTCAGCGAGGCGCAGCTACCCCGCTACTTGGATGAGTTCGACTACCGCTACAGCACGCGCCATCTAAGCGACGGGCAACGCACCGTACGGGCTCTCATCCAATCCGAGGGGAAGCGACTGCGCTACCGCGAGGCAATATGAAGACCACGAGCCGTCCGAGCGGTCGATAAACTAGCAAGGCGAGGCCCGGATGGGCCTGATAGGAGAGTTCAGATGGACCACTCCGACAAGACTAAGCTAGAGGAGCTATTCCTCTACATCGCGGGTAAGACATACGAGGCACAGCACCCTGGGCTTGGCCGCATCAGGGTTGCCAAGCTCCTCTTTTTGGCTGACTTCGGAGCCTATTTTCGCTTCGGCAAGCCGATCACGGGTGCGACTTACTGGGCCGACGAACTGGGGCCAGCTCCGTCAGACGAGCTTATAGTCACTCGGGATCTTGAGGCTCGGGGCGATCTGGAATGGGAGACAGGATATGACAAACAGGGGATTCCTGTGCCCCTACGACCGGCCAAGACTGCTTTGTTCACGTCGCAGGAGTTGGAGTACGTAGACTCACTCATCGAGCGTTACAAGTCCTTTACTAGCAAGCAGTTGGTCGATATCGCGCACGAGTTCCCAGGCTGGGTCTTTGCCTGGAAGCATGGGGGACCGCAAACCGTCATCCCCTTCAATGCTGCGTTCTGGAGCAAGCGCCAAAAGCTAAGCGCGGAGGAGCAGGCGCACGCGGCTCATCTTGCGGATGAGTTCGGTCTTGCGGTTGGATGACCGAGGATATAGGGCGAGTCATTGTTTATGAGGACCGTTTCGATGCCGAGGCTGCCGCCATCGACAATGACATTCCTCGTATGGATGAAGCCTTGAGATACGTCGAGAACGTTCTCAAGGTTGCACCGGAGTTTGGATTGCGAACGGACGAGCCGTTGGTCTGGATGGCACCGATCGTTTTTCCTGGCCTAACCTCAAGCGGTGCTGAAGCGGCCAGCATCTTCTATACCTTTGACGATGAACGTGTCCGCTGTCTGTCGATACGCCGGGACTGGTAGCCGTGGTTGAAGAGCGCGGCCCAACTCGCAACGGCAAGCTGTCGATCCCACTGCCCTTCGAGGATGCACTCCGCGCGGTCCTGCGTGTGAAGCCGGACGCCGAGCAACCGGCACCCAAAAAGCCAAGCACGAGCCGTAAAGCTCCGAAGGCGGCACCGCGACGCCACGGCACCGCCCCCTGAGCTTCGATCAAGCGGTCCCGGCTCCTATCTGCTCTGCCCGGCGTGCCGAGCGCGTCGGAAACACAAACTCCCCAACGCGATGCACAAGCCCCGCTCGTGAGAGCCGAGCTACTGCGTCCGCCGCGCCGAGGCGCGTACTGAGTTCGCACGCGATCTCCTCCACGGTCCACGGCCATCCTGAGTCCACGATCAAGCCCAAGACGTGCCCGTCTCGGTCCTCATCGCTCACGTTGTCTTCGGCCTCCTGCGCTTGCTGAATACGATGGTCTGGCATCGGAAGGGCCTCGTCCTTTCGGTGTGCGGCCCCGGGCGGTTACGGCCGTCCGGGGCCAATGGGTTTACGAGGCCGAGAAGCTAGCGATCAGCGAACCGGAAAAACTGGGTTTGCAAAGTATATAATCCCCAAAATATATATACGCTCCATCCCTCCGAATCAGCGCCTCGTTCCCTCGGATCGGCTTCATAGGCGGCAAGCCTCTAGCCTGTCCCGCCGATGCTCGTTCCCAGAGATGACATCCGCAACGTGGCGATCGTCGCTCACGTCGACCACGGCAAGACCACGCTCGTGGACGCGATGCTGTGGCAGTCGGGCGCGTTTCGAGCCGGCCAGGACGTGGCCGATCGTGTAATGGACTCGATGGACCTGGAGCGCGAGAAGGGCATAACGATCCTCGCCAAGAACACGTCGCTGCGCTACGAGGGCGTCAAGCTCAACATCGTCGACACCCCGGGCCACGCGGACTTCGGCGGTGAGGTGGAGCGCGGCCTGACGATGGTCGACGGTGTGCTGCTGCTTGTCGACGCCTCCGAGGGACCGTTGCCGCAGACGCGCTTTGTATTGCGCAAGGCACTGGAGTCGCGCCTGCCGGTGATCCTCGTCGTCAACAAGGTGGATCGGCCCGACGCGCGCGTGGCTGAGGTGATCGACGAGGTGTATGAGCTGTTCCTCGACCTCGACGCCGACGAGGAGCAGATCGAGTTCCCGATCGTCTACTGCAACGCGCGTGCGGGCATCGCAACGCTCGAGCACGACGCCGCCGCGCCAACCCCTACCGAGGGCACGCTGGCGCCGCTGCTCGATCTGCTCGTGGAGCGAATTCCCGCGCCCACCTACGAACCTGACCATCCGCTGCAGGCGCTTGTCACGAATCTCGACGCCTCGCCGTATGTCGGACGTCTTGCGATCTGTCGCGTGCGCAACGGCTCTATCAAGCGCGGCCAGCAGGTGGCGTGGTGTCGCGCCGACGGCTCGATCGAGCGCGCGCAGGTCTCCGAGCTGTATGTCACCGATGCGCTCGATCGCGTCGATGCGCCCGAAGCTGGCCCGGGCGAGATCATCGCCGTTGCTGGCATCGCCGAGATCACTATCGGCGAGACGCTTGCCGATCCGCAGGACCCGCGCCCACTGCCCATTATCACGGTGGACGAGCCTTCACTGTCGATCACGATCGGTATAAACACCTCGCCACTGGCAGGCAAGGAGGGCTCGAAGCTGACCGCGCGCCAGGTGCGTGAGCGCCTGGAGCGCGAGCTCGTGGGCAACGTGTCTTTGCGGGTGCTCGATACGGACCGTCCAGAAGCGTGGGAGGTGCAGGGACGCGGCGAGCTGCAGCTGGCCGTGTTGGTGGAGATGATGCGTCGCGAAGGCTTCGAGCTGACCGTCGGCCAGCCGCATGTGCTGATCCGGGAGATCGACGGCCACCGCAACGAGCCGTTCGAGCGCCTTTCGATCGATGTGCCCGAGGACTACGTCGGTGTCGTCACACAGATGCTCGCTTTGCGCAAGGGCCGCATGGAGCACATGACCAACCACGGCACCGGTTGGGTGCGGATGGAGTACATCGTGCCTGCGCGAGGCCTGATCGGCTTTCGCACCGAGTTCCTCACCGAGACCCGCGGCACGGGCCTGATGCACCACGTGTTCGAGCGCTGGGAGCGCTGGGCGGGCGAGCTGCGTACGCGCACGACCGGCGTGCTGATCGCCGACCGCGGCGGGAACACGGCCACCTACTCGCTGATGAGCCTCTCCGAGCGCGGCACGCTGTTCGTGGGTCCTGGCGAGGAGGTATATGAGGGGATGATCGTTGGCGAGAACTCACGTGCTGATGACCTCGACGTGAACCCCGTCAAGGAGAAGCACCTGACGAACATCCGCTCCTCCAATTCCGATGTGTACGAGCGTCTGCAACCGCATCGCAAGCTCACACTCGACCAAGCTCTCGAGTTCGTACGCGATGACGAGTGCGTAGAGGTCACGCCGGAGACTGTGCGTTTGCGCAAGGTCTCGCTTGGCAAGACAGATCGTTTGAAGGCGGCTCGCCAGCGGCGGTGAGCAGGGCCAAGCAGAGCGCTCGCAACTGCTGAAATGGGTTCTGAGTTCCCCGCGATACGAGGTGAGTATTCCGTTCGGGTCCGGTTTGCCCGTGGTGGGCGTGGATAGTGTGAAAGGACGTATGACGGACGCGATTACGGCTAGTGGCCTGCGCAAGAGCTACGGCGCGATACAGGCGGTTCGCGGCATCGACATCTCGATCGAGGTCGGCGAAACGGTTGCTCTGCTTGGACCCAACGGAGCCGGCAAGTCCACGACGATCGACATGATCCTCGGCTTGGCCGACCCGGACGGAGGCACGGTCTCGGTGCTCGGCGGCTCTCCTAGCGCGGCGATCGACGCGGGTTGGATCGGGGCGATGTTGCAGACCGGTTCCTTGATCCGCGACCTCTCGGTGGGGGAGTTGATCGCGATGGTCGCCTCGCTGTATCCCGAGCCGCTGGATGTTGCAGAGACACTGGAGCTGACTGGCCTCACGGAGGTCTCAGGGCAACGCACACAGAAGCTCTCCGGTGGGCAGGCGCAGCGGGTACGCTTCGCGGTCGCACTTGTCAGCAACCCGAAGCTGCTCGTGCTCGACGAGCCGACGGTCGCGATGGATGTCGAGGGAAGACGTTCCTTCTGGACGACGATGCGAAGTGAGGCGGCTCGCGGCAGGACGATTCTGTTTGCCACCCACTACCTGGAGGAGGCCGACGCATATGCCGATCGGGCGGTGCTGATGGCCCATGGGCAGGTTGTCGCCGACGGCCCCCCGACGGAGATCAAGGCGATGGTCGGCTCGCGCACGATTCGCGCGACGCTACCCGGTGCGGACCTCGACGCGCTCGGGCGATTGCCCGGAGTGAGCGCCGCTGAGCGGCGAGGCGAGGCGGTCATACTGGCCTGCGCGGACTCCGATGCCGCTATCCGTGCACTGCTTGCTGCATGCCCTGAGGCGCGCGACATCGAGATCGCGGCTGCGGGACTGGAGGAGGCGTTCCTGCAGCTCACAGGTGACGAAGCCGGAGCTCGGCTGGCTGGAGCATTGTCATGAGCACTGTCTCCTATACCCGCTATGAGCTGTTGCGCACACTGCGCAACCGACGCTTCTTCATCCTCTCGCTGGGGTTTCCGCTGGTCTTGTACTTCCTGATTGCGGGCTCGCAGCGCAATGTGCACAACCTAGGCGGCACAGGCATATCGGCTCCGCTGTACTTCATGGTCGGCTTGCTTGCGTTCGGCACGATGAGCTCCATGCTCTCCTGCGGCGCGCGGATCGCCGCTGAGCGCGCAGTCGGCTGGAACCGTCAGCTACGCATCAGCCCGCTGTCCACGCGCGTCTATTTCAGGGCGAAGGTGCAGACGGCCTACCTGATGGCGCTGCTGAGCATCATCGTGCTCTATGCGGCCGGGATCTCGCTCGGGGTGGGCATGTCGCCAAGCGATTGGCTTGAGATGACGCTGTTGATCCTCGTTTGCCTCATTCCGTTTGCCGCGCTGGGCATCGTGATCGGTCACCTGTTGACGCCCGATTCGATCGGCCCGGCTATGGGCGGCGGCGTCGCGCTGTTCGCATTCCTAGGGGGCACCTGGTTTCCGATCACTCACGGCTTCCTCTACGACTTCGGCCAGTTGCTGCCCTCCTACTGGTTGGTGCAAGCCAGTCACATCCCGCTCGGTGGCCATCCGATGAGCACCAAGGGGTGGATCGTGATCGTCGTCTGGACGGTAGTCTCGACGGTAGTGGCACGCCGCGCCTACCGTCGCGACACAGGGCGCGTGTAGGTCTGCTTCCCCATGCGACGGGCTGTGCCTATAAGGTGCGGGCCATGAACAGATCGACTAGAGGATTGAACGTAGTGCTGGTGGCCTTGTGTGCGCTGCTGGTCGCGGCCGTGATCGCCGTGCCGGCGGAGGCGGCGACGGTGATTCACTTCCAGCAAGAGGGCCTACAGGCCTACGAAGCGCAGTTGCACAAAGGCGAAGTGCACGCGCTGACCTTCCATCCCGGAACGCCTACGGGTCACCTGCACATCTCGATGAACAATGGCACCCATTACACGGTCGCCTACACCTCATCTGAGCAAGGCAAGCTCGTGGCTCAAGCCCAAGCTGACCACGCACGGGTGCAGATCGCCGCCGTCCAGGTCAAAAAACCCGCGCCTGTCAAACACAAACTTCGCTACATCGCTGGTGGAATCCTGATCGTGGTGATCATCGTGGTGTTGATCGTGCTGCTTATCGGACGGCGCAGGGCGCTCGCCGAGGAGGGTCCACGGGCGCCGGGAGAGAGCGCCGCTCCGTAAAGAGGCTGTTGGGGCGAGCAGCGCCTCTAGACCAAGAACAAGACTCAGTCTCATTATGGTAGGGTGGCGGCGTGCTGCTCGTCCGCCACTCTCAAAGGGGAGTTCCCGCTCAATGAGGCATTCAGGCTTGAACAGGCGTTCGCGTCCGCGGGCAGCGCTCACTCTTACGCCGCTGGTCGCAATCGTCACCGCCTGGGCTATCGCGCTTGCCGGCTGCGGCACGGCTACCACTGCCTCGGACGGCCGGATCCTCGCGGTGGGGGCCGAGAACGAGTACGCCAACGTGATCGAACAGATCGGCGGTAAGTACGTGCAGGTGAGCGCGATCGAGAGCAATCCGAACACCGACCCGCACACCTTCGAGGCGAGTCCGAGCGTAGCCGAGACGGTAGCTGCGGCGAAGCTGATCGTGCAGAACGGCGTTGGCTACGACACGTACATGAACAAGATCGAGTCGGCCAGCGAAAATAGCGGGCGCCGGGTGATCGTCGCGCAGAAGCTGTTGGGCCTGCCGGAATCGACCCCCAACCCGCACCTGTGGTACAAGCCGGCGACGATGCCGGCGGTGGCGAAGGCGCTGGTGGCGGCGCTGTCGAAGCTGGCGCCGGCCCACGCCGCCTACTTTCAGGCCAACGCGGCCCGCTTCGACCGGTCGCTGCAACCGTGGTACGCCGCGATCGCGCGCTTCAAGGCCCGCTACACCGACACTCCGGTCGCCACGACAGAGCCGGTCGGCGACTACATGCTCGAAGCGGCTGGGACGAAGAACGAAACGCCGTTTGCGCTGCAGGCGGACATCATGAATGGCGTCGATCCGGCGCCGCAGAACGTGACTTTGCAGCAGGGCTTGTTCGCGGGTCGCAACGTGAAGGTGTTTGTGTACAACCAACAGGTGACCGATTCGCTGACCGAGTCGTTCTTGGTGGAAGCCAAGCAGCACGGCGTGCCGGTGGTGGGTGTGTACGAGACGATGCCGACGCCGGGGTACGACTACCAGACGTGGATGCTGGCCGAGGTGCGGGCGCTGGAACGGGCGGTCGCCGACAAAGCCTCCACGCAGAAGCTGTGATGGCCGAGGCTCGGACAGGCATGGTGTCGGCAGGCGATCCTTCGGTCGGCCTGGAGGCGCTGGCCGGCGACGGCGCTGAGTCTTCACAGTTGGCGGGGTCCGAGCCAATCCTGTCGGTGCGGGATGTGGGCGTGCGCCTGTCGGGGCGCCAGATCCTCGACGACGTGAGCTTTGCGATCGCTCCCGGGGAGTTCACCGGGCTGATCGGCTCAAACGGCGCCGGCAAGACGACGCTGCTACGCGTGATCCTCGGGCTGCAGGCGCCGAGCGCAGGGTCGGTGTTGGTTGCGGGGCGCCCACGTTCTCAGCGCGAGTCGACTATCGGCTATGTGCCGCAGAAGTTCCTGCTGGACCCCGACATGCCGATGCGCGCACGCGACCTCGTGGCGCTCGGCCTCGACGGCAACCGGCTGGGATTCGCGCTCCCCTCGCGCGCTCGCCGGGAGTTGGTGGAGCGGGCGCTCGAGTCGGTGGGGGCGGGCGGGTATGCCGACGCACGTGTGGGCACGCTGTCCGGTGGTGAGCAGCAGCGCGTGCTGATTGCGCACGCGCTGATCGGCAAGCCGAGGTTGCTGCTGCTGGACGAGCCGCTGGCCAATCTCGACCTGGGCGGCGCTGATGAAGTCGTCGCGCTGCTGTCAGGGATTGCCCAGCGCGAGCGGATCGCGGTGTTGATCTCCGCTCACGAGATGAACCCGCTGGTGAGTGCGATGGACCGGATCGTGTATCTGGCGGGCGGCCGTGCCGCTAGCGGCACAACGGAGGAAGTCGTGCGCGCGGACGTGCTGAGCGCGTTGTATGGCCATCACGTGGACGTGCTGCGCGTGCACGGGCGCCTGCTGGTCGTGGCGGGCGCGGGTGAGCCGTCGGACCTGGACGGTCACGAGGTCGCGTTTCCAGCGGCGGGTGAGGTCGTCTCGTGAGCGGACTGCTGGCCGCCGTGACCCAGACGGGCTTCTTCGCCGACGAAGCCGTCCGAGTGGCGCTGGCCGTGGGCACAGTGGTCGCGATCGTAGCCGGCGCGGTCGGCGTGTTCACAGTGATGCGCGGCCAGTCGTTCGCGGGCGAGGCGCTGGGGGACCTCGGCGCGACGGGCGGCTCGGGTGCGTTCCTAGTGGGAGTCGGCCCGCTGTGGGGTTTTTTGGCGATGGGGATCGCCGCGGCCGGGGTGATGGAGCTGATCGGCATCCAGCGCCCGCGCGGGCGCGACCTGGCGACCGGGATCGTGCTCGGCGCTGGTCTTGGTCTGGCGGCGCTGTTCCTGTATTGGGATGCCAACCTGCACAACACGACCGGCGCCACGATCACGATCCTGTTCGGCTCGGTGTTCGCGATCTCGAGCTCGACGTTCCCGTTGGTCACGGTCCTCGGCGTGGCGGCGCTGGGCATCGTGCTGGCGCTGTATCGACCGCTGCTGCTGAGCACCATCAGCGCTGAGATGGCGGCGGCGCGCGGCGTGCCGGTGCGGCTGGTCGGCGCCGCATATCTGCTGGCGCTGGCGGTGACCGTTGCGCTGGCGGCGGTCACGATCGGCGCGATCCTCTCGACGGCGCTGTTGATCGGCCCGGCGGCAAGCGCGTTGCGTCTGACCAAGCGACCGGGCCGCGCGATGCTGGTGGCGGGGGCGATCGGGATTGTGGCTGTGTGGCTGGGAATACTGCTGGCGTATGAGAGCTACTACTGGCCGCCCGCCGGCCGCGGCGGCTGGCCGGTGAGCTTCTTCGTGGTCACGCTGATCTTTCTGCTGTACCTGATCTCGGGCCTACCTGCACGCGTGCGAGCGCGGAAACAGGGCTCGCATCGCGGGAACGCATCAAGGGTAGACGTGTCCCGCCGGACGGGTGAGCCTCGAATCGAGTCGGCGGGATCTTAGGCGGGCAGATCGTGTTCTCCGGCTTCATGCTCAACGCGTGGACGGTCGCGAGCATCGTCGCGGTCGTGGCGGGCCTCGTTGGCTTCTTTGTCGTGTTGCGAGGCTCGGCGTTCGTCGCCCACGCGGTGCCCAACGGCGCGTTCGCGGGCGCAGCGGGGGCAAGCCTCGTGGGCATCAACACGATCGTCGGTCTGGGAGTGTTCTCGCTGTTGGGCGCGCTGGGTATTGGCGTGCTTGGACGGCGTGGGCGCCACGACGCGGTGACAGCGCTGGCGCTGGTGATGATGCTGGGGTTGGGGGCGCTGTTCTTGAGCTTCAGTGTCGAGTACGCCCCGCAGATCTACTCGCTGTTGTTTGGCGAGGTCCTCGGTATCAGCCCAAACGAGCTCGCCCCGACGGCGGGCCTGGCCGTCGTGTGCATACTCGCGATTGCCTTGCTCTACAGGCCGCTGATGCTGTCCTCGGTGCTGGGCGAGGTGGGTGAGGCGCGTGGAGTCGGCCGCTGGCGCATGGAGATGTGCTTTCTCGGCGTGGTTGCTCTGGCGACGACGATGACGGTGCCGGTGGTGGGCACGCTGCTGATCTTCAGCCTGATGATCGGCTCGCCGGCGGCGGCGCGCTCATTCACGGCCAGTCCGCCACGCGCGATGCTGTTCTCGGTGGCGATCGCGCTGGTAACCGTGTGGATGGCAATCGCCGCGTCCTATACGACCAACTACCCGGTCGGCTTCTTCGTCGGGAGTCTCAGTGCTGCTTGGTATGCGCTGGGACGTGGATGGGCTGCATGGCGGCGCCGCGGAGGGGGTGCGGCTGTCGCCGCGACCACCGAGGCGCATGCGCCGGAACGGCACACGATCCTCACATGAGCGCGCGGGCCTGCACTGCCTCTACCATCGTGCTATGAGCGCTTGTGAGCAAACGCCGGTCTTCACGCCGGACCACGACTGGATCGGACGCGCCGAGCAGGCGCTGGCCGAGGCCGGTCACAAGCGCGGTGGCGCACGGCGCGCCCTGCTCGAGTTGCTCGACGCCCAAAAGTGCGCGCTCACGGCCGTCGAGATCGAGGATGCGCTGCGCAAAGCTGAGCGACGCGTGAGCCGCGCGAGCATCTATCGCATCCTCGATGAGCTCGAGGGTTTGCGGTTGGTGCAGCGCGTGGAAACAGGCCAAGCGATGGTCCGCTACGAGCGCGTGTGCACGCACGAGGAGCACCATCATCATCTCGTGTGCGACGGTTGCGGCCTTGTCATGCCCTTCTCCGACGATGCTCTGGAGCAGGCGATCACGAGTCTCAGCCGGAGGGTGCCGCTGACTGTCTCAGAGCATGAGATCGTTCTGCGGGGCTCGTGCTCTGACTGCTCGGGCTGAGCACCCGCACGCGCGTTGGAACGCCCCACAGGTAACTGAGCACACAGCCGAGCGCGAATACAGCGACCACCAGCAGAACTGGACCGGAATCCTCAGTGAGCGCGCCGATCACGCCTGATGTGAGCCCGCCGGCGAATGCGGCGAGCCACACTGGATCGGAGGCGACCGGCGCGAGCACTCGATCGCGGCGGCGTACCGCCATGAACGAGGCGACCAGTGCCAGCGCGGTGGCAACTGGCATCAAATGGTTCTTCAGCTCGTCCCACGCGGCCGAATAGCGGCGCACGATGATGTCGCGGATGTCGCTCGGCGAGCGAGCGTCGAGCACGCTGCCGGTGAAGTGCCCAGAGCCATGGGCTGTGGCGAGGTCGATGGCGGCCAGTGCCACCAACCCAAGGACGGGTGCCGCCATCACGATCAGCACGCGCTTGCGGTTGAGCGTGCCGGGCAGCAACATCACAGTGGCCACGGCTGTTCCGGCGCTGACGAGGATCACACCGCCGACGCCCGCGCCGATACGCGCCGAGCCCTCGACGATCGCGAGCACGATGCCCGCACAAGCCATCGTCGCCGCTGTGCGGCGGCTGCGCACAGCGGGATACAGCGCTGCTGCCACTGCGGTGAAGACAAGTACGGCAAGACCCGACTTCAACTCGTTGCCGATCCCATAGAAGCGCGCACCGAAGGCCGGGCTTGGCCCAAGCAGCGAGCGCATCAACAGCTGCGTGCCGGCTAGCGCATCGACTGTCAAGGCGAGGACCGCCACCAGTGCAGGCACAAGCGGCGCCCGCGGCCATGGCATAAGCAGGTCGGTAAGCGCGCCGAGCGCAAAGCAAGTCGCCACGATCAGGGCGAACTCGACCGTGCGACTTGGCTCAAGGGCGGCTGGGAGCAGCACGGCGACCGGAGCCCACAGCATCGCGATTGCACCCACCCGCATAGCCCACGCCGTTTGCTGACGAGTCCGCGGCCCGTGCCCAGGAGGATCGTCGCCCCTTCCCGCGGGGAGGCGGGCAAGCATGAGCAACAGCGCCCACGTGAGCGCCAGCCATGCCAGCGCAGGCAGTCTGCGCGAATCGATCACCACCAGGCGCGCCTTCAGACCGCGCAGACTTGTGCCGTCGAAGGCGCCGTCAAGACGTACCGGCTTGCCGCGCATGTCAGCCGGTAGCGGGAGGCCAAGGTACTCGAGGATCGTCGGCCCGATGTCGATCGCGGCGATCATGCCGCGCTGGTTCGTGGTCTGCGAAGTGAGCGTATGCCCGCCAGGTCCGAGCCCGGCAACCGCACTCCACAGCAGTTCGTGGCCGGGGACGTCTGGGGCACGCTGGATAGCGATGAGTAGCTCGTCGGATGGTCGAGTCGCGGCGAGCGTGCGCAGGTCGGCGTAGCCGGTCGCGCCGGAGGGCAGGTCGGCGACCACCAAGCGGTGGTCGGCGCGTAGCGTGGCGATGCGTGCGAGCAAGGTCGAGCTTGGTCCGAACGACTCCGCCGCAATTTGGCCCGAGCGGTCGACCGCAAGCGGGCCGTCGATGTCGCCGCCGTTTGCCACGCTCGCTACGCGAGTCCCGGCCGTCTGTGCGCTGAGTGGGCCTTCTGCGTCGGCATACGCGGCGCCGCCGGAGATCGATGTGGCCAGCAGGCCTGGGTCGAGCAGTTGTGGAGCTTTTTCGGCGCGCTCGAGCACGGCTGCCCATGGTTGTACGCGCGCGCCGTCGGAGTGACTGAGTGGCACGAGCGAGAGCGTCGGTGGGTAGGCGGGGTTGTAGGCTGAGTAGGACACCCGCGCCCCCTGTGTGATGTCGAGCAGCAGCTGATCGGTCTTATAGGTGCCCTGCGTGGCACTCAGAATCGCGGTGGAGAGCGTCGGTATCGAGCTGAGATCCTCCTCGATCAGGTTGTCTTCGGACTGGCCGGAGGGCAGCGGTCCGGGGGCGAGGAATACGACAAGTGCCGAGCGCTTGGCGCCCCCGGTTTCGCTTGCGCTTGCGCAGGACGGCGAGCAAGCTAGCAGCGCTGTGCACAGTAGGGCCGCAAACAGCCCCCCGCGCATATTGCTCAGCCCTCTGTCCCCCCGCGCGTGCCTGCAGTTACCGGCTTCTCCTCAGAGGCGAACGTGGCGAGCTCCGCTTCGTCTGCTGGGCTCAGGAAGGAGGCGCTGCCCTCGATGTTCAGGCGCGGAAGCATTCGATCGAGGCGAGCTGGGATCGCCCAAGTGGCGTCGCCCAAGATGTTCAGCACCGCCGGCAGCAGCAGGCAGCGCACGACGATCGCATCGAGGAACACCGCCGAGGCCAGGGCCAGCCCGAACTCCTTGATGACACGGCTTTCGCCGAGCATGAACGACAGGAACACACAGATCATGATCGCCGCGGCTGCGGTCACCACACGCCCGGTGAGCGCCAGACCTTCGCTGACCGCGCGGCGGCTGTTGCCGACACGAGTCCACTGCTCATGGATGCGCGAGATCAAGAACACCTCGTAGTCCATCGACAGTCCGAACACGATCGCGAACAGCATCACCGGCACGAACGACTCGATCGGGCCAGGTTTGACGCCCATGATCGAGTCGAACCACGCCCATTGGAAGACGACCACGATCACGCCCAGCGAGGCGCCGATGCTGAGCAGATTCATGAACGCCGCCTGTAGCGGGATCACCAGCGAGCGGAACACGATCATCAGCAGCAGCGCCGAGAGCAGCACTACCACGCCGATGAACAGCGGCAGCTTCTTGCCGAGCACGGCCGCGAAATCAACCGCTCCGGCGGTGACGCCGCCGACGTACACGTGCATTCCGGTGCTTGCCTCCACGGGTGGGATGGTTTCGTCACGCAGTTGCGAGACGAGCTGGGTTGTGGCGTAGGCCTGGGGGGAGGAACTTGGATACACGGAGATCGTCGCTACATCTCCGGCGGGGTTGAACTTGGCCGGTGCGACCGAGGCCACACCCTTGACGCTGGCCATTGCGACACGCAGATCTTCGACCGCGGCCTTGCCCGCGGATGAAGTAGGTACGTTCAGCAAGACGCCTTGTCTTGCTGCCTGCTTGACAGGATTACTCGCGCCAGGGACTTGTGCGACAACTTGCAGCGGTCCGTTGAACCCTTCCCCGAAGCCCTCGGCAAGCAGCTGATATGCCTTGTAGGTGGTGAAGCTCTCCGGGTCGTTGCTGGCGTCGCTGGAGCCGAGTCGCAGCGCCGTTGCGGGCGCCGCGATCACAAGCAGAATCGTCGTCGCCGCAAGTGCGATCGGCCACGAGTGGGCCTGTACGAATTGGCTCCAGCGCAGCCAATTCTTACCGTGGCGTGCGTCGGTGGCCTCCACGCCGCGGCGACGTGCGCGACGGCTGGGTCGCACCACGCGCTTGCCTGCGATCGTGAGCAGTGCAGGCAGCAGCGTCAGTGAGGCAAGCATCACGAGCAGCACGCCGATCGAGGCCGAGATAGCAACGCCGTAGAGGAAGTCGACGCCGAGCAGCATCATCCCGAGCAGCGCGATCACAACCGTGCAGCCGGCGAACAGCACCGCGCGCCCGGCGGTGTCCATCGCCTGCACGACAGACTCGCGCACGTCGCCAAAGCTGGGGCCGGGCGTCGCGTAGGCCTCGCGGAAGCGTGTCACGATGAACAGCGAGTAGTCGATCCCCACACCAAGGCCGATCATCGCCGCTAGCTCGGAGGAGAAGTTGGGCGTGTCGACCACGTGCGTGAACAGAGCGATCAACCCCAGGCCGGTGCCGAGTCCGAGCAGCGCCGTGACGATCGGCAGACCCATCGCAATCAGCGACCCGAAGGTGATCAAAAGAACCACGATCGCTGCCATCAGTCCCACAGCGGTGGTGATCCCGAAGCCTTCCTGCTCGGTCTGCTCGATCGCCTGCCCGCCGAGCTCGATCTCCAGGCCCGGCGTGCGCGCCGCCTCGGCCGCTTTGACCACGCCTTCACCCGCGCTCTTGGGCAGTTCGTTGGCCTTCTCGTTGAATACGACGGTGGCGAACGCAATCTGCCCGTTGGCGGATATCGCCTTGCCGGCCTGGCTGGCCGCGTAGGGACTGATCACGCCTGTCACGTGCGGCAGACGGCTCACTTCGCCAAACAGCTTGGTCATGTGGCTCTGCACGGCCGGGTTGCGCACGCTGCCGTGCGCAACCTTGAAGACGATCGTGTCGCGGTCGCCGGCTTGCGTAGGGAAGCTGTGTGCCAGCAGGTCCGAGGCGCGCTGCGCGTCGGAGTTGGGCAGCGTGAAGTTGTTCGAGTAGGCCGCCCCTCCGCTCGATTGGGAGATTGCGTTGACGCCGATCAGCAGGACGACCCAACCGATCGCGATGTACAGACGGTGCGTTGTGGACCAGCGGGCGAACTTGAGCATCGTTAGAGCCTTGGGGAGGGGAGTCGCCGGGGGAGATAGGACGACAGGGACAAAGGGCTTCGCCCAGCTTACGACGTTGGGCGCGCGAGGCTGGATTATTTCACGCTCACGGATTCGCTATGGCGGGGAAACCCGATGGAGAGCGGTATGACTATCCTCAACGATCACAGTGATCGCGAGCGAGAGTGAGAGTGAGGGCACCATGGCCAAGACACCGCGGGTGGGCGAGCAGGCACCGGACTTCGAACTTCAGGGCACTGCTGGCCCGTTCAAGCTCTCAGATCATCGTGGCGAGCGTGTCGTGTTGCTGTTCTACCCCGGCGACAACACGATGGTCTGCACCAAGCAGTTCTGCTCCTATCGCGATCGCGCTGAGGACTTTTCTTCGCTGCAGGCCACAGTCGTGGGTATCTCCTCTCAGGATCTCGCCTCGCACGAGCAGTTCACCGCCAAGCACGGCCTCAACGTGCCGTTGCTCGCCGACGTTGACAAGGCCGTGGCGAAGTCCTACAGCGCCGTGATGCCAGGCCTCGGCTCGACCGCGCGCGCGGTGATAGTGATCGACGAGCAGGGCGTGGTGCGTGACCGCCACGACCACCGTTTGGGGCTCGATTACCAGACGGTGGATGAGCTGCACGAAGCACTTGGGCGGCTAGACGCCTGAAGCCTCGCGCTCGGCCGGACGCGCTTCGGCGGCGCGGCGCGCGTGCAACTCCATTAGCTCGAGCTGCATGTTGCGCGGGCGCTCGCCCGGCCCTGGCGATTGTCTGCGCCAGACGCCGTCGGCGTGCAGTTCCCAAGAGCTCTGATTGTCGGCAAACGCTCGTTCCAACGTGTCCATCAGCTCGGCGCGCAGTTCCGGCGAGTCGATCGGCGCCGCGAGCTCCACACGGTGGTCGAGATTGCGCGGCATAAGATCGGCCGAGGCTATGTACACCGTGCGCTCGCCACCGCGCTCGAACGTGTACACGCGCGAATGCTCGAGCAGACGCCCGACGACCGAGACGACGCGGACATTCTCCGAGATGCCGGCGACGCCTGGGCGCAAGCAGCAGATGCCGCGTACGTTCAGGTCCACGCGCACGCCGGCTTGCGAGGCTCGGTAGAGCGCGCGGATGCAGTGGCCGTCGACGAGCGCGTTCATCTTCATCGCGATCCGTCCAGGCGAGGCGGGGGAGTGGGCGGCGATCGTCGCATCGATCTCGGCGATCAGCCCCTCGCGCAGATGCGCTGGGGCGATCAGGACCTTGCGATTGCGCAGTGGGCGTCCATAGCCGGTGAGGTTGTTGAACATGTCGGCTACATCGGCGCCGATGTCCTCATCGATCGTGAACAGGCCGAAGTCGGTGTACAGGCGCGCGGTAGCCGAGTGATAGTTGCCGGTCCCGACGTGCACGTAGTTGCGCACACCGTCGCCCTCTCTACGTACGACAAGGACGCACTTGGCGTGCGTCTTCAAGGCAGGCTGTCCGTAGACGACGTGCACGCCGGCCTCCTCCAGCGCCTTGGCCCAGTGGATGTTCATGCGCTCGTCAAAGCGCGCCGTCAGCTCGACAAGCGCGACCGCCTGCTTACCACGCTCTGATGCTTCGATCAGGTCGGGGACGAGCGGCGAGTCGTCGCTCGTGCGGTAGACCGTCTGCTTGATGGCGAGCACGTTGGGGTCGCTGACGGCCTGTTCGACGAAGCGCTCGACAGAGGTCGCAAACGAGTCATAGGGATGGTGCACGAGCACATCGCCCTCGCGCATCGCGGCAAACACGTCTGGGCGCTCACCCTCGTGGCGCAACAGGCGCGGGTGGGTGACCGGCGCATACGGTGCATTGCGCAGCTCGGGCATGCCCGGAAGCTTCACGATCTGCCACAGGGCGCCCATGTCGAGCAACCCCGCGACCGGATACACCTCGTCCTCGCGCACGCCCAGCAGCCCGACCAGCTCCTCACGCAGGCGCTCGGAGCAGCTGGTGCCAAGCTCCACCCGCACGATCTCGCCAAAGCGCCGCCGGCGCAGCTCGTCCTCTACAGCCTGCAGCAGGTCGGCGGCGTCATCGGACACCTCCAGGTCGGCGTCGCGGGTGACCCTGAAGACGTCGTAGTCGACGATCTCCATGCCCGGGAACAGCGCATCGAGGTGGTGGGCGATCACGTCCTCCAGTGGCACGAGCGTTGTATGGGACGCGGCCTGGCCGTTGGTCTCGCTGGAGCGCAGCGTCACAAAGCGTGGCAGGATCTCGGTCGGCACCTTGACGCGTGCGAACACCGTCTCGCCGCCCGCGGGATCGCGCACCAGCACCGCCAGGCTGAGCGACAGGTTCGAGATATAGGGAAAGGGCCGTCCAGGCGCCACGGCAAGCGGTGTCAGCGCTGGAAAGATCACACGTCTGAAGTGCTGGGCCAGGTAGGCGCGTTGCTCGTCGTCGAGCTGTTCGAAGCCGACGACGCTCACACCGTGCTCGGCGAGAGCCGGACGCAGGTGGGTTTCAAAGCAGTCGCTTAGGCGAATCCCGAGATCCAGGACGCGCTCGCGGATGCCGGCGATCGTCTCAGAGGGTGTACGTCCGTCCTGACTGGGGTTCTCCACGCCCGCGTCGATCTGATCGTGCAGCCCAGCGACGCGCACCATGTAGTACTCGTCGAGATTGGTTGTGTAGATCGCGCAGAACTTGACACGCTCGAGCAGCGGAATCGACTCGTCCTCGCCGAGCTGCAGCACGCGCTCGTTGAAGTCCAACCACGAGAGCTCGCGGTTTATGTACAGCGAGGGATCCTCCAGCCGACGGTCGGCTCGCGGGCGCTCGCGATTGTTGGGTTGGTGCTCGTCGCTCATCTCATCGCTCAACTCTTCTATGCTCGCAGAACCCTATGGCTATGGCCCGCCAGCTTTGGCTGCTCCGTCACGCCGACGCAGAGCCCCACGGTACGCGTCCTGACGCAGAGCGGCAGTTGACCGATCGCGGCAAGGGCCAGTCATATAGCGCTGGCGTCTCGTTGGCGGCGGCGGAAGTGGAGTTCGCGGCGATCCTTGCGAGCCCGAAGGCGCGTGCACGCGAAACCGCCGAGCTGGCGCTGGAGCAGATGGGCGAGCGCGAGCGCGAGTTGCTGGAGCTGCACCCACTGCTTGCCGGCGGCATCCGCGCACGCGAAGCACTCGAGCTGCTGGACGGTGTCGGCGCGGATGGGCCAGTGCTGCTCGTCGCTCACGAGCCCGACCTTTCGGGGATCGTTGGCGAACTCACCGGCGGTCGCGTCGATCTGAAGAAGGGTGGCCTCGCCGTCGTGCGGCTAGGCGCCGGTGGTGCTGAGCTCGTACTCTTGCTGCGCCCCGCGGAGCTCGCCTTGATCGCCGAGGTCGCCTCCGCTGGCATCTAGCCTGTCGGACTTGCGCCTGCTGTGCGGTTTGCTGCCTGCGGCCGAGCCGCTCGGGATGGTGTCGGGATTACCACTGCTTTTTATCTGCTCGTCGATGCTCGTGTCGGCCTGCTCAGTTGGGGCTGCGTCCTCGGCTTGCTGCGCGTCGTTGCGTTCGGCGGCGAAGCGGTAGCCGATCCCGAAGTGGGTGTGGATGTAGCGCCATTCCGGTGAGGCCTTCTCGAGCTTCTGGCGCAGCTTGCGCACGAACACGTCGACCGAGCGGTCGCCGCGCACCATCGCATAGCCCCATAGGCGCGAGTAGATCTCCTCGCGCTCGAGCACGCGCCCTTCGCCGCCGGCAAGCAGCTCGATCAGCTCGAACTCGCGCCGTGTCAGCTCGAGGCTGCGGCCGGACACGAACGCCTGGAAGCGGTCGGAGCGGATCTGCACCTCGCCGGCGGACACGGGCTTTGACTCGGTGCGGGCGGTGGCGCGACGACGGCGCCTGACGAGGCCCTGGACGCGTGCGATCACCTCCTCGGGGTGGCAAGGCTTGGTGATCCAGTCATCCGCGCCAAGGCGCAGTCCGCGAACCCGCTGGGCGACGGTCGAGGGTCCGGTGCAGACGACGATCCCGAGCTCTGGCAACGCGCCGCAAAGGCGCTCGAGCCATTCCCAGGCAGGCGGTCCGAGCACGGCAAGATCGACGACTAGTGCGCTGAGGCGCATCGAGGCGATCGCGTCCGTCGGCACGGGGCTAGCGAGCACGCGATGCTCCCAACCGAGACGGTCCATGCGCTTGCCAAGAACCTGGATGAAGCCGCTGTCGCGGTCAAGCACCGCGATGCGCAATGAGGACGTCCCCCCTGCGCTCGAAGCGACCCCTTCATCCGTGGACAGGATGCCCGTCGTCATCTAACTCCCAGTGTATAGATTCGCGAGCGCCAAAAAGCAAGCGGCGCAGACGATAGTCACAGGATCTTCACAGATCGGTCCCGCTGTTTGCGTCAGCAAGGGGTCAGCGGCCGAGTGGGTTCGACTGGTCTGAGAACTCGCGGAACAGCCCAGTCACGACGAAAGCGACTTGCTCTCCGACGTCGACCGCGTTGTCTCCGATGCGCTCGAGCGCGCGTGCCACGAGGATCATGTGCATCGCCCACTCGCGGGTGTCGGCGTCATCGCCTATCTCAAGCGCGTGGCGGAAGATCTCGCGGTTGAGACGGTTGATCTCACGATCCTGACGGGCGAGATCTTCGGCGAGCCCGACGTCGCGACCAGAGAAAGCCGCCTTGCATTGCACGATCTCAGAGCGGGCGTAGGCCCCCATCTTCAGGATCAGCTCGAGCACCTCTGGGCGCACCGGCGGCTCATAGCCCGACAATGGGATCAGCTTGGCGATGTTCACGCACTGGTCGCCCATCCGCTCGACGTGCACGATCACGTGCAGCAGCGCCGCGACCAGTCGCAGATCGCCTGCTACCGGGGCCTGTGTGGCCAGCAGCGAGAGGATGCCCTGGTGGACCTCCAGGTAGCGCCCGTCCACGCGGTCGTCGTCGGCGATCACCATCTGGGCCAGCTCGACATCTTGGTGGGCGAGCGCCTCGAGCGTGCGGTCGAGCTGCTCGATCACGACGTCGAGTCCACCTAGGGCGCGATTCTCGAGCTCCTGCAGCTGCTGCTGGAAGTGCTGGCGGCCCTGCTGGGCGTTCAGCGACGTGGCCTGTCCAGCATTTACCTCGGATGAGCTCATAGGCATGTCCTCAGCCGAACTTTCCAGTGACATATTCCTCGGTCCTGAAGTCGTTCGGGTTGGTGAAGATCTGCTGGGTCGGGCCGACCTCGACCAACTCGCCGCTGAGCATGAACGCGGTGCGGTCGGCCACGCGCGCGGCCTGCTGCATGTTGTGCGTGACGATCACGATCGTGACCTTGCTCTTGAGTTGGTCGATCAACTCCTCGATCTTCAACGTGGCGATCGGGTCGAGTGCCGAGCAGGGCTCGTCCATCAGGATCACCTCCGGTTCCACGGCCAGCGAGCGCGCTATGCACAGACGCTGCTGCTGGCCGCCGGAGAGACCAGCGCCCGCCTCTGAGAGGCGGTCCTTGACCTCGTCCCACAGGCCTGCGCCGCGCAGAGCTGTCTCGACCTTGTTGTGCAGATCGCCACGCCCGCGCGAGGCCAAGCGCAGCCCGGCCGCGACGTTGTCGAAGACCGACATCGTCGGGAACGGGTTGGGCTTCTGAAAGACCATCCCAATCGCACGCCGCACGGCGACGACGTCGACGCCCGAGTCATAGATGTCAAAGCCGTCGAGCAGCACCTTGCCCTCGGCGCGTGCGCCTGGCACCTCCTCGTGCATGCGGTTGATGCAGCGCACCATCGTCGACTTGCCACAGCCGGATGGACCGATGATCGCGGTGACCTCGTTGGCGTGGAAGTCGAGGTCGATGCCCTTGACCTGCGCGACGTCGCCGTAGAAGGCGCGCAGCTGCTCGAGCTTGACGGCGAGCCCGTCGCTGACGTTCGCGCGTGGCTGCGCAGCGGCAGACGGAGCGCTCTGCGGGCTCTTGGGAGGTTGGCTGCGGCTGGGGTCGAGCATCTGTGTGTGCTGGTCCTCGGGGCTCATCGTAGGCTCATCTGCGCTCATCGTGGTGTCCCCCGGACTGATCGTGGGCTTCTCTAGGCTGATGGTCGGCTCATCGGCGCTCATCGAAGGCTGCTCCTACGCGCCAACAGTCGCGCGAAAAGGTTGAGTAGGAGGATCATGACGACGAGCGTCAAGGCCGCTCCCCAAGCACGGTTTACCACTGCTGTGGTCGGAGATGTGACATCCGTGTATATCTGCATCGGCAGCGAGTTCATGAACCCGCTGAGGTTGAACCCGGTCTTCATCGTCGCCCCGGCCGTGAACAGCAGCGGCGCGGTCTCGCCGGCAGCGCGTGCGATGGCCAGCAGAATGCCGGTCAGCAGACCTGGCAGCGCGGTCGGTAGCACGATCCTGAAGATCACCTTCCAGCGCGGCGCACCCAGCGCAAGCGCCGACTCGCGCAATGACCCGGGCACAAGCAGAAGCACCACCTCGGCCGCGCGCGTGACAACCGGCAGCATCAAAAGCGACAGGGCGAAGGCGCCCTTGTAGGCAGCGTAGGAAGTGCCGGTGCCGACGATCAGCGCGATGTAGATGAACAACCCGAACATGATCGAAGGCACCCCGGTGAGCACGTCGATGAAGAAGCGCACCGTGTGTGCGAAGCGGCTGGACTTGCCGTACTCGACCAGCCAGACAGCCACGCCGAGACCGAGCGGTACCGCGATTGCCGAGGCGAGCGCCACCATCTCGATCGTGCCGAGGATCGCACTCTTGATGCCGCCGATCGAGGAGGCCGCGAAGAAGGTGTTGCCGGTCGGGTCGGTCGTGAAGAATTTGATGCTCCAAGAGCCAAGCCCCTTGCTGAGCAGGTAGTACACGATCAAGACAAGCGGCACGAGCGCAACGGCGGTAGCGGCCATCACGGCGCCGCGTGCGATGCGGTCTTTTCGCCGCCGGCTGGGGCTCAGCGAAAAGCGCTCGAAGGTTGGCGCGGGAGTACTCATCTAGTCGGTCTCGCCGCTGGGTGGGTCGGGCTTGCTGGGTGAGCCGCTCTTGCAGAGTGGCCCGTGCTCGCCGGGCGGCAGGCCTGTTTTTGTGTGCGAGCTCATGCGCTCGTTCCCGCTCCAAGCGCCGGACCCGCCTGCGTGAAGTCCGCAGCTGTGCGCTTTGGCCTGGTCGAGCGCGCCGCGCGCAATACCAGCAGGCGCGCGATCGCGTTGACGAGCAGCGTCAGGACGAACAGCACGAGGCCGGCGGCGAACAGCGCCGAGCGGTGCAGTTCCTGGGCTTCGCCGAACTCGTTGGCGATCGCGGCGGCGAGGCTGTAACCCTGGCCGAACAGGTGGCTTCCCAGTTTGGGATCGTTGCCGACGAGGATCGTCACGGCGATCGTCTCCCCGATCGCGCGACCGAGGCCGAGCATCGCCGCGCCGGAGATGCCGCTGCGGCAGTAGGGCAGCACAGCGGTGCGGATCATCTCCCAGCGCGTGGCACCGAGACCGAGCGCTGCCTCCTTGTGGTCGGCGGGGACGGTGCTCATCACCTCACGCGAGAGCGAGCTGACGATCGGCAGGATCATGATCGCCAGCACCAGCCCGGTGACGAAGTAGTTGGGGATCGTCGCCAAGCCGCCGCCGACGAACGGGACGAACGACAGGCGGTCGGCGACCCACTGCTCGGCCGGCAGTAGCTTGGGCGCCAGAAAGAAGATGCCCCATAGCCCATAGACCACGGAGGGCACGGCCGCCAGCAGCTCGATTAGGATCGTCACCGGGCCACGGATGCGCAGCGGGCACAGCTCGGTGATGTAAAGCGCGGTGGCGACCGCGACGGGCACGCCGATCAGCAGCGCGATACCTGAGGTGATCAAGGTCCCGACCAGCAATGCCAAGGCACCGAAGTGGTTGGCGCTGACGTCCCAGTTGTTGCCGAAGGTAAAGCCGAGAACGCCGAACTTCGAGAACGCCGGACCCGCTTCGCCGACGAGCTTGACGAAGAAGTAGACGATTAGCGCGAGGATCGAGGCTGCTAGAACGGTCAGACCCCAGCGCAGCGCCCTATCCGGGAGGCGCGCAAGCGGCGAGCGCTCGAGGATCGAGTGCCCGCCGCTTGCTACAGATGCTGCCTCCATAGGACTGTCTAGCCGCCGGCCCCCGAGCCACGCTCGGCGCGACTCGACTCCATCGTCGCCTGCTCATCCACGATGAGCGGGACACTATTTGGCCGGCGGCTGTCAGTCATCTCAGCCCGCGATCGGGGCTCCGTTGCACTGCAGGGCGGTGACCGCTTCCTTGGACTTGGTCAGGATCGCCGCAGGTAGCGCCGCGTAGTCGGCCTGGCTGAGGATGCTCTGGCCGGAGCCGAGACCGTATTCCAGGAACTTCACGACGCCCTTGGCGGCAGATTCGCCACCGGGCACGCCGGCCTTGCACATGTCCTTGTAGACCACCACGAACGTCTGCGAGGTGATCGGGTAGGCCGTCGGTGCGGCGGGGTTTTTGATCTTGATGCCGAGGTTGGCCGGCACTTCGACCCCTTCGGCCGCCGCGCTGGTCGAGGCGAGCGTCGGTTCGACGTAGTTGCCTGCCTTGTTCTTCACGCTGGCATAGGTGAATTTGTGCTCCAGCGCGTAGGACTGCTCGACATAGCCGACGGCGCCCGTGCTCTGCTGCACGGCGCCGGCGACGCCGGCGTTGCCCTTGGCGCCGGTGCCCGTGGGCCACGGCACGGTCTTGCCTTCGCCAACCTTGCTCTTCCATTCGGGGCTCACCGATGCGAGGAACCCAGTGAAGCCGGAGGTGGTCCCGGAGGAGTCCGAGCGATGGATCACCGTGATCGGGGTGCTGGGCAGTGACACGCCGGGGTTCAGTGCCTTGATCGCTGCGTCGTTCCAAGTCTTGATCTTGCCGAGGAAGATTTCGGCGATCGTCGGGCCGTCGAGCTTCAGGCCGCTCTTGACGCCCGGCAGGTTGTAGGAGACGGTGATCGCGCCCAGGAACATCGGAATCTGCTGGACGGGTCCGACCTTTTCAAGCGTCGTGAATTCGGCGGGCTTCAGCGGCGGATCGCTGGCGCCGAAGTCCACTGTCTTGCCCTCCAGGGCGGTGATGCCGGCGCCCGAGCCGACCGGGTTGTAGTTGACGGTCAGACCCGAGATGCCCGAGCCCCACTGCTGGTAGACCGGGGCCGCAAACGTCGAGCCGGCACCGGAGATGGTCGCGGACGAGGAGCTCGTCGAGGCGGTCGTGCCCGAGGTCGTCGAGCTCGATTTCCCGCACGCGGCGAGGGTGATTGCGAGCAGCGCGCAACTTGCTAGCACGCCGATCTTGTTCTTGTTCACAACGTCTCCTATGACTGGATTTTTGGACGGCGAGCAGGCGAACAGGCCCCTGCGCCGGCTCAGTGCCGGTTCAGTCTCTTCAATCGATGGGTGCCCCGTTGTGAACATCTCGTGAAAGCTCAGGTGCGTGCCCCCACGGCTGCGGTTGGAAGCGGTAGCCGAATCCCGGGTGGGTGTGGATGAAGCGCCGGTCGGGCATCGCCTGCTCCAGCTTGCCGCGCAGCTTGCTCACGTAGACGTCGACCGAGCGGTCGCCGGTACGCAATTGCCCACCCCAGACGGCCGCATACAGATCCTCGCGCGTGACGATTGCTCCGGCCCGACCGGCCAGGGCGCCAAGCAGCTCGAACTCGCGCACCGACAACGTCAGTGCACGCCCGCTTGCGAGCACGAGACCCTCGCCGAGCCTGATCTCAAGCTCGCCTGCATACAGGGTGCTGGAGCTGTCCTGGTGCACGGCCACCGACATGTAGGGTGGCGCTGCGCGCTGTCTTAGGAGTTGCAAAGTCGTGATCGACTCGTAAAGAACTCGTGAAGCGGATGACGCTAGGGCGGTCGTGTGCATACCCTTGTCGGATGCCCATTCTGCGCCGCTCAGCTGACCCGACGCTCGTTACGCTCGTCGAGAACGCCGCCAGCAACATTTTGCGCTCCGGCCTGCTGCTGCGCGAGTTGCTGGCCGAGCTGCCTGAGCGCTCCGGCCTGGCCGAGGAGGTCAAGGCCTTCGAGCAGGAGGGCGACCGCATCACTCACGACATCATCCACCGCCTCAACGGCGGGGGTAGGCGCTTGCGCCTACCCTTCGACTCTGCTGACGGCTACGCGCTTGCCACAGCGCTCGACGACGTGATCGACCACACCGAGCAGACCGCTGCTCTGCTGCAGCTCTATGGGGTGGAAGCGCCGATGGAGCAGGCCGTAGAGCTGGCCGACGTGCTCGTGGGCGCCGACGAGCAGATCGTCAAGGCGCTGCAACAGCTCTGCGCTGGCGGTGAGCCAGGACCATATCTAGTGGAGATCCACCGCTTGGAGAACGAGGGCGACCGCCTGCTGCGCGACGGTGTCGCCTCGCTGTTCGCGGGCGGTGCGGCCGACCCGATGTTCGTGATCCGCTGGAAGGACATCTTCGAGTCGCTAGAGGCCGCGGTGGATGCGTGCGAGACCGTCGCCCACGTGATCGAGGGGATCATGCTCAAACGCGGCAAACGTCACTGAGCCCGGGGAGTCCAGACGCAAAGGCGGATGCCCCGCGCACGCAGGAGTCCATGCGCCTTTCAGAACGTCGTTGCCGGCGCGCTTGTCTGGATCTGCGCCCTGCTGGGATCGCCGACGAAATAGATTTGGAAAGGAACGTTCGTGCCTTTCGCCGGTACTTCCGGCAATACCGCACGTCCCGCCGCCACGATCTTCACCCCGCGGCGTGCGACGGCGTATACGACGAGGTTCTGCTGAGCCGCTTGCGAACGGTTTGCCACGCCGCCGGAGAGGGTCGCTTCTGCTCCCGCTTCGGCGCTCAGGTGCGTTCCGGTGACGCCCAACTGGGGGATGTTCCCCGACGCCTGCGTACCTTCTCCGACAAGTGCGCTGGCAGTGGCGGGGGCGCCGCTCGCGGTCGCCTGATCGTCGACCCAGATCGTTTCCTGGCCTGGCAATAGCAGCGAGACGGTCGTCAACGAAGGCTCCAGCCCTGAGCCGTTGTTCTGGTAGAGGATGCTCCCGTGCGCGTCGCGCACCGTTACCTCGATCGGCGCGTTCTCGAGCGTGTGGGTGGAGGTGTTGCGCAGCGCCACGACGACTGCGGTCGCGGAGCTCGAATGGATCACCGTGCTCTGCAGCACCTTCACGCTCGGACTCTCCTTGGTCACGGCCGCGCTTTGTGTCGCGAGCACGTCGTGCTTTGCCTGACGTTGCAGTTCCGCGCTGCGTTCCTGTGTGCTCTCACAGCCGCAGAGCACGACCGCCACGAGACCAACGCCAAGCGCCGCGGTGACACTGCGGGCACTCAGGCCCCGTCGCGACGGGTCATCTAAACGTCCGCTCGCGACAGCGCCAAATGCCACAGATGCACTGCGGGCACGCCCCATCCATCCCCAAAGCGACAAGCGACCTAGCCGCCCGAGCCTCGGGCGCGTACCGCCGGCGCGGTATCTCACCCGAACGCTCCGCTCACATACTCGCGCGTGCGCTCTTCTCGCGGGTTGTCGAAGATCTGCGAACTGGGTCCGTACTCGACCAGCTCGCCGAGGTGCATGAAGGCGACGTGGTCGGCTACGCGCATAGCCTGCTGCAGGTTGTGCGTGACGATCACGATCGCCACGCTCTGGCGCAAGCCGACGATCAGCTGCTCGATCGTCGCGGTTGAGATCGGATCGAGCGCCGAGCAGGGCTCGTCGAGCAGCAGCACCTCTGGGTTGGCTGCCAGCGCGCGCGCGATGCAGAGCCGTTGCTGCTGGCCGCCGGAGAGGCGCAGCGCCGGATGGTCGAGGTTGCCAGCCACCTCCTCGTAGAGCCCAGCACGGCGCAGAGCATCGACCACAGCCGGCATTAGCTCGTCGCGCGAGCGCCGTTTGCGCCTACGCGCTCCCCGCTCGCCGTGCTCCTCGCGCAGCGCGTAGGCGACGTTCTCGAAGATGCTCATCGGGAAGGGATTGGGCTGCTGGAAGACCATCGAGACGCGCCGGCGCAGCGAGTTGACCTCGATCTCGCCGATCTCCTGTCCGTCGAGCGTGACGCGCCCGGCGCGCGCTGCCCCTGCGGTGATCTCGGTGAGGCGGTTGAGCGAGCGCAGCAGCGTCGTCTTGCCGGAGCCTGAGGCGCCGATCAGCCCGAGCACCTCGCCCTTGCGCACGGGCAGGCTGACGTCGCGCACCACCCACTTCTCGCCGTAAGCCAGCCAAACGCCTTCGATACACATGCGCTCCTGGACGGCGGCGGCGGGTGCGTGCTCGCCGGCCTGCACCCCGCGATGGGGGGCACCCGAAAGGGGGGCGCTGCCAGGGCGCTCCGTAGTCGTAGCCGTCGCGCCCGAGCCGTTGGCCGGTGGGCTGACGACGGTCGGATCGCGCTCGAGCACGATCCGCCGCACCGGCGGGGGCATCAGCGGATCCACGGCAGTGCTCCCGTCATGACGCGCCAGCGGCTCGAGGCACCGAGGCTCTGCCCAGTGCCGGCACGGCTGGCGTTGAGCCGCATCACGATCACGTTCAGCACAAGTACCATCAGCAGCAACACGAATGCGGCCGCGTAGGCCTTTTCGTGCGCGTTGCCTTCGCCGGCGGGAGAGTTGAACAGCACGTAGCTGGTGAGCGTGCCGCCGGTGCCGCGCAGGGTCGAGAGCAGCGGCGCGCCGCCGGCGCCTTCAAGGCGGATCGTTGCACCCAACAAGATCACGACGATCGCGGTGTCGCCGACGATGCGCCCGACGCCAAGCGTGATGCCGTTGGCGATGCTGGGCCGCACGGATGGCAGCAGCACTTTGCGGATCGTCGTCGCCTTCGTCTTGCCGAGCGCATAGGAGGCCTCGCGCACGTGCGCCGGCACCTGCAGCAGCGCCTCGCGCGTAGAGGCAACAACGAGTGGCAGAGCCAGCAGCGACATCATCGCCCCAGCGGTAAGGAATGAGCGCCCGAACACGGACCCGCCGGCTGATGTCTGCGAGAGGAAGGCCAGCGCCGGGCGGGCGAACAGGGCAAGCCCAAACATCGCCAGCAGCACGCTCGGCGCGCCCGCGATCATCTCCACGCCCGACTCGACCAGTCGCGCAAGCCAGGCGGGTCGCTGATACTCGCTCATCCAGACCGCCAATCCGACGCCGAGCGGCGCTGCAATCGCAATGCCAATCGCGGTCAGTAGCAGCGTGCCCTCGATCGGGTCGAGAAAGCCGCCGGAGGTCGCTTGATCCTGTGAGGCGCTCGGGTGTTCGATCAGCAGGCTGGGGCGCAGGTAGGAAACCCCCTTTAGGAGCATGAACAGCACGATCGCTGCGGCCATCACGCACAGCCCAATACCCACGGTCCAGCAGAGCAGGTATGCGACGCGATCGGCAAGCGGCCAGCTGCGGATCGAGTCACGCTTGCTGGTGGCGCGGATCGAGCCGGCGGGAGGCGTGAGGGCTTGGATCGTGCCGGGCGTCGGCGCGAGGGCTGGGGGTGCGCTTGACATAAAACGCCTATGCCCCCCGCGCGCGCGGGGGGCATCGCCTGTTTTGGAAGAACGCCGCGTTGACGTCTTGGCCCCGTAGCAGTGTCACGCTCACGTCCTCACTCCGTAGCGCTTCATCGGTTGCTTCGCGGCCCAGCCGGCGAGCGACAGTAGCGCGCATGAGACGAGCAGCACGGCTGCCATCGCGTACAGCGTGTGTTCGACCGGCACCACGTTGAGATCCTCGACGTAGTGGACGATCGTTGCGGCCAGCGGCCTGACCGGCTCGAAGAAGAAGGTGGTCCCATCGAGCGGGTTGGGCGAAAAGCCGCGTGAGCCGGCGACCATCGCGAGCATGATCGCCTCGCCCAGCGCACGTGCGGTGGCAAGCACTGCAGCCGCCACGATCGCCGGGCGCACGGTGCGCAGCGACACGCGCCAGGTCGTGCGCCAGCGGTTGACTCCGAGCGCCGCCGAGCCCTCCGTCCACGAGCGCGGCACCGACTCGAGCGCGCCGGCGACGATCGCCACCATGATCGGCACGATCATCACCGTCAAGATCAAGACGGCCACGCTCAGGTTGGCCCCTGTCAACTGCACCACGTACTCGACAGAGCGCTTGCGCTGTTGGGAGATGAAGTCGTGTTCGACCCAAGGCGCGATCGCGAGGATCCCGATCAGCCCGTAGACGACCGAAGGTACGCCTGCCAACAGGCGGATCGTCGGGTCGATCGCCCGGTTGACGCGAGCTGGGGCGAGCTCCACGACGAACACCGCCGCCAGGATCGAGATGACCATGCCGAAGATCACCGCAAGCCCGGAGGTCAGGATCGTGGCCCAGATCAGCGGCCAGGCCCTGAAGTGGTAGATGTAGTTGGCGGGATCGCGGGGTCCGTTGATCATCGCCTCGAACTGCGTGTCGACATCGCCGCCTGAACCGAACCAGGCGAGCCCGTTGTGCGAGAACGAGGGCCACGCTTTCGAGAAGACGACGATCGCGATACCGAGGATCACCACGAGCACGCCGACCGCGAGCGCGCGCAGCAAAAGCTCGGTGCGTCGCTCGGCGGCGGCCGCTCCGCCGCCGAGCAGACGCCCGAGTGCGCTACTGGGCCGTCGCCTGGACGGCCCAGTAGGAGCGGAGGGTGTTAGTGGATCGCGATCCACTCGGAGTTGATGATCTTGCGCGCCGTGGCGTTTTTCGAGCTGGTGATCCATTCGATGAACTTCTTCGCGGCCCCTTTCGGAGCGCCCTTGGTCACCATCCAGAAGTTACGCACGCCCTGGTACTGGCCGGACTTGGCGTTCTGTAGCGTGCAGGGGATCCCTTGGTAGCCGACGGCATTGACGCCGCTGGTGAAGGCGAATGACACGAAGCCGATCGCGTCTTCGTCGGTTTTGACCTTGTTCTGCACGAGCCCGTTGCTTTCCTCGGCCTCCGCGCTGGGGGAGATCTTCAGCGATTCGCCGAGGAAGATGTCCTGGAAGGCGGCCTGTGTACCGGAGGAGGCGATGCGGTCGACGAGATCGATCGGGCCGGAGATCTTGGCGCCGGGAACTTCGCTCCATTCGCGCACGTCTCCAGTAAAGATCGCCTGCACCGTCTGCTGGTTGAGGTTTGAGATCGGGTTCTTGGGGTTGGTGATCATGCACACGCCGTCGCGCGCGATCTTCGTGAACACGAGCCCTTTGGGATCGCCTTCTTCGGGGTTGCGCGACACGTCGCCGATGTCCACGCGCCCAGCGGCCACGTCGGAGACGCCGACGTCCGAGGTGCCCTGGTTGACCTTCGGTGTGGGTTCTTTGGTCGCTTTGTGGTAAGCGGCGGCAAGCTGGGTCATCAGCGGGAAGACGGAGGTCGAGCCGTCGATCAAGAGGGCACGCGCCCCGGCGACGGCGGGTACCGCCAGCGCGAGCGCGGCGATCAGCGATACGGTCAGGGTGCGGGTGGGTCGTCGCACGTGGGGGACTCCTTTGCTGGGTGGATGCGGCAGTGCGGACGCCCGCGGGCGTACTAAGCCCGGGGCACGTCAGATCAGTCTCAAGGCCCGCTCTCGCCCCAACGTGAACAGGACGTTTTCAAGTTGAGAAGAATTGGTGAACATCGGAGCCAGCGGCTCGTGAGAGCGCGCGAGTTCTCAGCTCGTTCACAAGTCGGCCGCTCCGGCCAGTCAGCCTTGCGCGGTGCTTCGCGCGTTTTGCGTCTCGATCGCCGTGCTGCTTCTCTGCGCGGCAACAGCTCAAGCAGAAATCTCCCCGGTCACTCCGATCGACGGGCCGTCCTCCGAAATCGTCGAACTGGGCGGCGCGGCGATGGCCGCCGACGGCACGGGCGGAATCGTCTACCGCAAGCGCGTCGAAGGCCGCGACCACATCTTCGTGGCGCAATACGTAGAAGACAAATGGAATCCGCCGCAACGCGTGGACGTGGGGGAGAAGTTCGAATCCTCCTTCCCGGCGATCGCGGCAGGCGAAGGCGGGCGGCTGTTGGTGGTGTGGGCCAACCACTATTCCTCCACCACCGACGGTCTCTTCTCCGCCACGATCGACCCAGGCTCAGGGGGCTTTCAACCACCGATACCTGTCGATCTGAACATCGGCCAGGCGACCGGCACCTACCCGTCGGTGGCGATGGACCTCTCCGGTGACGCATACGTCTCCTACCGGGTGATCACGGCCGTCAGCGGCCCATCGACGCCCAACATCCCGTCCGGCTATGTGCAGGACGAAATCCGTATGGCCCATTTCGACGGCCAATACTGGACTTCGTTCGGGCAGCCGCTGAATCGCGACGCCGCCCAGCCCGTGCTGCAGCCCACGGCATTGAACTCGCCACAGGTCGCGATCGACCTGACCGGCGAAGGGTTGCTCGCCTGGCAGGAGCCCGACGACAACTTCATCAATCGCATCTATGCACGGCGCATCTTCGGCCTGGTGCCGGGCAACATCCTCGACGTCAGCCCGACGACTTATGACGGGCATCCGCTAAACGGCGCCGCCGACGAGTTGTCGGTCGACTTCGCCGGTTTCGGCGAGGGGGCGATCGCCTGGCGCCAGGAGCCGGCGCCCGGCTCGGGCTTCAGCCACCCGCGCGTGTTCGTGAGCGAGATCCCCTCCTCGTTCTCGCCGAAGGGTTCGGCGTTCGGTGCAGTCAAGCCGGTCGACGGCCCGGCGGCCAGCGAAGGCCCGCCGGAAGGGGTGGGTTCGCTGAGCATGGCGGTCGACGCCGAAGGCGCCTTCGACGTTGGCTATGGCACGGGCGATCAGAGCTTCGACGGCAATGGCTCGGAAACAGCAGTCGGCACCCCGATCAGGCTGGACACCGGCTCGGAAGTGCCAGGCAATCCGGTGCTCACGCGCGCCGACGATGGTGCGCTGGCGGCGGCCTGGAAGGTGCAGGTACACGGCGCCGGGGGAGTGGCGGTGCTTGAACGCCGCGCCGACGGCACCCCCAACCGCGCGATCGTCGCCGCCCCCCACGGCGGCGCAGTGCAGCAGCTGGATCTCGGCGTCTCCCATCGCGGCGACGCGATCTTCGGCTTCATGCAGGGCAGCGGCGCGAACGCGCAGATCGCTGCGGTGGTCGTGCGCGCCCCGCCGGGAGAGTTCGTGACCGACGCCCCCAACGGTTGGATCAAAGCAGCGCGTATCCCGCTGCAGTGGGAAGTGCCGCTCGCCGGTGCCGGCAAGATCACTTACTCGATCCTTGTGGACGACCGCGAAGTAGTCGAAAACATCAGCGGCGACGAATACCTGCTCAACCGGGAACAGCTCCCGGACGGCGTGCACTCGATCCAGGTCGAGGCGACCGACTCGTTGGGCCAGGTGGTGGACTCGGTGCCCGGCACGATCAAGGTCGATCGGACCCCGCCGCGCGTGCGTTTGCACGTGAGCGGGGCGAACGTCACGGTGAGTCTTAACGACGGTCCCAAGGGCGAAGTCTCGGGGGTCAAGCTCGGCTCGGTCAAAGTCAGCTTCGGGGACGGGCGCTCGGGCGGGGGCCGCAAGACGCTCAGGCACAGCTACTCACGTGCGGGTACCTACACGATTGTTGTTAGCGCTGCGGATAACGCCGGCAACAAAATGACCGCTCATAAGGTGGTCCGGGTCTCGTGAGGGGGGCATCGGTGGTGGTGTCCTCGCGCTCTTGGATTGCCAGTGCTGTATGTGTGCTGTTCACGCTTGTCTCTTTTTGCGCGCTTGCCTCTCCGGCGCGCGCGATCTACGGGCCGCTCGCCGGCGGGTTCGGGGCGGAACTGGTGTCTGTAGACAACGCGTCTGATGAACAGGGGAATGCGCCAAGCACGGATGCGGTCATCTCAGCCAACGGTCGGTATGTCGTGTTTCAGACGCGCGCGACCAATTTTTTCGAAAACGATGGTGGCGTCGAGGGGCCACACGGGGTCGAACTTGACGCCGAACCGCCGGGCACTCTGCGCGAAGGCGGCATCTTTCGCTACGACCGGGTAACCGGGGAAATCGAGCTGGTTGCCGACGGTAGCGAGATTCACACCGAAGGACCCGAAAAGGGCAAGCTGATCTTTCGTGGAGCCGAGAATCCCTCAGTCAGCGCCGACGGGCGTTATGTGGCTTTCTCCACCGCCCAGCAGCTAGTGCCGCAGGACGGCAACGAAAACGTCGATGTCTACGTCCGCGACATGGATGTACCGCTAGCAGCCGATCGCAAGGACTCTGGCGCCTATACGCTCGTCTCGGCCAAGGACGGCGGGGAAGAAGCGGCAACCTATGCGCCGCGTAATCCTCCGCTGCCTGGCGACACCCCCGGCGCCGAAGTCTGGCCAAATACCTCGATCAGCGCTGACGGTCGCTATGTTGTGTTCCGTACGACAGAGCTCGAATCGAACCTGCCCGATCATTCCGCGGTCGACACCCCGCCTGGGCAGCTGTTCGTCCGCGACCTACAGGACAAGACGACAACGCTGCTGAGCCGGGACTCGACCAGCGTAAAATACGCCAGCGGCGATCCAGCCGGCGGTGCTATCGGCCCAGCGACGATCAGTGCCGACGGGAGCACGGTCGCCTGGGTGTCGACCAACGCCGAAGTGCAGACCCGCTTCCTACCAGGAGAGTCGCCCGTCTCCGAACAGCCCTACTACCTGTGGCGTCGCTGGCAGGAACCGGGCGCCGCAACACGCCGGATCACCGGGATCGCGGACCCAGAAGATCCGGAATGCGCACAAGGTGAAGGTGTGACGCTGAGCCAGACGGCCGAAGGTCCATGCTATGGGCCGCTGAGCGAGCAAGAGTCGACCCTCGCCAGCATCGCAGGTGTAGCCCCGGGGCTCAGCGCGGACGGTTACACCGTCGCGTTCCTGGCGGGCGCCGCGCTTCGTCCCAATATCACCAAGCCGGGCGGGCTGGACGTCTTCCTGACAAGCATGAAGCCGGGTGTGACCCGCAAGCAGGGAACACGAGAGCTGACTCTCGCGGCAAACACGGGGAACCCGGGCGCGTCCCCGTCGATTGAATCGCTGGCCCTCTCGCAGGACGGCTCGACGGTTGCGTTCACGACTCCGCGCGATAACTTCGTATTGCCCGAACCGCAGCCGATCGGCTCCTTTCGTCCCTCGCCCACGGCAAGCGACCTGTATCTCATACATCTCGGTGAAGACACGCTGGAACGGGCCGTCCTCAGCGACGAAGGGGGGGATCCAAATGGGTCGATCTCGGTCGATCCGACACTCAACGAAAACGGGTCGACGGTCGCATTTGCATCCTCGTCGTCAAATCTGATCGTCGGTGACGCCAACGATGTCTCAAACGCCTTTACCGTGACGCGTGAGCTGGCCGGTGGCACGGCGCCGCCGCCTGCGGAATTCAATTCTGTACAGGGTGGGTTCTCGCTGACGGCGAGCGCCTCGCCCGAACTTGGCCTCAGAGTCAAGCGGGCGGCGAATGGCGGTCTGCTACTGCTCGTCGAGACGCCGGGAGCTGGCAAGTTGAGTGCGCGTGCAGAGGGGACGATTACGACCAAACTTGGCAAGAAGAAGCGCAGGAGGCAAGTTGTGCTGGCGCGCGCCTCGGGTGCCACTCGCGCTGAGGGCACTACTACGCTCGTCCTGAAAGTGGCTGCACGATACGCAAAGGATCTTGCGAGCGACGTCAAGTTGAAAGCGCTGATAACGGTCACTTTCACGCCTACGCCACCGCTCGAAGCGCTATCTGCCGAAGCAGATGCGACATTTTTGGCGACGAGCGCCAATAGGAGCGCCAAAGCCAAGTCAAAAAGCAAGAGAGGCTGATCCCATATCCGAGATCAAGGCCAGATGGTGTTACTGACTCGTTACCAGCTTGAGATCAATTCGTGAAACATCTCCCAAATCACTGACGGACATGTTTCACTGCTGTGACCAAGATGTGTTGCTTCTGTAAACAGGGATTGCGCGCCCGCGGCGGTGCTGTGAGACTCGGCCTTGATCACGAAGACCTCTATCTCCGTTCTTGAAAGGACATCACACGCTTATGCGCGTAAGTTTTCCTCTGACCGCTGAGGGCGGTCGTATTCGCGTCGCCGTCGCGACGCTCTGTGCGATGGCTCTGTTGGCCGTCGCGGCAGCCGCGACGCCTCCCTCGGCGCACGCTGCGTTCACACTAAACGCATGTCAAGGAGGCCCCACCAAGGGTGAGGGTTCATCCCTGCAGGCAACGGCCCAGGAACAAGTTTGGACGTTGAGCGTCTTCTACACCTCCTTTGGTTGCGGGTCGGGCGCCGTCTCGACCTCGCCGGTGTCGTACAAGTCCGACGGCAGCGGCTGTGGTATCGCTTCGATCGGCGGCGGCCCCCAGACCGAAGAAAAATGCTCCACCTTCCAGGCCGGAGCGGTGAAACCCGGCGAACGTGCCTCTGAAACGCGTTTTGCCGCGAGCGACGCTCCACTGACACCGACCGAGAAGGCCAACGCCGAAGCGGCGAGTGGACCAAATCCTGGTGTTCTGCATCAGATCCCGGTCGCGGTTGCGGCCGTCACTGTGATTGTGCACTTTCCAGAAGGATGCTCGCTTGAAAATCCGGAACAGGCCGGTGGTAATGACGATACGACGACCGGCGGACCGAATGATCCTGGTGGTGCTGACAGCAGCGGCGACAAGTTCTCCGAAGACACGGTGCGTGTGCATATCACGGCGGAAGAGCTTGAGAAGATATGGGAGGGCGAAGCTGTCACTTGGGGTCAGGTGCTCACGAGTGGAGCCAAAGTCCATATATCTGGTACCGACACGAGCACACTCAATAGTGGTGTGGCTTGTGAAGACGTGCCCGTTCGACGCATTGTCCGGTTCGACGGTTCAGGTACGACGTACAACTTCAAGTCCTATCTGAGTCTTTTGCCGGGTGCTCCGTCCGGTCTCTGGACGACGGCTCCGGTCGTCGGCGACAACAACAACTGGCCAATCACGGCCGGTGGCGAAAAGAAGCAGCCCGAAGTCGTCAACGCGAGCGGCGTATGCGAAGACGCGGCTCATATCTGCACTCCGACAACAGGTAAAGGTGGGCCACTGGCTAAAGCGGTTGCCGCCACAGATGGCTCGATTAGCTACGTAGATCTAGCCACGGCTCGGAAGGAAAAATTCTCCGAGGAAAAGGGCAAAGTCAACAACATCTACTGGATACCGCTGCAGACGATCAATCCGGGAAAGCCCGAAGGCGAAAGGGTCGGCACGAACTATGTCGAGCCGACCGCTGTCCCGACGGCTCACATCGTCGGCAATGGAGCTGCGCTGGGTGCCAATTGCACTAACGCGGACTACCGTGGGCTTCCGACGACGCCGGCCAGCGACCCGACGTTGGGCGATTGGTCAAGCGCGATCGCTACAGGCAGCACGGATACCGTGACGTATCCGGCTTGTGCGATCACCTATGACCTTGCGTTCGATGACGATGCTCCCGTATACGGGAACACCCCGCTGGAGCAGGAACGGGCACGGACGGTCAAGGACTACCTCACGGCAGTCGTTTCTCCGATAGGTCAGTCTCTGGTCAGCGGCGCTGATTACGGCGTACTGCCTTTGAGCATTCAGTCGATTGCGCGAGTAGGCGTTGAAGCAATCGGCTGGGACAAGGCGGCCGGTGCCGGTACAGGCCCCAAAGTAGAAGTCAAAGCACCAAGTACGACTACCACGACGACAACCACGACCGGACCCCTTCCTGTTGCTGTTGTCCCGAGCAATGCCTTCTCGATCGCAAGCGCGAAGGTCAAGGGCAAGGACATCGTCCTGTCGCTTGTACTTCCAGATGCGGGCAGCGTGCAGGTGAAGGCGACCGGCGGCGGTGTGACGGTTGGTAGCGAGAGTGCCAGCGTCTCAGGCGGCAAAGGGACGGTGACGCTCGTCATCTCCAAAGCCGCGCTGAGCAAGCTCGCCAAAGCCAAGAGTCACAAGATCAGCGTGAAGATCACGGTGACGTTCACCCCGACCGGCGGCACGGCGGCGACTCAGACCAAGACGCTGACCGTCACGCAGGCAGCGGTAACGCCGCCCAAGAAAAAAGCAAGCAAAGGCAAGAAGAAATAAGACAAGCGGGCAGATAGCCCAAACCCTCGGGCCTGGCGGCGTCCGGCATCTAGTGGTGTCGGACGCCGCCTTTGGTCTGAGCGGCGGTCGGCGCCCCTGAGGGAGACATGACAGACGACGAAGACACAATTCCGCCCCCCTCTTTGCAGGGCAACGGCCGTCCCCCGGCACCGATCCGTCCGCCCAAGGGCGGACAGGTGCGATCGGGCTTGGCGCACAAGCGCAACCCGGCGCTGGTCGCGCTTGGCGACTTCGGCACCGGTGCGCGGCGCATCATCTTCCGCGACAAGATCGCACTATTCCTGGTGGTCGCCTCGGCGGGACTGCTGATCACCTTCTTTTCGCTGCTCGGTGCAATCGGACCCAATACGCACGGCTCGGAACTGCCAATCAGCAGGGTGCTCGAGCTGGCTGTGCACAAGCAGATCGCGACTGCGACCCTGTACGACCACGACAATCGCGTCGAGGTGACGCTCAAGCAGCCTGGTAGCGCCAGCGCAAGCGCGGCTGGGGCTACCGGGGTCACTGGCACAACTGGGACGACGAGCGCCACTCCGACGACACCCGCCCCGCTCGAATACTGGGCCGCCTATCCGGCCTCAGGGGTGCAGACCCAGCAACTGCTGCAGAGCCTCGCGTCAGCCGGTACGGTCGTGACCGTCGACCAGCAGCCCGGTAAGGCTCAGCGCGCAATCCTCGTGCAGTTCCTGATCCCGATCGTGCTGCTCGTGTGCCTGTTTGCGCTGTTCATGCGCTTCGGCGCCGACGGTGGCGCCGGCGGGATCGCCGGTTTCTCGAAGTTCACGGGCAAGGGCAAGCGCAAGGGCAAGGGCACGCTGCACCAGGTCACGTTCTCCGACGTGGCGGGTGCGGGCGAGGCGGTCGCCGAGTTGCGCGAGATTCGCGACTACCTGGCTGATCCATCCAAGTATCTCGCTGTGGGCGCCGCAGCCCCCAAGGGAGTACTGCTCGTGGGTCCGCCCGGAACGGGAAAGACACTGCTGGCCAAGGCCGTCGCCGGCGAGGCCGACGCGGCTTTCTTCTCGCTGTCGGGCTCGGACTTCGTCGAGTCGCTCGTCGGCGTTGGCGCCGCGCGCGTGCGCGACCTGTTCGCCAAGGCACGAAAGACGGCGCCGGCGATCATCTTCATCGACGAGTTCGACGCTGCCGGGCGCAAGCGCGGTGCCGGCATCGGGCAGGGCAACGACGAGCGCGAGCAGACGCTCAACGCGCTGCTGGTCGAGATGGACGGCTTCGGCGGCGATGGCGGACTGGTTGTGATGGGCGCCACCAACCGCCCCGACATCCTCGACCCGGCGCTGCTGCGCCCGGGACGCTTCGACCGTCAGGTGACAATCGATGTGCCCGATGTGCACGGGCGCCTGGAGATCCTGCGCTTGCATGGAGGCAAGCGGCCGATGGGCCACGATGTGTCGCTGGAGGAGATCGCGCGCCTAACGCCGGGCTTCAGCGGCGCCGAGCTTGCCAACGTGATCAACGAGGCTGCGTTGTTGAGTGTGCGCGATTCACATGAGCTGATCGACCAGGCAACGCTCGAGGAGGCGATCGATCGCGTCGTCGCCGGGCCGGCGAAGAAGCACATCCTCACAGAGCATGAGCGCTGGTTGATCTCGATCCACGAGGCCTCCCATGCCGTGGTCGCCGAGGCGCTTGGCCAGGCCTCCGTAAGCCGCAAGGTCTCGATCGTCGCGCGCGGACGCACGCTCGGCACCGCAGCGCACATGCTGACCGACCGCGACCAGCTGATCCAGACCGAGCCCGACCTGCAGGCGCAGCTGACGGTGATCGTGTCCGGCACCGCCGGCGAGCGGATCGCTTTCGGTCATCTGTCCTCCGGTGTCAGCGACGATCTGCACGCCGCCACGAGCCTCGCGCGCACGATGGTTACTTCCTTTGGCATGTCCGATGCGCTCGGCCCGGTGACGATCGGTGAGAAGGGCGGCGAGGTGTTCCTTGGCGCTTCGCTTCAGGATCTCGGTTCGGTTGGTCCTTCGACGCTCGACACGATCGACCGTGAAGTCGAGCGGCTCGTCGGCGACGCCGAGGCGAAGGCTGCCGTGATCCTCGATCGCAACTGGCAGGCCGTCGAGGAGACCGCGCACGCGCTGCTTGAGCAGGAGACGCTGTCGGGCGTCGCGCTGGACGCGGTGCTCTCGACCGTCCAGGAGACCGACCTGAGCGAGCTGCGCGATATCACCGGGCGCGCCTCGCACAAGGACCCGGGGCACGGACCTTGATATCGCGGGCGACCGGGACTCTGCTGGCTGGGGTCGCCGTCGTCGCGGCGCTTGCCTCGGCCGCTCCAGGAATAGCCCGCGGCGAAGCGATGTGGCGCTTGGAACAGCCGGCGCCACCTGCCGGCACGCCCTACAAGGTTCCGCTCGGCACTCCCGATGACATGGAGTTCTATGCGCCCAACGAGGGATTGCTGAGTGTCGAGGGCAACGCCGTGGTACCCAATGGTCTGCTTTTCTGGAACGGGCGTGCTTGGCATCAGCTCTCCACTATCTGTGGCGGGGCCGGCGAAGCCTCGCGAATAGCCTGGGCAGGGCCGGACGATTTCTGGGTCATTACCGAACCGAGCGAGCCGCGTGTCGGATCGGGGTTGGGGCTGTGTCATTTCGAGGGTGGTCAGGTCGTCGGCTCTTATTCGACACCCTTTCAATCTCCAGAACCGTTTCGTCCAATGGACGCCGCCGCCTGCAGTGGCCCTGACGATTGTTGGTTCGCAGGGATCGGCAGCGAGGATCCCTCCGGTCAGCACGTTGGCGCATTTCATCTGCACTGGGACGGTACGAATCTGACAAGCTCCTACCAACCGCAGGGACGTGGCGTCAGTGGGCTCGCGTTCTTCGACGGCAGCTTCTACGAGAGCACATTTGTCGGTAGACAGGAGGGCGATACAACCGATCCCGTCAATCTTGCGACACCCGAGCCGTCCGGTCCGATCCTAATTCACAAGCTTGTCGGGAATACCTTCACGGACGCCAACTTCCTGCCGTTCCCTTATAGCGGAGTGCCGTCTGAAGGCAGCGAGCTCTTGTCGGTGAAAGCCGACGAAACCGACCTGTGGTTCTCAGGCGGCGGCGCCGCGTCCGGACCTGAGGCACCGAGTAGTGGTTCGGTGCCAAGTCCGCCCATCGCCGTCCACTACCGGGAACCGTTCTTCCAACAAGTGTCAATAGAAACGTCCCTCTTCGGGGACGAAGACCGCTTCGTCGATATTTCACCGGTAGCCGGAACCGAAAGTGCCTGGATTGCAGATCAGGCGCTCGACGAACGCGGCAGCTCGACAGACAAGGCGAAGGTCGCCCTGATTGGTGCCGATGGCAGCGCTACAGTCGATACGCTGCCCATCTCTGGGGCGGGGCGCGGCAGCGCACAGCTCGTGGCTGCAACCGGACCCGAAGAAGCCTGGCTGGTGACCTCAGCTGGGTGGCTGTTCCACTACACGAACGGCACCGTGCTACCCGAAGACAGCGATCCCAATTGGGCCGGCACGATCACCGTGCGTCCCAACGAGTCGGTCGAACAGTTCGTCTCAGATACGCCCCCGCCGGATGACTCCGAATTGTTCGCGCCGCCACCAGTGGCGGTTGAAGCCAAGTCGACGGAAGTCCCCGTGCCGGAGGTGATCCCGGCGCTGCTCAAGGATGTGAGCGTCTCGCGCCACGGGCTGACGGTGACGGTCAGCTTCCAGCTCACGCGCTTGGCCGACGTGCAGCTGGTGGCCAAGTTGCACGGGAAGGCGATCGCGCGCACGCACGAGGAGCGGCTGAAAGCGGGCAGACACTCGCTCTCGCTGCGTCTGGAACGCAAGCACTGGCCCAGTGGACTCAGTTTCGTGACGAAGGAGCTGACGAAGCCCAAGCCCGTGCCGGCGACCGGCTCGGAAGGCTCTGTAGGAACGGGTCCGAACGCTGTGACGACGAGCGTGCATCGTCGTGGGTGAATCCTGGAGGAGCGAGGCGCGGTCGCGGCGGCGGATCGCGCTTGTGTTTGTGGGGTGTCTTGTGCTGATCTTGTTGGCCCTTACCCAGATCGTCAGCCGCGGTGCGCGCGCAGTCGCCTCGGGTAACGTCGCTCCGACACCGCAGCCGGTGCTGGGCACCGCAGACGCAAGCACCGTACTGATGGGTGCCGCCACAGCTGGGGCGCCCGGCGAAGCCTGGGCATACCGCGTGCTACCGGACGATGTACCGCCTCCTTCCCTCGAATCCGCAGACGCAGCGTTTGCGACACCATTGACGGGAGGAGTGACCGCGCCTGGCCAGCTTGTATTCGAGCGTGCCACCGATGCCGATCCCGACTGGACGATTGCCGAAACGCCGCTGGACGAAGAAGGTCATGTCTACCGCGGTATGAATCCCGATCGGCTGTCGGCACGGGTCACACCACACGGCGGTGGGCTGCTGGTGGGTCAGGATTCGACGCGGGTGAGTGGAAAGCAGGAGGTTGTCCTGGCACGCGAACCGGGGGGGCGCTTCCGCATGTTGCCCGAACCATCAGCAGGCGTGCTGCTCGCGGCAGGTGAAGCCGACGAGACGGGAGAAAGCGGCGACACGACCGCCGAGACGCTCGTCGAAAAGGAAGGCTCAGGCGCGGTTGCCGATGCGGCGGTTGAAAGCGAAGGCCACACCGAAGCCTATTTCGGTGCGCTCGGGCGCACGCGCGACCTTGGCGTGGCCCGCTGGAACGGAGAAAAGTGGACGCGCGAGCCGGTTGAACTCCCCTCCGGTTACACAGGCAGCTTCACGATCGTGGCGATCGCCGGCACTTCGCCCAAGAACCTGTGGTTGCTTGGCGAGGCCGAAGCCGCAAGCGGTCTGGGGATCGTGCTGTTCGAGCGCAGGGAAGCCAGGGCCGGCGAATTCCGCTGGGAAGCGGCGCCGCTTGGCTCATCGCTGTTCGCCGCAGCGGAAACGCCTGCCCGTGACGTCACGAGGCTCGGACCGTTGACCGGTCAGGCACAGCCACTGAGCGTCACCGAAAAAGGCGTTTGGATCGATGGCAACCTGCAGGCCCCCGGCGGTGGCAGCGACGGCTACGACTTCACGCTGTACTACGACATCGCCGAAGCCAAGATCACAGGCAGCTGGTGCGATGCGCGTGACGGTAGCGGCACCGCGATCTGCGAACACCCGCTCGACGCGCGCTTCGGCCGCGACGCCGGCTATCGCAGCTTTGCCTTCGAAGGTCCCGGCTATGGCACGCGGATAGTCACCAACCCCCTGCAGCCCGGCGGCGAAGACACGACGAACATGGGCAGCTACCTGAGTTTCGAAGGCACCAGCTTCACCTGGATGCCAGGTGCCGGAGCCGACAATGCGCCCGGCGGTGCTTTCTATACGCCGACTGACGGTTGGCTCGAAGGGCCTGTACAGATCACGACTACGCAGCAGCCGGCTCGGCTCATTGGCTGGCCAGTGTCGGCTCGGGCGCCGTTCACGGCTGTGACCCCCGCGCCTGGTAGCACGCCCGGAGCGTTCAATGCGCAAGCGCTGGCTGTTGGCGCCGATGGCGTCGTCGCACGCTATACGCCAGGACACGGCTGGGAACGTGAGTTCCTACAGACTTCCAGCGGCGCCGTCAGCTCGCCGACGCTGCGCGCGGTCGTCTGGCCGGAACCGAGTCGCGCGTTCGCCGTCGGCGACCTCGGCGCTATGTGGATCTGGCGCGCGGAAACCGGGTTGTGGGAGAAAGACCCGGCAGCGCCGCTCGATGGCTTCCAGGGCAATCTCGACGGGATCGCATTCGACCCGAGCGACCCGCCGCTCGGTTATGCCGTCGGTCAGAGTGGTGTGCTGCTCAAGTACGGCAAGAGCTGGACGCAGGAAGAAGAACTCCCGGCCGGCTTCAGGGAAACCAACTTCACGTCGGTCACATTCGCCGGCTCGGAGGCGATGGTTGCCGCCGAACACGACCTGCTTGTAAACGAAGGCTCAGGCTGGAAGGTCGAACCGGAAGTCCATGCACTGCTGTCGAGCCTGACAGCTACTCCGCAGTTGACCGTTGTCGCTGGGCTTCCCAATGGTGGTGCCGTGCTTGCTGGTCGCGACGTGGTGCTCGAGCGAGATAGCGCCGGCGCGCCGTGGCACTTCTCTGCGGAGCCGATCGTCAACGAGACGGCGGTCGCGGTCACGCCTCTGCTCGAAGGAGCGAAAGTTCGTGCCCTGTTGTCTGTCGTACCTGAGTTCACCTATCCACCGCCGTTGATCCTGCCACCGGTCGATCCCAACACGCCGCCCCCCTTGATTCCGCCCAACCCAATGCCGGGCGATGGCTACTTGATACGGGAAACGGCCGGTGGATGGGAGGACGAGGAGCGCGCGGCCTATGCCGGCGACAGCCAGGACAAGCCGCTGAAGGCCGATCCGATCGCTGCGCTTGACATCGGCACGAATGGGTCCGGTTGGGCGCTTGGCGGCTGGAGCGGCGAGGCCGACGACGCAGGACGCGGAAGCGACGCCAGCGGTGGCTCTGGTCAGGCTGTCCGCGAAAATGTGCAGACCGCCGGCGTCTACAGCTACGCCGCGGCGGGCGATCCACCGGCCCCGACCGGCGAGACGGTGGCGTCGATTCCGATGCAGAGCGGTGCGGCCACGTTCGCGGTAGGTGGCCACGCGGACTGTGCCGAACCATGTGCTGCGCTAGTCGACGAGGCGATCGCGCCCGACCGCAACCTCAGCGCCGCGCTCGGTGAGATTGCCGGCCTCTCCACGCAGGCAAACGGTCCGCGCATGCTGCTCTACACCGGTGGGCGCGAGACGCCAGGCGAGGGACCCGAGTCGCCGGCTGAGGCCGACCGTTATGCGCAGTTGATGTCCAGCGGCGGCAGCCTCCCCGTCTACCCGGCGCTGTCGGCTGGAGACAGCGAAGGGAGCGAAGACTCGGCGTTTGGTGCCGCCTTCGCTGACTTCAACGCCCCGTTTGGCGAAGGCGGCACGCCAGCAGGGGTCAGCACGGCGAACATCCCGCCGCCCACGGGCGCGGTCAGGCCAGGGGCGCACACCCACTATGCCTTTGACAGCACCGGCCCGGCCGGCACCGTGCGCGTGATTGTGATCGACAACTCGCGTGGCTCGCTGAGCGCGAGCGATCCGTACCAGAATCCTGCGGAACCGCAGGCTCCCTGGCTCGAACGAATGCTCGCGGACGCCAGAGCACGCGGCATCCCCGCGGTTGTGGTCGGTAGCCGCGAGCTGAACCCGAACTTGCCGCCGGCGCTGAACGTCGCCACCGACGCCACCGAAGAGGCGCAGATCATGGTCGCAGGCGGTGCCTCTGCGTACTTGTACGAACGGCCCGAAGAAAGCCGCACAAGCCAGATTCCCTCCGGCGGGGCGGTCACGATCCCCGAGTTTGGTACAGGCGCGCTCGGCTACCGCTCCGCGGTCTCTGACTCGTTCATTCCAGGCCAGCCTGACGCGCTGTTCGGCACGAACGGCTACCTGCTCGTCAGCGTCGAAGTCGCTAAGCGCAACCCGGCCACCAACGTCGCGCCGGTTGGCGCGCGTCTGATCCCGCTCGTGCAGGAAGTCTCGCTCGACCCGGTCGATGGCACGCTCCTGCGGCGCAGCGCGCCGGCGCTGTTCACCGGCCTCGGACGGCGGCCGATGGCCGGCGACCGCTGGGGGCCGATCTCTGCGTCCAGCGGCAACCCCAACCCGCCGGGCTCTGACCCTTACGCCGAATTCCCGCCGGCGCTGTGCCGCCAGTCTGATTGCTCGAGCGCGATCGAACCGGAATACACATTTACCTCCTCAGAACCTGAAATCGCCAACTTCGTCGAGCAGGATCCCAACTCGACGAACCTGCGCAAGCCGCTGCAGAATGCCGAAGGGCATGTGATCCCCGATTCGCGTTCCAGCATCTTGTGTGCGTTTAACCCCGGCACGACGATCGTCACGGTTTCTGCTGGAGGCCTGTCCTACTCGATTCCGGTGACCGTGCAGGGTGGCAGTGTTGAGCAACCGTGCGGCACGGTGCCGCTCAGTCCGAGCCATTTCAAAGTAGCGGCGTCATCGGCAGCCGCGGTGCCCACTGCGCCACCACCCTCGCCCGCTCCGGCGCCCGCGCCGATCGCCCCGCCGCCACCACCGCCGGTCGTGCCTGCGGCGGTGGCGAAGGTTGTGCCCAAGCCGGCGCCGAAGGTGGCACTGCCGTTGGCGTTCCTGCCGGTCGTGCAGTTGCCGGCGGCCGGTGGGGTGCGGGTCGTCCCGCCGCCACCCGCAGCTTCGTTCGCGGACCCGATCCCGCCCGGGGGGGCAACCGTGCGCGTGTTCGAAGAAAAACGCGAAGAGGAGGCCGCGCCCGAGCAGTCGCAAGCGTTTGCGCGCTACCCAGTGTCCGCGCCGACAGGTGCCCCCGCGAATGTGGGCACCTCCGGTGGCTCTCCGCGGCTCGCCGTCTACGGACCGCCGCTTGCCGTCCTGATCCTGCTGGCGGGCGCCGGAGCCGCGCTCGGCAACGGTCGGCGCCGGTCACGTCGTGCGGCCTTCGCCCGTCTTTATATGCAACAGCCCACTTCAATTCCGCCATCAAGGAGACGAAAATGAGAGAGCGCCTCTCCCGTCATAGCGGCCAAGCCGCGCTTGTGATCTCGATCCTCGCGCTCGTTGGTTCGAGCACAGGGCTGGCGAGCGCCGCCCGTCATGCCGTCGTCAGCGCGATCGACGGACATCAGATCAGCACCAAGCCACGCGCCGCCGGCATCCTGCTGCTCGGCAAAAACAGGAAGTTCCCGGCTGCAGCGATTCCGACGGTGAAAAACGCCTCTGAGATCAGCGGCAAGACGCTGGCCGACATCGAACCGAGCTGCCCGCCGGCTACCGTCAACCTCGGCACCTGGTGCTTGATGGACTCGCCTTATCCGCTGACCAATGCCGAGGCCGGTCAGAACAACTACTTCTGGGCATCGCAGGCATGCGTCAAGGAGGGCGGCTACCTACCGACGGCGGCGCAGCTGATCGGTGCCGCCAACCGCGTCAAGCTCGAGTCGACGATCCATGACTCGCAGCTGACGGCGACTATCCCGCTCGACCCGAGCGTCGGGCTCAAAGACCAGCGCGAGATGAGCGCCACGCTTGTGACGACGGCCGCAGGCTCGGATGCCGCGGGCTCCGAGGGTGTGAGCGTTGGCTCGACCGGCGATCCGCGTACCGGCGAACCGAACCCGGTGCCGCTGCCGGCTGTGCCTGCCCCTTCGACGCTGCAGTACGTGACGGTCTACTCGAACGGCCAAAAGGGCGGTTTTGCCGGCTCCCAGCCAGTCTCCGAACCGCAGAACTTCCGCTGCGCTTTCAACGAGAAGCCCGGCGCGAACACGAACGAAGAAGGGTGAGGCACCTGGTGTTCACAGAATCGTCACGAGTGAGGGGGCTGTGAAGGTGGACGATCTCAGCGTGACCGAGCCCGCTGCGACCAGCGAGTCGATGATCGGTGTAACACAGCCGTCACCGGTATCCAGGGACGAGTCCGCGACGGCCACGACCCAGTCGATCCCGGTCGTGACGAGCGAGCGGTGCGCGCAGTGCGCCGCTCCGCTTGCGCCCGATCAGCACTATTGCTTGCATTGTGGTGCTCCGCGCGCACATGTAAAAGGGCCGATATCTGGTGGTCGCCCCGGTGGGCCGTCGCCGCAGACCGCCTCCTCGGTGCAGCCCACATCCCCGCCAGGAGTCCCGCAAAGCCCGCCGCCGGGCACGCCCGGTCTGCCCCCGGGCACGCCGCCTGGGTTCAGTGCTGCCGCTCCGGCCAATCGCAACAACACGCTCGCGCTCTTGGCGGGAGTCGGCGTGCTGTTGCTGGCGATGGGTGTGGGCGTGCTGATCGGACGCGCAAGCGCTGGCACTGCCAAGGTGCCGCCCGCGCAGGTGATCTCAGTCGGCGGCGCGGCAGTCGGCAGCTCAACACCGGCTACGACCGCGACGACCCCACCCAGCGAAACGCCGGCCGCGAGCTCCACCAAGAAAACGGCCAAAGCGAAAGCGTCCTCCTCCTCTGGTGCTGGTTCTTCGATTAATAAACCGGCGCCGCCGACCGTTCTGAAAAGCGTGAGCAAAGGCCAGAGTGGCTCCAGCTACGAGCAGAAATCGAAGAACTTGCCGAACGTGGTCGAAACAGGATGACGAGCGGTACCGACTCGCAGCAGCTTGGCTCGCAGCAACCAGACTCGCAGCTGCGCCGCCGTCGCGACCAGCTGGCAGAGCAGGTCGCCGAGCTGCACTGGAACCTTGGGGGGCTCACATATGAGATGGCGATCCGCGACCACTTTCGCCTCGATGTGCTGATGCGCCGCGCGGCGATGCTGCAGGAGCGCGACGCGGAGCTGGCGGAGGTCGAGCGCATGCTGCATATGCAGGAGAGCGGCGCGGCCGGCAATTGTGCGGGCTGTGGCGCGGTGCGCAGTCGCGGCGCCGTCTTCTGCTGGCAGTGCGGCGCGCAGGTGATGGAGCGCACGGTCGCAAGTGGCAACGGTCATCGCAAGAGCGCGTCGCACCCAATCGACGCGCTGGTGGGCGTGGTCGAGTCGGGTGCTGGCAGCGAGACGGAGCGGAGCGGTCGTCGCGAGGCCCAGCCAGTGTCCGAGAGCAGAGAAGCCCAGCAGGCCGAGGATCTTGGCCGGCCTGTCCAAACCAACTCGTGAGCCTTGACCCGCTGCGCCGCTGGGAGCAGCGCTTTGGCGCGCTGCCGCTGCCCTCGCCGCTGATCTGGGCGGTGCTCGTGGCGGCGTTTCTCGGCTTCGGGGTGCTGATGGGACGGGCCGCTGGGCACAGCGCAACAGATGCGCTCACATCCTCGCGCGCGCCCCTGAAGGTGCTTGTCGCTCAGAGCAGTGGCGTCGCCGCTCCCCCCACCTCGGCGCCAGCCCCGGCACCACCCCCCGCCCCAGAAGAAGCGACGCCGGAACCGTCACAGGCGCCGGCCGAATCGACGAAATCCGCAACGCCCACCGCACCGAGCAAAACATCCTCCACGCCTCCGCCCTCCTCGAAATCCTCGAGCGGCTCGAAAGAAGCGTCAGGCGGTGGAGAAGGCTCCTCTTCCAAAGTCGCCGCCAAGCTGCCGGCAATCAAGCACGTCTTCGTCGTGATGCTCGACGACGAGCCCTACGCGACCGCGTTCGGGCCGGCCTCGCAAGCCAAATATCTGACAGGGACCTTGGAGAAGCAGGGTGAGCTGCTGTTGCGCTATTACGCGGTCGCGCACGAAGGGCTTGCCAACGAGGTCGCGCTGCTCAGCGGGCAGGGACCCACCGAAGCCACCGCCGCCAACTGCCCGACGTACAGCCGTCTGTCACAGGCGAGCACCGGCAGCGAAGGGCAGCTGCTCGGCAACGGCTGCGTATATCCACCTTCCACCCCCACCCTGATGAGTCAGTTGGAAGTCAAACACCACACCTGGAAGGCATACGTCGAAGGGATCGACGAAGGCTCCAATACGCCGAGTGCATGTGCGCACCCGGCCAGCGGTGCGGCTGATCCAAGCGCGGCCGCCTTGACAAGCGCAGCGACGGCGCCCGGCTATCAAACTTGGCGCAACCCGTTGGTCTACTTCAGCTCTGTCGTCGAATTCCCCGGTTGCGCCTCGCAGGACGTTGGGATGAGCGCTTTGGAGGGCGATCTGGCGAGCGAAAAGAGCACAGCCAATTTCTCCTACATCGCTCCCGGTCCGTGTGATGACGGCAATCCGACACCGTGCGCGCCCGGCAAGGCTGCAGGGATGGCCACGGCCGAAGCCTTCTTGAAGAGGGTGATCCCAGAGATCCTTGCCTCCAAGGCCTACAAGCAGAACGGGCTGCTCGCGATCACCGTCGACGACGCGCCCGCGACCGGCGAATACGCGGACTCGAGCTCCTGCTGCGGACAGCCCAAGTTCCCCAATCTGCCCGCGCCGACGGGCGTCGCCAAGGTCGCGGGATCCGGGGGTGGCCAGGTCGGGTTGCTGCTGCTCTCGCCGTTCATCAAGAAAGGCGGCGAGCTGGTGCAGGAAACCTATAACCACTTCTCGCTCTTGGCCACGATCGAGGAAGTATTCGGACTGGCCAAGCTCGGGTACGCGGGGGGCGCGGAAGTGAAGCCTCTCAGCGCTTCGCTGTTTTAGGGATGGACAGCCTGCCGCCTGTCAGCCGGCAGGCGGGCTCGTTGTCGGTGCGGTGAGTGAGACGTTCCCCGGAAGGTGCAGCGAATCGGAGACGGCGGCGCCGAAGCCGGGGCCGCCGGGACACAGAGCTCGTAGCCATATCCCACCCCCCGGCGGGCTGAGTGGGGTTGCGTCGAGCTCCCACTGCCCGGCCGAGTTAGTTGTGGTTTCGCCAAGCGTTCGCTCGCTGACGACTTCCCCCTTGTGGGCCACCGTTCGGGCTTGGATCAAGACAGGCGCACCACTGAGCGGCGTACCGTCGAGTAGCTCGATGACGCCGGAGAGCATTTGCGCCTGGCTGGCCGGGCTGCTGCCGGGCACAGCTGTGCTGCCGGGTTCTGGCGTGCCCCCGGGTTCTGGCGTGGCCTGTGTTTCTGGCGCAACTTCCGGCGTGGTGAGTGCCAGGGTGACTCCGGTTGGATTCGGCGCCAGCCTTCGGGCACCCATGCGGATTGCCGGCAGCTCGCCGTAGAGCACGTTGCCGGGACATTCGGTGGCGTCGCCGTCGCGGTGGCCGGCGATGCGCGGCAACGACACGCGGGCGTTGGCGGGGAAGCGACTGTAGGAAGCCCCGGCCGGGTTGACCTTGACCGTCACGCGGCCGTGCGCGGGAACGCCGTGCAGCGAGAGCTTCCACGCGAGCAGCTTTTCCAGGCTGTCGCGAGCCGCTTTTGAGATCGGTGTCGAGCTGAAAGTGCCGAGCACCGCGATACCCGTTGAGTAGAGGTTGTAGCCACCGGCCTGCGCTCCGACGACGGGCTGGTCGATACCTCCGGCGCGTGCCTCGAAGACCCGTCCATACAGGTCGACCACAAAGTTGTAGCCGATGTCGTTCCATCCGTTGACGTAGCGGTGAAACATGTAGATCGCTCGTAGCATCGCCGGAACCGCGCCGGCCCCATAGCCGTTGGGATTCTCGGTGTGGTGGACGAAGGCCATCTCCACCGCTCCGTATTCGGGCGTCACCTTGGGTGGTGCCATTTCTCGAGCCCAGGCTTTGCGCGCGATTATCGGCGGTTGCCCGGCTCCGGCCGACAACTCTGGTGTGGCAAGCGGCAGACTTGCCGTCAACGCGAGCGGCGCGGCGGTCCTTCCGTTTCGGCCGGCTTCTGCATTGCCCTCGACGTTGACGAGGTGCAACTTCGCATCGCTCACTCTGCCGGCGGCGCGAATCTGAACCGATGTCGTTCCGCCGGTCCAGATCGGCTCTCCCACCTGCCGATCCGTTGCTGGCCGTACGTCCGGTCCGTGGCCGTTAGCTCCCGCCGAGACCCAGCTAGCCCAGCGACCGTCCCGACCACGGAAACGCAACGAGATCTTCTCCTGGGCCGATCCTTGCCATTCGACACCCACAAGATCCGCGGGAGAGGCAAGCGCGACGGTCGCGACGCTCATCGGTGTGAGCGTTCCAAGCCAGTGCTCGTTGAGGCTGGGGTAGGGCGGTCCGTCAAACAGAGCCAGCGCAGTGCGGGGCCGCAGCACCCCGCTGCCGAGCGCCCCGGCGGAGGCGACCAGCAACGACCTGCGCGTGATCCGGCGCGCGCTCACGGTATCTATGACACCACGAGAGCGGCACAGGTTGCGCCCTGGTTCGTGAGAATCCACTAAGAACGTGTTTCAAAATAGGCGGTACGTCTGGTGTGTTCATGGATCAAGCTGGTCGTCGCGGGACGTCGCAGCGCGTACTGGTAGTACGTGCAAGACGTCACGTGGCGATCCAGCGCCGTGTCCAGGGACACATCCGGGCGTGCCGATCTTTTTGAAACACGTTCTAAGAACCTGGCGCAAAGGATGCGACACTCTCGAAGGGTTCACCGGCGGCGGACGCTGGATATCTAGGCTACGCCGTGCACATCCACGCCTAGCATCGCTAAGCGGTTTCTCACGCAAAGCTGACCAGTGATTTAGCAAGGCATCGGATCGTTGCCCGCATGCTCCTTGCCGGCGCGATCGCGCGTGCGTGATGCACAGCATTGTGCACGCGGCCAGGCCGCCCCAGCAACGCGCTACGCGTCCTTCGCAGAGCGGTACACGTCGCTGGGGATGGCTTGCCGTGGGTCTCGTGCTTGCGCTCGCGTGTGTGCTGCGTCTATGGAAGATCCAGGAGGTGCCAGGTAACGTCTTCTACGACGCGGCTGTGCGCAGTATGGCTGGGTCGTGGCACGACTTCTTCTTCGGTGCGCTGGAGCCCTCGGGGACCGTGTCGATCGACAAGCCGCCGGTCGATCTGTGGCTACAGGTCGCCAGCACCGGGCTGTTGGGATTTGGGCGCCTGGGCCTGCATATTCCCGAGGCACTGGGTGGCATCGTGGCCTGCGGTCTACTTTTCGGTGCGTTGCGTCGTCCATTCGGGTTCGCGGCTGCGCTGACCGCGGCGCTGGCGCTCGCGGTCTTGCCGGTGTCGGTGCTCACGGCCCGCAGTGACACGATGGACTCGGTGCTTGCGGCGCTGGAGGTAGCGGCGCTGTGGCTCTCGTGGCGGGCGCTCGAGAGCGGGCGCATGCGCTGGTCGCTGGCGGCGGCAGCGGTGATGGGCGTTGCTTTCAACGTCAAGCTCGCGGAGATGCTGATCGCTCTGCCGGCGATGGCTTTGCTGTGGCTGTGGGCGGCCGCCCCGGGAAGACGTGTACGAGTTGCGTTGGCTTGCAGCGTGACATTTCTCGTCGTGGCGCTGTCGTGGACGGCGATCGCCTCGTTGACACCGACGAGCGGGCGACCCTTTCCGATTGGATCTTCCAACGGGAGCATCTGGCACGTGACGTTCGTCTATGACGGCCTAAGTCGTCTATCGGGCAACGGCGCTACTGCGACGACTGGAGGCGGAGCGGGCGCCCTGCGCTTGCTGAACGCCGGCTCCTTGCAATATTGGACCTTGATCGGCATCGCGTTGCTTGCGACGTGCCTGTTGGGACTGGCGGCGCTCGTCGTGCTCGTCGCCGGCGATCATGAGCGGCTGCGAGCGGCTTCCCACGAACCGGCGGGAAGGCTCGCCGTGGGGGTATTGGTGTGGTTTGCGACCGGGCTGATCGCCTTCAGTGCAATGGAACGGCTGCAGCCGCGCTATCTGGAGGCGTTCGCGCCGGCCGTATGCGCGGTCTTTGGGCTGTCTTTGAGCATGCTGTGGAGTCGTGGTCTCGGCCGCCGCTTGCGTGGCGGGGAGTCGACGAGCAGAGCGGCGCTCGATTTCGGTGGGCGAGGTCGCACGGGCGGTATCGCGCTTGCGTCTCGCATCGCGCTCGCGTGTCTTGGCATCGGCCTGCTAGCGCTCTCGCTGAGCAAGGACTCTTACATCGTCGGCGAGGCACGCACCGACTCGCTCTTGACCGACTTCAGCACGCCCTCGCTCAGCAGATATCTGCGCGCTCACCGCGATGGGACCCATTACGAGGTGGCGAGCGCGAACGTAAACGACGTGATCGGGCTGATCGCCCGCGACGATCAGCCGGTACTCGTCCTCAACAGTGTCGACGGATCGCTAACGCGCACCAAGAGCTTGAAGGCGCAGGTGGCTGACGGGCGCGTGCGCTTCTACTTTGCTCCCACGCACGTCTGTCACGAAGGACGCCATTGCCCCGGCAATCAGATCTGGGCCTTTGCACACAGCACGCCGGTGCCAGGGCAGTCTGGCCTTCGGCGTTTCACTGCCTTCTGAGCACCGACACATCCACCGGCGATGCATACCCGCCAATTTAAGGCGCCCGCATCGAGTGCGCAAAGTGCATCGTCAGCGAGTACGGCGGCGCCAGGTCGACTCCGTCGGGGTTGGCCAGATATCCCGGACGCGAGCCTGCTTGGCCTGTGTGCCCGTATTGCCAGACGATCCGGTTGGTGTGAGGGTCGATCACGATTACACGGTCGTTGCGGTCGTCGTTGGCCAATATGTCGCCGTTGGGTAGCGGAAGCGCAAGCGATGGATGGTTGAGCGCGTGGCGACCGCTTGGGTCATAGCGCCACAGCAGCCGCCCGCTTGGTGTGAACGTCTCGATCGTCCCTGGGTTCGTGTAGTCGGCTGAGAGGAACACGCCGGGACGCATCTGGTTGGTGTCGGAAGGGTATGTGAAGTCTGGTGGGTGAGTATCGCCAACCGATCGTCCGTCGTGTCCAAGCACGTCGATCCAGTCCCCGTTTATCTCGGTGACGACCGTATCCCCGTTGGTCATCGGGAACGCTCCGTTTGGGCTGCCGTAAGACACGCCAAGTTCGTGATTACAGTTACCGGTCTGGCCAAGCTGTTGGGTCAGGTGGTGCGCGGGTGGGCGAATCACAATCACGCGGCAGTTCTTGATGTCTGCGGAGAGCAGCTCGCCTTTAGGTGTGAGCATCGCATCGTCGGGGTTGTGCAGGTAACCGGGTTCTGAGCCAGGAACACCGGGGTGTCCGTAGCGAAAGGCGATCTTAGGGCGAGCGACGTCGACGATGCTGATCGCAAAGTCGTCCTCCTGCGTCACGACTATCTGGTGTCCGTTGGGTGAGTAGAAAGCGTCATCGGGCAAGAGGAACGATTGGCTCGGGATCAGATCGCCGGGCTGCGGGAAACGCCACAGAATCTGGCCGGTGGGGCTCACCTCCAATAGGCGGTTGTTGTCACGGTCGGCGATCAAGATCGGGCCGGGGAGCACACCGGGATTAGAGTCGCCGCGCAGATATTGGGCCGGAGGCCGGCTGCTAGCGGTGGGGGACGCGTGGCCTGCGCCTGTGTGCGAGCGCGCCCGAGCATCGGAGCGATCCGGGGGCCTGCCGCCGGTGGTATTTCCCAGACTCTGCGCAAGCACGATGGCGCTCGCAAGAATCGCGACGATCCCGGTTGCCGATGCTGCCCTGAGCCAAGGCTTCCCAGCGCGCCGGTCGCAGCCGATCGACCTCAACTCGTCGTCACGGTTGCGGTGAAGATCTTGCCGTACACATGACCACTTTGATCGCGCCCGCCGGCGATTACGATGTGACCTTCCAGCGGCACCGCCGCCAAATCTGAGAGTCCGACGGGTAGCAACCCAGCGCGGGTCACCCTGCCGCTCGGCGACACGGCGAGGATCGCTCGCGTCTGGCTCGTGGGCGACGAGCCACGTCCGCCGAACACGAACGCGGTCCCGTTCACGGCGGCAGCGGCCGCGTGTGTCAGCGGCTGGGGCAGCAGGCCGATCTTCGTCAGCTTCGCCGTGGAAGGATCGAAGTGGTAGATGTCACGACTTGCGCTTTCGCCGCTTGTGCCGCCGGCGATCACAAGCGCTCCGCCGACCGCGGCGACAGCGGCGTAGCGCAGTGGCTTGGGCAGCAGCCCGACCGCGTGCGGCTGTTCGCCCGGTCGCCAAGCGAGGATCGTGTGCAGCGGCGTCACACCCGTGTAGCCGCCCACGATGTAAACGGTGTCTGCGATCGTGGCGCTTGCGACGTCGGAGGCCGGTGTGGGAAGTTCCCCAGCCGGTTGGGTTGTGCCGTTGGTGTTGACCCTCGTGATCTCTGGGAACGAGCTGACGACCCCGCCGCCGAACAGGTATGCCGCCCCGTTCGTGAAACTGGCTGATGCGTCGTGCAGGGCCGCCGGCAAGCTACCGATAGTGCGTGCCCGCGAACTTGTGGCGCTGACGATGCTTGCGAGAGACGTTTCGCCCTGGTCGATGCCGCCGAGGAGCAGGAAAGTGTCTGGACCCACTGCCACAGCGGTGGCGTCCTGCTCAGCCATCGGAAGCGTGCCGGTTTGCGAAATACTCACCCGCTTTCTCGTAAGTGCGCCTGAGTGTGCATTCGTCAAGTGTGTCGTCTCCGACGAACGCGTACCTGCCGATTTGGAGGATGTGCCTTTACTGCCGCCGCTGCCGACGATTGACACAAGCACGATGATGAGTGCCACAAGCGAAAGCACTACACCGAGGCGCTGGCGTTGCAATTGGCGTCGGCGTGTCTCGTGGCGACGCCTGTCTCTATGCACGAGGTCGGCCAGGGTCGAAGGGTTGGGTGGCTCGTCGTCGTTGGGCATTCGGGGACCCACATGTCGCGGGCAGCGCCAGCCTCACGCGGACGGCTTAACCCAGACGTAAGGCCGGGTGAGACTTCCCTTAGCCGCTGCGAGACATGGGGCGCCACCATCAGAGTCACGCTTGTATTCCTGCCATGTACAGGGCCGATTGCCCTCGATCTCGGGTTTTAGGGATCGCTTATCCTCCGCCAATAGCCTCGCGCGCAGTGAGTACCGAGAGCGTTGCGACAGATGTCCGCCCGGGAGTCGATTGGCGGCGCGCTGAGTTCGTATTGACGGCGCTGGCGCTGCTCGGCTTTCTCACGCTGCCGATCCGTATCACCACGGTCTACAGCGGGTTGCCCGCGCATCCGCTGTTCGTGCATGTGCCGGTCGTCTTGATCCCGACCACAATCGTGGCGGCGATAGTGTTCGTCATCAAGCGCGAGTGGCTCACGCGCTACGGAATCGCGCTGGCTATGGTGTCGATCGTCGCGATGAGCTCGATCTTCCTGACGATGCAGGCCGGCGCGGCGTTGCGCGGTGCACTGAACCTGCAAGGTCAGGCCGCCGTGCTGATCTCCGAACATTCACACGCTGCCCACATCCTCGCGATCGTCTACGTGGTCTTCACCGCAACTTTGATCGTCGCCTTCGCCGCACAGCGGATCTCCGGCGGCATGCCAACCGGCCTGGGTTTCCTCGACAGCCTGCTGTCGCCCAAGCCGGTGGTGAGGGCGCTGCGTGTCACGCTCGTGTTGTTGGCGATCGGCGCCGGTTATATGACCTTCAGGACCGGCGATCTCGGCGCCAAGGCTGTTTGGCAGGGGCGGCTTCAAGCCGCGCACGGTGGCGGTCCGGGCGGATTCCGGCCGTACGGACCGCCCGGTCCCGGCGCACCATAGCCGGATGTGGCTGCTGCCAGACGATGAGCACCTTCTATCGGCGCTCACGGTACAGCCGGTAGTACAGCGGTCGCGGCCAGGGCGAGAACGATCGCGAATACGGCTAGAGGCGCTCCCCGTCGCGAGAACGCCACAAGCGATGGTTGTGCATTGACCTGCTGTGCGGCACGCCACCACAGGAACGCCGACAGCGACCCGGTCGCGGCGATGTTGGGACCGACGTTCAGCCCCAAGAGCAGTGCGCTCGGGTGCGCGACCGGGTGCGCTGAGAGGAGCACCGCGGCCGGGAGGTTGTTGATCGCCACCGACGCGAGTGCCCCGATCCCCGTGGTCTCCCAGCGTCCGGCGCCGGCGAGCAGATGTGCCGGCCCATCCCACGACCGTGCGAGAGCTCCCAACGCTACGCACACCAAGAACAAGCTGACGAGCACAACTGGCCCGACCGCGCGCACCACCTCTCGCCACCGCAGCCGCCCGCGCACCACCTCGATCGCTGCCAGGGCCAGCCCGACCCCGAGCACGGGGATCGCGGGGTTGCGCAGCGCGATCGTGAAGACGGCGGCGACCAGTGCGCCTGCCAGCCCCAAGCCGACCGCGCCCAAGCCGACCGCGTCTCGGGTTACGCGTTGGGAGCCTCGACTCGTGGCTGCTTGCAGTCGGCGGCGAAAGAGCACGAACAAGCCCAGCGCTGTGGCGAGTGTCGCCGCGAGCGCCATCACGAGCATGTGCGCGGCAAACGTGGCACCCGAGATCGGCTGATGGTCCAACACGAGCAGGTTTGTGAGATTGGAGCCCAGTAGAAAGAGCGAGGATGCGTTGGCCGTGTAGACCGCGCCGTAGAGAAACCCCTCCTCATCGACGTCGCGACCACGAGCCGCATGGACCAGTACAGGTGTAAGGAACACAACCGCGGTATCGAGGTTGAGCACGGCGGTGACCGCCGCGACGAGCAGCAAGCAGGCCGCAAGCAGCGCTACAGGTGGCCCAGGGAGGGACTGCAGATAACGCCCGGTCTGCTCGAAGAGGCCATCGCGATTGGCAACTAGGCCGATCAGCAGTAGCCCGCTGACGAGCACGAACGGAGGCCAGGCTTGTTCTGCGGAAGCACTCAGATGCACATGCGACAGCCTGCCAGGGTCGCGCAACGGCTGAGGCAGGAGGTCGTGCCAATCAGATGACGGCCGCCGCTATTGTGTCCGGGTCAGAGTCTCCATGTGGCAGAAGGATCTCTTTTGCCTCGGCCGGTGTTACTCCCGGATAGAGCACTCTCACAAGAAGGATCGCGCAAGCCCCGCCTACAAGCTGCGCCACGATGTATCCGGGCACCGAAGCGGGCGCGATACCGGCGAAGGTGTTGGAGAACATGCGCCCGATGCTGATCGCTGGGTTGGCGAAGCTGGCGGAACTGGTGAAGAAGTAGGCGGCGCCGATGTACGCGCCGACCGCGGCGGGGATCGTGTTCGCGCGTTTGCTGCGCGCGAGCGAGAAGATCACGAGCAGCAGCCCGGCGGTGGCGATCGCCTCGGAGAGCAGATGTGCCGGTGAAGCACGGTGATGATTGGAGATGCTTATCGCGGCTAGCGAGAACATGCCATTTGCCAGGACGGCGCCAAGTATGCAACCCGCTATCTGCACAGGTATGTAGGCAAACGCGTCGCGCCAGCCGATACCGCCGAAGCTCGCGTCGGCGAGCGAGACAACCGGGTTGAAGTGCCCGCCGGACACTGGTCCGAACATGAGGATGATCGTGAACAGCCCCGCCGCCGTCGCGGCCGCGTTCTCGAATAGCTGCAGGCCGACATTGTTTGGCGAGAGCGTCTGCGCCGCGATGCCCGAGCCGATCACGAGCGCGGCGAGCAGCGCGGAGCCCAGCAGCTCGGCAAGCAGACGGCGGGCGAGCGGTGGTGTGTTCGGACTCACGATCGGTCCGCGTCCATGTAGGCGGCGATCAGCTCGCGGACCTGCTGTTGGATTTGGTTGCGGACCGCCCGGACCTCCCCCAGCGGCTTGCCGGCGGGATCGGGAATGTTCCACTCCTCCACGATGCTCGGGACGTATGGGCACGCGTCGCCACAGCCCATCGTGACCGCCCAGTTGGCGTGTTGCTGCATCTCGACGGTGAGCTTCTTGGGCGTGCGCCCGGACAGGTCGAGCCCGATCTCGCGCATGACCTTGACCACGGGCGGCCAAATCGCGGCAGCCGGTTCGGTGCCGGCGGACTCGGCGCGCACGTCCGCCGGCCCGTAGCGCTCGAAGAAGGCCTGCGCCATCTGCGAGCGCCCGGCGTTGTGGTTGCAGACGAACAGCACGTAGCGAGCCGGGCTCTCGGTGGGGTCGCTCGCCGTCATGGCGCGCTCGATGTTATTACATTGACATCTGTCTTTTCAATAGATATATATAGATCGATGAGCGTCGATTTGCCTGTCCTCGAGCTGAGTCCCAAGACCAAGCGCCCGGCCGGCGAGCGCTGTTGCGAGCCCGTCGTCTACCCCGACGTGCAGCGCGAGCAGGCGCTGCGCATGGCGGAGGTGGCCAAGGCGCTTGGTGACCCGATTCGCCTGCAGCTCGTGGACGTACTGCGCAAGCACGCCGGCAAGGTCTGCGTCTGTGAGCTCGTGCCGCTGTTCGACATCGCCCAGCCGACGCTCTCCCATCACCTCAAGAAGCTGCGCGACGCCGGCATCGTCGACTCCGAGCGCCAGGGCCTGTGGGCCTACTACTACGTGCTCCCCGCTGCGCTTAATGAGCTGTCGGCATGGCTGAGCTGAGCGACGCCAGGAAGCCCGCCGATTTGTGCTGTGCTCCCAAGCAGCTGACCACATGCTGTGAGCCGGGCGCCAAGGCCGACTGCTGTGGGCACGAGCAGAGATGTGGCTGTGACGAGCTTATCTGGAGAGTTGCGGATCGTCGGGAGCTAGTGCAAGACCCGGCTTCACTAGGTCCTTGATATCTGCGCTGACAAGGGTCCAAGAATGCTTGCGGGCGGCGGCGACGTACGCGGCGTCGTATGCGGTCAGCCTGTTATCGACGGCGAGCTGGACCGCCTGCTCGGAAAGGGCCGCATCGATCCGCGTAAAAGCCCTGTTGCTGCTCTTGATGATCGCACGGCAGATGCGGGCAGCGAGATCGCCCTGGCCCTTGACCACGCCCACCACGTTGGCCACCTCGTAGATGGTCAGGTCCAGCGCACCGAGCGGCTGTGTTGGGCTGAGAGCGAGTCTGCGGGCGGCGGAGTGAAAACGGTCGTCCTTGTCGACCGCGGCGATCCACACGCTTGCGTCAAGCAGCAGCACTAGCGCGAGCGCCGGTCCTGGCGGAGCAGCTTGGTCGTATCGCCTCCAAGCTCGACGGGGTCGCCGAGTAGCGCTTCGATCTCAGCTTGTTCCTGAGCGGCCTCGCTTGCCAGCTCACGCTCGGCGATCTCTCGTAGGAATCCGCTGCGCGTCGAATGTCGTGCCCGCGCGTGCGTGTCGATCTGCTCGAGCAGATCGTCGGGGAAGGACACCATCACCTTTGCCACGGCCCTGAGTATATCCGGTATAGCTTGCGGCAAGGTGCGAACTCGACAACATGTAGGATTTTGGCCTGCTACTACGCGATCGCCGAGGCGCTAGTGGGGCTGTTCGCAATGGCTTGGTTTATGCGCCGAATCCGGCCTGGAGATGCTCGTTCAACTCTCGCCAAACACGGCCGTCATAAGCATGTGTCGTCCTGTCATGGACGCGAATGCCGCCGCGGCGTAACTGTTGCCCGCGGGTCGCGGCCTGAGCTGCTGGCGCAGTCGATCAGGCGGGCCGCGAGTGGCGCCTGAAGCACGGCCGCGTCTACTCTGTCTCGATCGTCGGCCGGGTTCGTGGCCGACGCCGACAAACCGTCGCGACAGGGGAGCCACCATCCACATCGACCCATACATCGTTCTCGGCAGCGCCATCATCGGCTTTCTCGTCGGCATGACCGGTGCCGGCGGCGGGGCGCTGATGACGCCGATGCTGATCCTGCTCTTCGGGGTGACACCATCTTCGGCGATCTCCAGCGACCTGGTGGCCGCGGTCGTGATGCGACCAATTGGAGCTGGAGTGCACTTCAAGCGCGGCACGGTCAACCTGCGCCTAGTCGGCTGGATGGTGCTCGGCTCGGTGCCGATGGCGTTTTTGGGGGCCTACCTGCTGCACGTGATGGGCGACAGCAAGGGCGCCCAGGAAAACATCGAGGTCGCGCTTGGCACGGCTCTGTTGATAGGGGCCGCGGCAATGGTTGTGCGCTACGTGCTCGACCGGCGCACGGGCACAACCCGCACAGCCCTCGTGCACGAAGTCGTGCCGCGCCCTTTGCCGACGATCGCGATCGGAGCGATCGGCGGGATCATCGTGGGAATGACCTCGGTCGGCTCCGGCTCGCTGTTGATCGTGATGCTTTTGTTTCTCTATCCGATGATCGGCGCCAAGCAGCTCGTCGGCACCGACCTTGCCCAAGCGGTGCCGCTAACGCTCGCCGCCGCGCTTGGCGCGCTTGCCTTTGGGCACGTCGAGTTTGGCGTGACCGCTTCGCTGATCATCGGCAGCGTGCCGGCGGTGTTCGTCGGCTCGCTCGTCTCCTCGAGCGCCCCCGACCGCTACATCCGCCCGATGATCACCTTCGTGGTCGCCGCTTCGGGCCTGAAGTACGTCGGCGTCGGCACGACCGCGCTGGGCTGGCTGCTGTGCGCGATGCTATTTGCCGGCGCCGCGATATGGCTGTTTTACATACGGCCCGCCCAGAAGCTGGCAGCGCTCGAGGCGAGCGATCCCGGGCCTGCGCAGGTCGCGCAATCGCCGGCTGGCGAGCCGGCGAGCGTGGACTGACTCTACGTCGCGGCCGCGGCCAACTGCTCGTAAGTGACAGCTTCGCGCGTGCAGGCCGAGCGCTTCAGCACCCACTCCAGCGCCAACATGTGGTTCGGGTGCTCGAGGTCTGAGGGATGCAGGTCCAGGCGCAGCGTCGTGCCCGAGATAAGCGCACCGGCTCGCAGCAGGGCGGGGGAGATGGCGCGGCGTAGGCGCCCACCGCTCGACAGCGCGATCGGCGGACCGAGCAAGTCACGCTCGGCGCCGACGACGGCGCGAGCGCTGCTGGCATCGCCGCGAAGAGTCCCGGCGGCGCTGGAGATGCCACGAAGGGAGCCCATGCTGGCCGGGTGGGCGCGGTGCAGGCCGAGCAGCGCTGCCCACCAGTGAAAGCGCTCGCCGAGCGTGCGCTTGAGCGCCGGCGTATAGGCATAGCCCGGTGCGACGAAGCCGCGCGGCTCGATGCCTGCGAGCTTCATCAAGCGCCAGCCGGCGTCCACCGCGCGCCGCGTCTCGTTTGGGTCGAGTCCGAGGAACTCGCTTTCGTGATCCGCATTGAGCGTGCGCAGAGATTGATAGGGACCAACTCCCCGGGCGCCTGAGCGCAGGTGCTGGAAACCGTGCTGGGCGATTGCGTCGCCACCGCGCTCGCGCTCGATCAGCCAGCTCACCATCTCGGGAGAGCGCTCCGCCAGCGGGTGCAAGTCGCGTGCCGGGATCACCAGCAGCGTCACGTGATCGACGCCGTGGTCGTCGAGCCAGTCGCGGATCAATGCGCAGCGCTCGAACGTGGCCGGCTCGATGTCGTGCAGGGCCACGGCGATCGTGCGGCGCGGCGCGCTCATCGCAGGGCCTTTGGATATCGGGTGAGGTTGGTGCTCATGCGATCAGGGGTTGTCTGGTAAGGGGGTGTTGATGTGACAAGTGGTTGTCAGGTAAGGGGGGTGTTCATGCGATAAGTGGTTGTCAGGTAAAGGGGGTGTTCATGCGACAAGGCGATCGACTTCCTGGCTGTGCTGTGTCTCGCCGGCGTCGCTCCCGAGCGCGCGCCGATAGCCGTCCGCCAGGCGTTCGAGCGCCCGCTCCCATGTGCGCTCGCGCACGCTCTCCAGAGCGGCACTCGCGAGCTGCTCACGTAGCAGCGGTGAGCCGGCAAGCTCCACCAGCGCGCTTGCCAATTGAGCGCCGTCGGCCTCGCGCAGCAAGCCGGTGACGCGGTCGTCGATCAGCTCCAGGGGGCCACCGGTGGCGACCGCGAGCACCGGCAACCCGGACGCCTGCGCCTCGAGGATCACCTGGCCGAAGGTATCGGTGGCGCTTGGAAAGAAGAAGATGTCGGCCGAAGCATAGGTGGACGCAAGCTCATCCCCGTGCAGCCAGCCGAGGAAGGTCGCATGCTTCCCCAGGTGGTCGCGCAGGCGTTCCTGCTCTGGTCCACCGCCTGCGAGCACGAGATGCAGGCGCGAGTCTCGTTCACGCGCGCACAGGAACGCCTCGGCAAGCAGCTCCGCGCCCTTCTCGCGGGTGATCCGCCCCGCATACAGCACGTTCACTCGCTGGCATCCCCCTCGGGACAGGGGCTGGTTCGTTGCTCGGGGCTGCGCCGTCGAATACTCCGGGCACGCCATTCCCTCCATCCAACTCGCGCGCAGCTCGTCGCTACGCAATGAGGGGTCGAAGCGCGAGGTATCGACGCCGCGGTCCCAGCGCAAGACCTTCTCGGAACTCATGCCGATCGAGGCGAGCGCTTCGTCTGAGGCCGGACTGGGGGAGAGCACGAGATCGCATGCGTTGTAGAAGGCGCCGACGGCCATCTCCATCGCCTCGGCGAGGTGCTGTTGGCCCGAGCGAAGCTGCGCGTAGGCGGTCAGCTCGGTGTGGTAGCTGCCGATCAGCGGCAGGCCGAGCGCACGCCCGAGCAGCGCCCCGGCGACACCGGTCGGACCGGGCGAGCAGACGTGAATCGCGTCGAACCCCCCGTCGGCCAGCGTCTGCGCGGCCGCCGAGAGGCTCGGCACGCCGATGCGCAGGCCCGGGTAGAAGGGAACGTCGAACTCCGCGACCGCCGAGAGACGCCGATCGACTTCGGGGTCGGTCGCGACGACCTCGATCTCAAAGCCGGGCACGCCGCGCTGGCGGATCTCCTCGATCGTGTGGCTGACCCCGTGGGTCGAGCCGATCCCGTCGGCGAGGATCGCGATGCGCGGCGGCTCGCCGTCCGCGCTCACCCCTGTGCGCGCGAGCTTGGCCTGCTCGTTTGCCAGAAAAGCCGTGGCGGGCGCATAGGGAATCGCGGCGATACAGCTCTCGAACAGCCCGCCGGCGATGGCGGCTGTTGTGTTGGGATGGGTCGTGCCGTCTCCTGCCATTTCGCGGCTGCCACGGCCGCCTGCGGTCTCGCCCACAATCGCCTCGATGGCGCGCCCAACCGCATCCGCCAGCTTGCGCTCATGCATCCGACAGGCGCGGCGGTACAGGTCCGAGTGGCTGAAGTCGTCCTCCTGCATGTATGTGATCAGCCCACGCTCGTCCAGGTGGTCGAGCCCGACGGCCACAAGCCAGGCACGCAATAGACAGCGTGCGTCGGCAGGCGCCACGTCCGCGCCGGTGGCCCCTTCGCGCGCGTCGCCCTCGCTCAGCAGTCGCTGCACCATCGTCATCACGCGTTGCGGGTCCGGCGTGGCGGGAGTGTCCTCGCTCGTGTCGTGTCCGAGCGAGCGTGCCGCCAAGGCGATCGCCGCGTGTGCCCACTTGGCGGCGCTGCCCTGTTTACCGTGTGCCGCGACACGCCCGGCACGCATATGTTCGAGGAACTCGGCGGGCGTTGCGGCGGCGGGCGCCTCGGTCCAGGTGCGCCCGATGTCAACCCCGGCGTGATCGTCGCTGCCGCCGATGCCGGTGCCGTCGAGCGTGGCCACGTACATAGCCGCCGGTCGGTTGAGCTCGCGCGCCCGTGCGCCGTTGCGCGTCTCCCAGATGTCGAACAGCTCGGCCAGTCGGCGACGGTGGCGCGCCGTCAGAGGTGCGCCAACCGCGTAGTAGGGATGGGCAAGCGCACACGCGATCTCCCTGTCGTAGAGGTACATAGCGCACAGTTCGACATCGCCGTTGTTGGCTTGCAGCCACTCGTGGTCGGCGGCGGTGATTCCGTAACAGAGCACATGCACGGCCTGTGGCTCGCCGCGGAACCAGGCGGTCAGCTCCTCGGAGACGAACACATCTGGGCGGTGGGCGATCTCCAGCACGCCGTCGATCGTGTCGTGATCGGTGATCGTGACGAAGTCCATCCCGCGACGCTTGGCCAGCTCGTAGACCTCCTCGGGAGGTGTGGCACACTCGGGGAGTCCAAGCGCACGCTGCACGCCAAGCTTTGACACTTGCGATGCAGTGGAGTGACAGTGCATGTCTACTCGCGTGCTCATACCAATAGGTTCTCCCTGCAAATGGCCAACTTTGTGACCAGCCAGAAACTATTGTGTGAAGGTGGTGTGAAGAGAATTGCGACAGGTGCAGGCGCTCAGCAGTAGAGTCAGCCTTTCTGCTGATGGGTCGCCGCGGTCGCAATAGGAACCTCCTCTACATCAGGCTCGTCTTCCTGGTGGCGAGCGGCTCTAGCTCAAGCGCTCAGCTCTAGCAGTCTCAGTTCAACCCGCGCCTGCGTGCGTCGGTGCCTAGGAGAGATGTCGTGGTTCCGAGCGGTTCAGAGATCGGCCGGAATGGATCGCGCCAACCGAGAGCAGCGGTGTCTTCGCTGTCCTCGTCGTCCCGTCGTCCCAATATGCTCTGCGCGTAATGTCGCTCATCTTCATCAGCCTCCCAATCGCCTCGGCGATCAGCTACTTCCAGGCGATCGTGCTCGGCGTCCTGCAAGGCGTGACCGAGCTGTTTCCGATCTCGAGCCTCGGCCACACCGTGCTCTTCCCGAC
>DASYNL010000042.1:0-17363 GCA_036008605.1 Solirubrobacteraceae bacterium | reverse complement strand
GAGTGGCACCACGTCGATCAGCTCCGCGCGGATTCCGAGCAGCTCGACGAGGTCGTCGCGCGTGCTCCGCGAATCGGCGATCACCCGGTCGGAGCGGCGCGCCGCCTGGGGCACGAGCACCCTCATGCCCTTATCGCGGATGCCCGCATGCGCTTCGGGAAAGCGCGCGTAGATCAGGTCGTGCACGGTCACGACCCGGCGAAAGCGCCCCCACAGCGGCGCGGTGCTCGCGAGGCTGTGCACGAGATCGACGCGCGCGCGCATCGCCGCGGGCGGCAGCAGCGTCTGCTCGCCGAGCACCCACTGCACGCGGTTGCGGGCGTTTACAGGCACGGTCACGGCGGGCAGCAGCTCGCCCCACGGGCCGTCTTTCGCGGCGGCCGCCTCGCGATTGACGAACGCGGTGAAGCGCATCCCGGCGGGCGCCTCGGCGAGCAGCGCGGGAATCAGCTCGCGCGCCGCGACCTCCATGCCGCCGGTCTCGCCCGGCACAAGGAAGATCAGGTTCAGGCCGACGTGCATCAAGCGGGGAGCCGGTTATGCCCGCAGCTCGACAAACCCGGCGGCAGAGAAATCTGCATCGAAAGCGAAGGCTTCGCTTAGCCGCAGTTCGCGCATGGTGGCGAAGCTTGTCGCATCGACCCATGAGAACTCTCTGTCGTCTCTGCTGCGAAGCCATTGTTCCGCGGCTCTTTCCGCCGGTTCTGAGACTCGGATGGTCTCAATGCGCGGCGAGGCACTTACTGTGTCGAGGAACCTGACAGCTGTGTCATGCCCTGCTCGACGACGCAGGAACGTCCAGGTCTCCCCACGAACATCGCCAGTTGTGACCAGCCCTTCGCCGGCATGAGCTGCCAACAGAGCCGTTGCCTCCTGATGATGGGGATCACGCCGATTGGTGAGCGCGACCCAGAAGGAGGTGTCGACGAAGATCAACGGCCGTAGACAGTCTCGTCGATGTCGGCCGGCTCGAACTCAGAGCTGCCTGACAACGAAGCGAGCGGGTCCTGGGCGAGCTCAGGCAGCGGCTGCAAGCCACGCCTTACGTAGTCACGAACCAGCGATGCCTTTGAGACATGGATCTTGGCGGCCTGGGCGTCCAGGGCTTGGTAGGCGTCATCCTCGATCATGATCTGCAGGCGTCTCATAGCCACATTTTACACCACATCTTCTGACTTACGTCAGATAACTGGGTCCCCTTGAATATGCAAGGCTCCCATGCGCTTGAACCAGCAATCGCCACTCACGATCGGCATCGACGCCCGCGCCGCCAGCGAGGTGCCCGCGGGACGCGGACGCGTCGTGCGCGAGCTGCTGCGCTCGCTCACCGAGCGTGAGCACGACGACCATCGCTACATCCTCTACGCGCGCAGCGCCTGGACCGAGCAGTCGCTGGACGAACGCTTCTCATGGCGGCTCATCGGTGCACGCGATCCGTGGTGGCATGTGCTCGCCGCGCGCGCGGCCAACCGCCAGTGCGACGTCTTCCTTTCATCCAACTCCTACCTGACGACAGCCTTCACCCGCATCCCAACGGTGCCAATCGTCTACGACATGGTCACCTTCGAACCCTCGATGCGCCCCAACCGCCGCTCGACGGTGATCGAGCGCTTGACGCTGGGCGTTGCTGTACGCCGCTCAGCTTTGCTGCTGGCGATCTCCCAAGCCACTGCCGACGCCCTCGGCGCTCGCTTCCCGAAGGCCGTCGGACGCACAGTCGTGGCGCCGTTGGGGGTTACGCCCGCGCTCGCCGGCGCGCTTAGCGTCGAGGAGACCGAGACGCTGCCGGGAGCTGGCTTCGTGCTTGCCGTCGGCACGTTGGAGCCGCGCAAGAACCTGCCGCGGTTGGTCGAGGCATACCGACGACTTGACCGACACCTGCAGGAGCAGCATCCGCTCGTGGTGGTGGGCGCGCTTGGCTGGGAGACGGGGACCACGCTCGACGCACTGCGCTCACTCGGCGATCGCTGCACAATGCTCGGGCACGTCTCCGACGCTGCGCTTGCCGAGCTGTATCGCCGCTGCGCGGTCTTCTGCTACCCCTCGCTCGGCGAGGGCTTCGGCCTTCCGGTGCTAGAGGCGATGGCGGCGGGCGCGGCGGTGCTCACGTCGAATCTCTCCTCGTTGCCTGAGGTGGGCGGGGACGCGGTCGAGTATGTCGACCCTCGCGACGTTATCGCCATCGCAGCCGGACTCGAACGGCTGCTGGCTTCCCCGGCGCATAGAGCTGAGCTCGGCGCGCGCGCTCTCACACGCTCGCGCGATTTCACCTGGACAAGCTTTGCCGAGCAAACTCTGGCCGTGCTCGATGGGGCGGCGCGCGGAGGCTAACGACCCACCTCGACCGCCTCGCTGTAGATCTGCGCCATCCGCTGCACGTAGGAGTCCAGCGAGTAGTCCTCGCGCAACCACTCTCGCGTGGACTCAAGGCCCTTACGGCCCTCCTCTGAGCGCCATCGCCGAATCGCCTGCGCCACCGCGGATGGGTCCTGCGCCGGCACCGCCTGCACGCCGGGGCGACCGGCGAGAATGTCGTAGACGCCAGCTCCCGGCGTCAGGATCACAGGTGTCCCGGAGGCGATCGCCTCTAGCGGCGCGAGGCCCCACGCGTAGCGCTCGCTGAGGATCGCGAAGACATCGGCGGCAGCATATGTGTCCTTCAACTCGGCATCGGACAGCGACCGACGTGGCAGTGTCACGCGGGAACCCAGTTCGCGGGCGGCGATCTGACCGGCCAACCGGTCCGCGTAGGCCGGATCGACGTGGTCGGAGCCCGAGATCAGCGCGTGCACCTTGGGATCGTCGGACAGCAGCGACATCGCCTCGATCAAGTCCTCAAAGCGTCGATGCTCGACGAGGATGCCTGAGCCCACGACCAAGAACACGTCGTCGGGGATGCCGAGCCGCACGCGCGCCGCCGCGCGGTCGGGCGGGTCGAAGAAGTGCGCCGCCGGCCCGACCGGCACGATCGTCGCGTCCTTGCGATAGCTGCGACGGACCATTTCGACCTGCTGGGCGCTCAAGACCGCTATCGTGCGCGCGCGACGAGCGTCGAGCAGGTCCGGCCACGTCAATAGACCCTGCATCACGCGCCGCGCGGGCGAGCGTGCGCCCGTGATCGTTTGCTCCGGCACGATCGCTCGCTCCCAGAGGCTTTCGTCGTTGCGGGTCCATACCAGCGGGACGGACAGGCGCCCAGCTGCGATTCGCCCCGGCCGCAGCGCCAGCCACTCGTGCGCGTTGACTACGTCCGCGTCGCCCGGAACCAGCCGTGCAACCTTCGGCATGTCCAGCCAGAATCGACGAGCCAACGCCCGATTGCCCACCGGCATTTCGGAGACACCGTGCCTCACCGAGCGAATCTCCAACTGATCGGAGGCATATGAGAACTCGCTGTCTGGCAGGAAGTCGTGACAGGCGATCGTGACGCGATGGCCTCTTCTGACCAAGCCGGTTCCGAGCTCGAGCATCAGCCGCACACCACCCCCGCCGCCAGCCTTTCCGCCGACGTGATGGTGGACTAGCGCGATGTGCATTTTCGGGGAGAGTCGGCGGTCCCGGATCGTCCCACCCGCCGATTTCGCGGGAAGTGGGACGCCGACGGTCCAATATCCTCTTCTCGAATGGTATCGACGCTCCCAGCCGACGGCGATCCTGCATTGGCGGGCTCCTCGGAGGACGCGCACGAGGACCCGCACACGGACATCCTCGATACCAGCGCCGCCGGGGCGAGCGTGATCCGGGGCAGCGTGCAGCGACTCGTCGGCTATGGGCTCGGCTCGCTGGCGACGGTGGCTTCCAGCGCCGTCGTCATTCGCCACCTTGGCGTGATCGACACTGGGCACTTCTTGACGGTTACGGCACTTGTCACGATCGTGGCGACCGTCAGCGACCTTGGCCTCACCGGCTTCGCGGTACGCGAATACTCCATGGGCACGCGCTTGCATGGGAGACAGCTTTTGCGCAATCTGCTCGGGATCCGCATCGTTCTCGCTACCGCCGGTCTTTTTGTCGCGGTTCTCTTCGGTCTGCTGGTCGGCTACCCCGCCGTGATGGTGATTGGGACGATGATCGCGGGGCTCGGCACGATCGCCTTGGTGATCCAGGACGGCGTCTCGATCCCGTTGCAGGTCGGTCTGCGCTTCGGCTGGGTTGCCGGCCTGCAGCTCGCCATCCAGGTTGGAGTAGCGATCGAGGCGGTGCTGCTGGTCCTGGCGGGGTCCGGGCTACTGCCGTTCTTTGCACTGCAACTGCCCGTCGTCATCCCCGTGCTGGTAGTGACTATGGTGGTCGGCGGGCATGACTCACGGCTGGTCCCGTCGATCGAGCCAGATCAGTGGCGCCAGATGGTTTGGCGGATCCTGCCCTTCTCAGGCGCGGTCGTCCTGTCGGTCGTGTACTTCCAGATCGCCCAGGTGATGGTTTCGCTGCTGTCCTCCTCAACGCAGACGGGATATTTCGGCGTGTCCTTCCGCGTGCTTGTGTCATTCACCACTCTTCCTCCATTGCTCGTGTCGACGGCGCTGCCGCTGCTGTCGCGCGCCGCTCGAAACGACGCGGACCGCTTCGACTATGCCGGTCGCAGGCTCGTCGAGACGATGGTGCTCGCCGGCTGCGGCTTGGCGCTGACGCTGTTCCTCGGCGCCGCTTTTGCGATCCGTGTCGTCGGCGGCTCGGGGTTCGAGCAGTCGGTCGAGGTTCTGCGCATCCTGGCCGTGGCTCTGCTCGGCACCTTCGTCATCGGCGCGCGCGGATATCTGCTGCTGACGCTCGACCGACTACGCGCGATGCTCGTCTGCAACGCGGTCGCGCTGGGCGTCGTGCTGGCCTGCGGTATCCCGCTGATTGGCGCCTACGGCGCCAAGGGCGCGGCGATCTCGATGGTCGCGGCCGAGTTGACGCTGGCCCTCTGCTACGAGTGGTCGCTGACGCTCGAGCGACCGCGCCTGCGCCTCGACCGCGGCTTCGCTGCGCGAGCCGCTGCGGCAACCCTGCTGGCTGCGGCACTTGCGAGCGCACTCCCGCTGACCTCGCTGCCAACGGCGCTAGTCGGTTTGGCGATTTATCTCGCGTCTCTTCTCGCCTTGGGAATCGTTCCAGCCGAGATCCGCCAAGCGCTGCTGCCCCGGCGTCCCACATGAGCTTCCAGGCAACGATGAGCGAGCCGCAGTCGCACGCCCAGTTCGAGGAGGATCGCATCCTCGCTGGGATCTTCGGCGAGCGCGGTGAGGGCTGTTGCGTAGAGGTGGGCGCCAACGACGGACGCACCGGCAGCGCTAGCTACCTGTTCGAGCAGCGTGGCTGGCAGTGCCTGCTGGTAGAGCCGATCCCCACACTGGTGGAGGAGATCCGTAGGCACCGGTCGTGCAAGGTCGTCAACTGCGCGGCCAGCGCGAGCGAGGGCGAGGCGAAGTTCTTCATCGCCGAGAACGTCGAGGCAGTCTCGGGCTTGGACCTCTCGCCCGAGCGCGCCGACTGGATCCAACGCGCGGGCGGCACGATCAAAGAGATAACTGTGCGCACCGCGACACTCGACAGCCTGCTCGAGGAGGCCGGCTTCGGCGCGCTCGACTTCGTCACGATCGACGTCGAGGGACACGAGCTATCGGTGCTCGAAGGCTTCGATCTGGAGAAGCACTCGCCTCGAATCGTGATCCTCGAGGACAATAGCCTCGACGGCGCAATCCCCGTGATTCGACATATGCGCGCGCACGGCTATGTGCACTTCAAGCGAACCGGCGTCAACGAGTGGTACGCCCGCGCATCGGACACCGAGCTGATTAGGCCCGAGGAGATCCGCAAGTTTGAGCGCACCAAGCGTCTGCAGCTCTGGGACCGGCGTCGCCGCCGGCTGGCGAACCGGATCGCAACGCGCGCTGGACGCTATTTTCCCGACTCGGCCAAGCGCCGGCTGCGAGGCGTGTACGAGACCGTCTTGCGCCGCTCCTAAGAAGCAGTGCTCGGCACGCGCCGATCTGAATCGGGTTCCGCACTCGACCCGCAAGCGTCGCCGGCGGCGAGCGCACCGTGACGGAGGCTCAACGCGAAGCGAGCAGCTCCTCATAGGCGACGACTGTGGCGCGTGCCGTCTCGTCCCAGCTGAAGGACTTCACGACCTCGACTCCGCGCTCGATCATCCGCGCGCTCAGACCAGGCTCTTCCGCGACCCGGCGCATCGCGTCGCGCAGAGCCTCGACGTCGTCCGGGTCGACCAGGATCGCCGCTCCGCGCGCCACCTCGGGAATCGAGGAGGCATCGGCAGCTATCACCGGCGTGCGCCGTGCCATCGCCTCGAGCACCGGCAAGCCGAAGCCCTCGTAGCGACTGGGGAAGACCAGAGCCGTTGCGTGGCGGTACAGCTCCACTAGCTCCTGCTCGTCGATGTAGCCGAGCCAGCGCACGCCGCTCTGCTCGCGTCGTGCGTCATGGACCGGGGAGGCCCTGTGTTGACCGACGACGCGCAACTCGTAGCCCTCGATCGCCTTGAACGCCTCCAAAGCGGCTGCGAGATTCTTGCGCTTCTCTGTGCCGCCGACGAACAGAAAGTAGGGCTGCTTCGAGGAGGGCTCGGGATCCAGCGACGGCGACCCTAGGTAGGTGACGCGGATCTTCGCACGCGGCACGCCGAGCACGCGCTCGATGTCGGCGCGCGCGCTCTCGGACAGCGTCAGGATCATGTCGGCGCGGCGCACCGCCCGCCGTTCCAGCCAGTCATACGGATAAGGCAGGCGATAGCCAGGGACGACCCAGCGAATCGCGTCCAGCAGGTTGACGACCACCGGACAGCCCGGCGAGAAAGGAGGGGCCGCTGGGTGCAGGTAGTGGACGAGGTCGACAGGCTCGCGTGCCGCCGCGAGCACCGGCAGCGCCTGGTCCCACAGGGTGTGCGCGGCGCGCGAGCCCCGCGGTACGTACGAGCGACGGATCTGAAAGCGCGGGCCGAGTGGGGGCGCCTCATTCCAGGTCGGCGTGTAGATGAGATATTCGTGCTCGTCCGCACGGCGGTCGAGGGCTTCCAAGAGGTTGACCGCATAGGTGCCAAGGCCGATCGGCAGCCCCAGGAAGCGGGCCACCAGTCCGATCCTCATCGCTGCGACCCGGCGAGCTGGGCGAGGAGCTGGACCCAAGCCTGCGCGGCGTTCAAGAGGCGCCCACCACCCGCACCTCGGGCAGCGGCACGATGAACTTGCCACCGCCCCGCAGGAACGCCTGCTCGCGCTCGACGAACTCCTCGAGGAAATGCCACGGCAAGGCCAGGTAGTAGTCAGGACCCATCGCGCGCGAGTCCTCCTCGCTGATGATCGGGATTTTCGTCGCGATCGTCTCCGAGCCCCACTTGTCTGGGTTGCGATCCGCAGCCGCTTCGACCAAGCTGCTGTCGATGCCGGCGTACTGAAGGATCGTGTTGCCCTTCGTCGAGGCGCCGTAGACGTGGATCTTCTTGCCTTCCCCGTGCAGCTTTTGGCAGAGCGCGAGTAGCTCGTCGCGGACACGCTCGGAGCCCAGGCGGAACTGCTCGTAAGGCTCGGGCGAGTCCAGGGCCAACTCGAACTCTTTGACGCGCAGCGCGGTCAGCGCCTCTTGCTGGGCAGGGGTGCGCTCGTGCTGGCCGGCGTGGCCGATGAACAGGCGGATCGAACCGCCGTTCATGTCGTTGAGCTCGGCTGAGACGACCTCCAGGCCCTCCTCGCCGACTAGGCGCTCGATCACGGCCAGCGAGTAGTACTCCAGGTGCTCGTGCACGATCGCGTCGAACGCGTTCGCTTCCAGCATCATCGGCAGGTAGTGCAGCTCGATCACCCAGATGCCGCGCTCGGCTAGTGCTTCGGCGACATCGGATACGAACGTGCGCGGGTACTCGAGGTCGTAGAACATCGCGATGCTCGTGATCGCCTTGGCCTTTTGGTCGGGGCGTCGGCGCTTCAATGCCTGCGCGGAGAAGAAGTCGTTGACGACGTCGTAGCCCTTGGCGATCGCGTAGCGGGCGACGTCGGAAGGGTCAAAGCCGAGGTGGCGCAGACCCTCCGCTTTGTAGCCATCCAGCAGCGTGCCGTCGTTACAGCCGATGTCCACGACCAGGTCGCCTGCCTCGAGCGGCAGGATCGCTTCGATGCCTTGGGCGATGCCGTGTAGGTTCTCGGTCATCGTGCGGTTGACGCCGCTGCGATACCAGTAGGAGCTGTAGAGGATCGAGCCGGGGACGGTGTGCTTTGTCTGGATCAGGCCGCACGCCTCCTGCTCGCTTGTCATGTCGCAGCGCACCAGCTCCAGCGGGATCGCGCGCTCAACGGGCTGGGCGCCGTTTGGGTCGGCGAACGCTCCGGCGATGCGCTGGTCGCCGAGCGAGAGCACCGGTGCCAGGTGGGAGCAGCCGCAGATGCGACACGTTGTCCGGGTGATCAGGCTGGTGCGTGGTGCAGGCTTGGGGGTGCTCACATGGTCCTCCGTAGCAGAGCGGTCGGGCGGCACTATGTCATATGCGTCGGCCTTTGAGCAAAGCTCGATCCGGACCCAACCGGGGGCTCACGGGACGATTGACCTTGGCGGGAGCTCAGGGCATTATGCGACTTGCAGTGTCGTACGGTAGACGTACATCGTGATGTGCCGATTTGCTGGATAGCAGTGGCTTGCCGAGGATCAGACCACAAGCGCGGGCAGCTGCCTCAGCGTCAGCTCATGCAAATCCTGGCCCTCTTGCCATCCCAAGTACCACTCCACGGTGGCCCGCAGTCCCGCCTCCAGACCCAGCGGCGGGATCCAGCCGAGCAGCTTGCGCGCCCGCGAGGAGTCAAGTTCGAGCCTGACTGCCTCCTGCGGATGCTCGGCGCCGTCGAGATCCCACCGCACTCCGCCCGGCCACAGGGCCGAGACGTGGCGAACAATCTGCTCGACCGTGCGCGCCTCGCTGTGGCTGGGGCCGAAGTTCCACGCACACGCGTAGTCGGGCGACTCGAACAGAGCCTGGGCGAGCAATAGGTAGCCGCCGAGCGGACACGACACATGCTGCCACGGGCGGACCGCGGAGGGGTTGCGAAGGCGCAGTCGCTGTCCCGCTTGGGCAGCACGCACGAGGTCGGGGATCAGACGATCCTCGCCCCAGTCACCACCCCCGATGACATTGCCGGCGCGCGCAGTCGCCACTCGCGGCCCACTCGGATCGGAGAAGAACGAGCGCGCGTATGCACTTGCCACTAGCTCTTGTGCGGCCTTGGAGCTGGAGTAAGGGTCGTATCCACCCAGTGGGTCCCCCTCTCGAAAGCCGCCCTCGGACTCGCGATTCTCGTAGCACTTGTCGGAAGTGACGACCACCACGGCGCGCACCTCCTCGCATACGCGCACGGCCTCGAGCAGGTTGACGGTGCCCATCACGTTCGTCTCGTATGTCTCGCGGGGGGCGGCAAACGAGCGGCGCACCAAGGGCTGGGCCGCCATGTGGATGACGATCTCCGGGCGGGCACGATCGAGCTCGCGCACGACTGCCGCGGCGTCGCGGACGTCGCCGATGACACTTGCGGCCATTCCCTCGCTTACTCGCGCCAGCCCATACAGGCATGGCTCACTCGGCATTGTGCCGAGTGACATGCCTGTCACGCTTGCACCCAACGACTGTAGCCACAGCGAAAGCCAGGCGCCCTTGAAGCCCGTGTGACCGGTGAGGAGCACCGACCGTCCCTTCCAGAACACTGGGTCCACCGTCGAGGACGTAGCGCGATCCTCAGGCACGCTGGCTGGCGCGTTTGGCTCCACGACGGCGCACACTAGCGCGCGTTGAACCGCTCATCGCTCGTGCACGAGCACTACGTTCGACGCCCCCTGCGCGTACGGGAAATCGGCCTCCTGCTGGCTGACCACGCGGAATTGGTAGTCGATCGGACCCGTTAGGCGGAAGCGGTAAGTCGTGCGGTAGCGTCCTCCCTTGGCGGTCGTCAGCACCTGGAACTGGCGCCACTGGCCCCGCAATGTGCGTGCCTCGAGCACCAGCTGCTTGCCTCCCGGCGGCAGCGAGGCGCCTTTTAGCGTGCCGCTGAAGAGGATCCTGCCGCCCTGCTCGCTGACGCGCGGGGCTATTTGCAAAGTGAGACTCGCCGGGACCGTCAGCTGCAACGAGCCCGTGACGCTTGGCGCCGGCGCGCCTAGCTGCGCGCTGTAGGCAAACGTGAGCCTGGCCGACGGTGTGCTTGCCGGCACCTGGAAGCTGAAATTGCCGTTCGCCGCCGTTCTCGCTGTGCCGAGCGTGCGCGTTGGTGCCCGCTCATACATCGGCGTGTCGAACACCTGGACAGCAGCGCCCCCGACCGGAGCGCCCGTCGGCGTCGTCAAGCGTCCCGAGACGGTCTCGGCGCGACCGTAGACACCCGCCAAGCTGGGCCTTGCCGTGGCGTCCCAGCGCACCCGCAAGGCTGCCTGCGGCGTGGCGTTCGTGCCGTTGCTCTGCGGCTGTGCCGTCGTAACCGGAGCGTTGCTTGTCACTTGCGAGGGTATTTGGATGGGTTGGGCGTGCTGTTCGGTGCTCTGCGGTCCTTGGCCTTCGGGCGAAGGGTTGGTCGGTGCTTCCACTGCCCTAGTGTCGTTTTTGACTGTGACGTTGCGATCCAAGGCGACCGTCGAGTTGCCCGCCGCGTCGGTCACCGAGACGACCAGGTGATGGCTGCCATCGGTTAGCGTCGTCGTGTCGAAAGGGACATCGGCCCTTAGGCTGGCTGGACACGGCTGCATGTACAGGAAAGCCGGCAGGCCGTCAGTCGTCTGGGACACGTTCTGGCAATGGCCGCCGTTGCTTGCCAAGACCGTACTGGCCACTTCTTTTTCATCGACCGTGAAGACCGCTCTATAGACACCCGAGCCAGTGTCTTCCGCATGGAAAGAGAGGTCGTCGGTGCCAGACAGCGTCGTCGCCGTCGCCAGTTCGCCTTCGACTTCGCTGACCCTCGGTTGAGATGTCTGTTCGAGTGTGAGGTCGGCGGCGTAGAGGTAGACGACAGCGGCATAGCCGTTGGCGTCGCCTTTGCCGCTCGGGCATTTGTAGCTTTGCAACCCCCCGCATGAGGCGTTCACATACAGGTGTTCGCCCAGGTTCGTGACCGGCACTGAAAGTAGATTCGATCCAGAAAGCGGTTCTTCTGGTTCCCCCACCGCTTTCATACAGCCAGACACATAGACGCACGAATCAAAAGCTTCCGTCGGGGTCGGCCCGGCCAGCCAGAACTCATATGTCGCATTCGCAACCGCGCCACCTTCGGCATCCCCCGCTCGCCAGAGGCTCGCTTTACTGACAATCTCGCCCTCGGGAGCCTTGAAAGTCCAGGCAGCGATGTCCGTCCCCACTGGATGGCTAACCCCGGCACTAAGTGCAGCTACTAGAGCACCACCCTTAGCGCATTTGTCTTCAGCCACCACGGCTACACCCGTCGCGCTTCCGCTCCACCCATCCGTAGGCGCCACTTCGCCATTTGGCATCCGGCAGCTATACACGTGGTACTCCCCCGCCCAAGCGCTGACCACGAGCACCAACGCACAGAGCCCTGCCAACGTCACGGCTACAACTGTCTTCGCCACTGTCCTGACTGGATTCGCTGTCTTCCCGACCCTTGCCGTCCCTTTCGCCGCTACCCCTGCTGGATCCGCCACTTTCCGGGCCTGCGCGGCCCCCGCCATTCTCATTACCTCTGCCACCCTCATTGCTGCAGCCGCCTGCCCCGCCGCCGAAAGCCTCGCGCGCGACCTACCGATCCTCATCCAAACCATCCTCAGATTCCTTTCCGTCGGGTAAAAGAAGCGGCCGGTCATGCAGCCGCATAGCTGCATGTCGCTGGGCGACACCCTCACACCCCCCTGTCAATTGACTGCCGGCGCGTCTTTATCGGACCACCGTGCGAGTGACCCGTAGCTTTCGACCCATCCAAATCGACGGATGTTCGTCCCGGTTCGGGCCAAAAGTTACGGCCACGCTGCCGTCGGGGGAAGCCTATATTCTGCCTGGCCGCGTCCAGCGGTCCATCGGCACGATGGACCCGGAAGCAACGCGAGCACCCCACCTTCCGTGCAATTCGATCAAGCGACCAAGCTGGAAACAGGCCCAAGGACAGGCGTGATCCAGCGTCCGCTAAAAGCGCTGGCGTCGAAGTGGCCGCGTACGCGCGGCGGACGTGTCGCGTTGTTCGGGCTGCTGCTGATTCTCCTCGCAGGCGCTGTCATGCGCCTGCTTTTTATGCTCGCGTGGCGGCCGGCGTTCTTTGGGTTCCCCGACGCCGTGACCTATGTCGGCCTGGCACGCGAACACCTGTGGGTCGATCCGACCCGCGAGGTGGGCTATCCGCTCTTCATCCGCGAGCTCCATGCGCTCTGGCCGACCCACTTGGCGTGGGTCATCGCGCTTCAGCATCTCTTCGGGCTCGCCAGCGCGCTGCTCGTCTTCCTAGCCGTTCGCCGGGCGGGAGGCCCCCCATGGTTGGGGTTGCTGCCCGCCGCGCTCGTGGCGCTCAATGGGGCCGAGATGTTTCTCGAGCACACCCCGCTCACAGAGTCGCTGTTCATATTCCTACTCGCGCTGGGGTTGTACTTCGCGACCCACGCCGCCGGCGCGCGACTGCCGGTGTGGGCAGCCTTGGCGGGCCTGACGTTGGGTCTCGCCAACACCGTGCGTGTCGTCGCGCTCCCCCTGATGGTCGTGCTGCTCCTCTGGCTGCTGCTCGGGTCGGGGGGAACCTGGCGGCGCAGACTGCTTGCCAGCGCAGTCTCCTTGGCGTGCATGGCCTGCGTGCTCACTCCGTACGTTATTACTCAGCACAAGCACACCGGCTACTGGGGTCTCGCCACGCCCGCTGGCGCGTGGAACCTGTACTCGCGGGTCGCGCCGTTTGCGAATTGCAGCAAGTTCACTCCGCCGCCGGGCACAAGCGTGCTCTGCGAAAGCACGCCGCCGGCGCAAAGAAAGGCAGAGGTCGAACAGTACACGTTCGACTACGAACTCTCACCCGCCGACAGAGCCTTTGGCAACGGCGCAGGCCCATTCGCGGCAAGCCAGGCCAGCGACAGCAAGATCGCCGCTTGGACCAAGGCTGTGATCCTTCATCAGCCGGTCGAATATCTGGAGACGGTCTTCGAAAGCGTCCTGGCGTACGTCGCGCCGGTGAACATCGTCTTCGGCTCGCACAGCGAGATCGGCTATGGCTATTACGGCTTCTATCACCTGGCTCTTTTCGAACCGGAGCAGCAGGAGATCGCGCGACAGACCCGACTGAATTACTACGGCGCCAACGGCTATAAGATCAACCATTCGATATTGAGCTTTCTGCTCGAATACGAGACCCACTCGCGCGTATACGGCTGGCTGATGGCAGTGCTGATGCTGTCGACGTTCTTCGCCCCGTTTCTGCCAAAGGGACGCCCGCGACAGATCGGTGTGCTGTGTTTCGCGATGGCCTGGGTTGCGCTGATCACACCGGCGGCGAGCCACACATGGGACGCCCGCGCCGCAATCCCACCGATTGGCCCTGTTGGTGCCGCCGCCGCACTGGGAATGTGGCAAGCCGGACGGCTAGTGCGAACCCTGGTGGCCAAGCGGCGAGGGCTTCACGCAACTGCATAATGGGATTCCGCCGCGCTAGGCGCTCGCCCTTAGGAGCCGAACTCGATCGGCAGCTCGGCGAGGCCGTAGATGCCGAGAATGCTCTCGAATAGCGGCTCCCCGTCAAGCCGCAGCCGCGGCATCTTGCGTGCAAGGAAGCTCAACCCCTCTTCGAGCTCCAGCCGAGCGAGATTGGCGCCAAGGCAGTAGTGCACGCCGGCCCCGAAGGTAAGCGCCCGGGCCTTGGGCCGCTCGGCGGTGATGTCAAACGTGTCAGCGCCTGCTCCCGACGCCGGCGCGGCGTTGCCCGCGACCCGCTCGCCACCTTCTCCGTCATCGCCACGCCCGTCGGGCAGGTCGCGATTGCCCGTGAACGCGCACACCATCACGATCGTGTCCTTCGGAAAAGTCACGTCGCGATAGGTCAGCTCCTCGACGGTGATCCTGGCGGTGAAGGGAGTGATCGGCTCGTAGCGCAAGGCCTCCTCGACCGCCGCCCCAGCAAGCGAGGGGTCTGCGACGAGCGCCGCCCACTGCTCGGGATGTTCGGCCAACAGTCGCACGGCGTGCGCCAACTGGCTCTGCGTCGTATCAACCCCTCCGATCAACACGTTCAAAACGAGGTTGACGCACTCCTCCTCGCTCAGCTTGTCGCCTTGCTCTTCGGCGGCGAGCAAGGTCGAGATCAAATCGTCGCCGGGGTCCTCACGTCGCGCGTTCAACAGCGCGCGCGCGTACTCGTAGAACTCCTCGACCGCCTGCTCGATCCCGGCGCGCTCGTTCATCATCGAAGCGGCGTCGAACTGGCGCTGGATCCAATTGGACCAGTGGTGCAGACGCGGAGCATCCGCGACGGGCGCCCCCATCACGGTCGCGATCGTCCGCGACGGATAGGGCTTAGCAAACGCCCCAACGAACTCACACGTGCCAGCATCGGCCACGGGAACGAACAACTCCTCCAAAAACCCGCGCATCGCGGGACGCCAGCGCTCCACAGCGCGCGCCGTAAGCGCCGGGTTCACAAGGCTGCGCAAGCGCGTGTGATCGCCCCCGTTGACGTGCAGGATATTGCGCTTCATCTCCTCCCAAAGCGCCCCGCTTGTGACGTCGAACAGCTCGGCGATCTTCATACCCGGGAAGATCGCCGAGCGTGTCCGTAGGAAGAACTCGCCCGCCTCGCGGTCGAGCACCACGTACCCGTACGGCCCAGCCGCCAGCCACCCCTCGGCTGCCAACTCGCTCATGGCCGTGTGAAAGCGCCTCCCCTTAAGCTCGGGGTCGGTGTAGTCGAAGCTCGCAAGCTCCAACTCTCCGACGAGCGCCATGTCGGATGGTGGCTGGGGTGGGTGGTGGGATTCCTACTTCTTCGGGTGCACCGTCTGCTTGAGACTTGCTCCGGGTGTGAACTTCGGGGCCTTGGACGCCTTGATCTTTACCTTCTCGCCCGTGCGCGGGTTGACCCCTTGACGAGCTGCGCGCTTGACCACGGAGAACTTGCCGAAGCCGGTGATCACGACCTCGTCGCCTTTCTTCAGCGTCTTGCCGACGGTGGTCAAGAACGACTCGACCGCGCGCCCAGCATCCGCCTTGGAGAGACCGCTGTCGCTGGCGATCGCCTCGACAAGCTGGCTCTTGTTCATGGAGTGCTCCCTTTCGATTGTGTAACTGGCAGTGGCGCAGACTAGCGCGCCAGCCCACGAACTGGCTTGAGCATGCGGCGCAGCTGCTCGCGCATCAGCTGCAAGCCGCGCTCGGGAGCCACCCCCGGCGAGCCGATCGCAGCGCTCGCCTTCTCCTCGGAGAGGGCGGTGTTCGGGGGTAGCTCCAGCTGCGGATCCTCACCACAGGCCTGCAAAAAGTCCTCAACCGTGCCCTCTCGCACGAGCCCAGGCTCGCAGTCGAAGGCGCCTGCCAGTAGCACCAGCCATTCGTAGCGTCCCAACGGCACGCCGCCACCCATGTTGTAAACGCCTTCACACCCTTGCGCGATCAGCTCGCAACCGCGCTGCGCAAAATCCCAGGCGTATGTGGGCGAGCGCCAAAGCCCCTGCGGCGCCGCAAGCTCAGTGCCTTTACACAGGCGCTTGACCAGCCTCAGCGCCAGCCCCGATCGCTCCCACACACTCTGCCCCCCAACGCCTCTCTCCCGCGTGTCCTCTTCCCACACGCCCTGCTCCTGGGGGACCTGACGCAATGGCCGCGACAGGTTCACGCCATACACATCCGCGGGCCGTACGATCAGCCAGGGAAGGTTCGCGCGCATTGTGGCCTGCTCGCAGGCCAGCTTGGAGCGTCCGTAGGCGTTAACGGGAGCGGCCGCATCGCTCTCGGCAAAGCGCGAGCCGGCGGGTCGATAGCCGCTGTACACCCAATCGCAGGACACAAGCACGTAGCGAGCACGCACAGCCCGCGCGGCAGCGATCGTGTATTCGGTAGCGAGGTAGTCCAGCTCGGCAAGCCGCGGCTCGAGCTCGAAGCGACTGAGCTCGACTCCGCCGGCAGCGTGCACGATCACATCGGGATCGAACTCCATCGCCGCGGCAACGCACTGGTGCCGCTCGGCGAGATCGACCGAGATCATCTGCACCCCGTCCAGCTCGACGACTTGCCCTCGGTAGCAGCCGATCGCCTCCCAACTCTGCTGCGCCACCGCGGCGGCCAAATTCGATCCGATCAGGCCACCGGCACCTGTCACCAACACACGCATTTTGATACACACCGTCTCGTAGCTGTCAAATGACGGTAGCACCCGCAAGCCTCGCAGCCGCCCGGAGGCTCCTCTAGGAAAGTTCTTTCAAAATGGCCTGCACGCTAGATACCCCTTTGTGTGGAGCGGGGGGATTTATTTAGGTACCGAACCTTTATCTATTGCCTCCGCAAAGGGGGGTGTTGGCCAGACTCATTAAAAAGATGAGCCATGCCACCCTCAAAGATGAGCCATGCCACCCGGCTTTCACGTTCCACGAACGCCCGGAACAGCTCATTTGAAACCGTTCTAAGGCAGGAATGCGTTCGTGCCGTAGCGCGCCGGGGCGATCGGCGTATGGATCAGACCGGCGCCCAGCATCCACTTCGACATTGCCGCCACGTTACCCAGCTGCAGCGTCCCGAATGCGACGGTGTGCCCGGCCGCGAACAGCGGTAGGTACACCTTCAGCGACGCCGCGGTCAGCGCGTGCGGCAGGGTCGGGTTGGCCGCCTCCAGCTCGGCCAGGCTGCGAGACGGGTCGGCCAGCGTGTCTTCGTAGCCGTGGACGGTCGCCGCCACGAAGTCGCGTACGAGCTGTGGCTCGGAGGCGATCTCACGCCGCGTCGTGAATGCGACCAGGCCCGGGTATGAGGGACCGCCGTACTGCGAGAGACCGAAGGTGCTCACCGGATGCCCGCTCGCGCCAAGCGTCACGCCTTCGTCGGGGATGAAGCCGGTGAAGGCGGCGATCCGCCCGGCCAGCAGAGCCTGGGGTCCGTTGAAGCCGACCGTGACGACGTGCACGCGGCTGGGACTGACGCCTGAGGCACGCAGCTCGGTGTCGAGCACCGCCAGATCGCTCGGCACGCCGGTGATGCCGACCGCCTTGCCGGCCAGACCCGCGGGCGAGCGCAGGTGCTCGGAGGCCAGCGCGATCAGCCCGCCAAGCGGCTGCTGGACGAGCGCCATCACGGCTTGCGCGTCGCCGCCGCCGGCGATCAGCGAGGCGACGTCGCTGCCGTCGGCCAGCCCGAACTGCGCCCTGCCCGCGTCGATCAGCTTCAGCGTTTCCTGCGTGGAGGTCGGTTCGATCACGCGCAGGTCGAT
>DASYNL010000041.1:0-137195 GCA_036008605.1 Solirubrobacteraceae bacterium | reverse complement strand
CCCGCGTTCAGACGCCGCTCGAACTCCTCGCCGCTCATGCCCAGGCGCTTGCGTGCCTGTTCATCTACTCGCTGATCCCACTCCTCGGGGCTCAGCTCGCGGATCTCGTTGTCAGTTCGGGTAGCCATTGCAAACGCTCCTTGGAAGGAATCGACCGCCCGGGCCAGCTCCTTGACCATCAATAGTAGGGAGTACGCGGGTGGCGTCCATCGGTCGGTTTGGCATGCCCCGGCGAGCCCGAACGCCCGCCGGGCAATACCCTTTCACACGGCTGCGACGAGCTGCAGCGCGCGGGTCTTCTCGGGTCCATCGTCCAGCGCACGGGCGAAGCGCTGGCCGCTCGAGCGCAGCGGAAGCAGCCAGTCGCCGTACTCCACGATCGCGTTCACGGCGGCCCACTTGGAGCCGGGCGCGTTGCCCTGCGTCTCGCCGCGCATGAACAACTCGGCGATGCGGTCCTTCGTCTGCTGCCGCGATTTGCGTGTGCGACCGCTCACCGAATCGCTCGTGCCACTCGGGTAGAGCTCATCGAGGATTGAGCGGAGCTGGCGTTCGCTGCAGCGCTCGGATGCGTGACCGCTTCGGTGTGGCGGATCGAGAACTCTGCCGCTCGTTGGCGAGGGGTGGCCGGCGAACCGGTAGGGGTTCTCCTCTCCGCGTTCGCAACGAGCGCCGGCGTCGCTGCCCTCCCGCGTAAGACGATAACTCCGTACTCTTACCTGTTTTCGATCGGCGGCAAGTTCGGCTGAAGTGCGTCAAGGCTCGTGATCCGCGACCTGTCGTGACCACGCGAGACCGCAGCGCCGCATATCGTGACGACGTGTCAGACCCACGCAAGCATCACTTCGTGGCGCAAACCTACCAACGCGGGTTCGCGCGCCGCAAGGGCAAGGCTTTCCAGGTTCGCGTCCTGAATAAGAGGTCGGGCGAGGGCGGTATTCGCAACGTCCGCGACGCGTTCTCCCAACGCGATTGGAACACGATAAAGACCGCGGAGGGGCTGAAGGAGTTCGGTGTTGAGCGCGTCTTGGCCGAGTACATCGACGCCGAGGCGGCGCCTGCGCTAGAGGCCACACGCGAGCACCGATCTCCCTTGAGCCGCTCCGATCGAGAGGCACTAGCGATGTTCATGTCCGCTCAACTATCGCGCGGCCGCGCCGCCCGAGAAGGACTGGCCGAGTCGATTGTCGAGGTCAACCGTCTGCTGCTTCGCCTGGGAGCCTCCAACTACTCAGACGAGCGACTGCGCGAGATCACCGGTCAAGAGCCCTCGGCCGAACTGCGAGAGATGATGGCGAACAGCGACGAGTACATCGAGATCCAACCAACGAACGCGATGCTCCTGCAGTCGATGCTCTCCTCCGTTCAGGAGATCGCCGAAATAATTGATATGCGGACGTGGACGCTGGCACGATTTGACTCGCCGTGCCTGTTCACGGGGGAGCATCCATTTGTCCACATCGACCCGTCAGGAGACTCCCTCGGGTTCGGCGTCGCGACGGCCGAGCAGCTGTATCTACCGACATCGCCTACCCAGGCCTTGGTGCTCTCCCATCCTTGGACGAGCTCGCCCGACGGCCGCGTTGATGGAACGATCGAGTTGGCCACCCGGCTGAATTGGGCGATGCTAAGCCATCCGTCGAACCAAGAGCTTTTGCTTCATCCGGACGTGCCGAGCCATCCGTTGCCGTCGCCGACGCTACTTGCGAGAAACGACGTATGGCCGTGGGGTGCTGACCCCGAGGCAAGTCGCGGACCTTCAACGGCAGATGGTCGTACCTCTATGCGAGGAAGTGCAACAGAATGATCGCGGTAGGCAGCATGGCCGCAAGGAGGCGTCGCAAGACGACAGTCCAAAGCAATCGCCGCGCGAAGCGTTCCGCGCTCGGACCGTCAAGTAGGGCGAGCAGTTCTCGGGTCTGATCAGGCACACTCGGAATCGTGACGCAGCGCCCGACCGATTCAAAGGACACTTCGCGGCCGCCTGTGCGCCCCGATCTGTCCGGTCTGCCCGAGCTCCCGGCTCCCAGCGTCGAGCTCGAGACGTCGATCGGTCAGCTCATTCCTCCCGGTTCCCTCACGTGGCGTGTTCTGCCCTGTTCGCTGCCGTGGACGAAGGCGCCTGGGCTGGCGCAACCAACAAGCCGACCAGCTGACGCGGTGCTCGACGATGTGCTCAAGGGGCGCGGGCGTCAAGGAGCCAGCGGCCCGCGATTACATCCTCAAAGGTCCGTTCACGGACCTCATGGTTCTTTCCCCGAACGAACGTCTGCGGAACTACGGACGACCCGCCAGAGCTATCGAGGTGGCGGCCGAGCACGATATCTCGGGTCGGCCGCGCGTCGCCGTCGTCGTCGTCCGATCACGCCTCCTCGAGGCGCTCGTGCGCGACTCCTCCCGTGACAAATGTTTGACAAAAGTCAGTTCGTCCGATGTGTCCGCAAACCCGTACAAAACAGACGATCTGGACGTTGGCGGACGTATATGGCGCGGGCGAATAAGGTTGAGGGCCCTGTGGGCAGCATGTGAGGGTGGCTCTCCCCAAACTCTCCCAACCGAGCGTTTTTTGGGGGCATCTGAGAGCACCTGAGGTTGCCGAAAACCGCTTAGGTATGCGGAAAGCACCCCTTTCCGACGCACTGCAAAGCCGTCTACACCGGTTCGATTCCGGTCGTCGCCTTGGAAAAATCCTGCAAATGAGCACCTTCTGGGCCGCCGCCGCGCAGACGATCGTCCACTCTCCCAGAACTCTCCCAAAAAGCCGTCTACATGACTCGATTTTTGTGCCCGTTTGCAGAGGATTTGCGCGGCGTCCGACTCGCGATTCCAGCGCCGGGCAAGAACCATTGACGGTTGCCATTGGGCAAAGGAATCGTCATGACCGATCCGATGATGGCACGTGGTAGGGATCTCAGCGTCCGGGAGACCGTCCACCGTCGATGCGAAGGATCTCGCTGGTGATCTCGGCATTCACTCGGGCTCCCCGCCGGCCGTACTCGACAGCCACTGAGGGGGGGGTCCAGTCCCCCTCGGGGTCCGTGGTTTGCCCCACCTCGATCAGATGCCCGTCGGGATCGCGGATGTAGCAACGGATCTCGTACTCGTGCTGCTTCGGCGGCGTCAGGAATTGCGCACCCCGAGCGCTCCATTCGGCATACACGGCCTCAATGTCCTTGACCCGGATATTCAGGAAGCTGCTGACCCGCTCAAGGTCGCGTGGCGTCTCCAAAGCGACCATAGGCTTGTCGTCGGTCGGGCCTCCCCCGACATTGATGATGATCCAGCTGTTGGCAAGCGCGACATAGGTTGGCTCCCCGGAGAAGACCACCCTGCCACCGAGCACTTCCGTGTAGAAGCGCCGAGAACGCTCTACATCATCTGAAACGATGAAATGAGCCAAGACGATCTCCTCATTGATGTTGCTCATAGCGACCTCCGTTGTTGAAATGGCTCCATAGTCAGTGTCCTGCGCTTTGGCCGCCGTCGATGTGCAGGATCTCACCGGTCACGAAGAGCGCCGACTCGAGATATAGGACTCCACCGACCACGTCCTCGATCTCACCGACTCGGCCGATGGGGTGCAACGCGCCCATCCCCGTGTAGGAGCTCTCGTCGTGGAGTGGCGTTTTGACGACTCCAAGCGAAACGGCATTTACCCGTAGGCCGCGTGAGGCGTACTCGATCGCGAGCGAGCGGGTGATCGCGACCAGGCCGCCCTTGGTCAGCGTTTGCAGCGCGGCTGGTCTGCTGCTGTCCGGCTGCTCCACGAGTGACGTTGAGATATTGACCACGTGCCCACGGCCCTGGTCGAGCATCTGTGCGACCGCGCGCGTCGTCATGTGAAAGAAGCCAGCGACGTTGACGGCAATCAGGGCGTTGAAGTCCTCGAGGGTGTAGTCCGTGAAGGGCTACCGATGTAGATCCCCGCGTTGTTGATGAGAGTGTCTATGCGACCGAAGCTCTCGACCGCCGTCTCCACGATGCGCTGTGCCGTGTCGGGGTCGGCGATGTCGCCCTCGACGGTCACGACGCCGGGGTCCTCAGAAGTCCCGATCGATCGAGCGGCAGCGATTACCGCATACCCGCGCTCACGGTAAGCCCTCGCGAGACCCGCGCCGATGCCCTGCGAGGCGCCGGTGACGATCGCGACCTTCTCCTCGTCCTGCTCAGGCGGCGGGATCACTCGACGATGTAGGTCTCGTAGATCACGCCGGGAAGCAGACCGCTCATGGTCATACTGGAGCTCATGTTGGCACCTGTAGGTCGGCTTCGGTTTCTGGCATCGATCCAGGGTCGTGCGGGTCCCTGGCGACGCGGCCGCCGAGCGGGTTCGATCGCGAGCGCCCGGACTCGCCACGCACCGCCCGGGAGAGCCTTGACTTCTGCTCGGATGAGAGGAGAGTATGCGCGACCCGACGGGAGCGTGGAGGCGAGATGAACAGTGTCCAAGCCGGTGAGTTCAAGCTCGAGGTCGTGGTGTTGCCGGTCTCAGACGTCGATCGGGCGAAGGAGTTCTACGCAAGTCTCGGCTGGAGACTGGACGCCGATGTTGCCCGCGGTGAGGACCTTCGGCTGGTTCAGTTCACGCCCCCGGGCTCCGCGTGCTCGATCCAATTTGGCACGAACATCGCGTCGGGCGCGCCCGGCTCAGTCCAGAGCCTGTACCTGGCCGTCCCCGACATCGAAGCCGCGCGTGGCGAGTTGCTCGCCAGCGGCGTGGAGGTCGGCGAGGTGTTTCACGAGGGGGCGCTGGGCGATCGCTTCCACGAACCCAGCCGTGTGCCCGGGCCGGCGCCCAACCGCGGCACCTACGGCTCATTCGCCGCGTTCAACGATCCGGATGGCAACGGCTGGCTGCTCCAGGAGATCACCACGCGGCTGCCGGGTCGCTGAGAGGAGCGGCCGATGGGCACGACATACGACTCTGTGGAGGATCTCGCGGACGCGCTCAGGCAGGCGGCCGCAGCGCACGGCGAGCACGAGGAGCGAACCGGCGAGGCGGATGAGAACTGGCCTGACTGGTATGCGCTCTACATGGTGCGCGAGCGCGCCGGCGAGGAGCTGCCACGATGAACAGCGACTATGACGTGATCGTGCTCGGTGGCGGCTCCCCAGGCGAGCACTGTGCGGGCGCTCTGGCGGAGGGCGGTCTGCGCGTGGCGGTCGTGGAGCGCGAGCTCGTGGGAGGAGAGTGCTCCTACTGGGCTTGCATTCCGTCGAAGACGCTGCTGCGGCCGGGCGAGGCGGTCCATGGCGCGCGCGAGGCCGCCGCGAGCGCCGAGGTCGATGTTGAGGCGGCGCTCGCCTGGCGTGACTTCATCGTCTCCGAATACTCCAACGCCGGACAGGAACGCTGGCTGGCCGATCTCGGCATCGAGTTGCTGCGCGGCAGCGGGCGGCTCGCCGGCCCTGGGGTCGTGGAGGTCGACGGTGTGCGCCATACCGCGGATCATGTGGTTCTCGCGAACGGTGCCGATCCCGTTGTGCCACCCGTACCCGGCTTGCGCGAGCTCGACGGCGTTTGGAGCAACCGCGAGGCGACGTCTATGAAGGCCGTTCCCCGCCGTCTGCTGATCCTCGGTGGCGGGCCGGTCGGCGTGGAGATGGCGCAGGCCGTTCGTCGACTCGGCGGCGAGGTGGTGGTGACCGACATGGCCGAGCACGTGCTCGGGCGCGAGCCGGCGCCACTCGGCGAGGCGCTCGGCGAAGTGCTGCGCAGCGAGGGCATCGAGCTCGTCCTCTCCGCGAGCACGAGCGCGGCGCGACGCGAGGGCGAGGACTACGTCCTCGAGCTCGACGACGGACGCGAGCTGCACGGTGAGAAGCTGCTCGTCGCCACCGGACGGCGTCCGCGGGTGCTCGGGCTCGGCCTCGAGACCGTTGGCGTCGAGGCCGATGCGCACGGTGTTCCAGTCGATGCGCACCTGCGCGCAGCGGAGCGCCTGTGGGCGATCGGCGACGTGAACGGCTTGTGGCCACTCACCCACGTCGGCAAGTACCAGGGAGACGTGGTCGCCGCGAACATCCTCGGCGAGCCGCGGAAGGCCAACTACGAGGCCGTCCCGCGCGTTGTCTACACCGACCCGCAAGCCGCGGCGGTAGGCGCTTCCATCGACCGTTTCAGTGCCACGGTCCCGCTATCGGAGGTGGCGAAGACCGCGACCTACACCCAAGCCTACGTCGATAGCAATAGCTTCCTGACGCTGCTCAGCGACGGGGAGAGGTTGACGGGTGCCTACGCGCTCGGCCCCGAGGCGGGCGAGTGGCTGCAGCAGGCCACGCTCGCGATCCGCGCCCACATCCCACTCGACGTTCTGGCCGACACGATCCAGCCGTTCCCGACATTCTCGGAGATCTACGTCGCCGCGCTGAAGACGCTCCGCGGCGAGATCACGACCGCGTCCAAGGCGGTCGGCGCGGGACCACCGATGGCGAGCTGACGGAGGGAGAGACGCTGAGAACCCCAACGGCCCGACACCGACCAGGTTCATCGCGAGTACAGCTGATGGCGACTTAACCTCATGATCCCGCATACCCTCGTGCTCAAGCCGGGACTCATCATCCTCTGCCGGAACGATCCAGCAGAGATGGACCGCGTGGCGCCGCAGTCAGCGGCTGGAGGACCGACTGCCGGAGCAGTTCGGTGATGTCGTCGCGGCCGTCACCGAGCTGAGCGGCTGAGGCGCCGCGGGCTCGTGCCAGGGCGAAGCCCCGAAGGGCCTGGTCCTCAGGTCAGGAGCTGGTGACTATGACCTTGACGATCTGCTGACCGACGTTGGAGATGTGGTTGGTGTTGTCGTTGGTCCGGAGCCAGATGGGACCTGTCGTCTGGGACGTGTAGTTCCTCAGCGTGTCGCCCGCCTCGAAGAACCCCGGAGCGGCCGTCCCGCCCTGGCATCCTTCGGGGACGTTGACCGGGGAGACGCCGATGAAACCGATCAGCGACTCGACCGGAGCATTTTCATCGATCTTCCAGCAGTTCTTGTAGACGGACGGGCCGAGGCCGTTCGCGTCGGAGAAGGGGAAGAACTGTGGGTTACCGCTCCACCTGCCGTCGGTGCGCGTGTCGGTCCACAGGTGCTGTCCGGCGGTTATCGACAAACCCGTCGACACCCAAGATGCTGTCACCTCCACTGTCACGATCTTCTGGTCGACGACCGTCTGGCCAGCGGAGCCGATCGCGGCCAAGATGCCCGGATCTCTCCATTTGGCCGGTCCCGTCACCGGTGTCGTTCTGCTCGGCCTCGTCACCCCCAGCCGCGCCCTGAGTTCCGGCGATAGCTTTTCTGCGGTGATCGCTCCGTCGCGGATCTTTGCGGCGGTGACGGCGCCTGCCCGGATCTGTCCACTCCCGACGCTGTTGCTCGGCAGCCGCGTTGCTGCGTAGGACGTGCCGCCGAGCGCCACGAACAGCGCGATAAGCCCTATGTGGTGACGCCGGACGTAGGCCAACACGGCGCGCAGCCTAGCAGGCGATCGAGTAGCGTCGTATCGAACTTCATATCCGCATGAGCCACTACGAATCCGAAAGTTTGTTTTGCCGACGGGGATTTCGGCGCTTTGACCGGGCAGCCCCGAACCAAGATCCTGTGACAGCAGACCAGACGACTTCACAGGCCGAGACCGATATCGTCACATCGATCCTTTCAAGCTGTATCTCGAGGACTACGTACTCGGAGGCACTGCGAGTGGAGCAAAGAGTCTCCATCCGTACGATCGAGTAGTCGGCTACTGCTGTCGGGCCTCTCCTTACACCCAATCCTTGCGGGTGAGCTTGCCACCGGCCGCGAAGCCAATCGTCCCTGTCGGCATGTCCTCGATTCGCTCGATCGTGGTGTTCCTTTCTCCAGTCCCCCTGGACAGGGAGGCCGGCTAGTTAGGCGCGGCCGATTGTCGAAACTGAAAACTGCGCTTCTGATCTCCGCCATCAACTCCCCTCCGCTTAGCCCAAATGTGTGTCCCCGACTCGCTGGACAAATTTGGTGAGGAATGGCACAGCGCCGCGCCGTTCGTAGAGACGCATAGCATCGGTGTTGGTCGTAATGACGTCGATCACCATGTCCTCGATCCGAAGCTCACTCAGCTTCGCTTCCACGGCGTCCAGCAGCATCGAGCCAACGCCCTGCCCGCGAGCGTGTGGCAGGACGGCGAGGATCGCCAGCTCGGCCAGTGGGTCCGATGCGCTCCATGACACAGCGAAGCGAGCACCGGGACGGACCCGTACGAACGCATAGCCGACATAGCGGTCGAGCTCCTCGGCAGCCAGCACAAACGAGTCGGGCTCAGAGGCCAGCCATTCGGTCTTGATTCGCTGGTGCTCATGCCACGCTTGCTCGTACGGACGCACGCGATCGCGTAGGTGCGGTGTCAACTCAATCTGGTACTCGTACAGCGCGCGCCACAACGGCTGGAGGTCGGCCAAACTCTCCAATGGCACGGATACGACGGCGCGATCGGTCATCCCTGAAGACTCGCACAAACTGAGTCCTCTAAGAGCTGCGCTGCGATGTCGACACAGGCAGGCAGAGCTTGACCGTCCAATCGAGTGACTGCTATCTCGTGTGGCAGCTCCCTCCGCGCGACCGCGGGCGGGAAAACCCACTCACCGTCGCGGATTCTCCTGGACGTAGACAAGCTGTCCGTTACCGAGCCGATAGACGGTGCCAACTGGCCGTCCGTGACCACTCACAGCCGGCGCAGTGGATGACGACGAGGACAGTGTTTGGGAGTGCGCTGTGCTCGACGAGCGTCGTTGCAGACGGCGCGTGTGCTGATTGAGCGTCAGACCGAGGCCAGCAATCAGAAACGCAACGGCAAGCACGATGCCTATATCGAACAGGTTGACGAGGCCATCGAACGGGTCTCCGGCGGTGTCTTCGATATGTCCATGGCGACCTAGTCCCGTGCGGCGAGTCATGTGTCGACCTCGGTCGGGATCGGCGGTCGGGTCGGTGTCGTGGCAAGGGCTTGCGCAGAATATGCTGCCGCTGGGGCAGGTGCCGTCGGCTGTCCCGAACCCATGTGACCATGAGCAGGGGCCACCGCGACAGTTGCCCGCTCCAGCGCGGTGAGGTCTTCGCTGTACATGCGTGTGCGGGTGAGCGTCAACGCGAACGCGACGGTTCCGACCAGCAACCCGATCGTCGTTGCGGCAAACGCAGTCCGTAGATCTGTCGCCAAGGTGGCTACTTCACCATCTCCCAACGCCGCCAGCCCAGGCGCCAGCGGGATCAGTGTTCCCATTAGGCCGAGGGCAGGACCGGCGCGTACAAGGATGCGAGTGTGGTCGAGACGTCGCTGAACCGCCAGCTCGTAGTCAGCGAGTGCGTACTCGATACCTTCCCTTTCGCCGGCCAGGACCGCATGAGCGATCTCCAGCAGTGCGTCTCTCGAGAACGAGCTGGGTGCACGGGCCGAGAGGATGACGGCCTGCTCAGGATTGGCAACAAGTCGGCGAGCTAGACCCCTCAGGGCGCCTCGCCCGGCCCGGGCACGAGACCACAGCTCGACCGCAAAGCGCCCGACCTCGACCGTACAGACGAGCAACACCAGCAGCGCAAGGATCAGAACTGGGATGCGCAAGGACGAGGCGATCCGCGCCAAGGCTTCGGCGATGCCCCCGTTTGTCGCGGCCAGGATGCTCATAGGATCGCCTCGCTGCCCCGGCGCTCGAGCTGCGCACCGAGCAGGAACGAAAATAGTAGAGCCGTAACCATTGCGACCGTGAGCCACGGTGCCCGTTTGCCTCCAGCACCAGCGCTGCGCAAGCCGGGAGCTCCCGGTGCGAACGCATCGGCTGGCGCTCCGATCAGGACCCCTTTTATCTCGCCCCCCTGAATCCGTCCGTCACCTTTGTCTCCTGCGCCGGCACCGGCCAGCTGGAGCGCGCCAGTGCCTGTACCTTCGCGAGCGCTGCTCTTTTTAGACCGGCGCGAACCGCTTCCGGCGACAGCGACAGCAGGCGTTTTGCGTGGAGAGCCAGGGTTACGACGATGCTTGGCTTTTGTGTGTTCGCGCTTGAGTAGCTGCACACCGCCCGGCGTATGGCCCTTGCTACGGGATTGGGGGCGGCTGAACAGCGGCGCACCATCGCCGCCACCGCCGGCGATCACGCCACTGCCCGATTGGCTGCTCTCGCCACCCTGACCTGGGGAGCTCGACGGTGTGGACGGGTTGAGGTTGCGTGCAGGAGCCGGGATCGGTAGCGGCTGGCCTGCATATGCGGGTCCGGTGTAGGCGGTCATCCAAACGCCGTTTAGTTCTTCGCTTGCACGGTAACGGATGTGCCCGTCAGGCTGTTGCATCGATTCGAGGTAGTCCAGTGGTTCGCGACCCGAGCTCCTCGTCCACGTTTCGGGGTTTTCACCGGCCGCCCAGATGCCCTGCACAACCCATGCGGTAGAGCCGGAGTTGGATTCCCCTTCACTGGGAAACTCAGGGAAGCCGCCGTCGGACTGCTGGATTTGATGCAGGTACCCGATCGCCTTCTGCTGGGCTTCGGTGTCGTGCAGGCCGGCTGCGTTGAGTGCCTCGATCGCGGCGCCAGTCATATCGGATTCGCCTGGGCTGCCCTTCCCCTCCCAGGCCCAGCTGCCATCGGTGTTCTGCTGTTCGATCACCCATTTGGCAGCGTGCTGAACTACCGCCTGGACGGCGGGTTCCGCGATCGGGCTCAGCGACAGGATCGCGAAGATCGTGTCGTTGACTTCACCGTGCCCGCCGGGCACATAAGGAAAGGACCCGTTGGGAAGCTTACGGGCGAGAAGTTCTCCTAGAAGGTCGATGCCACCGAAATCGTGGGGCGAGGTACCGGAGGCGTCGACGACGAGTAGTTCCCGCTCGAACGCGGTCGTGCAGATGCTCGGTGCGCAGAGTTCCGTGCGTATGGCATGCGCGACATGTTCACTCAGATAGGTATAGACGCTGGTGCCGCCTGGCTGAGCCTGGTCCTGCGGGTTGATAGCCGAGCCGGCGAGTGCCAGCGCGACCCAGGCGCTGAACAGCTGGCTTGATTCCTGTCCCTTCTCGCCACCGAAGCCGCCGTCCATGTTCTGTGCTTCCTGGAGAAAGCGCACGGTGCGGTCCAGGCGAGCTTGGTTGCTCGAGTTGTTTGGTGTCGCGAACGTCGGGGTCGAAGCCAAGATCGCCGTGCACATAGCGAGCGCTGAGGCAAGCATGCCTGTGCGCATCATGTTCCGCGGGATACGGTGAGGGTCCTCGTCACGCTGCTAGCGCCGGCGAGAGCGACCTTCACGAGGTAGCGACCCACAGCCAGCCGCGGCAACTTGACGTCGGTCTCGCCGGTCTTCTCCATTTTCACGGCGATAGTCTTGAAGAGCTGCCAGCGGAGGTGGTGTTTGCCACCTACTTGACGGTCGATCGCCACGATGGCTGTGCCTGTCACGGCAAACTTCAACAGCAGCCGCTTGGCGGTGACGCTCTGGAGGGTCAGCGGCACAACCGGGACGTCTGGCCGATGCAAGATCGGCGGCGAGATCAACGGCGACGCAACGCCGGGGATGGCTGGCAGGACTTCCGATTTGCCTTCCTGGGCGGGGGGTTTTACTTCTTTGCTGCGCTTGGCTTCTTCCCGACGCTTGGCTTCTTCTTGTTCGCGGAGCACTGCTTCTTCATGGCGTCTGGCTTCTTCTTCATGCTTGGCTTCTTCTTCGGTATGTGGTGGCGTGCGCACCCGATCTTCGGGGAACGGGTTCGGGCAGGTGCTGGCGCCCACCGCAGGAGCGCAAACGTCCAGGCGATTTGAGCGGACCGCTTCTGCGCCTTCGGCGTTGAATGCGGTCGCCTTGATCCTGTGCCAGCCAGGTTCTGTAAATTCCAGAGTCGCTTTGCCTTGAGCGTTGGTGATGACCGTCGCCGCGCTTTCGGTCTCGACCTTCTCGAAGCCCTTGCTGGAGATCTGCACGGGCGAGACCTCTGCACCTTCATAAGCCGAGGCGCCAACTCGCTCGGGCTCGCTGGGGGGCTGGTCTTCCTGCTGGTCGGCATAGTCGATGACTTCGACTTCGAACGGTTTGTCGAGCTCCGCTGTCGCCGTCAACGGCCGGGGACCGGAGGAGTAATGGTCGGCCACTGGCAGCAATGCCAAGAACGCCCGGGATTTGAATGCGTCATATGCCCAGAGGACTTCGTCGCCTTCGTTCAGCTCGTATTGGCAGCCACCAACGTTGGTAAAGACATTGTTGACGAGGATCCCCCAGTAGGCAGCTTGTGCCGGACTCTGTTCGTCCGGACCCCAGCGCGTGATGAAATAGTCGTCAAACGACGAGCCATACCACTGCCCGTCGAACGTTTCTCCAATCAAGCTCATCGCATCGACGGACGCTGCGGTAGGGGTCGGACCAGGAGCCTGATGCGCTTTGTTGTTGGTTCCGTCGCAACGGCGCGCTTCACTGTCCGAGGACGCCTGCACATAATGGCCTTCGGTCCATATCGGCCCCTCGAACAGCGTTTCGCTCTTGCCCTCGATTCGCACGTTGACCTGCTTCGGCGCCGCCTCCGTAGCGGCGGCGCCGAGAGCGCAGACAAAGGTTGCGACTGTCAGCGTCACGATGACGGTGGGTACCCGCATCGCTAGGTGAAGCGTAGGTAGATGGTGTCGCCTAGGTGAACGGGAGTGCTGCTCTTGGCCTGGGCTTCGCTAGCCCCATCGGTGCTGTAGTCCCACAACGCGTTGGGCGTGCTGGGATAGCCACTGATCTGGCTGATCGCTTCAGTGCCGGCTTCCGAGTTGAAGCCCGTCACACATTCACTGGGGATCGTGCCTTTGACCGCTGCTTCGAGGACCTTGCCAAGTGTCGTCGTGGCTGCCTTGGGTTCGACCGACACAGAACAGACCTTCAGAGCCGAGCTTTCGTTGTTGACAACCAGCGTGAGTTGACTCTTGACGCCTTCGCTGAGGCTGAATCCACTTTCGGCGAACCATTGTTCCAGTCCTCCGGTGGGCGTTGGCGGCGCGACCGTGAAGCCGGCGCCTGCCAGAGCTCGGACCGCGTCCTGGCTTGAATATTCGTTTGCGGTCGAGCCACTGGTCAGGTATCTGAACGCGCCGGCCGTCGTGCCGCTCGTGAGCTGCTGTGAGATCAGGAAGTCGATCGGCGTCTTTTTCGTCCCCGACGCCGTGAATTCCGTGCCTTGAGGGTCAATGCCGCAGGCATCCAGTCCTTGCACAGCCCAGGCATTTGAGTCTGTGTTAGCGCCGAATTCCGAGGAGAACGCACCGTTGGATGCAGTCAGCAACGACTTGAGATAAGCCTCTGCTTTTTTGACGACGCTGCTCGAGCTTTCCACGTGCGCGTTGCAGAGGGCGGCCATCGCTGCCCCGGTTATGTCGGGTTCGGCGGCCGCTTTGAGCTTGGCTTCGTTGCCTTCGGCCTTTTCCCACGCCCAGCCACCATCGGTGTGCTGATTTTTTTCGATCGCTTCGATCGACTTCTTGAACAGCACATTCGGCACACGCTGAACGCCACCGGTGGTCTTTGCGTCGGCGAGCGCCAACAGCGCGAAGACGGTGCCGTTGAAGTTCCCGGGTGGGCCGTAGTAGCCGGGGCTTTCGGGCTGGTAATAGGAGGCAATCCCGGCAATCAGGTTCTGCGTCTTGGAGACTCGTGCCGGGTCGATCCCGGCCGCATAGGCGACCAGCGCGGCACGCTCGTATTCGGTCACCAGAGCTTCTTTGGGCCATTTCGTGGCGGTTTCGTTGCCCACCAGTTTGCGATACCACGTCCGAGCGTCGGTTTCGGCCCCGACCTTCTTCACATTCGCTGCCGCCACGTGGGCCGCCGCAAGCGAGTTGATGTCCCAGTCCGAGGAAAAACCGCCGCTGGTTTCCTGCAAGCCCTCAAGGTAGGTGACGCCTTTACCGACGGAGGCTTCGATTTCAGCTTTGCTCGAGGTCGCCGAGGCGCTTGCGGGCAGCAGCAGTCCACACAGGCAGGCGCCGAGCATCGCTAGCCGACAGATCAAGGTACGCATTGGGATGGATCTCCTTCTGTAAGGGACGGAAGGACATCTCATTTCCCACCCTGAGAGTGAGAGCGATTAAGACCTAGCCGTCCGTTCGCGAGAACAGGGTCCGTATGTTTGGCGTCACCCGTCGAGTACTCGGACTCGGACACTCAGAGCCTCCGGCTCGCTGCCCATACCGTTGCGCGTCAGTCCCGGATTCCCACCGGGTTCCCTCGAGCGCGTGACCGACCACACAATAACTGTTCGTCGGACGGCATGCAAAGAGCCGTCAACCGATGCGCCAAAACGAGTCTGCCTACCAGTGCGCTAGGCTGCCACGAAAATAATCCACGGATCGGTGGACAGGGAAGCCGGTGAGAGACCGGCGCGGGCCCGCCACTGTGACCGAGCAAGCAAAACAGACCGCCGCACGCCGATGTGGCAGCCACTGGCCCCATTGTGGGACTGGGAAGGCGTGGCGGGATAGCTCGGAAGCCAGGAGACCTCCTTCCGATCCCTTCCATCTAGCACCCTCGTGGAAAGGGGTTCCCGGATGTCCCAGTACAAGCTGGTCTGCGCTGCTACGCCCAGGCGCATCGCAGTCCTCTCGCTAACGCTTCCGATGCTCGCCCTCGCGCTCTTTGTCGCTAGTGCTCGCGCCGCAAGCGACGAAACGATCGGCGACACGTTTCCCGCGTCGGTCACACAACAAGACGCTTATGCAAATGATGAAGGCACGGTCGACTACGGGCCTGTGTCGATCGCAGACGACGGACGCTATGTCGCCTTCGAGGGCGACTCCACCAACCTCAGCGAACACGGACCCGCCGGCGCGATTGAGGGATACATAAAGGATCTGCACACCGGTGAAGTCAAGCTCGTGAGCCGTGCCGACGGCGCAAACGGCGAACCGGCGGACGAACCGGGTGTCGAAAACTTCAAGATCTCCGGGGACGGGCGCTACGCGATCTTCAACTCCAAAGCCGCCAACCTAGTTGGTGGACTACCTCACGAAGAACCCGAAGAACAGCATGTCTACCGACGCGATCTGCAGACAGGGGAAACCATTTTGGTCGATCGCGTGAGCGGCGCAGATGGCGCGATTCTCAGCCGTGAGGCCGTTGCCGAGGCGATCTCCGACGACGGACGATACGTTGTGTTTGCCGCCGACGCGAACGACCTGGAAGATCCCGCGGGAACCCACGCGAAAACCAGCATCGAAACCGTATACGTCCGCGATATGCAAACGGGGACGACGACAGCCGTCAGCCGCGCCAACGGCCCTACCGGAGAAATCGCCAACCAGGAAAGCCAGGCGTACTCGATCTCGCCCGACGGCCGCTACGTTCCCTTTGTCTCGCGAGCGACCAACCTCGTGCCCGGAACGGAATCGAATATCTATCAACAGACATACATGCGCGATCTACAGACCGGTACGACCACGCTCGTGAGTCAAATCTCAGGTGGAAGAGCCGGCGAAGGCCGCTCGGAAAACCCGGTACTTGTGGGTGAAGACGGCTGTGAGGTGGAGTTCAACTCCGAGGTCTACAACCTCTTGGAACCGCCGTCGATAACGATCGACGGCGAACCTATCGAGATCAGCGGCCCACAGATCTACCTGCGGGATCTATGCTCAAACCCGGCGAGCACAACGCTCATAAGCCAGGATGCAGACGGCATCGCAGGCGATGCATACGGTGCCTTCGGCGCGAGCGCCGACACAAGCAGCGTCCTATTCGCTGGTGAATTCGCAAACGGATACCACCTCTTCTTGCGCGATCCGGAAACCGGACAAACGACGCAACTCGACCGAGCCAGTGGAAGTGAAGGCGTCGCTGCCAACGAGGAAAGTCAGCAGGCCGCCATCTCGGCTAACGGCTGCCGAGCCGTTTTCGACTCCCAGGCCACCAACCTCTTCGGCCAGAACGGTCCGCCTGAAGGGCCAGATGGTGAAAGACCGACAGAGGTGTATGTTCGCCAGTTGGCTGCCTGTCACGAAGAACCCACCGTGGCGCCCACGAGCTTGACCTTCCCCACTCAGGCACAGAACACGATCGGCGCCGCACAGATAGTCACCGTGACAGCAGGCTCTGAAGAGCTACAGATCCACACCGTGCAGCCCAGCGGCGCGGACGCCTCGGACTTCATCGTCACCGCAGACGAATGCACCGGAGAGACATTGCAACCGGCCGAAACATGCACTCTTCTCGTCAGGTTCGCACCGAGCGCCGAAGGGCCACAGTCTGCGTCGCTGACAGTGCATGCCGCCAACGTCACCGGCCTGGAAATCTCCTTGAGCGGAGAAGGCGGCCAGCTACCGTCTGGCGAAAAAGGTGCACAAGGCGAACCCGGCAAGCAGGCCTCACAAGGTGCCCCTGGCCAACAAGGACCTCGTGGCCCCGGGGGCAAAACCGGCGCACACGGAAGCAAAGGCGCAAGGGGTGAGCGTGGTCCTGCCGGGGCCAACGCCACTGTCACCTGCCGACTCGCGGGCAATCACCGCAAAATCACCTGCTCGGTTAAGCTTTACGGCAAAAGGGTGAAAGACAGCTCGCAAGCACGACTCACCAGGAGTGGTCGCATGTATGCCCGTGGCACGCTCGCAAGCTTGCAAGCGTCGAGAGCCATCGCCTCAGGCGCATACGCGCTGCGCGTGAGGATCGACGGTCACGCCCTGGCGATCCCGGTGAGGCTTTGATGCTGTTCCAGTCGGCGCATGCGCCGACTGGCATGGCCGCACATGTGCGGCCATGTTCCGGGTCGTGCATGCACGACCCGGCCGGCAGGCACATGTGCCTGCCGGGACCGCGCCGCATGCGGCGCGGTCTTCCCCAAACTAGGCATCCTCGACGGTGATCCCGAGCTCGCTCGCAAGCGTGCGCGCAAGCTCCATGAGCTGCAGTGAATCGATGATCGCGCCACGCAGTCCAAGCACAGAGCCTGAGAGCGCAAGCCCTGAGCCGCGCATGTCCACGCGCGTGAGCTCAGACTTGGAAAAGTCGGCTTCCAAGAGCTGACAACCAGAGAAGACTGTCTCTTTGATTTTGGCCCCCTGGAAGTCTGCTCCGGTGAGCACACAATCCTCGAAGGACACATGCTCGATCTCGCTGTGGCGAAAGTTGGCGTAGTCGAGCTTGCAGAGCTTGAAGCTCACGTGCTCGATTCGTGCCTCGGCAAAGCCAAGGCCGGTCAAGCGCGCATCGTTGAACAACGTGCGTCGCAACTGTGCACCGCCCCAGTCGCCGTTGGCGGCGTCGAGCCGCTCAGCGATGACGTCGACAAGCTCGACTCCACGTAGCTTGGATTCGCTGAGGTCGACATCGACAAGCTGCGCCCGCGCCAAGCGTCCAGAGCCGGCCTCCAGCTTGGTAGACGAGGTGGAGCAGACCCGGACGTCTTCCAGCTCGAACTGCGCGGCAAGCCCATCGAGATCGACGGGTTCGAGCTCGTCATCCGAGGCGAGCTCTGGTACCTGGATAGCGCCGATCGGACTCGACTTCATCCGTTGAGAGCCCGCTTCGGCTCGATCCACTTGAGCGTCTCGTCGTCTGGGTCGCCGTCAAGCTCCACTCTACCCTCGCCGCGTAGCGCACTGCGCACGCGTAGGAATTCAGTGGCTTGGGCAACGTCGTGCACGCGCACTATGTGCGCTCCCGCGCTGACCCCAAAATCGATTGCCGCCAACGTCCCAGCCAGACGTTCGTCCGGCGCGGCACCGCTCAGCATCCCTATGAAGTACTTGCGCGAGACGGCAAGCAGGATCGGACGATCGAGCTGCCGCAGCTCGCCGAGGCGGCGCAGCACCTCGATCGACTCTTGTGGCGTCTTAGCGTAATCAAGGCCCGGGTCGATGACGATCTGCTCGCGCGAGACTCCTCGGCTCAGTGCCAGCCGCATGCGCTGCTCGAGAAAGGTAAGGATGTCGGCTGTCGCGTCCTCGTACCCGGGAAAATGCTCCTGCTTCGGAGCAGCGCGCGTGTGCATCATGACCAATCCAGCGCCGCCGGCGCCGACAACGTCGGCAAGTCGCTCGTCCACGAGCCCACCGACGTCGTTGATCAGCGCGGCTCCAGCTTCGATCGCCGCCTCGGCGACGGCGGCCCGCCAGGTATCGACAGACACGACCAGCTCACGCTCGGCGAGCGCGCGCACCAAGGGGACAAGCCGCTCGATCTCCTGCTGCTCGGGCAACACAGCTGTATCGGTTCTGCCCGACTGGACACCAATGTCGAGGATGTGCGCGCCGGCAGCGCTTTGACGCAGCGCGAACTCGATTTGCGCATCCAACGTGTCAAGCGACAGCGGGTCGGCGACGGAGTCGCTGCCAATGTTCACGATGCCCATGATCAGCGGCTTCCCGTCGCGAAGCTCCAGGAGCCTGTCCTTGAGTTGAAATCTCAACGCGGCCCACCAGCATCCAAATACATCAGCGAGCCGGGGGTGTCGAGCGACTCGCCGGTCTCGATCAAAGTCTTCAGAGTCGAGAGGATCATCGGCCAACCACCATATAGCTGTTCGTTGGCGCCCTCGCGCAGCTGATCGTGGGTGACTGTCAGCCGACACGAGCTGCCGACCGGCTCGATCTCGTAGGTGACTCGCGAGGTCGCCTCGCGCTTGACGTCCTCACCCCACAGAGCGTTGAAGCTCTGGACGAGCTTGCGCGGCGGGTCGACCTCCAGGTTCTCGCCTTCGAGGAGCAGATCAGGAGCGTTCGCGCTGCCGGCGACATAGGTCGAGCCTGGTGTCCAGTCGGAGGTGACGCAGGCTCCGAACGTGTACTTCCCTCTCATCTCACCGTCGGTGAGAGCCTGCCACAGACGCTCGGGTGTCGTCTTGATGTAGATCTCGAAAATCTTCTCCATGAGTTTCTCCTCGATGTCGTGCTTGAGCTCGCTCAATGTTGCGACCCACGGCTCTGAGTACTTGCTCACCCAGCGGTCGTGGACGAGCCGGATCGGAACGGGATTCAAGAAGTGCAACTTCTCGCGCCCACGCTTGCGCGCGATGACAAGACCAGCCTCTTCGAGCACCTTCAGGTGCTTCATCACGCCAAAGCGCGTCATCGGCAAGCGCCGCTCGAGCGCGGTCAATGTCTGACCGTCGCGTAGGAACAGCTCGTCAAGCAACCTGCGCCGCGTGGGATCGGCCAGCGCCTTGAATACCTCATCCATACCGCCGATCATAGGTGACCATTTAGGGCGATTATCCCCTAGACGTAGGTAGTTCTGCTAGAATGGCCCTATGTCCAAGGTCAACCGCAACGAACCGAAGCGCTCTAAGGCATCGGAGTCGCAGTATTCGCTTATGGAGTTCGCGCGGGAGTTTCCCGACGATGCTGCCTGCCTAGAGCATCTGTGGCGTTCGCGGTTCTCTGCCGATGGCTCACACGCGTACTGTCCGAAGTGTAAGCGGGAACGGAAGTTCCACCGTGTTGCGTCGCGGCCTTCGTGGTCTTGCGACTCGTGCGGCCACCACATTCACCCTACAGCTGGCACGATCTTCCATAGGTCGGCTACGTCGCTACAGCTTTGGTTCTACGTGATGTATGTGATGACTAGTACTCGCTGCGGAGTGTCCGCTAAGGCGATCGAGCGCGAGATCGGCGTCGGATACAAGACCGCGTGGCGGATGTGCAATCTGATCCGCACCCACCTAATGCAGCAAGACGACTCAAGGAAGCTCAAGGGCTCGGTTGAGGCTGACGAGACGGCCTACGGCGGCAGGCCAAAGGCGTCGATGACGCGCGGCATGTCACAGTCGGAGGTCCAGAAGTTCGCCAAGGCCCGCAAGACCGGGATCGTGGCGATGGTCGAGCGCGGCGGCAGGGTCCGCGCCTACGTCACGCCGCGCGAGGGAGCGCTAGAGACGGTAAGTCTGCATGTGGACCCCAAGGCCACCGTCTACACAGACGAGTGGGCCGGATATCGCAACCTACACACCACCCACCCGACGCACTACACGATCAAACACACGGATCGGGTCTACGCGAGTGGAGATGTCCACACGCAGACCATCGAGGGATTTTTCGGCAACATCAAGAACGGCATCGCCGGGAACTACCACGGCGTGTCCGTCAAGTGGTTGCAGTCCTACATCAACGAGTACGTCTGGCGTTACAACCACCGCGACAACGGGCGTACGATGTTCGCCGAGCTCGTCCGGCGCTCAGCCCATGTCCCGTTGCGCCAGCTTTCGTCGGATAGAAATCTAGAGCCGTCCGATTCATGATGTGCTATAGGCAACGAAATGTCGATTGATCCAACACTCGCCGCTGACGACTTGCTCCGCAACTACTGGGGCGGGGAACCGGCGACCTGCAAACTACCGGTCGATCCGTTCGTGATCGCGGAGCGGCTTGGGCTCAACGTCCAGCGCGTTCCACTCGAACCAGACGTGTCCGGGATGCTCTCTAAGCGACCCCAAGAGGACCCCCAGGTCTACATCAACATCAGCGACAACGACAAGCGGCAGCGCTTCTCGTGCGCCCATGAGATCGGCCACTACGTCAAGCGAATCGCGTCCGGTGCCCCAGACGACGAATGGGGCTATATAGATAGGCGCGGCCCTATGGCTTCTCGTGGAACCAATCCAGAAGAGATCTATGCCAACCAGTTCGCAGCCGAGCTGTTGATGCCACGAGAGCGAGTGACCGCACTCGTAGATAGCGGACATAGCTTGGCGTCGCTCGCAGCTGAGTGCAACGTCTCGCTGGAAGCGATGGCTAACCGGATCGACAACCTGAACCTCAGAAACCGACTGGCAGCGCCAACGGGTGCGTCTTCCTAGGCTTGCCCGCATCTCCATTGGGCCGGTCACTTATGAATCGCCTGGGCCAACCGGACCTACAGGCCCTGCGGCCGTCGAAGATGAGCTAGAACGCGCTCGGAAGCGAAACGCAACGACTGACAGCCGACTTCGCGAAGTCCTAGGCTTCGGAGCTCTCTTCTTTGCCGGGGCGCAACTAATCGTCGCCGACGTTGCGTTCTACAAGTATGGCATCCACGCCCACTGGCAAATCCCAACCGAGGCAATCGTCGGATGGCTTGGCGCGACCGTCATTCAGGTCATCGGCATAGTGCTCGTGATCGCGAAGTATCTCTTTCCAGACGGCGGCCCGAAAGACAACTAAGAGTCCTGTCGAGGCTCAGGATGAGTGGGAGGCTTCGGCGCGACCTTCGCCAGGTTCTGCACAAACGCGTCGCGCGTCGGAATCGGTATCTCTAGACCCGCCTCCGTCACCTGCGTAGGCCCTTGGAGAGCCTGAGCGCGATCCCACGCGGCACGGGCCGCATCGCGCGCTAGGTCCGCCTCGCGGCGCTCATGCTCGGCCCCCTCAGACTCGCCACGCTCATCGAGGAACCGCGCGGACTCTTCGCGGAGCGCTACCCGGCGTTCGTGGGATTCAGCCGCTGCCACGAGTTGCTTCGCTTCCTCTAGCGCTGACTGCCCTGATCGGGTCGGCTGAGTAGGCTCACTGGTCTTGTCTGACATTGATTCAGAGAGTAGCGGTCGTACGTGCGTGTTTTGCGGAGGTAGCCCCGTCACAGGCGAGCACGCTTGGCCCCAATGGATTGCCAAGTACATCCCGGCCGACAGGCTCGAAAAGGTGAAGCATCTGCACACTTTCGAGTCGGTCGATGGCATGACGGAACAGAGCCGAGGACATCGTTACCCGTTCACGACCGAAGTACGCTGCGTATGCAAACCTTGCAATACCGGCTGGATGCACGAGCTTGAGACTACGGCCGAGGATGTGCTGGCACCGCTGATCCGTGGGGACCTCACAAGTCGCGGCGGACGCCCTTGGCGGCTCCATCAATGGCGCCAAGCGATCACCGCCACATGGGCGTTCAAGACGGCGATGATGCTTGAGCACACTGACCGTCCTGAGCGCCGGACGATCCCGCAGGTTATTTTCCCGATGTTCGCCGTGTGGCTCCGACCAACCACCACAACGACAATGTGGATGGCACGCTACGTCGGGGATCAACCACATCACTTCGGCCACGGCCAGCTACTCGCCCAGGTCGTAGGTCCCGAGGGACCCATCGAAACGGACGAGGCGAAGCCTTACGCGGGGGTACTCAGCGTCGGCCAGCTCGCCTTCTGGTATGTAGGGCATCTCGTACAGGGAGCGGCAGTCCACCAGCCCCCACACGAGTTGGCTCCGCGCATCGCGCGTATATGGCCTGTCACCGCAGAGGCCGAGTGGCCCCCGCCAGAAGCGGTCGATGACGATGGGATGCGCGCCTTCACGTTCTCCTTGCGAGACGAGTTTGAGTCGTCGCAGTAGACGACGGCACATCAGGCGATACCCCGCTCACTGTCTACATCTCGATAGCAACCGCCGCCAGTGCCGCTCGTGTGGCCCACACGAACTCGCCACAACGATGCACCAAGCCCGCGCCATGCAAACGCGCGAGGGTGTCTTCTACCTCGATTTGATCGCCGATTTCGAGCACAAGCTCGCGTACAGCCCACGGGCGCTGCTCGTCGGGCAACGTCAATCGGTCGTAGATGCCGAACTCGATGACACTGCTCTCGCGCAGGACATCGCCCGAGTCTGGAGAAGGGTCGCTCTGCATGGGAGTTCACGCTCCTTTGCCGCGGCCCCCGGCAGTTCACGCTGCGCGGGGGCCAATTTGGATAGAGCGCCGCAGCGTAGGCATCTCAGCGGACACCAAATCTACCTATGTCTAGGGGATAATCGCCCCATTTAGTCACTTGTCAAGAGGAGGCCCACCGCAGCAGCATCTCAGCCTCCCGCTGTAGTCGAATTCCTAACCTGAGATACCTACAGGGCAACGTCCTTGACATTCACGAGTTGCGATTAGCCAACCCTCTTGTCGGGCATCCTCTCCTCACCGCGATCGAAGTAATCTCACCAGGCTGTTTCGCCCAGGCACTTGAGAAAGGCAACAAATGACGGCCGAGGAGTCCTACGAGCAAGAAGAGGCAGAGCTGGCCGCCAGCGAAGCAGCGCAGATCGGCGGTCACGCAGGCGATGAGGATCTCGACCCGGCCCAGCGTGCGGTCCTGGAGGCAGGCGGCGGCGAGTCGGAGGGATTCGAGGACGCCGAGGCCGCGCTGATCGATCACGCCTCCCACGGCGATCAGGAGCCGGCACATGTGATCCTCCACGACCAGGACGCAAACGAGGAGCCGAACCTTCGCCGCGAGGACTCAGAAGCTGACCAGGAGCGCAGCAGCGAGCTCGACGAGGACGACCGCTAGAACTCAGACGGCCCCCACGAAACGCCGTGCTCGGCTCATCCGACCGTCACGACCAGGCACGCGACTCAGCCGCCGCGAGCAGGGCTCCGGGAGTCAACCTGCCGTAACGGCCATCGGCTCGGTCGGCTCGGCGCTCATCTCCGCACCGGTGATCGGCTTGAGCCTGGCCGCAAGTGGCAAGCCGAGCAGCGATACCGCCGCCATCGCGATGAACGCTGCCAGTGGCTGGTGTACCAAGGCCTGTACCAGCAAGGCCACCACAAGCCCACCCAGATTGCCCGCCATCCACACGATCGCACCGGCCGTGCCCGCGGCCGACCCGGCCAAGCGCTCGGTGGAAGTGAGGATCACCGGCAGCGCCGGCAGCAGCATCAACCCCATCGCCACGATCACCACGGCGCGGCCCGCGAGCGATGGGACCACTCCGAGCGCGACACAGCCCAAGCAGCCAACGATCACCGCGGCACGCATGAAATTACGTTCGCTGCCCCGACTCGCCACGAGCGGCGGCAGCACCGCACAACCGACGACGCCCGCGATGACCATCGCGACAAGCAGTGCGCCCGCGGCGGTTTCCGAGACACCGGAGGGCTGCAGCAGCGTTTGCAGCCACGTGGCCAGCGCGACGAAGATGCCGAAGCCGACGAATACGAGGCCACACAGCGTACGCATACTCGGCAACGCCCACAATGCACGCGCCGCATTGCCGGCGATCGCGGCGTGCTCGGTGCTCTCGTGGCCGGGACGTCGCAGTGTCACCGCCAAAGCCAACGCGGGCAACCCAGCCAGGACGGCCTCCACGACCAATAGTCGCTCTATGTGCCCGTGCCCGCCCAGCGTGGGACCGAGCAAAAGCGCGATCAACATGCCGACGAAGCCGCCTGCGGAGCCCAGTGAGATCCCCGCCGCACGCTGCTCGACCGGCAGGTACTCGCCCGCAAGCTTGCTCACCGCGCTCAGCACCACCGGCTGGGCGACCGCAACCGTGACCTGACCCGCCATCGCCCAAGCGAACGTGTCGCCTCCCAGGCGCAGCAGTCCTCCAAGCGCGACCAGCAGCCCTCCTCCAGCCAGCATGGGACGAAACCAGCGGTCAAGCAAGATTCCTGAAGGGATCGCCAGGACGACATAGAGCAGTGGGAAGATCTCCGCCAGCCAGCCCACCGCACCAACCGAGACGCCGTAGTGACGAGCCGTCTCCGTGGTGATCGCTGCGTAGGTCAACCACAGCACCTGCGTCGCCGCGCACACGAGCCCGTAGGCGACGATCACGCGCCAGCCGCTGGCTCGGCTCACCGCTCAGGCCCCCACGCTCTCAAGCGCCTTGGTGAGTGTCTGTTGTGTCTGCGGGCCACGCAACTGGGCGCGTAGGTGTCCGCTGCTGTCGATCACGAACGTGACCGGTGGCCCTCCGGTCATTCCATAGTCGCGTCCAACGTTGCCGTCGGGGTCGCGCAGATTGGGGAACGTCCAGCCATAGGTGCGGATGAACTTACGTGCATTGGCGAGCGACAAATCCTCCCAGTTGACCCCGACGAGTGTGGCCCTACCCTGCAGGCCGCGCGCGAAGCGCTCGAGCATCGGCGCCTCGTGTTCGCACGGTCCACACCAACTGGCCCAGAAGTTGACGAGCACCGGGTGACCGCGCAGGGACGCGAGCGTGACCGTCGAGCCAGATAGGTGTTCCAGCGGCAAAGGCGGCGCTGGACTCCCGTTGTCGCCTTTACTGCCGGCAAGCCCGAACACGACGAAGGCCAACAGAGCCGCAACGACGGCGGCGCCAATCAGAAATGTGCGCGGGCGAGGCATCGCTTGGCGAAGTTATCACCCACCATGCACAGATCGACCCGCGCGCAGCGGGCCGATCCGGGGAGGGATGAGGGAGGAACGATGCCCTCATGATTGAGTGTTGCCTGAACGGCTCGATGTCAAACGCCGACTGCGCGCGCGTGGCGTACACGCATAGCATTCTTGACGCGGTAAAGATCGGCGTCGGCGCGGGCGATGCACTCGCTCAGGCTTTCTCCGGGCAGCCACTCGCCGATTCCGACCGACCATGTGACCGGCAGGTCCTTGTCGCGCAGGCGATCCAGGACGGTGCTCGCACCCTCGGGGGTCGTGGCCGGCAACAGCAGCACAAACTCATCGCCGCCGTGGCGCGCGAGGATGTCGCCTGTGCGCAAACGCTCGCGCCAGGACTGGCCGAGATCGGCCAGCACACGGTCACCGACCGTGTGACCGCGCAGATCGTTGATCTGCTTGAAGTCGTCCAGGTCGAGCATCGCGAGGGTCAGTCGGTTACCGCTGCGCTGGGCGATCGCATGCTCGCGTACGGCCGCCGCCGTGAAGCCATTGCGGTTGAGCAAGCCGGTTAGTGCGTCGGTATCGGCCTGACGGCGCAGGCTCTCGCTGAGACGTCCGAGCACGATGCAGATCGACCAGATCGTGACGGTCACGATCATCCAGTAGATGCCGATGTGAGGCAGACCGCCCAGCAGCAGGGCGACGCCGAAGGCAACCGTGATCAGCATGCCCTGCGCGATCACCACGCGGCGCTCGAAGAAATGAGCCGAGTAGATCGCGATCCACGGGTAGGAGAAGGCGGCGATCATCATGCCGCCGTGCGTACTCGCATGCGCGACCAGAGCACTACTCACTAGTGTGCCGCAGGCGGCCAGCAGCTCGAATCCGAGCACAGGTATGCGCCGTGCCGCCAGCCACACCAAGCAAGCTCCAACCACCGCCAAAGCGCCGGCAACCGCGATCAGACCCACCGGCTCGTTTGAGCTGACCGGGAACAGAATTGCCGCTAGGCAAACGAATGCCTTGAACATGAATAGCAATGCAAGCGACCAAGCCATCGCCGGGCGACGCGCCACGACGCGGTTTAGCAGGGAGCGCAACGGCGCCGATCCGCTCCGCGCGATCGGCAAACGGGCCTCCGCGGCTTGCGAGAGCGTTTGAGGTGGGCTTGTCAACATCGCTTGCCAATCTTTTCGGTTTGGATCGACGTGCCCTTGAGCACGCAATCTCACTGACAACAAACCTTGCCGGCCGGGCGCCGGTCAGCCGACCAGCGCTGATTCACAGCGCCCCAACTGAGCGAATTAGCCGGCGCGCTAGGCTGAATAGCTATGGACCTGTTCAAATCGCGACACACGAGCATGGTCGGCGCGGACGAGGCGCTCCCCGGCCGCGAACAGCCGTTGCGAGTGGCCGAGCGTCACGTCGTGCTCGACACCCCGCTGCAAGGTCCGTTCCCGGCCGGCGTCGAGCAGGCCGTGTTCGGCATGGGCTGCTTCTGGGGCGCCGAGCGCATCTTCTGGCAGACACCGGGTGTGTACACGACCGCCGTGGGCTATGCCGGTGGGATTACTCCCAACCCCACTTATGAGGAGGTGTGCAGCGGGCGTACAGGCCATGCCGAGGTGGTGCTGGTCGCCTTCGACACCAACGCCACCAGCTATCAGGAGATGCTGAGACTGTTCTGGGAGGGTCACGACCCGACACAGGGGATGCGCCAGGGCAACGACGTCGGCAGCCAATACCGCTCGCTGGTCCTCTATGAGGGCGATGCCCAGCGCGAAGCCGCGCTGGCCTCGCGCGAGACCTACCAGCGCATCCTCGCCGCTGCCGGTCACGGCCAGATCACGACTGAAATCGAGCCCGGCGGCGCCGCCCACCCGTTCTATTACGCCGAGGACCACCACCAGCAGTACCTGGAGAAGAATCCAGGCGGATACTGCGGCCTGGGCGGCACGGGTGTGGCCTGTCCCATCGGCCTAACGACCCCTTAAGCAGCGCGGCCCGCCGAAGCGGGCCATGGCCGCACACGATTGACAACCGCTCTGCACTGCATTGTATTCAACGGCCGGACGGTATTCGGCGCCTCAACGACCGCGACCCCGCCGGTGGACGGGGTCGCGGGTTGTAGTGACTGACTTGCCAGAAGACCGGGTGGGCGCGCACAGAGGAGACACGCCCAACCCGATCCGCCGTTTGTTATGCCGCGCTGCCCGCCGGGGTCGGCTGGAAGGTCGGCGCGTGCGGTCCACCGAGCGTCGGCACGTCCGAGGGGTAGACCTCGTTGCCGTGGATCGCGTGATCGCCGATCTCCAGCTCCTCGTCGGAGAGTCGCAGCGGCATGAATATGCCGACCAGCTTCAGCAGGAGGAACGTCATGATCGCGCTGAACACGATCACCCATAGCCCTGCCTCAGCCTGCCAGCGCAACAGTTTCCAACTGCCGCTGACCAGCAGGCCTGACACCCCGGGCAGATTTTCCGCACCAGTCTTGGTCACGCCGATGTACTCGACGATATTCGAGTTAGCCAAGAGCCCGACCAGCAAGCCGCCGCACAGGCCGGCGATGCCATGGGTGTAGATCACCCCCAGCGTGTCGTCCACATGTCTGAACATGGGGGCACGCGAGAGGAAGCGAATCGACATCCACACGATCGTGGAGGCGACGACGCCGATGATGATCGCTCCATAGCCGTTCACGAAGCCGGCAGCGGGCGTGATGCCCACCAGTCCCGTGATCATGCCGTTGACCGAGCCGAGCAGCGACGGCTTGTCGCGGAAGATGTAGTCCCACGCGATCCACACGAGCATCGCCACCGCGGTGCAGAGGTTCGTGTTGAGAACCGCCGCCGAGGCGTTGGCGCCCGCGTAGTAGGAGTCTCCACCGTTGAAGCCGTTCCAACCCAGCCACAGCAGACCGGCGCCCGCGGCAACCATCAGCAGGTTGTTCGGCGCGTCGACCTCTCTATCTCGTTGCAATCGTGGTCCGATCACCGCTGCCGCCACGAAGCCAGAGACACCGGCCGCGAGATGGATGACGTAACCGCCTGAGTAGTCAAGCGCACCGTGAGCAGCGAAGTAGCCGCCGCCCCACAGCAGGAACGCATTGACCGTGTACACGAACGTGATCCACAGCAGCACGAACGGGATCCATGCCTTGAAGCTGATGCGTCCAAGAACGGAGCCCAGCATCAGGATCGGCGTGATCGCCGCGAACACGAACTGGAAGTACACGAGCGAGGACTCAGGGAAGTGGAACGGTGGTCCCGTCGTTATCGACGGAATCAGCGCCTGCCCCTCCTCGGCGACATGCCCGAGCACGCTGCCCGGTTCGCCCCAGGCAGTGCCCAGGAAGCCTTTCGTGCCGAAGATGCCCCCACCGCTATGTGCGATCGGGTTGTCAAAGCCCATCTTGAACGCCCACAGGCACCACGCCACCAAGACGAGACAGAACGCCACGAACGTGAGCATCATGCTGTTGACCGACCAGCGCTTCTGCATGACCCCGCCGTACAGGATGGCGAGACCGGGAAGGCTCATCAGCCCGACGAACGTCGCCGCGGTCATCTGCCATGCGTTGTCGCCGGGGTTGAGCCAGGATGGGTATGACAGCCATTCGGCTGTCGCCAAGATGGACATATGCCTCCGTTTCCTACCGTTGTAGATACGGCGAGCCGCCGCCCGCTTGTGCCCCGCATGGGTGCACCCGCGTTAGCCGACTCGCCTCTTTAGCTCCGCTTATGAAACCGGGGCGGGCGCGATGCGGCTAGGGACACGGTGGCCAACAGTTGACCGGCGCGTTTCGACATTTGTATAGATGGTCCGCAACGGATGGCTTTTATGCACGCGCAGAGCATCGTCGCCCTGAGGCAAGACCACCAAAATCGACGATCCCCCGCGCACGCGCACCCCATGCGGGGCACCCCATTGCGGGGGGGCAGGCAAGCGGGGAGCGCCGCTATTCGAACGGGTAGCCAGCCCGGCGACAGGCTAGCCTGAGCGGCTGCGCGATCTCCTTGGATGCCTGTGGGGCGGCGCACAGGGTCCTGGCGCGTGCGCCACAAGCATGCATCCGGGCCGCACCAAGGGTGCTGGCAAACGTTATGTCCACGCAATCCTTAGGCTCCTTCGAGCCGCTCGTCAGCGAATAGGCGCCGAGCCCAATCAACACCATCAAGACGCAACTGGCCAACACAGCAACCACCGCCTTCTCGCGCCGCCCCCAGCGCAGGGGCTCAGACAGCCGCTTGGAGCGGTTCTCCATGATCATCGCGCGCCCCAGTCTAGTGTCGGAGGGCTAGGCTGGCTTGTCGGGCTCGGGCGCAAAGGAAAGCGCGGCCGAGTTGATGCAGTAGCGCTGGCCAGTCGGTCCGGGGCCGTCGTCGAAGACGTGGCCGAGGTGCCCGCCGCAACTGCGGCACACCACCTCCGTGCGCTTCATGAACAAGCTGTTGTCGGGCCGCAGCTCGACCGTCTCGGCGACAGCCGGCTCGGTGAAGCTGGGCCAGCCAGTGCCCGATTCGAACTTCGTGTCGGAGCTGAACAGGTCCGCTCCACAACCGGCGCAGCGGTACATGCCGGAGTCCTTGTTGTAGACGTACTCGCCCGTGAACGGAGCCTCCGTGCCCGCGCGGCGCAGCACCTCGTACTGCTCGGGCGTCAGCTGCTCGCGCCACTCCTGCTCTGACTTCTGCACCTCCTCCTCCTCGCTCATGTCGACGTTCTAGCACGATCGCATAGACCGAAGCGAGTCTCTGTACACAGGTCCGCACAAGTGTGTCCACACAAAGGGGGTGTTTATGTGCAGAAGCGATTGGACACAGCCAGTGTGCACACCCCAGGTGCTATCCTGATCTTTACGTTCACGTCAACTTCCACATCCCGCCTCGGCGTCAGCGCCGACCACGAGCAGTACAAGTGGTGGGCGCTGTCCTGTACGAGCTTGGGCATGCTGCTCGCCGCGACCAACTCCGGCACGCTGATCATCGCGCTGCCGAGCTTGGAGCGCTCGCTGCACGCGAGCCTGCTGGCGCTCGTGTGGGTGATCCTCGCCTACCTGATCGCCGCCACCGTGCTCGTGCTGACGGCGGGTCGGCTCAGCGACCTGTTCGGGCGCAAGCGCGCCTATATCGGCGGCTTCCTGCTGTTCGCCTTCGCCTCGCTCGGCGCCGGTTTCTCAGACGGCGCCACCGAGTTGATCTGTTGGCGGATTTTGCAGGGGATTGGGTCGGCGTTCCTGTTCGCCAACGCGGCCGCTCTCGTGACCGATGCCTTCCCGAAGGAACAGCTCGGCCTGGCGATGGGCGCCAACACGATGGTTGCCGCCGTGGGCCTGGTGCTCGGGCCAGTGCTCGGCGGCGCGCTCGTTGAGATCTCCTGGCACTGGGTCTTCTGGTTCAACGTGCCGCTGGCTCTGGCCGGCGCGGCTTGGGGCGCGCTGATCCTGCGCGAGCTGGCCAAGCCCGACAAGGTGCGCGGCTTCGACACGCTCGGCACGACCACGTTCGTCGTGGGGCTTACAGGCCTCGTGCTTGGCGTGTCAAAGGGCGGCCTGACCGGATGGTCCGATCCGGTCGTGATCGGCGGTCTGGCGTGCGCTGTCGTGCTGCTGCCGCTGTGGGTCCTGATCGAGCGACATACGCGCGCGCCGATGCTCGACCTGTCGATCTTCGACAACCGCCTGTTCGCCGCGGCCAGCGCCGCCTCGTTCATCAACGGACTCGCCCGCTTCGCGCTGATGTTCCTGTTCGTCTTCTACTTCCAGGGGGCTCAATCCAACAGCCCGATCGAAGCTGGGATCAAGCTGATGCCGCTGGCACTCGGCATGCTCGTCGCCTCCCCCCTGGCCGGCATCTACGCCGACCGCCACGGCTCGCGCATGCTGGCCTCGCTCGGGATGCTCGTCAGCGCCGTCGGCCTTGCCGGCATGACGACTTTGCAGGTACACAGCCCCTATTGGCAGAGCATGATCTGGCTCGGACTGGTCGGCATCGGCTCGGGCATGTTCAACAGCCCCAACACCGCCGCGATGATGGGACCGGTGCCAGCTCAGCGCCGTGGCATCGCTGCGGGCGCGCGCACGCTTCTGCAGAACACGGGTGCTGTGCTGTCGATCGCGTTCGTGCTTGCGATCGTCACTTCGGCGGTGCCGAAGGCGACGCTGTTCGCCGTCTTCTCCGGGGTCACGCGTGGGCTCTCAGAGCAGAAGCTCGCGCCGTTCATCGCCAACATGCACGTCGCCCTGTGGGTGCTGGTGGCCACTTCGGTGGTCGGCGCGCTCGTGTGCCTGTTGCGCCCGACGCACGCGACGCTCGAGGCCGAAGACGAGGAGTTGCGCGTGCGCGAGCAACAGCGCGTCCACGAGGAGCAGCCCAGCCATGACGCGCGCCCCGTGCTGCCTACTGGAGTGCGCGCGTGAGCGATCCCAGCGCGACTCTCACCGCCGCCTCCGGACTCACAGCGGACGCCGAGGCGCCGCTGCGCATCGGCGACGTCGCCAAGCTGGTCGGCACCACCCCGCGCACGATCCGCTACTACGAGGAACTTGGGCTGCTCGCCGGCGCACCCGAGCGACCTTCGGGAGGGCACCGTCTCTATACCCAAGCCGAGGTCGAGCGCCTGCGCGAGGTGATCCGCCTCAAGCAGCTGCTGGGCGTGACCCTCGACGAGCTCAAGGACCTGCTCACCGCCGAGGAGGCGCGCGCGGCCGTGCGCGCGCAACTGCGCCGTGACGACGTGCACCCCGAGCGCCGCCGCGAGCTTTTGAATGAGGCGCTCGGCCACCTCGACCGCCAGCTCGAGCTCGTCGAGCACCGCGCTTCAGAGCTTGCCAAGCTGCGCAGCGAGCTCACGAACACACGCAACACCGTGCTCGGCCGCCTCGCGGAGATCGCGTCCTACAGTGAGATGAGTCCCGCGTCCTAGTGTCCCGAGTGACCACCTGAAGGGAGCCCGTCGTGGAGCGCAAGTGGTGGACATTGATCGCCGTCTCGGTGGCGATCTTCATGCTGTTGCTGGACATCACGGTCGTGAATGTCGCGCTGCCTTCGATCCAGTCGGCGCTGAAATCCTCGTTCTCGGATTTGCAGTGGGTCGTCAACGCCTATGCCCTGACGCTCGCCGCCTTCCTGCTGACCGCCGGGTCGGTCGCCGACCTAATCGGCCGCCGACGCGTGTTCACGCTCGGCTTGATCGTGTTCACGGCCTCCTCGGCCGTCTGTGGCCTGTCGACCACGCCGCTGATGCTCAACCTCGCGCGCGCCGTGCAAGGCGTCGGCGGCGCGATGATGTTCTCCACCTCCCTGGCCCTCGTGGCCCAGGCCTTCCATGGGCGCGAGCGCGGTACGGCCTTCGGCGTGTTCGGCGCCGTGACGGGCGCCGCCGTCGCGATCGGCCCGGTCGTCGGCGGGATCATCACCTCCGGCATCGGCTGGAAGTGGATCTTCTTCATCAACGTCCCGATCGGAATCGCCGCCGTGGCGATCACGTTGTCGCGCGTCGTGGAGTCGCGTGACCCCGATGCTCGCCGTGTCGACTGGATCGGCCTTGTCACTTTTTCCGGCGCGCTGTTCATGCTCGTGTTCGCGCTGATCGAGGGCAACGAAGACGGCTGGGGCTCCACCAAGATCGTGAGCTTGCTGCTCGGAGCACTGATCCTGTTCGTGGCCTTCATAACGGCCGAGCTGAAGCAGTCGCGGCCGATGCTCGACCTGTCGCTGTTCCGCAAGCCGGCCTTCACCGGCGCGAGCATCGTCGCCTTCAGCGTGTCGGCCTCGATCTTCGCGATGTTCCTGTATCTCACGCTCTATATCCAGGACGTGCTCGGCTACACCGCGCTCCAGGCCGGCCTGCGCTTCCTGCCGATCACGCTGTTGTCATTCGTCGTCGCCCCGATCGCGGGGCGCCTCAGCGTACGCATGCCGGTGCGCTACCTGCTCGGCGGCGGACTCTTGCTTGTCAGCGCTGGGCTGCTCGGCATGACCGCGATCGACTCCACCTCCGGCTGGACCACGCTGATTCCCGGCTTCGCTTTGGCCGGCGCGGGTGTCGGCATGATCAACCCACCGCTTGCCTCGACTGCAATCGGCGTCGTGCACTACTCGCGTAGCGGCATGGCCTCGGGCATCAACAGCACCTTCCGCCAGGTCGGCATCGCTACGGGCATCGCCGGACTCGGAGCAGTCTTCCAGCACGATGTGCTGCAAACGACGACCAGCTCGCTCGGCGGCCGGCTGTCGGCGGTGCAGGCCGCAGCCCACGGGCACCTGAACACGCTGCTTCAGTCAGGAGAAGTCAAGCAGGTGTTCCACGCCCTCCCCCCTGCGGCCCAGCTGGCGCTCAAGCACTCCTACCGGGTTGGCTTCACCGAAGCTTTCGACCACATCTTGCTGATCGCTGCTGGAATCGCGTTCGTCGGTGCTCTGCTTGCGCTGGTGCTCGTGCGCCAGCGCGATTTCGTCGCTTCGCACCTACCGGCAACGGAGCCGTCCACGGAGGGCGCCGCGCCCCCGAGCACCGAGCCGCAGAGCGTCGGAGCGCACTGAGCACGACACGGCGGTGCTCCGTGCTGGCTTCGGACTTCGAAGAAGCCTCGGAGCTAAAGCTGCTTACACCTCCGTGCTTAGCAGGGCCTCGACTTGCTCACCCTTCACGGTCAGATACCATGCGTTGGCTTCGCCTTTCATAGAGCGGCCTGCGCCATTGTTCACAACCAACCCCAACCTTTGCAGGCGCATCAGCAGCCTCGAGATCTGACCCTGGTCATCGATACCCGCGACGCGAGCAAGCGTGCGGTTGGAGGCACCAGAATGCGATGCGACTGCGGCAAGCACTCGCATCGTGCGATAGGTGATGCGCATCTTAAGCCCCTTGAACGGATCCTCAGAGACGTTACTGTCTCCAGCATCCGCACTCGGCACGGGCAGCGGCCGCTCGAGCTCCTTGCGCGCCGCGGTCGCGCCAAGGTAGGGAAGCACGATGATGCTCATCAACGGGTTGAGCAACTCCAGCAGCCGTTCAGGACGCTCAGGGCGCGTCAGCCGACTGTGCAACACCGACGCAACGGAGCCGACGACCGCCTCGGCGGCGAGCTCGGGAGGCGGTTGGGAGACGGATCGCGAGACGCGACCCTCGTCGATCGCGCCGGCGATCGACTCCAGCACCTGACGGCGGCGCTCAAGCGCCCGTGGACCGGACGCGAGCCACTCGACGATCAGTAGGCGGGCGATATGCGGCTGCTCATCGAACAGCGCCAGCAGCTCGTACAGGCCTGCCCTGATCCGCGCGCGCCAGCCTTCACGCGTCGACTCATATGCGGGTAGCACCGACGCCGAAGCGCGCTGGACGGCATCCTCGAGCGCGGCAAGCAGACACTCCTGGCAGTCGTCGAACAGCTCATAGAACGTGCGGCGCGAGACCCCGGCGCGCTCGACCACATTCGCGACCGTCACATTCGCAGCGCCCGACTCATGCGCGGCATGTGCCATCGCGCTCAGCAGGCGCGCACGCTGGATGCGGTCGATATGTGAATCCGAGAAGCCGTCGCCAGCAGAGGCAGGCTCCCCCGCCATCGCTCTTACCTGTGTGGCCACGCGCGAGCCTGACATCTATCTCTTTTTGGCGCGTGCGCTCTTCTTACGATGTACGGGCGCTTTCTGCTTGGGGCAGCCGCTGACGGCGATCTTCGTCGACTGATGTACGGTCAGACCGTTCTGAGCCACCAGCGCCGTCGGCATGATCAGACCGCCCTTGACCGTGCAGAGGTTGCCGTTACTTGCCAGAGCCGAGTAGCGACCCTGCGGCAGCGTCAGCTGGAAGCTCGTCACAGGCTGGTCGGGCACCTCGCGGAAGGTCGTGCTGGTGATGCCCTTTTTGGAGATGAACGTTTCGCCGCGCAAGACGATCGTTATGCCATAGCCCTGCAGCACGATCACCAGGTCTGGGAACGAGCGTGCGGCGTGGGAGACGAAGTAGACGGGGCCGCTCAACGGCACCGGCAGGATCGGCGTGACCGCGCTCGCCGTGCCAATCCGCGAAGCTGACGGACAGCCGCTCGGGTTGGCGTCGAACACGTTGTCCGGACATGCCTTCTGCAGCGTCGTGAGTCGTGAGGGCAGCTGCTTGGGCAGGTCGACCTTGACCTCACTGATGTTCGCCTGGCTCCCGGACGGAGCGTTCGGGTAGGCGAGCGTTACGTGCAGGCTCTCACCGTTCTGGCGCGAGCTCTTCGCCACGGTCGACGCCTTGAAGATCGGTTTGAAGGTGAGTGTGGCGCAGTTGGCGGCGTCGAATGGGATCGAGACCGGTGAGCTTGCGCCTTCGACGCTTACGATCGCTCCGCTGATGCTCATCGGTTTGCAGTCGGTTGGGTTGAACGTGAACCCGGGCCGGTTGATCAGTACGTTGACCTTTCTGATCTGTACGGGGATCCCGTCGATCATGTGCGGGATCGCGTGCGGCCCCGTCGGGTCGGTCGTGACCGTCAACGCGGCGGTCGTCGGGTCGATTTCAATCTTTGCCCTGACCACGACACAGTCACACGCCGGCATGTTCGTAGACGGTTGCGCGGTGTCTCGCTCTAGGTCGAACGGTCCCGTCTTCACAGGGTTCACGATCGACAGGCCAAAGGGCGCGTTACCGTATTTTTCGGTGATGTAGACCCTGCCGCCCTTGACGCTCACGGGGTCTGAGCCGACACCGGCTGAGACCGTCGTTTCACCGATCAGGCTTTCCGGACCGCAGGTGCCTTCGTTTGCTTGTGCTTCAGGGCACAGCTTGACCGTCGAGAGCGTCCCGGATAGGCCGGGTGGCGTGTGCAAGGTGACGCTTTGCATATTCTGTTCGCCGTCTTCGCGGCTGATCGTGGTGCTGAGCGGGCTGAACGCAGCCCCGTTGTTGTCGATCATGCCTCCGGTAAGCGACGCGCTGAACGGCAAGCTAGCTCCAGGGCAGGGACTGCCGTTCGGCCCGGAGGTCACGTCGAACGTCGAGCTCGCGTTTACTGCTTCGTTGCCTGACCACGGGGTGAACGTCGCATTGGTGGTGTATGCGCCGCAATGGCTTGGTGTTGTGAGTGGCGCGCGCGCTCCACCAAAGAAGTGCAATTCCGCGTCTTCGAACGCCAGCTGCGGGTTGTTCTGGAAAGTCGCGACAAGCTGACCGGTGCTCGTCAAATGCACTTCGCCGACGAGTCGCACGAGCGCTCCGGAGACAGGGTCTTCGGCGATCAGGTAGGTCGCGACCAGCGACCCGAACGGGTTCGCGTTCTGGCTCGCCAAATACACCGCGCCCGTCACGTCCTGGCCGTGGGGCAACAGCGGTGTGGCGATCCTGACCGTGCCGATCTTCGATGCTTCCGGACAGAAGTTGACGCCTGGCTGTAGCGGGCTGGGTAGTGTTGGGGCGAACAAAGCCGTCGGCGGTTCACCACCACCAAACCCCGTGAACCCAGCCAAACCCTCACCACACGCTTCCAAACCATCTGCACCAGACGGATCCACTGCCACACCTTCGGGCAACGCGACGGTGATGCCCTTCAATGCGGACTCAGCGATACCTTCGCTGTTCAATATCGACCCTTGCGGCACGTGAACATCGACGTTCAGCCCTGTGGGGGTGCTTGCCGCGCTCCCATCTGGTGTTACCTTGATTTCGGGGCTGAACGGAAGATGGTTGCACCCATCAACCATGTTGGGGATGTGGAACGAGACCGGTTCAGCCGTTTCCGTCGGTTTCGCATAAGACCCCCACGACACGCCGTGCACCGCCGATTCGAACGAACCCCCACACTGCGTCGGCATCGCCAAAAACGGCGGCGGGTTCTGCGTAATCGAGGGAGGACAATTCCCATACCCATACAGACATTCCCAACCACGCTGGCCATCGTGGCGCGAATCGCCCGGGACACCCCAAAACGTCAACCGCACGCTGTCCAGCGACGCAACCTCGGTGATGTTGGACGAAGTGATGTCCACGCCGTAGTCGCTTCCCGAGCGGATCGACGCGTCGAGGAAGGCTGAGACGACGCCTGCGACCTTGAACCCAAACCTGGCAGGCTCCCTCGGCAACGGGGTCACATCGAAGATCGGGACCGTAGATGTCGAAAAAGGCCCACCAATAAGGCTGAACTTCACCGTTGCGACGCCGATCGCTGACGACGCCGGGCATTCGTTGACGAATCCGACAATTTCGATTTCAATCATCTTCGCGAACTGTGCTTCTGTGCACTCCGTGAACGGCGTGGGGTTCCCGATGAAACCAGCGGGCAATTCGGCGACGATGTCCTTTGGCAGCGCGACGTCGATCGGCTCGTCTCTCGCGTCGTTTTCCGTGCTGTCGAGGGTCACGAGATTCGTCGCCTGGAATGGGTGCGAGCCGGCTTGTGTGTCGATCGTGCCGTCAGCGTTTTCGGGGGTCAGACTAAAGTCTTCGAAACCAAACGTCTGCGCCCCGCCGATCTGCAGCTGCCGCGTCGCGCTCATCGCTCGCGCCGCTCCGCCGCCGGACACGCTCGCGCTGTCGACCTCTCCGCTTTCCGCTTCGCCTTCGACCGCGACGCTGATTTTCACTTCGATCGTCTGATACGACGGCAAGTGCTCGGCTACCACTTCTGTCCCGTTCACATACGAGCCAAACGTACAAGTCAAGGTTTTGATCACACAGCCCACAGGACCGGCGGAGGCTTCCCCTGAACCGCCCGCGAGAGCTTTGATGCCAAGCACCTTTAGTCCTTGCGGCAGGACGTTGCCGATCGTCACGGTGCCGTTTGTTGGGGCGTCGCCGAGATTCTGGGCTACCACGACGATTTCGCCCGAACCACCAGACGGCAACTGTGTTGGGCGCGAGCCGACCGTCAGCCCCCACCAGGACGAGGTGCTCGCCGCTTGCGCACCACCCACACTGACCAACGCAATGCCCAAACAAAGTACTAGAGCTAGGAGGAACAGCGATACCTGCGCTCCCGCTGCGAGAATCGATCGTGAGCGCATCGTTACTTCCTCCCCTTGACGTTCTTACGCGTTGCTTTACCCGACGTCGACCCGTACTGCTTGCGAGCCGCCGCTTCACAGACAGCCCGCTTGTGCTTGCCCCGCTTCTTAGCGCACGATTTCAACGCACGCGTGAGCTTCTGCGCGCGCGTCAACGGCTTCGGCTTCACCACAGCTGTGACAGGGGGCGTAGGCGTGAGATTGCCGACGCCTGTAAACGTCGCGCTCGACGGCACACCAAAGACCGCAGGTTGCGGCGTCGGCGCCACACGACACGAATCCGCCGTGATACAAGGCGGCGGCGCCGCCACTTCACTCAAGCAGGGCAACGCAGACGTACAAACATGCGCGTCATACATATCCAACGCATTATCGATGTCCTGACCACTCAAGCGTTCCAGAGTCAAGAAGAACACATCGTTGCCGTTTTCGCTGGCATCGATAAACGCCGATTCACCCGCCGCGCTACCCGAGGAAATCAACGACACACACCCACCCGCAGCTGCGCTGTAGGTCGAGGATTCGCTCGCGCACGAACCGACTCCCGGCGGCTCGAACTCATACACATCCTGGTTGCCGTTGATATCCTGCGCCACCAACGCATCGCTCGAATCAAAGAACAAACGACCAGAATCCGACAGATAACGAGACTGGTATAGAGATGTATTGTCATCTGGTCCTGGGGTCCATGCTGGCAGGCTTGCCGCAATCCACTGGCCTTTGCCCCACGCCTGGTTACCGACAAGACCTTCCGATTCCTCGAACTGGGTACCGACAGGTCTCGCTCCGGTGGGGTCGCAGGAGGCACACACCAACCGTCCTTTCGCGCCTGCGCTTGCGTGATAAAGGAACACCTCCTCGTCAGGCGCACCGCTGACAGCATCGCGATTGTCGTAATCCGTCAAAGAACGATTTGACATGAAAGCAAGCCATTCGCCATTAGGCGAGACACGCGCTGTCAACTCCGTCAACTGTGAGTTGGTGTTGGCCCAGTCGGGGCTGTCTTCCTGTGAGATCACAGCCACCAATCGCGGCGGTTCCCAGCCCGACACACCGTCGTGCATCGCATACAGGTTGCAGGTCGTGCCCACAGGCGCATGAGCCACACAATCGCCTGGCAGCGCCCCTTCGTCGGCCGTTTCGCCAAGTACGCCGTTGGCGACGAAATACACCCACGAGCCATCTTCGCTGGATCCGATCGCAAGACCTGGCAGCGAAGCGCTTTCCCCGTCGTGCAACGGTGTCAGATCGTGCAGTTCACAGTGCAACTTCCCTGCGACTTCGACGATTTCACACTCATACAAATCCGCATGACCGTTATTCATCGCTCCCGAATCGCGAGTCAATCGCTGTTCGTCGGTGAAAAACACATGCGACAGATCGCTCGACGCAAACTGGAACTTAGGGTCTACTTCACCCGTGCCGTCACCGTTCTGTACCGCATCCAACTGAAGTGTCTGACCTGTCGTCATATCGGTGAGATACAAGGCATGCGCAGCAGTCCAAACGATCCGCGACCCATCGCTCGATATCGCATTCTTGCCAGGGTTTCCGTGGTATGTCGCAGTTCCTGGCTCATCTCCCAGTCCCACTTCTAGACCTGAGGCAAGTTGACCGTTTTCCAGCTTGCTCACCAGCGCCAGCCGTTCCCGTGGCGGCTTGCTTGCAGTCCACTCGTACAACTCCGATTGCCCGGGGGGAGTGACAGTTTCCGTCAACTGCGCGCCCGATTCCACAACAACATGCGCCATATCCGGTGTGGCCCCGACGAACTTGACGCGACCGAGCGGGTGCTGATTCCCGCCTTGGAATTCCGGTTCGTCGAATTCCGTGCCTGGAGGGACGTCTTCGTAGCCTTCGGCGCCTGTGGCGATCGGCGCATAGCAAGTCCTCGGTTCGCTCACACACGTACTGTCATGACGCACATAAGGCGTACGCTTGCTATCCGGCGGAAACACTTCCGGCCTGAGCGAGGTAAACGGCCCTTCCGGCTGGACCAAACTTGAGGAGAGGTCTTCGGAGAACATCTTGTATTCGAGACCCCCAAAAGGCGCCCCCACGCGCGGCAACGTGATGTCCTTCGAGGACCAGCCGCCATCGGCGGCGCGCGTGGAGAAGACCTGCGCATAGTTGCTCGACCCTTCCGCGCCCGCTTCGTTGGCCTGCGACAGCGCATACGACACAGCACCGCCCGACAGCGAAGCCTGCGAGAGCACCTTGTCCAGCGGATAGATCACACCGCCATGCTTTTCCGGTGGAGAGACCAATTCCCACTCACGACCGTCGGGCAGGACCAACCCACTACCGGCACGCTGCGTGATGAAGGTGTGGTCTTCGCCGTTAACAGTCCCAAGCGCGCTGGTAGCCACCAGTCGGTAGTGGTAGACAGTGTCGGGAGTCAACCTTTGCAACACTTCGGAAAGACTCTGATCCGTAGCAGCTGAGCCGATATCGACTGAAGCCGTGGACTGCCCATAACCGGTGCCCGTGCCGTATTCAAAGACGACGTGCGTATCTGCGTTCTGCGGGTTGATCTGCGCTTCGAGCGTCACACTGGTTGAGGAGATGCTCAAGGCGGACTCGCTGTCGATCGACGCGGGACCAAAGACTAGATCCTTACCCGTAATCGGTTCGTTCAAATGTTCGTTGACGTCGTTGGCGTTACCGGCCACCAGCCGGAAGTGATAGGTCTTCCCCGTCGTCAGACCGCTGATGTTTGCCAGCACTTCAACCGGCGTAGAACCGGTCCCGATCTGCGCCGCCGTCTCATCACACGCGACGACATGCCCATAAGCGCTCGTTTCGCCCCATTCAAAACGACATCCTTCCAAACCTTCCTTGAGCGCCACACCATCCGGGTCGATCGTCCCGTTGAGCGTCACCGAACTAGGCGTGAGATTCGACGCGACCACAGTGCTCACGTCGGGAACGGTCTCCGCGGCAAAAGCGACTACTTCGCCGCCGGTTTCCTGTACCGCGTAGATTTTGTGCGTCACAGGGTCGACCGCTACCGCGGTGGTGTTACCTACAGGGAAATGGCCAGCACCAAAGAATTCTTCATATTCACAGTACTTATTGTTCTGGAACTTCGGTTCGCACTTTTGGCCTTCGTAAACTGCGAACCCACGGGAAAACTTGCCGTCACCTTCCAGAAGGTCACCCTCCATATAGATGGCGTCGCTGACGGGATCGACAGCCAAAGCTTTACTCTCAAAGCCTGTCTCCCGTTCATAATTTCCAGCTTCGAAGTAATTTATCACACCGATCTCTTCGCCCGTGGCGCTGAACTTGAAGGCCAGAGCCCCGGCCACTAGATAGAGATTGTCATTTGAGTCGACCGCGATGCCGTTTGAGGGGAAGGACCCAAAAGAGGAAATATTTAGTTCTGTCCCCCAGTCGGTGACAAAACTTCCGTCTTGCTTGAACTCATACATATGCTCGCCGTCGTAGGTCCAGAGGTTGCCTGAGGGATCGACCGCGACGCCAAACACCTTGTAGAACGGTCCCGGCAGCTTCGCGGGAGGGCTGGTGACGCTGGATCCGTCGAGCTGGCCTTCCTTGCCCCAACTGGCGATCAGGTTGCCTGAGCTGTCGAACTTCGAAATCGCTTTGTCGGTCGTGTCGCCGACGTACACGTCGCCTTGTGACGTACCGCCAGAGTTATCGACGGCTATGCTGGAGGGGGTGGTGAGCTGTCCCGGTGCGTTGCCGGGAGTGCCCGCGGTACACGCCACCAAGCCACCGCATACGTCGACGCCCGGCCCACCGACATCCGCGCCAAACGCCAGCAGGAATTCCCCCGTAGCACTGAACTTCTCGACCCGGTGATTGCTCGTGTCCGTGACATATACGTCATGGGTCACATCGTCTACAGCCGCGCCACTCGGGTTCGAGAGCGGGTATGGATTCACGCTAGACGAGCTCGCCGACCCAAACGTGCCTGTAAACAGTTGAGCCTGCTTTGCCTGGGAAGACGCGGGCACAGAGAGCGCTACCGCGAGGACCGCGACCGTGACGATGGCAGCGAACAGACGAGCGATCCCGGTAACGGGCTCGATGGCGCAAATGCCGCGGGATTTACTCGATAGCTGCATTACCTGTCTCCCTAATGTCTAGTGTGCATCCATTGACAACCGCTACTCCCAAAGGCTCCGTATGCGGCCCTGCACCACCCAAATCGGGCCGTGCGGAGCCGCACACGTTTCCTGAGGGTCTTACCTACCCAGCGTCCCAGACGACCCGTGCGGCCGTTGGCTATTCCTTCGCGGTAACCACCCAATCACCGGCCACGAATGGTTCGAAGCGGTATGGTGGTTCGGCTGGCTGGGCCTGCGCGATCACTCCCATCTTGCCCGCTATTAGTGATTTATCGTAAGCTTCAGGATCATTGAATGTGACCGGGGGGAGTTCTGTCGTGAGTTCTTGTTCTTCGGACGCATATAGGCACAAGGTGCCCGGTTCCGCGATCGGTTCGGTCACAGTCCCGGGACAGCCCGCCGGATCGCTCGCTTGAGGAGTGTTCTTTTTCACAAACACCGCTTTCACGATTTCTTTCAACGGGATGACGAAAGAAATCGTCGTCGTGCCCCCGCTAATGGCGCGGATTAGGAAGGCGCCCTCCTCAGACTGATCCTTCGGCAAGGTCGCCGTATACCCCGTCGTGCCGTTACACGCAAACGTTTCTTTACCGCCAACCGTGAACTTCGAGCCACCGAGCTGTTTGCACTTCGCTTCGCCCGTTTTCACTTCCGTCGCGCTCACGCTTTCCCCAGCCGCCCCGTCTTTGCCGTTAGCCCCGGGCGCGCCGTTTTCGCCTTTGCCGCCGGCCGGACCCTGAGGGCCAGCGGGACCCGCCGGCCCCTGAGCACCGGCAGCACCCGAAGCTCCGGCCTTGCCCTTCAGCTGTGCAAGCACGCTCGGCTTGATCTGTTTGGTCGAGGTGATCAAGTATTTGCCCGCGGCGTACGCGCCTCCGCTCATCGCGAAGACCAGCGCAATTGTCAACGCCACGTTTGCGTACGTGAGGCGCTTGCGTATAGCTGAGAACATCTCCATCCCCTCCGGTTGCTTTGGATCCAGCCCCAGCCGGCCGTTCCTCCTGCCTCTGGCCCCAGCTGGCTGAGACCATATTGAGAGACCAGTGCGGTCTACACAAGCCAAGCCTTAAAACGTTCTAAGTCTTGTGATAGTTGGATACGGGACTGCTTCTGAAACCTCTTTGGTGTTCTGTTGCATATACTTCTCTAGTAATCCACATGGCAATCCGGTACGGTGGAGTCATGAAGGTAGGGAAGGCCTCTGGGGGTGGAGCTCAAAGACAGGATGTGACGCCGATGCGCTCGCCCGTCAACTGGGCGCTGCTCGGCCTGGTCATCGAGCGCCCGAGCTACGCATACGACCTGGCGCAGCGCTTCGAGCGCCGCTACGGCGAGGTGCTGCCGCTCAGCAACATCGGCCATATCTACACCGCCCTGGGAGTGCTCGGTGGGCGCAATCTGGTCGAGGAGATCCCGGGCACGCGCGTGGGACGCCAGCCCAAGCCGCACTACTGCGCGACGCCTATGGGCATCGAGCAATACCGCGAGTGGCTCATAGGCCAAGTGAGCGACGATCGTCGCCGCAATCAGATGTTCGTGCTTGCCCTGGGAGCACTGATCAACAACCCCGAGCAACTGCACGAGGCGATGGCCGGCTACGAGCGCGCGTGCCTGTCAGCGGGGATGCGCACAGCGATCGCGGGCGCACAGGAGACTGGAGCCGACAGTGCTTTGGCGCTGCTGGGCAGACTTGGCGAGGAGGAGAACCGCCTCGCCGTGGGCGCCAAGCTCGAATGGGTCGAATACGCACGCCAAGAGCTGAAGAAGTTGAGCGGCCGCGGGGGGCAGAGATGAGCTTGCTCGAGCTCGAGCGTGTACATAAGCGCTACGAGGACGAGACCGGCGCGCGCACAGTGCTGCGCGAGGTATCGCTGCGAGCCGAGGCGGGCGAACTGCTGGTCGTGTGGGGCCTGCGCCGCTCGGGCCGCTCGACGCTGCTGCGGGTGGCCGCCGGGATCGAGCCGCCGGACGCCGGCACAATCCGTTTCAACGGCCAAGATCTGGCCAGCCAGGGCGAGCGCCTGCTCGGCGAGGGCATCGGCTACTGCCAGAGGACGTTGCGCTTCGCCGACGGGCACACGGGCCTCGACCACGCGATGGTCGGCCTGCTCTCACGCTGGGTCCCTCCAGCCAGGGCTCGCTTGCGCGCACTCGGGGCGCTCGAGCGGACGGGCGTCGCGCACTGCGCACGCATGACGCGGCGCGAGCTCTCCAGCGCCGAGGCTGTGCGCGTCGGGCTTGCGCGCACACTCGCGCTGAAACCACGCATGATCGTGATCGACGAGCCCGTTAAGGGCGTCGAGCTGAGCGAGCGCGACCCGATCCTCGCGCTGCTACGTTCGCTCGCCGACGAAGGACTGACCGTATTCGCGAGCACAGGCGAGTCCACCGGCCTCTCGCGGGCCGACCAGGGACTGGTGCTCGGCGACGGTGAGCTGCGCGGAGCCCCGCCCACGGAGCTGGCGCCGGTACTGCCGCTGCACCGCGGGCCACAGCGCACACGGCGCGAGGCGAGCGGGTGAGCGGGCGCGTGTACCCCATGCGGGGCACAGGCGGTAAGGCACGCGAGAGACAAGCGGGAGAGCGAGAGCACACGAGGCAAGCCTCATGAGCCTGTTGGAGCTGAAGGATGTCGTCAAGCACTACGCGGGCGCGCGGTCGGGCGCCTCCGGTGCCGGCGCGACGGGCGAGTTGGTGCGCGCCGTCGACGGCGTAAGCCTGACCGTGAGCGAAGGCGAGATGGTCGCGATTCACGGACCTAGCGGCTCGGGCAAGACGACTCTGCTGCTATTGATCGCCAGCTTGCTGACCCCCGATGCGGGCTCGATCCGCTACCGCGGGCGCCCCCTGTCCTCGCTGTCGGAGGCCGACACCTCGGCCTACCTGCGCCACGACGTCGGCTTCGTCTACCAGAGCTTCCAGTTGATGCCGGGTGTCACGGCATTGGAGAACGCTTCGCTGAAGCTGTTGCTCGACGGGATCGGTCCACGCAAGGCCCGCGCACAGGCAAGGCCGTGGCTGGAGCGCCTGGGTCTCGGCGAACGCCTGGCCCACACAGCCGAGCAGCTCTCCGGCGGCGAGCGCCAGCGCGTCGCGATCGCACGCGCGCTCGTGGGCGCACCGAAGCTGATCCTGGCCGACGAGCCGACCGGCAACCTCGACAGCAAGCGCAGCCTGCAGACGGTCGCGCTGCTGCGCGACATCGCCCACGATCAGGGCGCAAGCGTGGTGCTCGTGACCCACGATCGCGAGGCGGCCGCGCTAGCCGATCGCGACTACACGTTGCGCGACGGCCAGCTCGCGCCGACGCGTGGCAACGATGCTGGCCCCGTAACGGGCTGGGAGACGAAGACGCAGAGCGACGCGGACTCAGACGCGGACCCCTACCACCCCCTGCCGGTGAGCTGATGCGCCCCTCCGCACTCCTGTTCATGTACAGACGGCGCCTGAAAGCGCATCGCGTCCAGGAGCTGCTCGCCGGTCTTGGCATCGCGATCGCCGTGGCGCTCGTGTTCGCCGCGATCCTCGCCGAGGGCAGCATCTCCAGTTCCGCCGGGCGCGTTGTGCGCACCGTGATCGGACCGGCTGACCTGCAGTTGCGCGCACGCGGCGACGAGGGCTTCAGCGAAGCCACGAGCGCGCGCGTCAAGCGCCTGCCCGGCGTCAGGCAGGCAGCGCCGCTCTTGGAACAGACGGCCACCGTAGTCGCCGCCGACGGGCGCTCCATCTCAGTCCAGGTGGCCGGCACCGACCTGCGCCTGGCGGTGCTCGACGGGCTCGCCGAAACGCTGCCGATCGGCTCACTCTCAAACGGCGGCATCGCGCTCAGCCAAGCCAGCGCACGGGCGCTCGGCATCGGGCGGACCGCCATCAAGCACACCAAGGTGGAGCTGAAGCTGCGCGGGCAGACGTTTGTGCTGCCTGTCTCTGCCGTCCTGGGGGCCGAAGCCGCCGGCGCACTGGCCGGCGCGCGCGTGGCCGTGATGCCGTTGAGCCACCTGCAGCGGCTCGCCGGCCTGCCCGGCGCGGTCACGCGTGTCTTCGTGCAGAGCAGACCCGGGCACCAAGCGGCGGTACGCGCGGAGTTGACCAGGTTGGCGAACGGACATATCGAAGTGGTCCCCGCCGACGCCGACATCGCGCTGCTAGGTCAAGCGCTCGGCCCCAGCGACCTGGCCAGCGGCCTGTTCGCCTCGATCGGCGCCGTGCTCGGCTTCCTGTTGGCGTTCAACGCGATGCTGCTGACGGTCTCAGAGCGGCGCCGCGCAATCGCCGACCTGCGCATCGCCGGCGCGCGACGGGCGACGATCGCCGAGATGGTCCTGTTCGAGGCGCTGTGCCTGGGCATTCCCGCGTCGCTGCTTGGCCTTGGCGCCGGCTACCTGCTCTCGACAGGGGTGTTCCACCAGTCCACCAACTACCTGGCCGAGGCGTTCACCCTGTCGGACGGGACTGTCGTGAGCACGCGCGCCGTGCTGCTCTCGCTGCTCGGTGGGATTCTCGCCACCTGCCTGGCCTCGACGGTACCGCTGCTGGACCTGCGCCGCGGGCGTGCGCGCGACGCCATCTATGAGGAACGCGGCGTGCCCGGCAGTGGGCTGAACCGCAGGTTGCGCACACGGCTCGCGCTTGCGGCGCTGTTGCTGGTGGCAGTCGCAACCGCGCTGTGGGCGCTCTTGCCCGTCGCCGCGATCCCGGCGACCGCACTACTGGCGCTGGCGACCGTGCTGGCGGTGCCGCTGGCATTCGCCGCCGTCTTGCGTGCGGCCGGGTCGATCGGCGGGCGCTTGCAGCGCATCTCGATCCTGCCGCTGGCGCTGGCCTCGCTACGCGCCACGACACTACGCTCGCTCGCACTGGCGGCAACCGGCGCGGTGGCACTGTTCGGCAGCGTGGCACTCGGCGGCTCGCGCGCCAACCTGCTCGCGGGAATCGATTCGTTTGCCCACAGCTATGTCGCCGACGCCGACATCTGGGTCTCAGACCCGGGCGACAATCAGGCCGTCGACTCCTTCTCCTCCGGCAACGATGTCGCACGCATCGCGCGCTTGCCGGCCGTCGCCGCCGTACACGAGTTCCAGGGTGGCTTCAGCCAGGTGGGCAGCCGCCGTGTGTGGGTGATCGCACGTCCCCCCGGCGCCGAGCGTCACGTGCTGGAAAGCCAAATCCTGAGCGGGAACTCAGCCCTGGCGCTCACGCGGCTCGCGCAGGGCGGCTGGATCGCCGTCTCGCAGCAGATCGCGACAGAACACCACCTCGGGCTCGGAGACACGATCAGGCTGGCGACAGCGACCGGCCCCACGTCGTTCAGGATCGCGGCCACGACCACGAACCTTGCCTGGCCGCCAGGCGTCGTCTTCATGAGCGCCGCCGACTACAGCCGCGCCTGGGCGACGTCGAACCCGACGGCCCTTGGCGTGCGACTCCGCCCGGGCGCGAGCGCAACGGCCACACGAGCCGCGATCGTGGCGGCGCTCGGGCCGGGGAGCGGCCTTGAAGTGTCGCTCGCCGGCACACGCGCCACCCAGATCGACGCGCTGGCAAGCGAAGGGCTCGGCCAGCTGCGCGAGATCTCCACGATGCTGCTGTTGGCCGCGATCGTGGCGATGGTCGCCGCGCTCGCCTCGAGCATGTGGCAACGGCGCTCGGGGCTCGCAGGCCTGAGACTGTTCGGCGCCACATCGGCGAGCTTGCAAGGCATCCTGCTGATCGAAGCGGCGCTGATGCTGAGCGCCGGTTGCCTGACCGGCGCGCTGGCCGGCGCCTACGGCCAGTTCGTGATCGACGCATTCCTGCGCGACGTGACCGGCTTCCCGCTGGCGAGCCCCACCGCGGGCGCGCGACCCCTTGAGATTCTGCTGCTCGTGTTGGCCGCCGCCCTGGCTCTCGGTGCGATCCCCGGCTGGCTGGCGGCGCGCGTCCGTCCCGTCCTGGCGTTGGCAGATGAGTAGTCATCGCTCACAGGCAGCCCGCACGCTCGCGGCGTTCGCGCTGGCAAACGCCCGCTACTGGATGTATGTGGCACGACAGGTGCACCGGCAAATGCGCCATTGGGAAGCACGCGCGCAGACGATCGAGGACCCCGAGCTACGCGCGCTGGCGCTCGAGAAGCTGCGCACCGAGGGCTTCAACGCCGAGGCCGCCGCGATGGCAGCGACGATCGCGCCACGCGCCACGCGTGCGGATGCGGTGCGCGCGATCGTCGCGCTGGAGCTCTTGTACGACTACCTCGACGGCTTGAGCGAGCGCCCGCACGAAGATCCGTTGGGCGAGGGCGAGCGCCTGTACGCCGCGTTCGTTGCAGCGCTCGACCCAGGCTACGTGGCCCGCAGCGCAGAGCCCACAAGCAGCTCGCGCAAACCGCCATCACGGCACGTCAGCACGACCAGGCCAAACACGCGCCGCCCCGGGGAAAAGCCCGACGCGCTGAGCGCGGACGCCTACCTGCAGGAGCTGACCCTGGCTGTGCACAGCGCGCTTGCACGGTTGCCCGCGAGCGAGGCGATCGCACCGTTCGCGCTGCGCTGCGCGACACGCGGCGCGCAGGCGCAGATCCGCATGCACGCCACACAGCTGCTTGGCATCGACCATCTCGGCGAATGGGCGCACAGCGAAGCCCAGGGCACCGCACTGCAGTGGCGCGAATTCGCCGCCGGCGCGGCCTGTTCTGTGCTTGCGCTGCACGCGCTCATCGCAGCTGCCGCCGACCCACACACGACACCCACGCACGCCCAGGCGATCGAGACGGCCTACCTGTTCACCGGCGCGATGGTCACTCTGCTCGACGGCGTGATCGACCAGGAGCGCGACGCCGCCGCCGGCGAGCAGAGCTACGCGGGCCTCTACGAGAACCAGGCGCTGCTGGCGCAAGCGCTCGCCACCGCCGCGCACGAAGCCTCGCGCCGCTCCACCCAGCTTCACAACGGCGCCCACCACCTGATGACGCTCGCCGCGGCCGCCGCCTACTGGTGTTCGGCGCCGGGAGCCCGCGGCGCGCACGCGCGTCCCGCCCTCCAAGAGCTGCGCCGCGAGTTGCGACCGCTCCTGTTCATACCGCTGCTCGCGATGAGGGCGTGGCGAGCCTCACGAGCGGCGCGTCCACGCCGGCGAGCACTCGCCACGGAGGCACAATTATGAGATTCATAGCCAAAAGCGCCCAATTGAAGGGCGGCCCGCCGCCGCGGCGGATGCTGAGCGGCGTCCTGGCGATAGCCGTGCTGAGCATCGCTCTACAGCCCGCCCCAGCCCAGGCCGCGCGCACGACGAGCGTGCGCGACGAAGGCAGCCTGCGCTTCGCAAGCGACGAAGCCACGCTGATCGTCGACGAAGGTCGCCTGTCCGGGACGCTGCCGGGCAGCGGACGCGTGTACTTCACTTACAACGGCAGCCCGAACGTCAGCGCTCGCTTCACGATCCACACGGCTGGTGGCACGGTTGACGGAACGGCGAAATGCCGCCTGAACAACCCCAACAGCCCAACCCCCAGCTTCCGGGGGGCGCTTGTAATCGCGGGCGGCAGCGGCCGCTACGCCCACGCGCGTGGCAGCGGCGAACTGTTCGGCGTGTTTCACCGCCGCGGCTACGGACTGGTCGTGCAGGCAATCGGGAGGCTGAGCTATTGAACGGATCGCGGGCACGACAAGCGAGAGCAACGAGGCCGACGCCGCCGCTGGCGGGGAAGAGGAGGCAGGCGACGCCCCGTGTCCGCACGTGGCGTGCACGAGTTGGCTCGCGGCGTCGAGGGACACGCCTGGCCGGCGCCCTGTTCGTGGCACTCCTGCTTGCGCTGTCCTCCATGCTGAGCGCCACGCCCGCCTGGTCCACGCAGATCACGAGCATCAGCGCCGGCTTCTCTCCCCTGCGACTGGGCGCGCACACCGCGCTGTCGCTCGGCTTCGACGTACGTACCCCCGACGGCAGCCTACCCTCGGCGCTGACCGGCATCGTCTTCCACTACCCGGCCGACCTCGGCATCGGCACAAGCGACCTGGGACTCGCGAGTTGCACTCAGGCGAAGCTCAGCCTGGACGGACCGAAAGCGTGCCCGCCCAACTCGATCATGGGCCGCGGCAACGCGCTGGCGGAGTTCCAGGTGAGCCCGGAAGTCTCCGAAGAGACGGCCGAAATCGCGCTCGTGGCCGGGCCGTCGCAGAACGGGTACTTGAAACTGCTGATCAGCGCCAGCGGCGCCTACCCAGTAGCGGCGCGGATCGTGATGTCGACACTGCTGCTGCCGGGCCAGCTGCAGATCGACGTGCCACTCGTAGAAGGGCTGCCCGAAGGGCCGGACGTGGCGGTCGTGCGTGTGAAAGTCACGATCGGCGGCAACCTCACCTACTACGAACGCGCGCACGGCAAACGCGTGGCCTATCGCCCACAGGGGATCCTGCTGCCCAAACGCTGCCCGACGGGAGGCTTCCGCTTCCACGCCAACTTTTCGTTCCTCGATGGCACGCGCTCCCAGGCGCAAACCATCGTGAAGTGCCCGCGGGGGTAGCCTCATGTACGGTGCAGCGCCCAGACCAACCGGTGCAACACGGTGCTACACTTGACCGGTGCCGACCACCCGACCGCGCCACACGATCACCGAGACGCCGCCCGTGCAGGAGGCGCTTGACGAGCTGCGCGCAAAGCTCGGCATGGGAGAGAAGATCGACTTCGCCGAGCTCGTGACACTCGGAGCACAGGTGAAGGCCCGCAAGCTGGGAGCCGACGACGCCGATGCTCGCGCGGCGCGCACGCGGCTAGCCGAGATGATCCGTACACGATCGATCCCGATTGATGTCGCCGCCGCGGACGAGGTCAAGCACCTCGGGCTCGTCCCCAAATACGAATAACCATGCTGCTGCTCGACAACTCCGCGTGGTCGCATCTGAACAGCGAGCACCTGGACGAAGAGCGGCGCACCGAGATAATGGACTTGATGACGCGGGGCGTCATCGCCACGTGCCTTCCTTTCCTGCTCGAGGCCGGCTACTCGGCCCAATCGGCCGCCAGCCATTCCACGATGATGGCCAACTTCGAGCGGCTACCTCGGGTTCCGGTCACACCTGTCGTAGAAGAGCGCGCGCTCCAAGCCCAGCGCGAGCTCGCGGCGGTCGGCCATCATCGCCTGGCGCCACTCGACATCATGATCGCCGCCTGCGCCCACGAGGCCGACGCCGGTGTACTTCATTACGACCGCGACTACGACGTTCTCGCCGCGCGAACCACCCTGGAGTTCTCGAGCGAATGGGTCGCTCCCGCCGGAAGCCTTTGAGTGCCGGCAGGGCACGACCAGACTCCCGCTTCTCAATCCCCGCGCAGCTGCCTCACTCCTCCTTCAACTCGTGCCCCGCGCAGCGGAGCACGGGCAACCGCGGGTAGCGTGGATAGGCTGGGTCCTTACGCGAGCGCTCGCACAGCGAGAACATCGAGCCGCGCGTGTTGGGGACGAGCCGGCGGTGCTTGCACGTATCGCACAGGCCCGCGTTTGGGCCTGGCGCACGGGAGATCGAAGGGGCCTGACCGAACATGGAGCAGAGCGTAGTCATACGACCTGGCACGCACCGCCGTCCACCGCGGGCCTGGAGCGTGGAACGGGCCGGGTCCACCAAGGAGCACGAACAGCTCTCCCCTGCAATAATAGTTGACTAAGCAACTATGGCTATCTTTTACCGACTACTCGGCTTTCTGCGTCCTTACAAGCGCGGTGTGGTCGTCTCCTGGATTCTCGCCAGCTTCGCGATGGCGATGAGCGTGTTGCTACCCGTCCTCACAGGACACGCGGTGGAAACGATCAACACAGGCGCTGGCCATACCCGCCGCCACGAACTCGGGTTGCGTGCGCACGACCGTCACACGCTGCTGCTGTATGCGCTGGCGATCATCGCAGTGGTGCTCGCACGCTGGGGCTTCACCTACTGGCGGCGCATGATCGCGGGCCGCGTCTCGCTCGGCGTCGAATACGACCTGCGCGAGCGCCTCTACAGCCAGCTGCAGCGGCTGGAGCTGGGTTTCTTCGACCACCAGCAGACCGGCCAGCTGATGTCGCGCGCGACCGTCGATCTGCCCGCTGTACGCTTCTTCCTCGGCTACGGCCTTGTGTTCATCCTGCAGTTCGTGCTCACGATCTTGCTCGCGGGCATCGTGATGATCGTGATCAACCCGTGGCTCGGCCTGATCTCACTGGCACCCGCACCGTTCGTGGTCCTGATCTCCTACCGCTACGGCCGCCGCGCGCGCCCCGCGATCCAGGAGACCCAGCAGCGCATCGCCGAACTGACCGCAGACGCCGAGGAGAACATCTCCGGCGTGCGCATCGTCAAGTCCTTCGCGCGCGAGCCACGCCAGCTCGAGCGCTTCCGCCGCAGCGTGGGGCGCACCTTCGAGCAGGCAATGGTGGCCACACGCCTGGAAGCCACGTACAACCCGGCGATCGGCTTCCTGCCGCAGCTCGGCATCGCGGCCGTGCTGCTGCTCGGCGGCAACGCGGTCATCCACGCGCATTTGACACTGGGCCAGTTCACGACCTTCTACCTGCTCTTGAACATGCTCGTCGGCCCGCTGCGCTCGCTCGGCGTCACTTTGAACCTTGCCCAGCGCGCCACGGCCTCTGGCGCGCGCATCTTCCAGGTGCTCGACCGCGAGCCGACGATCGCCGACCCGCCAGGCGCACCGCCGCTGCCGGCGGGTAGCGGGCACGTGCAATTGCGCGGAGTCACGCTGCGCTACAGCGACCCACACGACGACTTGAACGTCGGCACGTATGAGCTGGACGAGCGTGACAGGGCGAAGAACGCCGGTGAGACGCATGGGAGCGATGTGTCGAAAAACGACGTCCCCCCCGCGTGCGCGGGGGGCATGGCCGTTGGGACACCTCCTGACGCCCAAGCCGGCGAGCCAGCGGGCAGCGCCGCTGACTCCTTGCAGAACGGACGCGGGGCGCACCCCCCTGCCCGGCGTACGGTCCTCCACGACCTCGACCTGGACGTGCCCGCCGGTCGCACGATCGCGCTGGTGGGCGCCACCGGCTCTGGCAAGACCAGCCTCGTGGCCTTGATCTCGCGCCTGTATGACCCGGTCGAGGGCGAAGTGCTGCTCGACGGGGCCAATGTGCGCAATGTCGGCCTGCAGTCGCTGCGCTCGGCCGTGGCAGTCGTCAGCGACGACCCGTTCCTCTTCTCCGCAAGCGTCGCCGAGAACATCGCCTACGCGCGACCGGATGCCACGAGCGAGGAGATCGAAGACGCCGCGCGCCGCGCCCAGGCACACGATTTCGTTCTGCGCCTGCCCGACGGCTACGACACGCAGATCGGAGAGCGCGGCCTGTCGCTCTCGGGCGGCCAGCGCCAGCGCCTGGCGATTGCCCGTGCCCTGCTTGCCAACCCGCGCGTCCTGATCCTCGACGACGCAACCTCCTCGGTCGACGCCTCGACCGAGCAATCGATCAAGCTCGCGCTGGCCGAGGCGATGGCGGGACGCACTACGTTCGTGATCGCCCACCGCCTCTCGACGATCGCGCTGGCAGACGAGATCGTCGTACTCGACCACGGGCGCATCGTCGCCCACGGCGACCACGAAGCGCTGCTGGAGGAATCTGAGCTGTACCGCGAGATCGTGGAACGGGGCTTGCCCGAGCAGGTTTTCCTCACCACCGAGACACGCGAGCGCGAGGTCAGCGGCATATGAACTCCGACACGCCGCGCATCCCGGACACGGACGGCAGACCATGACGCCCCCTGGTGGAATGGGTCGCGGTGGCATGGGCGCCGGCATGGGCGGGCGCGGCGGCGGCGGACGCGGTATGGGTCCGGGCATGCATCGTGGCGGCGCCCAATGGGACGGTTCGCGCGCCAGCCGCGAGAGCCGTGGCCGCAACTTGAAGGGACTGCTGGCGCTGCTGAAGCCCTATCGACTGCGCGTAGCCGGCATGTTGACGGCGCTTGTGCTCGGCACCGCCGCGTCGCTCGCGCCGCCGCTGCTGGCGAGAGCCGCGATCGACGAAGGCATCGATCAGCACGACTTCAAAACGCTCGTGCTCGTTGTCGTCGCGTTCCTCGCCGCCGCACTGCTGGTATGGCTGATGACCTACGTGCAGACATATCTGGTCGGCTGGGTCGGCCAGCGCACGCTCGCCGACCTGCGCATCCGCCTGTTCACCCACCTGCAGAGCCAGCCGATCGGCTTCTACGAGAGCCGCCCGGCGGGCGTCCTGATCTCGCGCATCACAAACGACGTCGAGGCGCTGGAAAGCCTCGTGACCGATTCGGTCGTGACGCTGTTCCAGTCCGGGCTGACGCTGGTGGGCGCGGTCGCGGTACTGCTCTATCTCGACGTGAAACTCGCGCTCTTGACGTTCTGCATCCTGCCGCTGATCGCCGCCGGCAGCTTCTGGTTTCGCCTGACCTCCGCCGGCGCGTTCCGGCGTACGCGCGAGACGATCGGCTCGATCACCGCCTACCTGCAGGAGACGCTCTCCGGCATCCGCGTGGTACGCAGCTTCGGCCAGGAGCCGCGCCACCTGGAGCGCTTTGCCGAGCTGAACGAGGACAACCGCGAGGCCAACATGGTCACCGTCCGCCTCAACGCCGCCTACTTCCCGGCCGTGGAAATGCTCTCCGGCATCGCGATCGCGGGGATCGTGCTGTACGGCGGCTACCAGGCGATCTCGGGCGACATCACCGCCGGCACAATCGTCGCGTTCGTGGCGACGCTCTCCTACCTGATCGAACCGATCCAGCAGCTCTCCCAGCTCTACACCACCTACCAGTCGGGGATGGCGGCCCTGGAGAAGATCTTCCAGCTGCTCGACGTCGAGCCGGAACTGACTGACAAGCCCGGTGCGCCCGCGCTGGATCGAATTCGCGGCGAGCTCAACTTCGAGGACGTCACCTTTGCCTACAAACCACGGCGTGCGCGCAAGAACGTCGATAAGTCTGTCAGCGCGCCCCTGGAGGCCGGCCTACCTGCACCCCAGGAGGCCGAGGAGGTGCTGGCGCTCGAGCACATCGACCTGCAAATCCCGCCGGGCCAGACGGTTGCACTCGTGGGCGCCACCGGCGCCGGCAAGTCCACGATGGCAAAGCTCGTGGCGCGCTTCTACGACCCCACCGAAGGACGCGTGCTCGTTGACGGTTACGACCTGCGCGATGTCTCCAGCACGTCCTTGCGCTCGCAGATGGGGATCGTGCCCCAGGAGGCGTTCCTGTTCTCCGGCACGATCGCGGAGAACATCGCCTTCGGACGCCCCGGCGCCGAGCAGCAGCAGATTCGCCAGGCCGCGGCTGCCGTAGGCGCCGAGGAGTTCATCGCGGAGCTGCCCAGTGGCTATGACACCGAGGTCGGCGAGCGCGGCGCGCAGCTGTCAGCAGGCCAGCGCCAGCTGATCGCATTCGCCCGCGCGCTGATCGCCGACCCGCGCATCCTGATCCTCGACGAGGCCACCTCCAACGTCGACCTGCACACAGAGGCACGCATCGAGCAGGGCTTGCGCCGGTTGCTGGCGGGCCGCACGTCGATCGTGATCGCACACCGGCTGTCGACTATCCGGGGGGCCGGCAGGATCGTGGTGCTGGAGCACGGCAAAATCGCCGAGCAGGGCACGCACGAGGAGCTGATCGCGGCGGAGGGCCGCTACTACGACCTGTACCGCGACTGGGCGACCCACGCGGCGGCGTAAAGCCGACGAAGACTCCGGGACAGGGACTCGAACCCCAAACTCATGCTCCAGAGGCATGCGTGTTGCCAATTACACCATCCCGGAACGGCTAAGCAAGGATAGTCAACGAGGACGCTACGCCTTCGCCCGAGTCTCGCTCGAAGCGAAGAACGCCGTAATCGCCTCCTCCAACCCCGGGTCCAACACCAGCAAGACCTCATCCCCCGCTTCGATCACCGTGTCTGCCTTGGGCACGAAACCTCCACCCGCGCGCAGCACCGAGATGATCAGGCTGCCTTCCGGCAAAGCGATGTCCGAGACGCGCTCGCCGACGACCGGGGCGCCGGTGCTGACCTCCAGCTCGATGATCTCCAGGCGCTCCTCTTCCAGCGCAAGCAGGTGAACCAAGCCATAGCGCGGGACCTCGTGCTCGATCAGACGCAGGATTAGGTCGGTCGCGGAGACCGCAGGCTGGATGCCCAGCAGCTTGAAATGGTCGTAGTTGCGCGGGTTGTTGACGCGGGCGATGATGCGCTCGCACAGGTACTTCTCCTTGGCGACCTGGCAGACGAGCATGTTGTCCTCGTCGTCGCCGGTGACGGCGATCACCAGATCGGCTCGCTGGATGCCCGCCCGCTCCAGCACCCACAGCTCCGTAGCGTCGCCGTACTGGACGGCGTGCTCGTACTCTTCCTCGATCAAGAGGTAGCGGGGCCGTGAGGACTCGATGATCGTGACCTCGTTGCCCTTGAGGATCAGCTCACGCGCAAGGTTTCGTCCCACCTTGCCGGCGCCGACGATGATCACATACATGGCTTGACCCCCACGCATATGGGTGTGAGCTGGACCACCGCGAACGAGTCGACCTCGCGCATGGAGAAGACGCCGACGATCACCGGTGGACAGAGCATCGCTTGACTACGCCGACTCGGCCGCAAGCGCGCTCTCGAACATTTCGATCGCGTGCTTGGTCGGGGAGATCGTGTGCAGGCCCTGTTCGCCGTACCAGCCGGCGCGGGCCGGGTCCATCACGCGTACGAGCACCTTCTGCACGCCAAAACGACGCTGTGCGATCTGAGCGATGATCAGGTTTGTGTTGTCGCCGTCGGTCGAGGCGATGAACACGTCCGCGCGCTCGATCCCCGCCTGCACGAGCGCTTCGGTCTCAAGGGCCGTTCCCACCGTGAACTGGCCGTCGGATTCCTCCCAGCTGCCACTCTGACCCGCGTCGAGGCGCTCGTGGGAGAGCGGATCCTCGTCGAGCACCGAGACTTCATGGCCGGCCGCCAGCGCCGACTTGGCCACAGCCGAGCCGACACGACCCGCTCCAACGATCAGAACGAACATTGAACGGATGGCGTCGACTTGGACGGATGCGTCGTCTGCACCTGCGTTGGAATCGCGGTGGAGGTTGATTGGGGGATCGCAAGCACGGCGTGTGAGATTAGACGATGGGTCCGCCACTCGGCCCGACGACCGGCGCGTCCTGAGCTGTCTCCACAGGCGCGTCCTGAGCAGACGAACTCTGACCCGTCTCCACGCCTGCCAACACCTCGGCATAGTCGCGCTCGGACGGCGCCGTCACGATCACGCGGCACGCCGCCTTTTTCACCACGTACTTGGTGACGTCGCCGACGAAGTTCTCAAGCGGCCCTCCGCGTCCGCCCAGACGCGATCCGCCGCGAATCCGAGAAGGCTCCTCGGCACCGAGCACGATCGCCTCCACGCCACGTCTGCGTGCCTCCTCGAGGATCGCGTGGCCGACGCGGCGAGCCCTGATCGTGGCGGTCGCGACCTGCACGCCCGCGTACTCCTCCCCCACCGCCTTGGCTCTCGCCAGCGCCTGGCGCGCGTGCTTGACCTGAGCGTCGGGCAAACGCGCATCTAGCGGCAGCGACATCGGCATCTCGAAGATCCACACCGCCTCGATCGTCGAGGTGTCGATCTCGGCTTCGTCGGTCGGCTTGCCAGCGACCAGCAGCGCAGCGGTCTGGATGATGTCCTCGTCCAGACGTGTGCCGCACAGCGGCACCAGGATCGACCCATACTCGCGCTCTGGCAGGTGCTCGGCGCGCAGCGCCTCCGCGGAGACGGTCACGCGCCGCAGCAACGAGGTTTCGTCCGCTTTCCGGTAGACGACGTACAGCAAGATCCCGGCGGCCATCCAGCCGAGTCCGACGTAACGGGCGCTGTGATGGACGACAATCGTCGCGACCCAACCCAGCGAGCACACGACCGTGCCGATCACCGCCAACAGCGGCAGCTCACCGCCGCGCACGCGCACCGAGAACGGTGTGCGGTACAAGCGCTCCCTGTCCGGCTCGCTATAGCGCATCTTGACGACCGAGGCGTGGGCGATCGTAAACGCCAGCATCGCCCCGAACGCGTAGGTGCCGACAAGGAATGTGAGGCTCTCGGGGACGACCAGCCCAGCAGCGATCACACCGGCGAGCAGGATCAGCACATAAGGAGTCGAGCGTTGGGCGTGCAGGCGGCCCAGGCCGCTCGGGATCTGACGGTTTACCGACAGCGAATAGGCCAGCCGCGAGAGCCCGAGCATCGCCGAGTCAGCTGCCGCCACCAGCGTCAGACCGGCTATCGCGCCGATCGAGTAGGTCAGCGCCCGTGAGAGCCAGTGCGGATGCAGCTGTTCCATGATGTCGAGCATCGGGGCGTCAGAGAAGTGGTGTCCTGGCACCCCACCCGCTACCAGCGGAAACGCCGAGACCGCAACGATCGCCACGCCAACGTAGGCGACCACGACGGTCACCGTGCCACTCCCTATCAGCCGCCGCAAGGCGCCCCGCCCGACCTTAACCTCACCCGCCAAGCCGGACGCCGACTCCACGCATGTGAAGGCGATCGTGGTGATCGTGAGCGCGAAGACCAGGCCTGTCCACGTCGGCGTGCTGCCGAGATTGACCTGGCTGATCAAGCGATGCGGGTTGAGGAACTCCACGAGCCCGACCACGATCATGATCAGCTCGATCAGCAACGCTCCGAGCACGATCACGACAATGCGGTATTCGCGACGCCAGTGAAAGCCGCGAACGTTTGTGAACACGACGAACGCGATGATCGCTAGGGCCAACAGCAGCGCCTCGGTGTAGTGACCCAGCGGTGCCCAGAAAACGCGCAGATACTGGGTCGCGGCAAATGCGGTGACCGCGATCAGGATGACGTAGTCGAGCAGCATCGCCCATCCCGCTATGAAGCTGACCAGCTCGTTGAAGGCGTAGCGCGCGAAGACGGTCGAGCCGCCCGGTTCCTGGTGTAGCGATGCGCCCTCCACGTAGGTCATCGCCGTCAGCCCGAACATGATCGCGGCGATCAGAAACACGACCGGGGTCAAACCGGCCGCATGGTCGGTCACAACCCCCAGCGAGAAGAACACGGCGCTCGCAAGCGACGTGTAGACGATCGCAAACAGGATCGGCGAGCCTAGGCTGTGGCGCAGCGTCGTGCGTGCGCCCGCGCCAAGCTCGACCGCGCGCATGTGCGCCGCTCGGCGTTGTGATGCCTGTGCGCCGTCGGACAGGGGCGCACCGTCAGCTCGCGCACCGTTCGCCGGTTCAGGCGAGCCAGGCTTGGGCGAACCGGGCTTGGCCCCGCCTGGGTTCCGTCCCTCGGGCGTGCTCACGCTCTACGACCTCGTCTGACATCGACATATATGCGACCCGTGCCGGCAACGACGAACAGGAACCCGAGCAGCACGCGAACACTGAGCACGCCTTCGCCGACGAGCGCCTCGACGACTAGCGCGATGCCGATCGCGACCATCGCCAGTGACAGCACGGTCGTACCGGCGCGATGTAGCTGCCTGCCCGTCATCTCATCTCTCTCGTGAGCTTAGGACCATTGGCGGCAGGGAAGTGCTGCCGCGGAGCATTTGAGCGTGCAAATGAGTCGCTCGTGCCCCGCGACAGTACCCGGGAATCTCAGGTGATCAGCGGGATGATGAGGATGGCGACGATGTTCGCGACCTTGATCATCGGGTTGATCGCCGGTCCCGCCGTGTCCTTGAACGGATCGCCGACGGTGTCACCGGTGATCGAGGCTGCGTGCGCCTCAGAGCCCTTGCCGCCGAAGGCGCCGTCCTCAATGAGCTTCTTGGCGTTGTCCCAGGCGCCACCGCCCGCGGTCATCATGACCGCGAAGAAGAAGCCAACGACGATCACGCCGATCAACAGGCCACCGAGTGCCTTCTGGTCGATCAAGCCCACGATCACCGGCAGCGCGATCGGCAGCATCGCCGGCAGGATCATCTCACGCTGAGCCGTGCGCGTCACGATGTCGACGCAGGTGGCGTAGTCGGGCTCTTCGGTGCCCTCCATGATTCCCGGATGCTCGCGGAACTGGCGGCGGACCTCCTCGACCACGGCGCCGCCGGCACGTCCCACCGCCTCCATCGAGAGCGAGGCGAACAGGCACACCATCATGCCGCCGAGCAAGAGCCCGATCAGCACGGGCGGTTCGTTGATGCCGAAGGTGATGAAGTTGCCATTCGACTTGTCCGCCAGCTCCTGCTGGAAGCCAGCAAACAGAACGATCGCGGCTAGCACCGCCGAGCCGATCGCATAGCCCTTGGTGACCGCCTTCGTGGTGTTGCCGACGGCGTCTAGCGGATCGGTCACGTTACGCACGTCCTCGGGCAGCTCGGCCATCTCGGCGATACCACCGGCGTTGTCGGTGATCGGGCCGAACGCGTCGAGCGCCACGATCAGGCCGGTCAGCGACAGCTGACCCATGACGGCCACGCCGATGCCGTAGATGCCGGTGGTGCCACCGCCCGCTAGCTTCCATGCGCCGAGGATGCCGAGCACCAGCACGATCGCCGGCAGGGCTGTTGCCTGCAGGCCTGAGCCGAAGCCCTGGATGATGTTGGTCGCGTGCCCGGTGACCGACGCCTTGGCGGTCTTCTTGACTGGCGAGAAGCGCGTCGAGGTGTAGTAGTCGGTGATGAAGAACAGCAGCGCGGTCACGCCGATGCCGATCAGCGCGCACAGGTAGAACTTGCCCCATGAGGGTGGGTTGACGACGTTGCCGACCTGGCTGAAGGTGAGGTCTTTCATCAGCCAGTAGGTGATCGGCGCAAACGCCGCCGCGGCGATGATGCCCGAGACAACCAGACCCTGATAGAGCGCGCGCTCGACCTTACCCGCCTTCGAGCGCACGGCGAACGTGCCGATGATCGAGGCGATGATCGCCACGCCGCCGAGAATCAACGGGTACATGACCACGCGTGTGGCCTCGTGGAAGGTGAGCACGCCCAACAGCATCACTGCCACCGCGGTGACCGCGTAGGTCTCGAACAGATCGGCTGCCATGCCGGCGCAATCGCCGACGTTGTCGCCGACGTTGTCGGCGATCACGGCCGGGTTGCGCGGATCGTCCTCGGGGATGCCGGCCTCGATCTTGCCAACGATGTCCGCGCCGACGTCGGCGGCCTTGGTGAAGATGCCGCCACCAAGCCTGGCGAACACGGAGATCAGCGAGCCGCCGAAGCCAAGCCCGATCAGCGCATCGACAGCCGTCTTCTGGCTGTCGTTGAAGACGGCCGTGAGCAGACCGTAATAACCGGCCAAGCCGAGCAAGGCCAACCCAGCGACGAGCATGCCGGTGATGGCGCCGCCCTGAAAGGCGACACGCAGCGCAGTCGACACCCCGCCGCGGGCAGCCTCGGCGACACGCGCGTTGGCGCGCACGGACACGTTCATGCCGATGTAGCCGGCCGAGCCGGAGAGGATTCCGCCGATCGCAAAGCCGCAAGCTACGGCGATGTTCTGGATGAAGATCAGCGCCACGAATATCACAACGCCCACGAGCGCGATCGTCGTGTACTGGCGGTTCAGGTAGGCGCGGGCGCCTTCTTGGACAGCCCGCGAGATGCTTTGCATCCGCTCGTTGCCCGGCGAGAGCGCGAGCAGAGCGCGGGTGGTCACGAGGCCGTACGCCACAGCACAGGCGGCGCACACAAGGGCAACGACGACCCCATGGTTCGTCAGAAAGCTACTCAACAGAAATCCTCCGCGGTCTGGTTAGGTGCCGCGCGAGGAGATTCGCGCGCACGTTGAAAGCACGGGCCACTCCCTAGGAGCGCACGACCCGGCGTAAAGGCGGGCGCAGTCTATCGTTTGCGCCAGCGGAAGGCAGTCAAGGTCGCGGCAGAGGACTGGTCAAGGTCCTGCTGGGGGCATTCATGTCCGGGCACATCGTTCCCTGCTTGCACGTAAACACCCCCCTTTGCGGAACATCCACTTTGCGAAACCACCGAAGATCCCCCTTCAACCTCCCCTTTGCGAACCACTGCTCCGCGCAAGCGCGAGGCAGTGCGCTTAGCGGCCGGGCACCCACAGGCGACCGCTCGCTTGGGCCGGTCCAGGACCCTGCTCGCCGTCGCTCTCTGCTTGCTTCTCGACCGGCTTGGCCTGCTCCGGGCTCGTCCCCTGCGCCGTCGTCGTGGTCGTCGAAGTCTGGGTCGAAGAGCTCTGCGCCTCGCGCGCATAGGCGACCTGCAGCTGGGCGATCGCGTCGCGCAGCGGAGCCAACTCACCAGGCATGCGCCGCTCAAGGATCGGCATCAGCGCACTGGCACCGTCGATCGCGTCGCGTACCTGCTCCAAGTCGCGTTCGCTCTCCTGTGCTGCGGACGAGTCCGCCCCGGCAGCGGCCGGCGCCAGCCCAAGACGACGACCGGCGATGTTTATCAACGAGACCGTCGTCTGGATGATCATCTCGGCGCTGGTGATGCGGTTCAGCTCGGCTTCATAAGCCGCGCGCAGCTCCTCTTCGCTTGGCTGTGACTGGCTCGCTGGCCCGCCCGGTCCGCCCTGCATGCCTGCCGCGCTCGGCTGAGGCTGTTGCTCGCTGCTCACACCGTCACCTCCTGGGAATAGGTCTGTCTTGTCTCGCGTACCGAGGTCGCGAACACCTCCTCACGGCTTGCTCCCGCGTCGATCATCGCCCTAGCGCGTTGCGCTCCGTTGCGCTCGGGGAATGCCAGCTCGATACCCAACTCGCCGCGCACCGGCTCGGTCCAGGCAGCCAAGCGCTCGACGATCTCCGTCGCGGGGTACTCCTCGGCGCGAACTAGATCGACCATCTTGCCATCCAAGCCGTAGCGGATCGCGCGCCACATGTTCTCCTCGATCAGGCGCGGCGACGGGTCCTCGAACGGCACAGCCTCGTCGAGGTCGCGGGCCGCCTGGGCCACGCACGCCACGATCAACGCTGTGAGCGACTCAGACTCGCCTGCGGTGCTCTGTGCGTCGCAGATTCGCACCTCTACCGTCCCGAACTCGAAGTGTGGGCGCACCGACCACCACACCTGTGTGAACTCTACGATCGAGCTTGTCCGCAGCAGGAACTCGATGTACTCGCGATACTGCCGCCAGCCACCGAACGCGTCGGGGATGCCGCAGCGCGGGAAGTTGCGCGTGAAGCTTTGCGTGCGCGCTGAGTGCAAGCCCGAGTCGCGGCCGTCAAGGTAAGGCGAGTTGGCCGAGACGGCTAGCAGCAACGGCAGCACCGGTCGCAGCCGGTCGCAGATCCGCACGGCACGATCGATGTCGTTGATGCCGACATGTACATGCAGGCTGAAGGTGTTGTTGCGCCAAGCGACGTACTTCAGGCCCTGCTCGACGCGCCGGTAGTGCTCGGTGTCGATGATCGGCTGCTCGCGGTAGTCGGCCCACGGATGGGTTCCCGTCGCTCCCAGCGCCGCACGCTCTTCACCGACCAGGGCGAACAGCCGTCGGCGGCGCTCGCGCTGGCGGCTGAGCGCATCGACAAGGCTCTCGCCGCGACCGGAGACGATCTCGATCTCAGAGGAGATCAGCTCGCCTGTGATCGCGTCCGCCAACAGGCGGTCGCGGTCGCGCGCACATGCACGCAACTGCTCGAAGCGCGGCACCAGATCCAGCGTGGCCGGCTCGAGGATTGCGAACTCCTCCTCGATGCCGACCGTGAGATCGGTCGACTGCGCAAACGTGTCAACTGCTTTGTCGAGGTCTTTACTGGTCATTCAGGCAGGGGCTGCGGAGATTGCTGGTGTAGGAGGGGAGAAATTAGTGTTTGGTGCAGACGCGGCGCAGGCAAGGTCAGACAGGCTTGGCACCATCGACCATGGGAATCAGGTCAAGTAGAAGTAGAGCGCGTAGAGCAGGTCGACGGCTGGGCTGGAAGTGTGGACGGTCACCTCGGGCGGGACCGCCAAGAGCGACTCGGAATAGTTGAAGATGATCTTCACTCCGGCCTGAACCAACTCGTCCGCCAGACCCTGGGCGGCGCGCGTCGGGACAGCGAGCACACCCACCACGATTTCCTCGTCTTCCACGACCTGGTGCAGCTCGCTTGAGTGGCGAACCGTTTGGCTTCCAACCTTGCTACCGACCTTCGTGTCGTCAACGTCGAAGATCGCCACGACCCTGAAGCCGTGGTCGGCGAAGATGTCTGAGGAAGCGATCGCCTTCCCTAGATGACCGGCACCGAGCAAGGCAATGTTGTGCTGTCCTGCCGTGCGCAGGATCTTGCGAATTTGCGAGACGAGCGACTCGACGTTGTAGCCGACTCCGCGCTTGCCGAACTTACCGAATCCCGATAGGTCGCGGCGGATCTGGGTGGAGTTGACGTGCGTGTAGTCGGAGAGCTCCTGCGAGGAGATCGTCTCCTTGCCCATCTTCTTGGCTTGGGTCAGCACCTGCAGATAGCGCGACAGCCGTGCCGCAACGCCTAGGGAGAGCCGCTCACCGGCGAGCGTATCGCCGCCGTGGATCGTGCTCACTGGAGTGCTCAGCTCGTTGTAAGCCATTGCTTCTGACTTTAGAGGATGCTCTGTAGACGCTGCCGCAGCGCCGCCTCGTCAACGAAGTATTCAAACAACTCCTCCTCGCCCAACGCAACCACCGGGATACGCTCGAAATAAGCTCGATGCAGGGCCTCGTCGGTGGTTATGTCAACCTCCGACAGCTCGAATCCCAGCTCTGAACGCAACTTCCGCAGAACATCCTGCGCCTCCACACAGAGATGGCAGTCCGGCTTGGAGTAGAGCGTGAGGACCTTCATCGAAACGACGATCGCCCCCGCGCGCGCAAGGGGGATAAAGCCTCTTCCAACACATACGAGCCGCTTGAGTCCAATAGCCTCGACCCTGCTTGCTCTCTCGATCTGCTCCCGCTCACGGACGTTCCCCCGTCGCATAGGCGTCCAAGCCCAGATAGTCGGGGTATGACAGCACCCGCGCGAAGCGTGCCGCGCTGGCGATCATCGCCGCATTGTCCGTGCACAAGACAGCCGGCGGCACGTGCACGCTGACCCCCAGCTCTTGCAAGCGTCGGCGCAGCTCGCCATTGGCGGCGACGCCGCCGCCGACTGCCAGCCGATCCAGGCCCGTCAGCTCTAGGGCCTCCTCGGTGCGCACAATCAAGTGCTCGACGATCGCGGCCTGGTAGGAGGCAGCCAAGTCAGCCTCGCGCCCGCGACGCTGAGCATCATTCAGTTCTCGCAACTTGTAGAGCAGCGATGTCTTCAAGCCCGCGAACGAGAAGTCGAGGCTGCGACCGAAAGCTCGCGTGGCGCCGCGTCCTCCTCGGTGGCGCGAGCCCGAGGTCGGAAACTCGAACGCCTCCGGGTCGCCGTCAGCCGCTAGGCGCTGCAGCGCTGGGCCTCCCGGAAAGCCTAGGCCCAGCATCCTTGCGCCCTTGTCGAACGCCTCGCCTGCCGCGTCGTCGAGCGTACGGCCGAGCGTCTGAAAACCCTCGTGCTCTTGCACATTGGCCAGCAGCGTGTGGCCGCCACTGGCGATCAGGCACAGGAAGGGTGGCTCGAACGCGACATACCCGAGTGCGGCACCCTCCGACGCGGCGTCGCCAACCTCGGCTTCGGACACCAAGAAATTGGCCGATACGTGACCTTGCAGATGGTCGACTGCGGCGAACGGCAGGCGGCGGGCCGCCGCCAGAGCCTTGGCGCTTGAGAAGCCGACGAGCAGCGCGCCGATAAGTCCGGGGCCTTGTGTGGCAGCCACCAGCTCGACGTCATCGAGCGTGATATCCGCGTCTTCCAACGCGCGCTCGACGACAAGGTCGATCAGCTCCAGATGGTGGCGCGAGGCGATCTCCGGCACTACGCCGCCGAAGCGCTCATGTGCTTGCTGGGAGGAGATCACGTTCGAGCGGATCGTCCCGTCAGCTGCGACAACGGCCGCGCAGGTGTCGTCGCAGCTGGTCTCGATCGCGAGGATCGTCATCGCCCGAACCCACCTGAAGTGGCACAGCTCGCGCGTACGACACTCGCGTTGGCGACGTCCGTATCGGCGATGTCCGTATCGACGACGTCTATATCAACGACGTCCGTATCGACGACGTTGACATGCGTGTCTATGACAGACCCCTCCGCCACCCGCGTCATATCAGCCCCGGATTGGGGACGTCGTCAAACGAGCCCTCCAACGTCGCGGGGGTGCGCCACATCACCAAGGCGTCCTCGCCATTGTCCTGGTAGTAGCGCCTGCGCAGGCCCGCGGCGCGAAAGCCTTCGCGTTCGTAGAGATGGATAGCTACGTCGTTGGAGCGACGAACCTCCAGTGTGAAGCGCGCGTCGTCGTCTTGCACACGCTCGTACAGCTCGCCGAGCAACGCCGAGGCAACGCCCTTGTGCTGGTGCTCGACATCGACGGCGATGTTCATCACGTGCCACACGGTGTCGTAGCGCGAGCAGATCAGATAGCCCACCAGCCGCTGCTCGTGCAGCGCAGCCAGGCAGACACCCGAGGACTTGGACAGCTCGAGCACGAACATCGCCAGCGACCACGGCGTCGGGAAGGCGCGACGCTCAATCGCGATGACGCGCGGCAGGTCGGCATACGTGAGACCACGTATGTCTACCGCGAATGAATCCTCGGTCGTGGGGCCGGCCAGCGAAGCGCACATCAGGCCTGCGCCCCCTCGAGCGCGATCTCCGCGTCCGGGCGGCGGCGGTAGTCGGGCAGGACCGGCTCTGCGCTCGCGGACGCTTGCTCGCCCAACTCGCAGATCGCATGCGCCTGGATCCGGTGATGCTCGCAGCGATCCTCGACGACGTGCATGCCTGCTCGCTCGAAAGTCTCGCGGTAGAGGATCGCCCCGTCACCTAGCGCCAGCCACTGCTCGGCTTGTGTGTCTATTGCTGCGCTCTCCAGCAACTCAACCAGCCCATCTGGGGAGACGGACTGCGGGGCGATCAGCTCTTGGCCATCGCCATAGGCCGCGAGGAAGACCTCGCCACGACGCGCATCGATCGCGGCCAAGACTCGCCGGGCTTGCTTGTCCGCGCCATTGGCAAGCGCGCGCAGGCTCGACACGCCGACCAGCTCCACGCCGAGCGACTGCGCCAAACCCCGTGCTGTGGCGATCCCGATGCGCAGGCCCGTGAACGTTCCTGGGCCGATGCCGACTGCAATCCGCTCCAGCTCGGGCCAGTCGATCTGCGCCTCGAGGAGCAGGTCGTTGGCGAGCGGTAGCAGCCGCGTGGCGTGGCCTGGGCGCTGCCGCGTGCCTGGGTCGTCGCGCCCCTGCAGCGTTCGCCCATCCGCCAGCCGCAAGCCGACGACCGTCGCCGGCGTTGCCGTGTCGAATCCGAGCACGATCACGGCGTAACCTCGGATACCGCGTTTGCCTGTGCGTCGTCTGGCGCGTCGTCGGCCTGGCCTGTTGGCCCACTGACGCTCCCCACCGGCAGGTCGCTTGCGCGTTCTTCGCCCAGCTCGAACACTTCGATGCGCCTGCAGTCGGCGCCCTCGTGAGTCAGCGTGACCAACAGACACGCGTCGCGCAACTCTGGGACTGTCTCCTCAGGCCACTCCACGAACGTGATCGTGTCGGGGGCAAGGTAGTCGTCGAGCAGGTCAGGCTCCTCCTGCGCGAGGCCCGCTAGGCGGTAGAGATCCACGTGCGAGACGTTCACAGCCGAGCCCTGGTAGCGGTGAGCGATCGAGAAGGTCGGGCTCGTGACCACATCGCCAACTCCCAAGGCTTTCGCTGCGCCACGCACGAGCGTGGTCTTGCCCGCCCCCAACTCGCCGCGCACGAGCACTGTGTCACCCGGCTTCAGGGCAGCGGCAAGCTCGGCGCCCAGCGCCTCGGTTTGGGCTGAATCCGAGGTCTCGACGATGCGTGTCGCCACGAGAGAAGACTAGTCCAACCAGTGCTGGCAACCGGGAACGCGGGCCAACCAACGTCAGCCTCCGCGAACGCCCGCAAAAAAACGGCCGGCTCGCGGGAGAGGAATCGCGAGCCGGCCGTGGTGCTTGGGAGGATGGAGATGTATTCGATATCGGCAAACCGCCCAGCCTGCTTGAGCGGCCGCACGAGTGCTGTCAACTCCCTATACGAACGGGCCGCCGATTTGGATGCCTTGTGCCGCGCAAAGTCGCCCAATTTGGGAGCTTTGCTTCCGCTCAGAGGAATGCTCAGAAAAGACCGAGTTGGTCCACCTCAGCTGCGACAGACTGCGTCTCCTCATCCGCGGCCTGGGGGACCTCATCGAGTGTGTGCTGCGGCGGCTCAGGCTGCGCCAGCAGCTCCGGCAGGCGCGCGAAGTCCTCGCGCAGCGTCTCGAGCATGCGCGGGGTGTACAAGGCCGCGGCGGGATGGAAGATCGGATAGAGCCGCACCGTGCGTCTGCCGAGCGTCAGCTCTTGCGGCTTGCCGTGCAAGCGTGTGATCCCTGTCGGGTCGTCTCTGAGCAGCTTCGTGGAGAAGTTGCCCAGCGAGCAGATCACGCGTGGCTGGATCAACTCGACCTGGCGGTAGAGGTACTCCCTGCAGTTCTCGATCTCTAGCGGCAACGGATCACGGTTGCCTGGGGGACGGCACTTCAGGACGTTGGCGATGAACACGTCCTTGCGCTCCAAGCCGATCTCTTTGAGCAGCGTCTCCAGCAGCTTGCCGGCACGACCGACGAACGGAAGGCCCTGCTCGTCCTCGCTTGCGCCGGGCGCCTCACCCACGAACATCAGCTCGGCATTTGCGTTGCCAGCGCCAAAGACCACGTTCTTGCGGGTGCTAGCGAGCTCTTGGCAGCGCACACATGCCTGCGCTTGCACGAAGACTTGCTTGAGGGCCTCGCGCCGTTGATCGATCTCCGCCGATGACACAACAGCGGATGGTAGTCACCGAGGCTCTCACGCGGTATGCTTGAGCGAGTCGCGACCGGTATCCGCAGGGAACTGGACCGAGCCAAATGAACACGTCGATCTCTACATCGATTGGCCCCGAGCCGAGTACGGCTTGTGAGGGCTGGGCATGGGAGCTGAGCCCATGAGAGTTTTGCGCTCTGTGAGCCAGCTGCGTGCGGCGCTTGCGTCAGCCCGACAAGAGGGTCGGACGATCGGGTTGGTACCCACGATGGGTGCTCTGCACGAGGGACACCTGTCGCTGATCGTTCGTGCGCACGAGCAGTGTGACTTGACCGTCGTTTCGTTGTTCGTCAACCCCACCCAGTTCAACGAGCACTCAGACCTCGAGCTCTACCCACGCGGCGAGCAACGCGACCGCGAACTGGCGGCTGAAGCAGGGGCCGACCTGCTATTTGCCCCGACGGTCCAGGAGATCTACCCGGTCGGCTTCTCAACGGCAGTCGAGGTACACGACCTGACCGACCGCCTGGAGGGCGCCGTGCGCGGAGCCGCCCATTTCCGGGGCGTCACCACTGTCGTGACCAAGCTTCTGAACATCGTCTCCCCAGACATCGTCTACTTCGGCCAGAAGGACGCTCAACAGGTCGTCGTGATCCGTCGCCTTGCCCAGGACCTGAACATCCCGGTGCGCATCGAAGTGGGACCCACGGTGCGCGAGCCCGACGGCCTAGCGATGTCAAGCCGCAATGTCCATCTGAGCCCTGGGGAGCGCGCTCGCGCGCTTGCTCTCCACAGCGCGCTTGCAGCCGCCGCTGCAGCCGTAGCGCGGGGCGAGCGCTCAGCCGATGCGTTGACGACAGCGGCGCGCGAGGCGATGAGTGATTTCGAGGTCGAGCCCGAGTACCTCACGCTTGTGAGCCGCGACACACTCGAGCCGATATCGCGTTTGGACGAACCGGCGCTACTCGCCATAGCGGCGAACGTGGGCGCCACTCGTCTGATCGACAACACGATCTTGTATCCCGCCGTGCCTTCCGTGCCTTCAGAACCCGCGACCCCCAGGGAGACCCAAGCCATATGCAGCGTGTGATGCTCAAGTCAAAGATCCACCGGGCCACCGTGACCGACTGCGATCTCCACTATGTCGGTTCGATCACGATCGACCCCGACCTGCTGGAGGCCGCCGACATCCTCGAGCACGAGCAGGTTCATGTTGTCGACGTCGACAACGGCGCCCGCTTCGAGACGTACACGATCGCCGGGCAGCGCGGCTCTGGAGACATCAAGGTCAACGGCGCTGCCGCGCGCCTCGTGCACCGCGGCGACACGATCATCGTCATCTCCTACGGGCAGTACGACCGTGCAGAGATGGAGCACTACGAGCCTCGCGTTGTACACGTCGAGGCTCAGACAAATCGCATCATCACCGTCGACGACGCGGTGGCGACCCTGCTGAGCTCCCCGTCGGTCTCTTTGGAGACCGGTGCACGGGGCTAGGTACGGCGTCAACCAGCGCCAGAGAGGACTCTCATGTCAAGTCACCCCAGCAACGCCACCTCCGGCAACCAAGCGGGCGCGCTGCCCGGCCAGGCGAAGGTCAGCGTCCCGTCCGACCCCGGCCGCCTGCCCATGACCCTGCCGCTGCTCGCCGAGAAGAAGCGGCTTGGCGAGCCGCTCGTGATGGTCACCGCCTACGACTACCCCAGCGCACGCGCCGCCGAGGCCGGCGGCGTCGACCTCGTGCTCGTCGGCGATTCCGCGGCCACCACGATCCTCGGCTACAACTCGACCACGCCGGTCGACCTCGACGACATGCTCGTGCTCGCACGGGCCGTGCGGCGTGGGCTGAACACACCCCTGATGATCGGCGATCTGCCGTTCGGCTCGTATGAGATCAGCGACGAGCAGGCTGTCACTAGCGCTGTGCGTATGGTCAAGGAGGCCGGTTGCGACGCGGTCAAGCTCGAGGGCGGCGGGGTGGGCTCTGCATCTCGGGCGCGCGCGATCATCGGCGCTGGCATTCCCGTGATGGGACATGTCGGGCTCACCCCGCAGAGCTCGACCGCGCTCGGCGGCTGGAAGGCACAGGGTCGCACCGCTGCGGCAGCTGCGCGCATCGCCTCGGAGGCATTGGCGCTACAGGGCAGCGGCTGCTTTGCGATCGTGTTCGAGGCGATCCCGAGTGCTGTCACCAAGGAGCTTATGCCCCACCTCGAGGTGCCCGTGATCGGCATCGGCGCCGGCCCCGACACCGACGGCCAGGTGCTCGTCTTCCACGATCTGCTCGGCATCCGCGACGGGCTTGGACCGCGCTTCGTCAAGCGCTACGCAAACATCCAGCAGGAGATGGACGCCGGCGTCAGCGCCTACGCCGAGGACGTGCGCTCAGGGCGCTATCCAGGACCCGAGCATGGCTACTCGATCGACGCGGACGAGCTGGCTGAGCTTCACACCTTGTTGGCGTAATCGATCTGCCGGATCGTCCGCGCGGGCGATCCGGCAGCAATCGAGAACGGCTCCAGGTCTTTGGTGACGACGCTGTTGGCGCCGACCACGCAGCGCTCGCCGATCGTCACACCGCTCGTCACCACTACGCCTGAGCCGAGCCAGCAGTTGTCGCCGATCCTGGTCGGACCCTTGCTCTCGAAGCCTTGCCAGGTGATCGGCTTCTCGGGATCGTCGTAGCGGTGGCTGGAGTCGCTTACGAAGCATCCATTGGCAAGCATGCAGTGATCGCCGATCTCGACAAGCCGCTCGGCAGCGACCATCACGCCCATGTTCAGGAACGTGCCGCTGCCGATGTGTACACGCGCACTCCCGGGCATCGTGATCCATACACCAGGCTCTAGGAGCGTATGTGCGCCGATCTCCAGGCGTCCTTCACGCAGAGCTTCGAGCACGTTGCCGTGTAGAGGCCAGCGCGCAAAAGCTTCGCGGCGCATGAATTCGCGGTGAATCGCCAGGCGATTCCATGGCAACGAGTTGCGCTCATACCAGCGCCATCTGATGGCCCACAGCCGGACCTTGCGGCCCAAATCGCTCACCCGCGCGCCGCCGACTTCGCCTTCCGCTTCGCGGCGGACGCACCATTGGAGGACACGCCGTTTGCCCTCGTCTTCTTAGCCTTGCCGGCACGCGAGCGGGAACTGACCTTGCGCCTTGGCACGAGCAAGTCGCGTAGAAACTCGCCCGTGTGCGAGGAGCGCTCGGCTGCTACCTCCTCCGGGGTACCGGCGGCGATCACCATGCCGCCCTCCTCCCCCCCCTCCGGACCCATATCGATCAGGCGGTCGGCGCACTTGATCACGTCGAGGTTGTGCTCGATCACGACCACGCTGTTGCCGGCATCTACGAGCCGCTGCAAGACCTCCAGCAGACGCTGCACGTCGGCGAAGTGCAGACCCGTCGTGGGCTCGTCGAGGATGTACAAGGTGCGTCCAGTGGCGACCTTGGAGAGCTCGGTTGCGAGCTTCACACGCTGGGCCTCGCCGCCTGACAGCGTCGTCGCAGGCTGGCCAAGACGGATGTAGCCAAGGCCGACGGCGTCGAGCGTCTCCAGACGCCGGCGGATCTTGGGTATGTGCTCGAAGAAGTGAAGCGCCTCCTCCACCGGCATCGCGAGCACCTCGGCGATGCTCTTGCCCTTGAACTTGACCTCCAAGGTCTCGCGGTTGTAGCGGCGCCCGTCGCACTGCTCGCAGGGCACATATACGTCAGGCAGAAAGTGCATCTCGATCTTGATCTGACCGTCCCCGCGGCAAACCTCACAGCGCCCGCCCTTTACGTTGAAGGAGAAGCGCCCCGGCTTGTACCCGCGCGCTCGCGCCTCTTGCGTCTTTGAGAAGAGGTCGCGGATCACGTCGAACAGGCCCGTATACGTGGCCGGGTTCGAGCGCGGTGTGCGCCCGATCGGCGACTGGTCGACGGCGATGATCTTGTCGAGCTGGTCGAGGCCGTGGATCGCGCGGTGCGCACCCGGGCGCTGCCTGGCACGATGCAAGCGGTTGGCCACCGCCTTGTAGAGCACTTCGTTGACGAGCGTCGACTTGCCCGAGCCGGAGACGCCGGTCACACACGTGAGCGCGCCTAGCGGTATATGCACGTCGACGTCACGCAGGTTGTGCTGGCTTGCCCCGAGAATCTCGACATAGCCGATCGGAGTGCGGCGTTTCTCTGGCAACTCGATCGTGCGGGTGCCCGCCAGGAACTGGCCGGTCAACGACGGCTTGATCTTCTGCACCTGCGCGGCGGTTCCCTGCGCGACGATCCAGCCGCCGTGTTCGCCGGCGCCTGGACCGAGATCGACGAGATGATCGGCGCTGCGCATCGTCTGCTCGTCGTGCTCGACCACGATCACCGTGTTGCCGAGATCGCGCAGACGTTCGAGCGTCGCGATCAGCTTCTCGTTGTCGCGCTGGTGCAAGCCGATCGATGGCTCGTCGAGGATGTAGAGCACGCCCACCAGCGACGAGCCAATCTGTGTGGCCAGGCGGATGCGCTGCGCCTCACCGCCCGACAGCGTCGAGGCAGCACGATCCATCGACAGGTAGCCGATGCCCACGTTCTCGAGGAACTGGAGGCGCTCTGAGATCTCGCGCAGTATCAAGCGCGCGACGTGCCGATCGGTCTCCGAGAGCTCGACCTCCTGAAGCCAGGCCAGTGCCCGCCGCGCCGATAGCGCGCAGAAGTCCTCGATCCGTGTGCCCGCTACAAGCACCGCACGCGACTCGGGCCGCAGCCGCGCCCCACCGCACTCCGGGCACGCACGCAGCGACATGAATTCCTCGATCTTCTCGCGCGTCCACTCCGAGTCGGTCTCGCGATAGCGCCTTTGCAGATTGGCGAGCACCCCCTCGAAGCGTGTGCCGTAGGAGCGCGTGCGACCGAAGCGGTTGCGGTAGGTGATCTGCAGCGGCTCCCCGTTGGTTCCAGTCAAAAACAGGTCACGGTGCTCCTGCGGAAGGTCTTCCCAGGGCGTCCCCAGGTCGACCTTGTAGCGCTTTGCGATCGCCTCGGTCACCTGCTCGTAGTAGTTCGAGGCGCTGTTGGCCCACGGCGCGATCGCGCCTTCGCCGACCGACAGGGTCGGATCGGGCACGACCAGATCGGGGTCGATCACCATTTGCGAGCCGAGTCCCGTACAGCGCTCGCAGGCACCGTGGGGGGAGTTGAAGGAGAAGATGCGCGGCTCCAGCTCGACCAGCGACGGTCCGTGCTCGGGGCACGCGAACTTCTCAGAGAACGTGAACAGCGTTCCGGGTGTGGGCTTTGCGCCCGGGACGATCTGAGCATTCGCCGCCTTTACACCGAGGGCGCCGGATGAATGGGACTGGCCCTCTTCCGCTGCGGGCACGCCATTCCCATCCCCATCATTTTCGCTACGCGAAGACCCGACGATCTCGATCTCGACCAGGCCGTCCGCGAGCCCGACCGCTGTCTCGATCGAATCCGCCAGGCGCTTGCGGATGTCGTGGCGCATCGCGAGGCGATCCACGACGACTGAGACGTCGTGCTTGTAGCGCTTGTCCAGGACGATCGATTCCTCGAGCATGCGGATGCGCCCGTCGATCTTCACGCGCGCGAAGCCGTCCGCGCGCAGCTCCTCCAAGAGCTTGCCGTACTCGCCCTTACGGCCCCTGACGACCGGAGCCAGGACCATGAAGCGCGTGCCCTCGGCCAGGCCCATCGCCTGATCGATGATCTGCTCGGCCGACTGGCCGACGATCGGCCGTCCGCAGATCGGGCAGTGCGGCTTGCCCACGCGTGCCCACAGCAGACGCAGGTAGTCGTAGATCTCGGTTACGGTCCCGACCGTCGAGCGCGGGTTGCGCGAAGTGGTCTTCTGGTCGATCGAGATCGCCGGCGAGAGGCCCTCGATCGAGTCCACGTCCGGCTTGTCCATCTGGCCGAGGAACTGGCGTGCGTAGGCGGACAGCGACTCCACGTAGCGACGCTGACCCTCGGCGTAGATAGTGTCGAAAGCGAGGCTCGACTTGCCCGACCCGGATAGGCCAGTGATCACGACCAGAGCGTCGCGCGGCAGCTCCAGAGAGATGTCCTTCAGGTTGTGCTCGCGCGCGCCGGAGACGACGATCTTGTTGCTTTGGGCCATTCGGCTGTCATTGTATTGACACGAACAGATGTTCGCCCTCGCGAGTCGGTCGCTTGCCGCGCAAGACGTCGCCATTGGACCGGTATGCTGGGCTGTATGGACGACAACGGGCTACCGATCTCCTATGAGGTGCTGGATCCCGGCACCCCGGTCTACAGCAGCGACGGAGAGAAGATCGGCGAGGTCACGCATGTGCTTGCCGTACTCGAGGAGGACGTCTTCGACGGGATCGTGATCGACGAGCACGAGGGCCACGGAGACCACCGCTTCGCCGACGCTGACGATGTCGAGTCGATCCACGAGCGCGCGGTCACGCTCAAGCTGGACACTGAGGCCTGCCGTGCGCTACCCGCGCCGAGCGAGAATCCCGGGGTCATGAAGGATGACCCCGGCGAGGGCGCTCCAGGGTTCTCCGACAAGCTGCACCGTGCCTGGAACCTCATCTCCGGCAAGTACTGAGCCGGTGCAACGCATATACCACTGCCTCAGCTAGTAAGCGCCTCGGATAGCATCTCGACGTCGGCGACCCGGCGGGGCTTACGTTTGAGATTCTGATCGCTCAAGCTTGTCTCGCCATCGTCGAGATCGGCTAGACCTGACTCCTCAATCGCTGTCTCTTCATTCATCTTCGTTCTGAATCGCCGTCTGAAGCGCTTGGCTCTCCAGACCATGTGCCCTGTCCCATTGAGCACGCACCCAAGCCAGCAAGCTAGAGTCCAGTCGGAGTGGGAACTTGGCTATACGGCTTGGTGTCATCTTCCGCGAATAGTCAAACCTCCACCGCTCCTCGCGCAACGTCGCCGCCGCTACATAGAGTGCCTCGAATGGCGTGTCGGCCTTTGGTATCAGCAGTAGGCAGTCCGAAGTCACACCGCAAGGAAACTCTTGAACTCTCGCCTCGCCAATACTTCCCGTGCGTGGAACAGTCACAAACGGCGGCTTTAGTACGTCTGAAAACTCAAAAAATCCATATGCCCCGTTATCCATTCCGGTTGACGAGATAACTAGCGTCAGCCCCGGCCCTAGAGCGTCCTTGCTCTCAAGCTCACTCTGCCCGTAGTAGATATCGAATAGGTCCGCTACGGTAGCGCCACTTCGTGACGAGAAACCAACGATGCTACTGTGACCACTCTTTGTGTAGATCCTAGGCACGAGTATTTTAGCCTCCACGGCCCTTTCAAGTGACGCTAGCTGTGGGGCGAAACGAATGACGGATGCCGTCTTATCCCTTATAAGCTCGGCTACTGCATCCCGGAAACGCGTGTCGGAGAGAGATCGTGGCTTTATATACGCACCAGGCGCCCAATCTTCACCACTAAGTCGCGAAGAAGCACAAAAGCCAGGCCTATTTGCCAATCGGTTATAGCCTTTAAGAGCATCCGACACCTGAGAGCCGCCCACCGGCACCCTTACGCCCTTTCGGAGCCGGAAACCATCGTTTTCGATACGACAAAAGAACACCCGACGGTCGGGGGTATGTGGGATGCCCTTCTCCAGGAGCACGATCGCGGTCGTGGATGCCGCATAAGGCTGGAATAGTTCACCTGGAAGTGTGATGACCGCTAGTAGCGTGTGATCTTTTAGGAGCCTATCCCGCCAGCGCGCTCTGTCTCCCTTAACGAGGAGACTACTCGGGACGACGATGGCGGCCTTACCACGACGCTGAACGCCTTCCAGCGCTCGATCAATGAACGCGTCTGGCGATACATCCGTCTTCTTGTGTGGGAACGGCGGATTCATAAGAACCACGTGCGCTCTGTCAAATGGGAATCGCCTGTCATCAAAGCAGTCAGCCCGATGCACTCCAGATGTACCATCACCACGTAGAATCATATTTGCGACACATAGCGAAGCGGTCACCGGCTCATCCTCAAGGCCAATAAGTTGTTCCTGGACTACTTCCACAATCTGTTCGCGCGAGAGCTTTGACTCAGTCTGCATCCGCTCCATTGCGGCAATCAGGAAACCGCCTGTGCCGCACGCTGGATCGAGAACGACATCTTTACCACTGATCTCACAGAGATCGGCCATCAGCTTCGTAATGTGTCGAGGCGTGAAATATTGACCAATAGTATTACCGCCTGTGTAACGGAAGAACTCCTCGTACAACGCGCCAAGATAGTCGTGCTCAGCCGTCAAAGTTGCGATATTCAACCGCTCAAGGATCTCGACGATTCGCCGAGCACGCGTCGCGAGCTTCTTGTTCGCCTCATCGACACGCAAGCTTTTCGCTAGATCAGACTTCTGGGCATCTCGGAAGGCCTGACCGCAAGCTTGATTAATATCGGAGAGAATGAACTGCGTGTCCCGGCGAACATTACCCTTGGACTTCCACAACCCAAGCATGATTGCGCCAATAGCGGCCGGCCGAAAATCGTCCTTGAGTCCTGACTCACGAAGCAGGCCATTAATCTCCTCCGCCCTCTCCTTGAGAACCTCGATCGGAGGGACTGCTGGGCGCAACTCCGTCAAGCGCGGGGAGCGTCTAATGCGCTCGAGCTGTTCTCGATTCGGAATCCACGTAATTGGACTCCCGTCATACGTAATGTCAGCCCAACGAGTCGCTAGTCGTTTCATTATTCGCACCGCGAAACGATCATCCTTCGTTCCGGCCACGGCGACCGCGATTGGCGAGAATCCAGCTTCGAAGAAAGCATCAACGTACCGCTGCACGTCTCCAGTAGCGGCGTCGATTTCATGGGCGCGGGCCTTGGCCTCGAAGACTGCTAGGGGCACTGCCGTCTCGCGCTCTACAAGTACATACTCGGGGACACCCGCACCGCCCCCCGACTTGCTGCTCCCCACCAGCGCTTCCCTGAGAGCCGGATGGTCCTTGTACTCCTGCTGAGTGAGCAACTCTCCGGATGGCGGCCTACGGATGTCCCAACCCTGAGCGAAGAGAAGCTCCTCTATCAATCGCTCTGTTCGACGCTCGGCGACCCTTGCACGTGCAGCCATTGTCGATCAGGACCGATCGGACAGTCTCAATGCCCTCAACATTGGAACCTGTCTCAATCTCGCGTCGGAGTGTGGCAACACCGGCGATCACCTGTGGCTGGAGAGAAGAAGCCGCCCGAGTAAGCCAAGGATGTCAGTGCCATCATTTGTCTGCAAGATAGACACAGGCCCGGACGGTATCCCTGGCGTCACCTCTATTCACCTTCGATAGCCGCGTAAACCTCGTCGAGCAATCGCTCGCGGTCGGGGACGGCGAAGTTCTCCGCCAGATAACGTGCAGTGTCCTCGCGCGAATCGCCGTTGAGCGCCATGTTGAGCGCGACCAGACGGGCTCCGTCGAGGTCGCCGTTGACCGCCGGCGCGGCATCACTCGCGGCCGCCGGCTCTGAGAAGAGCGGTTGCTCGCCGAACGCTGGCTCACTCTGCAGCTGCTGAGGCGCCTCGGCCACAGCAGACGCCTCGAAGGACTCCGCGGCGTAGGCCGCGGACTCTTGCGTCGTCTGCGCGTACGGATCGCCCTGCATGCCCGCATGCGACTCTGCCGGCGTCTCGACAAACGGCTCGTTGTGCGTAGCGGGAGCTGGAGCGGGGACTGGCTGGCCACCATCGCCGTATGCCGCTACGGCTGACTCCCCCGCCGACTGCGTGGCCGCGCGCCCCGAGGCCGCATCGTAGAGCGCCTCCATCTCGCCCTCCACAGCCGACAGGTCACCCGCCAAGCGCCCAGCGCCACTGCGCAAACTGTCGATGAGGGTCCGCGTCTCGCCATCGAGCGAGGCGACGTGCCCGAGCAACGCCTCAGTGGCGTGCGACACCACCGCGACGTGCTCCCGCGCGCGCGCAACCGCCTCCTCGCGTGTACGCCGCGCGTCCGCATCAGCGGCCTCGCGCACCTGATGCGCCTGCTCGGCCGCCTGGTGCTCGATCGCCTCGGCTGTCGCCTGGGCGGCCTCGAGGATGCCCTGGACCTGGGTGGCGGCGGTCGCGGCAAGCGACTCTCCGCCACGACTCGACGCTTCGTGCTGGAACTGCTCTATCTCAGCGGCAAGCGCGCGCAGGTGGGCGTCCACGCTGGCTGGGTCATAGCCGCGACGCACGATCGGAAAGTCGCGCCGCTCGATCCCCTGACGGTCCAGTTCCACAGCGCTCATCCTATGCCACCTCGCCCGCGGGAGCCCCGCTTGCCTCGCCCTGCTCCGCCGCGGGCTCGTTTCCAGCGCCCTGCCCCGCCGGCGCCTCGCTGACCTGCACGTCCTTCAACTCGCGGCGCAGCTCCCTGATCTCGTCGCGCAACTGTGCCGCATACTCGAAACGCAGGTCGTCGGCGGCGGCGATCATCTCCTCCTCGAGCTCCACCACCATGCGCTCCAGCTCGTGCTGAGGCATCTCTTTAGCCTTCACCCTCGTGGCGCTCTTGCGCCGGCGCCCCTTCGGCACCTTCGACTCGGCCTGCAGGAACTCGGCGATGTCGGAGATCCCCTTGACGATGCTCGAAGCGGTGATCCCATGCTCCTCGTTGTAAGCAACCTGGATCTCGCGTCTGCGGTCGGTCTCTTCGATCGCCGCCTTCATCGCCTTGGTCTCCTTGTCGGCGTACATCAGCACGGTGCCCTTGACGTTGCGGGCCGCACGGCCGATCGTTTGGATCAGCGATGTCTCGCCGCGCAGGAAGCCCTCCTTGTCGGCATCGAGGATCGCCACCAGCGACACCTCGGGCAGGTCGAGCCCCTCGCGCAGCAGGTTTACGCCGACGAGCACGTCGTACTCGCCGAGGCGCAGGTCGCGAATGATCTGGATGCGCTCGAGCGTGTCGATCTCCGAGTGCAGATAGCGCACCTTGAAGCCCATCTCGATCAGGTACTGCGACAGGTCCTCGCTCATCTTCTTGGTGAGAGTGGTGACCAGCACTCGCTCGTTCACATCCACGCGCTTGCGAATTTCGTTCATCAGATCGTCGATCTGATTGCGCGTCTCGCGCACGTCTATCTGCGGATCCACGACTCCGGTGGGCCTGACGATCTGCTCGACGATTCGTTGCGAGCGAGTGCGCTCGTATTCGCCGGGCGTGGCCGAGAGGAAGACGAGCTGCGGCGTGATCGAGAGGAACTCGTCGAACGTTTGCGGACGGTTGTCCATAGCGCTGGGCAGCCTGAAGCCATAATCCACAAGCGTGCTCTTGCGCGAACGGTCGCCCTCGAACATGCCCCCGATCTGCGGCACGGTTTGGTGTGACTCGTCGATGAAGCAGACGAAGTCCTCGGGAAAGTAGTCGATCAGACAGTAGGGGCGCTCGCCAGGCTTGCGCCCGTCAAGGATGCGCGAATAGTTCTCGATCCCCGAGCAAAAGCCCATCTCACGCAGCATCTCCATGTCGTATTGCGTGCGCTGGCGCAATCGGTGTGACTCGAGCTGCTTGCCATCGGCCTCCAGTTGCTCGCAGCGCTCGTTCAACTCTCTGCCAATCGCCGCCACGCCGTCCTCGATCGTGCCCTCCTTGACGTTGTAGTGGGTCGCGGGCCAGATCGCCACGTGCTCGAGGTCGTCGGCGATCATCTCGCCGGTCAGCGGATCGAAGTGCTGTAGGCGCTCCACTTCATCGCCGAACAAGGTCGCTCTGAACGCAGTCTCGGCGTAGGCAGGGAATACCTCGAGCGTCTCGCCCTTGACCCTGAAGGTGCCACGCGAGAGCACAGCATCGTTGCGTGTGTACTGAATCGAGACGAGCTTGCGCAGCAGCTTGTCGCGGTCGATGTCTTCGCCGCGACGCAGGATCTGCATGTTCATCTCATACGTCTCCGGCGAGCCAAGTCCGTAGATGCAGGAGACGGAGGCCACCACGATCACATCACGCCGTGCGAACACCGCCGCGGTGGCTGCATGCCGGAGACGATCCACCTCCTGATTGATCGCCGAGTCCTTCTCGATGTACAAGTCCCGGCTGGGTACGTAGGCCTCGGGCTGGTAATAGTCGTAGTAGGAGACGAAGTACTCGACGGCGTTCTCAGGGAAGAAGGTGCGGAACTCGTTGCACAGCTGAGCGGCAAGCGTCTTATTGTGCGCGATCACAAGCGTCGGCTTCTGCACCTCGGCGATCACGCCTGCCATCGTCATCGTCTTGCCGGTGCCGGTCGCGCCGAGCAGCGTCTGGAAACGATCGCCCTCGCGCACCCCCTCGGACAGCGATGCAATCGCCTTCGGCTGGTCGGCCGTCGGTGTGAACACGGGGTCGAGTTTAAACTCAGGCACAGGCCCTTACGTTAGAGCCTGCATCAAGGTAGGGGGCCAGATGCCGGATGTCTGCGAGCCAACTCAAAGCCCGAGCTGGCGCGAATAGACCGCCCGATATTCTGCCTGAGCGCGCATCACCTTCTGTACGTATGCCTGCGTCTCGGGGAAGGGTATTTCGGAGACGCTAAGCGTCTTGCCTGCTTCGCGCGCCTTCGCCACCCACGCATCGACGTTGGCGAGTCCGCCGTTGTACGCGGCCACGGCAAGCATCTCGTTGCCTTCGTAATGATCGAGCAGGTAGCGCAGGTACCAACTGCCATAAGCCACATTGATCTTCGGCGTGGCCAGATCGCCGGTCGTGAAGGCGGTACCTCCAGAGAGATGGGCGATGTATTGGGCGGTTGAGGGCAGGATCTGCATCAAGCCGAGCGCGCCGGCAGAAGAAGGGCGCGGGTCGAACTTCGTCTCCGCATAGATCACACCAGCGATTAGCGCCGGGTCCAGGTGCTTTTCGGAAGCCTGTTCGCGGATCACGGCCGCATCGCTCAGCGGCAGCCCCCGATTGCCCGAGACATGCTCGATGCGCGAGACGATCACGATCCCCAGTGCCGCGACGACCGCAAACGCGAGCACCATCCGCACGAATGCGCGCACCGGGTGCACCGGCCGCGAAGACCGATGCCTCGCACGCGCACGGGGGGCATCCGCCGTAGAGCCTCTACCCGACACGTACACACTGCGATCGCGCTCGGCCGTGGAGTACCTCATCCTCCGTCCACCTCAACCCATGCCCCCATTAGGGGACATGATCCCATTCGGGCACCATGACCCCAGTCAACCCATGCCCCCCTTGGGGGGCATGATCCCATTCGGGTGTAGCTCATCGAGATAGCTTGGCAAGTACGTCGGCCAGTTCGCGCCGTAGGTCGGCAACGCTACCGTCGTTGTGGACCACGAAGCTGGCACGCGCGGCCTTTTCCTCTTGAGGAAGCTGCCTGCTGGCGCGCTCGTCGGCAAGCGCATGCCCACGCCCGGCGGCCCGCTCGCGACGCGTGTCCTCCTGCGCTATAACCGCGATCGTCGCGTCAAAGCCGCCCTCCATGCCGGCCTCGAACAGCAATGGTACCTCGACGATGGCCGCCTTAGGCGCCGGTCGTAGCGCACGCGCATGCTCGAGCCAGGTGCCCATACGAGCCCCGACGAGCGGCCACAACAAGCCCTCCAGCCACTTGCGCTCCTGTTCTCCGCCCGCGAACGCCTTGGCGGCGATGGCGGCACGATCGACGACTCCCTCAGGTGCCACCTCGGTACCCCAGCGCTCGACGACCGCATCCCTGACCTGGCTCTCGCCATACAGCCCGTGCACCACGGCATCGGTCGATAGCACCTGCGCGCCAAGCTCTTCGAGCGCCTTCAGCGCGGTCGACTTACCGGCACCCATGCCGCCGGTCAGCCCGACGAACGGCACCACCGACTGCACGGCTCGAACTCGTCAGTCTTGGGCTAGCTCGCCGGCAGGTTGCTCGGCGTCGGCTTCGGCGACTGGCTCCTCGGAAACGACCTCCGTGGCGGGAGCCTCTACAGCCGATTCCTCCACAGCAACCTCGGCGACCGCCTCTGGTGTGGGCTCCTCCACCGCGACCTCAGCAACCGCCTCCTCCGCAGCAGCAACAGACTGCTCGGCAGCAGGCTCCTCGGCAACGGGCTCTGCCGTCTGCTCCTGGGCAGCGGGCTCCTCCACGGACTCCTCAGCGACTGGCTCCTCAGCGGCGGGGGGCTCCTCAGCCGGCGCGTCAACGATAGCCTCGGCGGTTGGCTCGGCGACAGTGGCCTGCGACGCCGAAGCCTCGGCGGTTGCCTGTTCGGCCGCGGCCTGATCGGCTGCCAGCTCACCGGCGTCCTCTCCTACGGCCACATCAAGCGAGTCCTCGAGCACGACCTGCTCGTCAGCCACAGCCTCGGGCTCAACAGGCGAAGCAGCGGGAGCATCCGGACGGGGCAGCGGCAGGATCTGGTCCTCGACGCGCTTGGCAGACAGCGACAGGCGCCTGCGCTCGGAGTCGATCTCGAGGATCTTCACGCGGATCTCATCGCCCGGGTGCACGATCTCGCGCGGACTCTCGACATGGTGGCCGGCCAGCTCTGAGATGTGCACGAGCCCCTCGACGCCGTCGAGCACCTCCACGAAGGCGCCGAACGTGACGACCTTCGTGACCTTGCCCGCCAGCTCGTCGTTGACGTTATAGGTGTCCACGATCCGCTGCCACGGGTCTTCCTGAGTCTGCTTGAGGCCCAGAGAGATGCGCTGGCGGTCGCGGTCGATGTCGAGCACCTTCACCTGCACGGTGTCGCCGATGTTGAGGATCTCGCTCGGATGGTTCACGTGCGACCACGAAAGCTCTGAGATGTGAATGAGCCCGTCGATCCCGTCGAGGTCCACGAACGCGCCGAAGTCCACGATGTTGGAGATCTGGCCCTCCACGACAAGGCCGGGCTGCAGCCGATCGAGGATCTGCTGGCGCACCTCCTTGCGCTCCTCCTCGAGCACCGCGCGACGCGAGAGCACGACGTTGTTGCGCGAGCGGTTGAGCTCGATCACCTTCGTCTCGATCTGCGTGCCGAGATACTCGTCCAGGTTGGGCACACGGCGGATGTCGACAAGCGAGGCCGGGAGGAAGCCGCGCACTCCAAGGTCGATGATCAAGCCGCCCTTGACGACCTCGATGACCGATCCCATGACCGGCTCGCCCGACTCGGCGGCTGCCTCGATGCGACGCCATGCCTTCTCGAAGCGGGCGCGCTTCTTGGACATGATCAGGCGTCCGTCCTGGTCCTCCTTGGTGAGGACCATCGCGTCGACCTCCTCGCCGAGCGACACCTCCTCACGGGGATCGACCGACTTGCGGATCGACAGCTCGCCAGCCGGGATGACGCCCTCGGACTTGTAGCCGATGTCGACCAGGACCTCGTCCTTGTCGATGCGCACCACATTGCCCGTCACGACCTCGCCCTCCTCGAAGGGCTGCATCGTGGCGTCGTAGTTGGGGACTATCTGACCATCTATTTCCAGAAGAAGTCCGTTTGACCCCTCGACCACTTGGGCGGGGCTGCTCTCGATCAGTGTCTGCACTGGGCGAAGCGTAGCGCAGCCGTATCATTGGCCGTCGTATGCCGGTCAGAGCGACCAAGCGCGGGGAGCTGCGCACACCCCTGCAGCGCGATTGCGACGTGCTCGTCTGCGGCGCCTCCTTCGCCGGGCTTGCCGTGGCACGCGAACTGGCAAACACGGGAGCGCGTGTGCTCGTGATCGACCGCTATGAGATCGGCGAGCGTCAAACCTCGGCGTGCGGGATCCCCACTGGCTGGCTGGAAGCGATGTCGCTAGAAGGCTCGCTGCGTCAGACGTTCGATGAGCTCGTGGTGCACACGCCGTGGACGACTGCACGCTGGCAGCTGCCGTGGACGTTCTCCACCTTCGACTACCGCGAGCTGTGCGCCCTGCTGTGGGGGCAAGCCCATCCGAGCGACGCGGAGTTCGAGACGGCCACGGTCAGCGGGCGCGACGGGAACACCGTTCACACAGATCGCGGGGATTTGACGGCGCCGCTGATCGTCGACGCGCTCGGCTGGCGTCGCGTGCTCTCCAATGGCACCCCGATCCAGCCCCCGAACGCGCGCCTCTCGCGCGGCCTGGAGGTTCATCCGCACGGCGCCGGCGAGGAGCTGGAGCTGTGGATCGACCCGAAGTACATCCGGGCCGGCTACGCCTGGAGCTTCCCCGCGAGCGACGAGCTGCGCGTGGGCGTCGGCTCGTTCTGGCCCGCCCACCACGTCAAGGAGCCGACTGTGCGCCTTGCCGGCGAGCTTGGGCTGCCACCCGATGGCTACCAGGGCAATTGGATCCCCCACCAACTGCGGCCCGCGGTCGAGGACGGGGTGTTCTTCGTCGGAGACTCAGCCGGACACTGCCTGCCGCTCACGGCCGAGGGGATTCGCACTGCGCTCTACTTCGGTCTTGCCTGTGCGCGCGAGCTGGCGCCCGTGCTCGCCGGTCACGCCACGCGCGAGCAGGCGCTGAGCCGCTACGGCGCCTTCTCGGATGCGCACGAGCGCAAGTACCGTTGGCTGCTGAACACACAGCGCGCGGTCGGGCGCCTCACACCCACTCGCGCGATCACGCTGATGGCGCGCACGCTCGCCTCAGAGCGTGTTTGCGCCTGGTCTTTCAACCATTACCTGGAGATCGCCCCGCCGTCTTTCGTGGGCAGCGGTCCAGGGCATGGCGTCGGCTCGCTCCGGGCGCGTGTGGCTACTGCCACAGCCTGAAGTCGGCCTTACGAAAATGCGCGATGCCCCCCGCGCGCGCGGGGGGCATCGCCGAATTTCATAAGAACCCACCCCAGAGCTCACAGGCCACCCCACCTCCACTCCACCTCGCTACTCCACCTCCGCATCCGCATAGAGGTCAAGCTTGAGAAGACTCACGCGACCTCGCGCAGCCGCGGACGCGTTGTGCTGAGCGCCTGGAGCGCCAAGCGGCTCGCCTCGATCGCGCTTGCCCAGGAGACCTCGGCGAGCATGCCGTCGGCGGCAACCATGTCGCCCGCGAGGAACACGCCATCGCCACGATCGACAGCCGGGCGATCGCGCCAGCTGCAACCCGGCATGTCGAGTGCGCCCGAGCGTGCATCCATCACCTGACGCCGACGCCATGTCTCGCGATCGCGCCAATCCTCGACGCTGACGTCGAGGAAGCGTTCCAAGCGCGCCGCCGCCAAGTCCGTGCTCTCACCCGGACGAATCGGCATCTGCGCCTGGATGAGCTCCTCGCCGTCGGGGGCGATCGTCGGGTTGGCGCCAGAGTAGCGACCGATCCAGCCCGACTCGTCCAGGTCGGCCACGATCGTCGGGTCTCCGCGGCGGTAGCGCACGCCGACGTCCAAACAGAGTGTGCGTCCGCTCTGCCAACGCAAGCTGTCGTCGCCGAGCAGCTCGCGGGCCTGGTCGAGCTCGGTCGCCAGGATCGTTGGGGTAGCCGGCAGCTCCTCCACACGTGTGCTGGTCTCGACCGTTACCCCAAGCTCCCGCACGTGCTTCTCGAGCGACTCCACCAACGTGCTCCAACCTGCCACCGGATAGCGCACGATCGACGGAGCCGTCAACAGCAGACGCACCATGCGCGGCCACACGAACGCCGCCGAGAGCTCGCCTGGGTCGTGGTGGAAAGTGAAGACGCCGGCCCCCGAGGAGAGCATCGCCGCCGTCTCGTCGTCGACGTGAGTGGCCATCCACGTCCTGAAATCGGTGGCCACCGGCGCTTCACGACCGCGCAAGCGCAGGATCGCGGGGAGGGTCCCGAGCGGAGGGGTGCGCCGCAGTGTTCCGCCGATGCGCAGGCGAACTCCCGTCAGACGCGGGCTGTTGTGCTCGGGGAGGATGTCGCGCTCGCGCATCCATCTCCAGAAAGCGCCGTCTTTGTACATGGCGTGCGGGCCGAGATTCGCCTTGTAGGGGCCATCGGTGCTGCGACCTCTGCCGCCGAGACTCTCATGAGCCTCCACTAGGCGCACCTTGGCTCCCTCCTCCGCGCATGCGATCGCGGCCACGAGTCCCGCGATCCCGCCTCCGACGATCGTGATCTGTGACTTGCCGGCGCTGTCGTTGATCGGGCTCATCGTGACTGCCTCCTTGGAAGAAGATCGCACTTGTTCCAGGCACCGTGCGAGGACGGAAGATGGAACTGGAATCGGGTATGAGGGTTTGGCTCGGTGGGCTGTGGATTGGGAGTGATCCGGGTGGAGCGAATGTCGCTCCGACGATCAAGTTACGCCGATACTGGTCTCTATTACAGTTCCAGTAGTGACAGACAAAAGAAGGCCAGTTGGAGGGCCAGAACTGCTTGTCGAGCTCGACCGCGGCGATGAGCTGCCACTGCACGAGCAGATCGAGCGTGCGCTGCGCGCTCAGATTCGCTCCGGGATCCTGGCCGCCGAGACACGCTTGCCATCGACGCGCGGCCTTGCCCATGAGCTCGGCGTCTCACGGGGCGTGGTGACCGAGGCCTACGAACAGCTCGCCGTGGAGGGCTATCTCACCACCAGTCAAGGCGCACCCGTGCGCGTGGCCAAGGCGGTGCGCGGCGCAAGCCAGCGACCGCCCGCACGCTCGCTGCTGCGGAGTCACTCCTACAACTTCCATCCCGGACTACCGGACCTGCTCGACTTTCCCCGCGAGGCGTGGCTGCGCTCGCTGCGCACGGCGCTGCGCGACTCGCCGCTGGATTCGCTCGGCTACGGCGACCCACGCGGGGTGCCGGCGTTGCGCGAAGCACTTGCCGGCTACCTCGGGCGGGTGCGCGGCGCCGATGCCGACCCAGAGCACATGCTCGTGTGCACCGGCTTCATGCAGGGGCTCTCACTGCTCTGCCGCGCACTGCGCGGACACGGCGTCGAACAGGTTGCGCTCGAGGATCCGGGCTGGCACTCGCACCGGCTGATCGTCGAACAAGCCGGCCTCGAGGTGGTGCCGATCCCGGTCGACGAGAGCGGGCTGCGCGTCGACGCGCTTGCCGCGACAGGAGCCTCAGCGGTTCTGCTCACGCCCGCCCACCAGTTCCCGACTGGCGCCGTGCTCGCGCCCGAGCGACGGGCCGCCTTGATCGAGTGGGCCGAGGACGAGCGGCTGATAATCGAGGACGACTACGACTCCGAGTTTCGCTACGACCGCGTGGCGGTCGGCGCGCTGCAAGGGCTGGCACCGGAGCAGGTTGTCTACATCGGCTCCGCCAGCAAGCGGCTGGCGCCCGCGATGCGGCTTGGCTGGATGCTGTTGCCGTCCTGGCTGACGTGGGAGCTGACCGCGGCGAAGACGATCGAGGACGGCGGCTCGGAGGTGGTGGGCCAGCTCGCACTGCGCGACTTCATCGCCCGCGGCGAGCTCGACCGTCACGTACGCCGCATGCGCCTGCGCTACCAGCGACGCCGGGAGGCACTTTTGCAGGCAGTGGAGCGATGGCTGCCCGACGCACACGTGAGTGGCGCCGACGCCGGGCTTTTCGAGCTCATGATGCTGCCTGAGAAGATCGACGAGTCGCTGCTGCTGCGCGCTGGCGCCGAGCGTGGCGTGGGTGCCGAGGGGCTGGCGTTGCACCGCTTCGCCGCCGACGGAGCGCCGGGCCTGCTGCTCGGCTACGGCAACCTCCCCGAGCCGGCGATCGAGCAAGGGGTGCGACTGCTCGGGGAGGCTTATACCCAGACCGCTGGCTAGCGCCTCACAACCAGCACGACTCCGGACACGAGCAGTACGAAGCCGAGGACGCGAGTAGCGCCAATCGGCTGCTTGACGATTCCCAACAGGCCAAAGCGATCGATCAGGATCGCGGCGGCGAGCTGACCGGAGATGACTATCGCCGTGAGACTCGAGACGCCCAGAGTGCGTACGGCGACAAGCGCGACTGTCACGTAGACGGCGCCCAGCAACCCCCCGACAAACGCCCACCAGGGAGCCTTGCCGACGTTGCCGAGGCTGCCGATGCCTTCGCTCGTGAGCGAAACGATCAGCAACAGCACGACCGTGCCGACCAGGAAGGAGACCGCCGCCGCCGGCACCGAGCCGACGGCCTGACCCAGGCGCGCGTTGACGGCCGGCTGCATACCCACGAGCACACCGGCGACGGCAACCAGCACGATCGCCAGCGGCCGGCTCACTTCGCCTCCAGCCAGTTCTGCCCGACGCCGATATCGACAGCCATCGGCGGCGAGTGCTCCCACACGCCGCACATCTCCTCCTCGATCAGCAGGCAGGCCGCCCCGCGCTCATCGGGCGGGCCTTCGAACAGCAGCTCGTCATGAATCGTGAGGATCTGCTTGGTGGCGAGGCCCGTGTCGCGCAGCGCATTGTGACAGCGCACCATCGCCAGCTTGATGATGTCGGCCGCGGTTCCCTGAATGACCGTGTTGACAGCCAAGCGCTCGCCGAGCGAGCGCACCTGATAATTGCGCGCTTGCAGCTCTGGGATCTGGCGGCGGCGGCCCCACAGCGTCTTGACGTGACCCTCCTGCTTGGCCCGCTCGATCGTCTCCTCGATGAACTGCGCGACACGCGAGAAGCGCGCCAGATATGCATCGATGAAAGCTTTGGCCTCCTCGCGTGGGATGTTCAGCCGATCCGCCAAGCCGAAGTCCGACAGCCCATAGACGATCCCGTAGTTGATCATCTTGGCCTTGGAGCGCATCCCCGGGTCGATCTGCTCAGCGGTGACGCCGAACACCTCGGAGGCGGTGGCCGTGTGAACGTCTTCGCCGCGCTCGAAGATCTCCACAAGCACCTGCTCTTCGGCCGCATGCGCAAGCACGCGCAGCTCGATCTGAGAGTAGTCGGCTGAGATCAGCACGCAGCCGTCCTCCGCCTCGAAGCAGCCGCGGATCTCACGCCCCAATGGAGTGCGAATCGGGACGTTCTGCATGTTCGGGTTGGTGGATGCGAGGCGTCCGGTCTGCGCTCCTGCCTGCAGGAAGGTGGTGTGGATGCGCGAGCGCTCATCCACCATCTGGGGAAGCACATCCAGGTAGGTCTTGATCAGGGTCGAAAGCTCGCGCCAACGCTCGATGCACGGCACAATTTCATGCTCCTCGCGAATTGCCTGCAACACGCGCGCGTCTGTGGAGAAGCCCGTCTTGCCGCGACGCTTGCGCGAGAGACCCAGCTTGACGAACAGGATCTCGCCCAGCTGCTGGGGCGAGCCGATTGTGAACTCCTCTTCGGCGAGCGTGAAGATGCGTGCTTCGAGCGCCGCGATCTCCTCGTAGACACGCTCTGTGATCCCGCGCAGGCGCTCCACGTTCAAGCGCACACCGAGCAGCTCCATCTCGCGCAACACCGACACCAGCGGCAGCTCGATGTCTCCCATCACCGCTTGCAGCTCGCGCTGGGCAATCTGCTCACGCTGCCAGGTGGCCAGCGCACCGAGCAATAGCGCCTGAGCGGCCACCAGGTCCTCGACGTCGGCCACCAAGCCCCGCTCTTCGCACAGCTCGTCGAAGGGGTAGCCGCGACGAGCTGGCTCGAGCAGATAGGCACCGAGCAGCGTGTCGTGCACGAGGCCCGGTGGCACCAAGCCAAGCGCCTTTGCATCGTGCGCGAGGACCGCGCGGGAGGCGCACGCGGCTACTACCTCCTCTGGGCCGACGCAATCGCCGACGAGCACAATCTCGCGCCTGGCCCTGCCGGCGGGCTGTTGCTTGACGGCATGGGCCTCACCGGCCGTAGGCTCACCTCCCGATGACGACTGGCCGTTCAGTGGCGATTGATCCTTCAGGGAAGACACGACGTTCGGCGACGATTGATCCTTCGGGGAAGACTCAACATTCGACGATGGCTGCGCGTAGACGGCGAAGCGCCACGGCGAGCCTTCGGCGAACAGCTCGCCCTCAGGCGCCTCACTTGCGCTGACCACGACGCACAGCTCTTGCGTCGTACCCTCGCCAGTGGACGCAAACTTGGAGATGTCGGCTACCACGCTGCGCTGCACGTGTGCTGTGAGCTTGACCTCGTCCGAGGAGGTCGTCTTGGCCAGCTCGACCTCGCCGAGCGCTTCCTCCAGGCGGCGCAGCGGGTCGCGCAGCTCGTAGCGACGGAAGACCTCGCGCAGGCGCGAGCGGTCGGGCTCGCGCGCCGCCTCGCCGCTCGGGTCGAAATCGAGCGCCAAATCGCGCTGTACGGTGGCGAGGCTCATCGACATGCGTGCATCCTCTGCATGCTCGACCAGGTTCTGTTTGCGCTTGGGGCCGCTGATCTCATCCACGTGCGCCAAGACCTGCTCCAGGCCGCCGAAGCGCTGGATCAGCTCGCTCGCGGTCTTCTCGCCAATGCCGGGAATGCCGGGGATGTTGTCTGAGGTGTCGCCCTTCAGGCCGTAGAAGTCGGGGATCAGCTCTGGCGGCAGGCCGTAGCGGTCGATCACCGCCTGGCGGTCGTACAGCTTGGTCTCAGTGATGCCGCGTGCCGTGGCCATCACCTGCACGAGGCCCTGCTCGTCGATCAACTGGAAGACATCTCGGTCACCGGTGAGGATCGTCACGGGCACGCCGGCGCCGCGCGCCTGCTCGGCAAGCGTTGCGATCACGTCGTCGGCCTCATAGCCCTCGAGCCTGATGTTGCGATAGCCGAAGGCCTCGACCAGCGGTTCCATCGCCGGCCACTGCGCCTTGAGTAGATCCGGGCGCGAGCGCCGGCCCGCCTTGTAGTCGGCGAACAGCTCCGTGCGCCCTGAACTGCCCGCGTCCCAGGCGACGACCGTGGGCTGCACGCCATAGTCGGTGATGATCTTCACGAGCATTGAGGCGAACCCGAAGATCGCGTTGGTGGGCTCGCCTGTAGAGGTCGCGATCGACTCCGGCAATGCGTAGAAGGCCCGGTAGACGAGGCTGGGACCGTCGATCAGGAATACGCGGCGCTCCACGCGGCGCACTCTATTAGGCGCTCCGCTTCTCGTCGGTCGCCGGCCTTGGGGCAAACGGCGCCAGCGTTGTGTGCGGCATCAACTCCAGCAAGGCGCTCGAACACACGAGAGATGGACACATTCCAAAAGAGCGATGCCCCCGCGCGCGGGGGCATCGTCAAAATAGACACCATCGGCAGCCCGGGTCGGGGTGGAGCGCTCCGAGCAAATAACATGCCGGACCGCCCGGTTACCGCGCCGGCTATTTCGAGGAGGAGTCCCGTCCCAGTGAGCGTCACCCCCAGCGCGCAGTACCGCCTCACCATCCGCGTCAAGATCGACGAGCAGCAGGGCATGCTTGGCCAGGTCACCGACATGATCGGCGAGCAGGGCGGGATGGTGGTCGCCGTCGACCTCGTCGAGGCCGGCGCCGGGCACAGCGTGCGCGACATCGTCGTCGACGCCGGCAGCCGCGAGCACTGGAACCGCATCCTCTCGGCGCTCGCCTCGCTCGCCGGCGCCGAGGTGATCGACACGACCGACCGCACCTTCCTGCTGCACGTCGGCGGCAAGATCGAACAGCACAACAAGCATCCCTTGAAGACGCGCGACGACCTGTCGATGGCCTACACGCCCGGCGTGGCCAGAGTCTGCACAGCGATCAAGGACGACCCCGACAAGGCCTTCCAGTACACGATCAAGCGCAACACGGTGGCCGTCGTCTCCGACGGCACGGCGGTGCTAGGACTCGGCGACATCGGACCCGCCGCGGCGATGCCGGTGATGGAGGGCAAGGCGTGTTTGTTCAAGGAGTTCGCCGGCGTGGATGCCTTCCCGATCTGCCTCGACACGAAGGACACCGATGAGATCGTGCGTGCCGTCACGCTGATCGCGCCCTCCTTCGGTGGAATCAACCTCGAGGACATCTCCGCGCCGCGCTGCTTCGAGGTCGAGGAGCGGCTTAAGCACGACCTGGACATTCCCGTCTTCCACGACGACCAGCACGGCACCGCCGTGGTCGTGATGGCGGCGCTGCTGAACGCGGCCAAGTTGACTGGCCGCAGCCTCGCGGAGCTAAAAGTGCTCGTGATTGGACTGGGCGCGGCCGGTGTGGCGGTTACCAAGATCCTGCTGGAGGCCGGCGTACGTGACATCATCGGCGCCGACTCGCGTGGCGCGCTCTCGACTTTGCGCAAGGACTACCTCGACGGGAGCATGAACTCCGTCAAGCGCTGGTATGCCGAGTCGACCAACAGCGAGCAGCGCACAGGCAGTCCCGCCGACGTGATCGACGGCGCCGACCTGCTGGTCGGCCTCTCCGGTGCGCGCGCGCTGCCAGTCGAGGCGCTCGCCAAGATGAACAAGGACGCGATGGTCTTCGCGATGGCCAATCCCAACCCCGAGGTGATTCCCGAGGAGGCTGCTCCCTATGTGCGCATCATGGCCACCGGGCGCTCGGACTACCCCAACCAGATCAACAACGTGCTCTGCTTCCCCGGTATTTTCCGCGGAGCGCTCGACGTGCGCGCACGCTCGATCACCGAGCAGATGAAGATGGTCGCCGCGACCGCGATCGCCGCGATTGTCGACGACAGCGAGCTGCGTGACGACTACATCATCCCCTCCGTCTTCAACCGCGACGTGGCTCCTGCTGTGGCGGCCGCTGTGGCCGAGCAGGCGCGCGCCAGCGGCGACGCGCTTGCCGGGCAGGAGGTCGGCTATGCGCAGGGCGATACCCTGACGGGCATGGGCGAGCAGCGCGTTCACAGCAACAGCTGAGGCACAAGCAAAACCGGCCACACCCCCGCCGGCCACGCGACATCGGACAGACGAGAGCCATGCGGATAGCGATCACCGGAGCGACAGGCCTGATCGGTCGGCGCGTCGTGGCGGCGCTGAAAGAACGCGGCGACGAGGTGACCGTACTCTCGCGCAACCCCCAGCAGGGAGAGCAGTGGGACCCGATGCGCGAACCGGCGCCCGCTCAAGCCCTCGCCGCTCGCGACGCGATCGTGCACCTGGCCGGCGAGAACATCGCGCAGCGCTGGAGCGCCGCCGCCAAGCAGGCCATTCGCGAGAGTCGAGTGACTGGCACACGCAATCTCGTGCAAGGGCTGGGCGAGCTGCCCGAGGCCGAGCGGCCGCGGGTGCTAGTGAGCGGCTCGGCGATCGGCTACTACGGCGCGCACGGCGACGAGCCGATCGACGAGGATGTCCCCGCAGGTAGCGACTTCCTCGCGCAGACATGCCAGGCCTGGGAGGCAGAGGCCGACGCCGCCGCCGGCTACGGGTTGCGTGTGGCGAAGGTGCGCACCGGCGTGGTGCTCGATCGCGACGGCGGTGCGCTTGCCAAGATGCTGCCTGCCTTCAAGCTGGGCGTGGGCGGCCCGGTCGCCGGCGGGCGACAGTACATCTCCTGGATCCACCCGGACGACCTGGTGGGAATCGTGCTCTCCTCGATCGACGAGCAACAGTGGCAAGGGGCAATCAACGCGACCGCACCCGAGCCGCAGCGCAACGGCGACTTTTCCAAAGCTCTCGGACGCGCGCTGAACCGCCCCTCGTTCCTTCCAGTGCCTGGGGCCGCGCTTGGGCTTCTATACGGGGAGATGGCCGAGATAGTCACGACCGGCGCACGTGTGCTGCCCGCCAAGGCGCTGGTGCTCGGCTACCAGTTCCGCTACCCCAAGCTCGACGCGGCGCTAAGCGCCGCGCTCGGCAGTGACTGACCGGCTCAGCCGGCTGTGTCGAACGCCTTCCAGAACACGGACGTGCCGTTCGCCACACGGTCGATGGCATATGTGGAAAGGGTCGTTTCGCCGTTCGGTTGTATCGAGTACACGCCGAGCACCGAATGGCGTTCGTGCATGGTGAAGAACTTGTCGATCACCGCCTGGCGGTCGTCGCCGTTGTTGGCGGCGGCACGAATTGAGGCGAGGACCACGCTCATCGCCTCATACCCGTAAAGCGCGTACGCTTCGCCCGCAACGGCAAAATGGCGACGGTATTCGCTCAGCACACGTCGCGCCGAGAGCGGATAGAGGTGGATCGGCAGCAGCGGTGAGCCGATGAACGTCGCCTTTTCAGCCCCTCCGAGATGGGAGGTGAACACGCTGTTGTCCATCGTCGCCGAGGCGAGCAGCGGCAAATGCGGCTCGGCAGCGTGCAGTTCGCGCCAGAATTCGGCCGCTTCCTCGGTGGCGGTCGCGCTGACGAACACCGCTTGGGCGCCACTTTCAGAGATCTTCTTCACCTCACCGGTGAAGCTCGAACCGGGAGCGATTGTGATCGTGTCGTCGCCCACCACCTTGATCCCGCCGTGTTCGGCATCGCCCTGGACGATCGCCGCCAGCGGCGTGTCGAATGGGTCCTGGTCTGCGACCAAGTAAAGCTTGTGCACCCCAAGCCGGTGCAACAGCGCCACCTGTGCTGCCGCCTGGACAGTGTCGCCGGGCGCGATCCGCCCGAACGTGCGCTTGCCCGTGAGGTAGAAGCGTTCCGGCTCGCCCTGGTTGGCATCGAAAGACGACGTCAACCCGACATAGGGACTTGCCGGGCTGACCTGCAGGATGCCGGCAGCGTTGGTGAGCGGCAGCGACACGGCGCTCGCACCGGAGTTGAAATCACCGAGATAGGCGATCGTCGTCGGGTCCTGCGCAGCCGCCTTCGCGTTGGAAGCGGTGACCCCCGGATCCCACTCTCCTGTCGTGGGGTTGGAGTCGTCGAGCGACACGTAGCTGACCGTGAAGCGACCGACATGCCCTTGCGCATCGGAGAGCGCAAGCTTCTCGCCACCGACGATCTGCTGTGAGATCGAGCCCTCGGGACCCTGCAGCGGCAAGCTCGAATAGATCGTCAGCTGACTGCCGACGTTCTCCGCGGCGGTCGAACTGCTTACGCCGCCACAGCCGGACAGCGCCGGCAGAAGCGCGAGAGCGGCAAGAACCCCGGTGCCCGCCCAGCGCGCGCGCACGCGATGGCGAATGCCCAGGGTCGAAAATTCGGCGAGAGTTTGCCGAGCGAATGCGCGTGATCTGACGTTCGACGGTGTCAGTGCGCGTGCCCGGTAGCACGTGTGCTGACGCCGGCGAGCGTCAGACGCGTGCAGGCGCCGGGAAGCACCGTCGAATTTTCGACTCTGGGCACTAGTGCCCAGAGTCGCGACGACCCGGGAGGTAGCCGGAGAGGATCTTCAGCGAAGCGCCGACGATGGTGACCAGCGTCGCGAGCATGAAGGAGTCGAAGCCCTTCGCGCCCAGCGCCCAAAGCACGATCCAGATGACCAGCCCGGCGGTTACGGTGAGTACCAGTCCCATTGCGGGCGAATCCTATAACAGGTGAGCGCGACCCTACGCCGCCAAGGCGGCGGCGAGTTCACCGACGACTTCCCCGACGGCTCCGGCGGGATCCTCGGACTCCGCCGCCGCGCGCACCAGGCGCGTGCCGACGATCACGCCATCCGCCCCGGCTTGCGCCGCTTGCAGCGCATGCTCAGGGGTCGAGATCCCAAAGCCGAGCGCAACCGGCACGTCAGTGCTCGCCTTCGCGCGATTTACGATCTCGGCGAAGCGATCCGAAAGCGCGTCTCGCTCGCCGGTCGTGCCGACGACCGACACTGTGTAGAGAAAGCCGCGCGCACTCTCTCCGATCCTGGCAAGGCGCTCCGGTGGCGTCGTTGGCGCGACCAGTGGCACCAGCGCAAGACCGTGGGCGTCGCAAGCAGCAAACACCTGTGGCGCCTCCTCCAGCGGCAGGTCCGGCACGATCAATCCACTGGCTCCACTCTGGGCAAGACGCTCGACGAAAGCTTCTGCGCCGGGCGCAAAGACCATGTTCGCGTAACACATGAGCACCACCGGCACGCTCGACGCAAGCGTCCGCGCAACCTCGAGCACACCGGCGAGACTCGCGCCCGCGGCAAGCGCACACGTGCCGGCCTCGTGAATCACCGGACCGTCAGCCAGCGGGTCTGAGTAAGGCACGCCCAGCTCCAGCAGATCGGCTCCGGCGGCGATGCAAGCTTGACCGATCTTGGCCGACTGCTCCAGCGTTGGAAAGCCCCCCATCAGGTACGGCATCAGAGCGGCGCGCTTGCCGCTGCTAGCGAAGGCAGCAGCGATCTTGTCGATGCCGGTAGTCGCGGTAGCGCTCATTGCCCCCATCCCAAGACAAAAAGAGCCGGCTGGCCCGTGCGGCACAGCGCGACCGGCCAGTTGGGAAGTCTCAGGGGGACAAGCGAATCTTGTCTCCCAAAATCATCGCCCCGCATCGAGCACCTCGGCCAAGTCCTTGTCGCCGCGACCTGACAGACACACTAGATCCAACTCGCCGTCGGTCTGCGCGAGCGTCCAGGCGAGCGCGTGTGCGGTCTCAAGCGCCGGAACGATCCCCTCCAAGCGCGCGACCTCGCGGAATGCGGCAAGCGCCTGACTATCGGTGATCGCCTCGTAACGAGCCCTGCCGCTGTCGCGCAGGTACGCGTGTTGGGGTCCGGTGCCCGGATAGTCCAGACCTGCCGAGATCGAATGCGCCTCAATTATCTGGCCCTCCTCGTTCTGCATCACTGCGGAGCGTGCCCCGTGTAGTACCCCAGCACGGCCGCCCACCGTCAGCGGCGCGCCGTGGCGCTCGGTATCGATCCCCTCCCCTCCGGCCTCGACGCCGACCAGCTCGACGCCCTTGTCGTCGAGGAAGGCAGTGAAGATGCCCAAAGCGTTTGAGCCCCCGCCGACGCACGCGATCACGCGCGCAGGCAGGCGCCCCTCGCGCTCCAGCAGCTGCGCGCGCGCCTCGTCGCCGATCACGCGCTGCAGATCACGCACCAGGGCAGGGTAGGGCGCCGGACCGACGACCGAGCCGATGATGTAATGGGTATCCTCGACGTTCGTCACCCAGTCGCGGATCGCCGCGGAAGTGGCCTCCTTGAGCGTGCGCGCACCGGCGTCGACCGCATGCACGCGCGCTCCAAGCAGTTCCATGCGCTGCACGTTCGGCGCCTGGCGACGAGTGTCCTCGGTACCCATGTAGATCACGCATTCGAGGTCGAGCAGCGCGCAAACGGTGGCGGTGGCGACGCCGTGCTGGCCGGCCCCGGTCTCGGCGATGATGCGGTGCTTGCCCATGCGCTTGGCCAACAGCGCTTGCCCAAGCGCGTTGTTGAGCTTGTGCGAGCCGGTGTGGTTGAGATCCTCGCGCTTCAGGTAGACGGCCCGGCCGAGCCTCTCGGAGATGCGCTCGGCGAGGTACAGGGAAGTGGGACGTCCAGCGAAGTCGCGAAGCAGATGAGCGAGCTCGTCCCCATATGCGGGATCTTCGCGTGCGCCAAGCCAGGCTTGCTCCAGCTCGGCCAGCGCAGGCATCAACGTCTCGGGAACATATTGCCCCCCATACCCCCCGAAGCGGTGCTCGATTGTGCTCACGTGGGCGAGCCTACCGACGGCGCCCCCTCCTGCGACGGCTCACCGGGCAAGACCGTCTCTGCGAGCTCAGGCCCGTGGGACGAGCCCAGCTCAGGCCCGTGGGACGAGCCCAGCTCCGGCCCGTGGGACGAGCCCAGCTTTCCGGGCACTGGAGCTGTGACGGGCGACGCGAAGGCGACGCGGTCCACCGCGGCGAAGAAGTCGCGCAGCTTTGCGGGTTCCTTGATCCCAGGCGCACTCTCGGTGCCGCTGGCGGTGTCGACGGCGAACGGTCGCACGCGTTCGATCGCCTCGCCCACGTTGCTGGGATTCAGCCCACCGCTCAAGATCAGCGGCACTTTCGAGCGCCGTCCAGCCAAAAGCCCCCAGTCGAAGGTCTCCCCCGTGCCGCCGCGCAACCGCTCATGCCCAGGCTCCGTCGAGCGTGCATCGAGCAAATGAAAGTCGGTATGGAAGCGAGCCGCGTCCTGAATGTCGGCCATACCGGATACCTGCAGCGCCTTGATCACCCGTGCGCCGGTACGGCGTGCGGCCTCCGCGCAAAAGGAGGGTCCCTCGTCGCCATGGAGCTGCAGCAGTGTCAAGCCAAGCTGCTCGCTGACTCCGACGATCTCCTCCATCTGCGCGTTGACGAACACCCCACACAACTCCACCTTGCGGCGCAGGCTCGCGGTGATGCGCTGTCCCTCGGCAAGCGAGCAGGCGCGTGGGGAGGCATCGAAGAAGACCATCCCCACAGCCCAAGCCCCAAGCTCGACTGCCAGCTCGGCGTCTCCTAGCCGTGTTATTCCGCAGATCTTAATCAGCGTATCTCCATTGGACATGCTCAAACAGTAGCGACAGAAGCCCGTGCGCTATTGACGTCGACGACACACCATGTCCTCAGAATCCATCCTTGCGGGGTCATCAATTATTTGGAATCATGCTTTTCGCGATGCCAGGTCAGCGATTACAAACTTTGAGAGGTCTACTTAGGTGCAGACCACAGCCTGAGACATCGGCAGCTTTCGCCCTGGCAAAGCGATGATCAGCCGTGAACGTTGTCGTCGACAGCCAACGGTCGTCAGCAGCACTTGCGACGACACATCCGAATGACACCGTTCTCCGGAGTGGACCGACAGCGCATCTCAGGACCCGACTTGGGCGTGCGACCACGGTCATGGTTGGGATAACGCTTGTAGCAAGCATTACCAATTACGCCTCCAACATCATCTTCAGTCGCCTTCTCTCGCCGGCATCTTACGGCGACCTCACAGCCCTGATCGCCTTCAGCGTCATCGTCGCGGTACCGACAGGTGCAGCACAGACGATGGTCGCTGAGCGTATTGCCGTGCTGATGGCCGAAGGCAAGCACGACCAAGCGCGATATCTGATCCGACACGCACTGGCCCATGTCGCGGCGATCGCGCTGATTCTAGGTTTGGTCTATGCGGTATGCATCCCGCTGATCAAGCCAGCGCTCGGCCTGCAGGCAATCGGCCCGGCAATCGCGCTGGCACCGCTGCTGGTGTTGTCGTTCTTCATCCCAGTCGCCTACGGCCTGCTACAGGGAATGGAACGGTTTGTCGCTCTCGGCGCAATATTGCTGGCGATCGCGATGTCGCGCATTGCCATCGGCGTTCCCTTGGTCTTGGCCGGCGGTGGGGCTGGGGGGCCGCTAATCGGACAGACGCTCGGCTGCATATTGGCGCTAGGCGTCACCGCGTACATCTCACGTAACCACCTGCTACGCCGCGGAACGGGTGCCGCGAGATCCGGTCTGCGTCGGCGCCCAGACCAGCGAACACTCGCTGCAGGCGGTGTGTTCATCGGCTTCGCGCTGATCTCAAACCTCGACGTGCTATTGGCCAAGCTCATGCTGCCAGCACACGCAGCAGGCGAATACGCAGCACTCGCAACCGTCGAGAAGATCGTGATCTTCCTACCCGGCGCCATCGCCATCGTGATGGTGCCCAGCGCCGCAAAGGCAAAGCACGCAGATGGCTCAGCTGGAGAGGTTCTACGAATGGCGGCGCTCCTGGTCTCTATCACGACACTCTTGGTCGCTGTGCCGGCCGCGCTAGCACCGCACTTGCTGTTGGAGCTGATGTTTGGCGCCAAGTACGTGAACGCCGCAGCGGGCGTGCTGCCAATAGTCTGCGCGGGCGCGGGCTTGGCATTGCTGTACATGCTGGTTGTCTACACAGTCGCGATCCATGACCGCCGCCTGGTCTTGCTATTGACCGGTGGCATCGTCCTACAGGTAAGCGCGATAGTGGCTCTGCACTCCTCGCCGGCTCAGATCGCGACGGTTCAGGCATCTGTGATCGTCCTTCTGCTGATCGTAAACGAGTGCCTCTTCCATCCGATCTTGCGCCCAGGATCACGCCGGCCAAGCACACCATTGGCAGTCGACAATGGTGTTACAAGGTGAGTTGTGAGCGATGGCTTCGATACCACTTTTGACACTCATCGTACCTGTCTACAACGGAGCAGCTTACGTCGCCAATAACGTGCGCGAAATCGTCAGCACGCTGGAGACACTAGACCAGCCGTTCGAGGTTTTGGTGGTCTGCGATGGCAGTACCGACGGCACTTCGGTAGAGGTGAACAGCATCGGAGATCCACGCGTACGGGTTCTCCGCTATGCGGTGAACCAAGGCAAGGGACACGCGATCTGCTTCGGCGTACCATATGCGCGCGGACATCTCGTCGGCTGGCTGGACGGCGATCTCGACATCGAGCCACAAGCGATCGTGGACGCAGTTCGGAGATTTGAGCACACCGACATTGACGCTGTAATCGGCAGCAAGCGCCATCGCGACAGCCAAGTTGACTATCCACCGCTCCGGCGCCTGATGTCCTGGACCTTTCAACTACTCGCGAGGGTGCTTGTTCAAGTCAACGTGCGCGATACTCAGGTCGGTGCAAAGATCTTCCGTCGCGAGATGCTCGAGGTGGCGGTGCCGCTGCTGCTGATCAAGCGCTACGCGTTTGACCTAGAGCTGCTAGCCGTCGGTGTCGAGTTTGGATTCGATCGCATTGAGGAAATGCCCATCCGGCTCCATTACCGCTTCAGCGGCACAGGCATCAACAGGCAAGCAATACAGCGGATGCTCATAGACACAGTGGCAATCTCCTATCGCATTCACCTGCGCCATTGGTACGTCCGCCAATTCTCAGCCCAGCAGCGCGAACGAACCGATGCGCAGAATGCACTAGGTCGCTCGGTGTCGAGCTCATCGACTCACCCTGGCCTAGAGACTCTCGCCAGCCACCCATGAACGAAAGAGCCACGAGCCTCGTTGTAGCTCGGCCAACTTGGCCGTCGCATATCACAAGCCCGCTCACGACACTCGTGCGAGAGCATAGAGCGCAGGCTGAGCTTGCGCTAGCAATCATCATCTATTTTGGGTTTGCTTGCCGATTGACATGGCCACTCATCATCCACATGACACACACTCTCTACGCGGTAGGCGGCGACCCCTACGGCACCATGGCGACCTACCGTGAACTTGTCAATCATCATGTAAACCCGTTCCTCCCCGGTACGCTCCACCAGTTCGCCGCACCCGAAGGGCTGCCCATTCCCTGGCCGCGCAATCTCGCCTCAGCACCCGGGGTCCTTACTCTGTACCTTCTCACTTTCTTTTTCGGCTCCGCTCCGGCACTCAGCCTCTACACGCTCGCTGGATACATTCTCACCGGGACGGTCACATTCTTGTTCGCTCGCCGTCTCACCGGAAACGCGTGGGCGGCCCTGATCGCTGGCTGGGCATTTGCTTTTTATCCGTTTGCCATCATCAACGGCTTGGGCCACATCGACAACGTTCAGGGTTGGTTGCTAGTGCTCGCGGTCTGGCGGTTGGTTGAGCTGATGTGGCATCCCTCCCGACGCAACGGCCTGCTGGCCGGCCTAGCCGTAGTACTAGCGATGTGGTGGTCTCCATATTTCATCCTTTTTGGCGGAGTTATATATGCCACCATCACCATCGTAGCGCTGGCGAGCTCTTGGCGCAACGGCAGGTTGCGTGCGATGATCGTGCCCCAACTAATCGTCGCGCTCTTGGTACTCCTCTTCCTAATCTATTTGGGAGTCCTCTCAACCGCCGGGTCAGCGGAAATCAGCGTACGCAATCACAACATTGGGAATCTCTACACCTATGCGGCTCGTCCCCTTGAGTATCTCCTCCCGGATGTAAAGAATCTCCTGTTTGGCGGCGACACAGCCCATTACATAGAAACGCACCAGCACGCCTCCAACCCTATGGAGAACATGCTCTATCTGGGAATCACAGTCATGTTTCTTGCGTTCGTCGCCATAATCTCGCTTTTTCTACGCAAGCTCAAGGCGAGAGTCGGCACTGTCGTCCTCATGCTGCTACTGCTCGCTGTCGTCGCCATAGCGACGTCAATGCAGCCGGAAATGTCGATCTTTGGCACAGTGATCCCGTTTCCTTCGCACTTCATCTCACAACTCACAACTACATGGCGCGTATATTCGCGCTTTGTCATGGTCGTGATGCTGGCCTTTTCGCTACTAGCTGCTGTCGGACTTGACGTGCTCACACGTAGCCGTGGCCCAAGGGCAAAGATCGCGATCATGTGCCTAGCCACGATAGCCGTGCCACTTGATCTCTGGTATCAGCGCCCCAACAGCGTAGTCAAACTCTCCACACCTGGTATCTACAAGACACTGGCACGTCAGACTCCGGGCCTGGTGGCCGAATATCCATTGTCAGTAGGGGGAGGAAATTTGTACAACGACGTCTACTACCGCGATGTCTATAACATGCCTATCATCACCGGCTACCTGGAACACTCAATCCAGGAATTACGAGCCCTGTCGCTCTACAATCTTGCTTATCCTTCAACCGCTGGACAACTAGCCGCACTAGGAGTCCGATATGTGATAGTTGATGCGTCACCACCCGACTGGGGATGGCCACAGTCGGGCAAGCCCGGACAAGGCTTTCATCTGATCGCACACGAATCATATGCGAGTCTCTATGAGGTAACGGCACGTCCTACCGGTCCCGCATTGGCGACGATCGGACCAGGTCTCATGCTGACCAACGTGACGGAAGCTGGTACTACCGCGTGGCTCGAGCAGTCTAAAGGCACGATCGCATTGGCAGGCCAGTGCTCACACTGCGAAGGCGTGCTCTCAATGGTATTGGCATCGGAAGCGCCCCACCCAAAGGCGATTATACTCGACAGTCACGGACACTTGCTCGCACAGGGATCAGTGTCACGTTATACGCTCGTGAAGGTGCCTCTCAACTTCTCCAAACATACGAGTGTCACATTGGAGGCGACCAGAGAACCGGGAACGAACAGCAAGCCAGAAGAAGGATCCGGCATCGACATAAGGGTCACTAATCTCGAATTCACCCCTCTCAACGGGGAACCCGATCACGGCAATGCCACTGAATCCGGGAAGCACGGCAAATCTACATGATTGGCGTAGCATATGGCACGACGGGCGAGTTGATCAAGCTCTCGCCGATCCTTACCAGCTTGAAGGCAAGGGGAAGTCCTGCACTCACGATGTGCACGGGTCAGCAGATAGAGCAAATACCTACGCTGCTCGACGATTTCGGTCTACCAGCCCCCGAGCTTTGGCTGTCACGCCACCTCCGCGGACGAGATCTCGAACGGTCCCTGGATATAATCCCGTGGCTATTCGGAGTATTGACGACCTTCGCACGTCACCGACAAGCGCTACGCGCACGCATGGTATCCAGCGCTACCAAGCCGCTGCTGGTCGTCCACGGAGACACAATGACCACAGTTCTCGGAAGTCTAATGGGCCGTGCTCTGCATATTCCGGTTGCTCACGTAGAGGCGGGGATGCGCAGCGGCGACTGGCGCAATCCGTTTCCCGAGGAGCTCGACCGCACCGCCACGGCGCTACTCGCGCGAGTTCATTTTGCGCCTGACGCACAGGCGGCAGAAAACTTGCGTGCACTGAAAGTAAGGGGAGAAATAATCGACACAGGCGGAAACACGATGCGCGACGCGCTCGAGCTTGTCGAATCGAGGGCGCCAAACGTCGAACTCCCGCCAGAGCCGTTTGGCCTGGTGTCCCTCCATCGTTTCGAGCTGCTTGGCAAACCGAGAGCCCTCAAGGCGATTCTCGAGCTTCTGCGTGAAGCTTCGCGGTCGATGCCCATCTTGTTCGTGGACCATCCTGTGACCGTGGCGGCCGTTGCCGCAAACGATCTCGGCTCGCTATTCGACGACAGCTTCCGACGCATACCGCGTCAACGCTATTTCGAATTCATTGCGTTGTTGAAGGCAAGCGCATTTCTTCTAACAGACTCCGGTGGCAGTCAGGAAGAGTGCGCACAATTGGGCCATCCATGCCTTGTGCACCGCGCTGCCACCGAGCGTAGTGACGGCCTGAACGGCTCGGTCATCCTCTCGAGGATGGATCTAAGCACAGTGCGAGCATTCCTGAAAACCCCACCGGCACGCATACGCCCCACGGTTGACAGCGGGCCTTGTCCTACCGAAGTCATCATCGATCATTTCGAGCGACGCGGCCACCTGATACCAATTCCATAAGGTGATTCTCGTGCTACAAAAGACCAATCGGCTCCGTGGATCCTGGGCGACTGGGAGCCTGTCGACCGGCTCGAGAACTGGCTTACCGTAGGTTTCGTGCATGCGCAATATACTCGACAAGGCGCCCGCGACAGAGCTCCACGGCATATCGCTGCAGGCAACACGACTAGTCACTGACAGTGATCTCGAGGGGCGAGATGTCCTCGACATAGGCTGTGGATTTGGGTGGTTTGAGCTATACGGACTTGCCCGAGGCGTCCACAGCATAACTGGAATCGAGATCACAGAGCGAGACCTCGAGACCGCGCGCGCCAATGTGAACGCGCCAAACGTGCGGCTGCAAACTGCAAGCGCGACCAACCTGCCTTTTGATGACGCAAGTTTCGATACGGTTGTGTGCTGGGAGGTTCTCGAGCATATACCGGTCAACACCGAGCCACAGGCTTTCCAGGAAATTGCCAGGGTTCTCCGGCCCGGAGGACATCTTTATCTTTCCACCCCGCACGCCTCCTTGACGGCAAGAGCTTTTGATCCGGCGTGGTGGCTGATCGGGCATCGTCACTACACTTGCTCCGATCTCGAACGTCTTGCAAGGAGCGCAAGTCTATCGGTAGACATTCTGGAGACGCGTGGCGGACCGTTTCTAATCGCATCAATTCTAAATCTCTATGTTGCCAAGTGGATCTTTCGACGTGGACCGTTTTATGAGGACTACGTAAACCGTAGAGTCGACACAGAGCTAGGTCGGGCTGGTGGTTCTGCCGGTTGTTTCATGAAGGCGACTGCAACAGCGACCTAATCCATCAGCCACTTGAAATGCCAGGAGCGTAAGCCTTCCGTATCACGAGATTGAGTGGAGACCAGCGTGAACGACGTACCAACGCCGCCAATGCGCCACGCTGGTGGGAAACCGGTCCGCCTGGACTATCGAGCAGTTCGAGTTGTCCCGTAGTCAGATCCAGCAATCGCCCCAGGAAACCCATCGGATCTTCGGCTGCGCGTTCCAGTGCATCGGCCTGAAACTCCAGCACCATGACGACACTGGGGTTGCGCCTGATCAGCCCTGTCATCCCAGCAATGACGGCGCCCTCCCCACCCTCGGTATCCATCTTTATCAGGTCGATCTGCGGCCACCCTTCGGCTTCTGCCCATTCATCCAACGATGTTGTGGTCACATCTACCCGCTCACCCTCGCCCCTCCTTGTCGGGTACAAAGTCGAGGAGCCCGTATCGTTGGCTACTTGATATAGCTCCCCTTCACCACCACAAGACACAACGGCAAGCGGCACAACTAAGACTCGATCCACCATCCCATTTGCATCGATATTGCGCTCGAGACTCGCACGATTCGCCGGGTCCGGCTCAAAGCTCCAGACTTGCCCCGCAGGACCAACCTGTCTGGCAGCAAGCAGACTGAAGTAGCCGATATGAGCCCCGATGTCGAGCACCGACATTCCTGGCCGAAGTGTGGCCGCGAATAGCTCAGCGATCGGCTGCTCGTATGCATCGGCAGCAAGTCCCCGAATCGTGTTCGAAGGTCGATCCGTCTCATACCAAAGCGTGAGCCCGTCCACCTGAAGCGGACATGGGAGTCCCTGCATTGACGGCGTACGGTCAGACAGCAGCATCCGAAACAGACGTAGCGCAATCGGTTCGATCGGACCGCTTCTCATGAGCAGCGGAATCAGCACCTGATAGAGCACCCTCCGGGCAAAGCGAAACCGGAACGTTCGGAGAGGTATCCGACTCATCGACTCCACCATTGCATCGACTCACGACGTCTCAGACGGGGTTTCCTCGTTATATGCGAGCTAGCTTGTCGCGGAGCCAGAAGCGCACGCAAAGCAAGCCACAACCCACGCCACATGCCGGCCGCGTAAACGCATGCCCAGGGCAGGCTGAGCATGCCCAATGCTGCACAGTCAGCAGGGGAGCGTCGCAGCGTAGCGCAAGTGCCTGCACCAGCTGCAGGAACCGCGAGCACCGTCGCAAGCGCGATCCGCGGCCGTCTGAGCCCGATCAATACCGCCGCGGCGCTGAGCGGATAGAAGGCCACGATCACATTAGAGAACCGTCCACCCGCCCGACTCCATCCGTCGACGAAGACACCTCCCCTGTGAAACGCATGGCGCAAGAATGGAAGCAAGGAGTCACGCGAACGATAGAGACAAGCGAAGTCGGGGGAGATGTTGATCGGCTGGCGGGCGGCTAGCCAGCGGATGACACTTGTATCGTCATTTGCGTTGCGGGTATCAAGATAGAGGGAATTGAAATTCTCGATCGCGTCCAGCAGGGCTTGGCGCGGAGCCAGAAAGCAGGTTGTGCCCTTGGGGTAGCGGTCGAACTCCTCGAGGCCGTAACGAAGCGTACGTGGATTTGCGCAGTAGTCGCGATAGGCGATTTCGGTCAGTACATTCCAAAAACGGGCATATGGATTTCCTGTCAGCTCAACTTCACAGTGGCTGTTCCAGATGGGCAGCGTACTGTCTGCGTCGAGCAGGTCAGAGATGAACTTCAAGCCTTTCGCCTCTAGAGACACGCGCGCGTCTAGCAACAAGACAAGATCGCCATTAGCCACTTGCACGCCCGCCTTACGTGCAAGGAAGCGCCCCTTGTTCTCCTGCCGAATGATCCGAAGTGGAATCGGGGTCTGCAGTTTTGCGAGAGCCGTCTGCGTATGTTCGTCCGAGCCGTCGTCAACGACGATCAACTCGGGCTCCGCGAAGGAGGACCGCTCCACCGCCACAACTGCATCCGCAACCGCTATCCCGATCCAGTGAGGCTCGTTGTACACGGGTATGACAACTGACAACGTCGGCGCCATATTTAGGATGGTACAGACTATTGGACAAGCCCGGGCGTACGATCTTTGGAACTCGAGGTTTTGCGCGCGTGTAGGCGCACACAAAACCTACACATGACAGCGCAGAGCTGCCGCGGGTCCCCCCCGCGCGCGAATCTACCCTTCGGGCGTGCTGGGGTTCTTGACCGAGTTCGGCCGGGAAGTGAGCGTCACTTTGATCGTCTTCTTTTCATAAGTGCCGTTACCGGTAGCGCGCATCACTTCAACCGAGATCGTTTCGCCTGGCTTCTTAGAGCCAATCAGAGTCGAAAGATCTTCAGCACTGCCAATCGCTTTGCCGTCGACACCAACGATGATGTCACCGCCGACGGCCACCTTCCCACCGTTGAGCTGCGCTTCGAGGTTACCGCCGCGCAGACCAGCCTTTGCAGCAGGTGTGCCGGCTTCGACCGTCTCGATCATCGCGCCACTCTTGACGGGCAAGTTCAGCCCTGAGAGCGAGCCGTCGACGCTGATCGTGCTGACGCCGAGATAGGCCCCGCTGACGGTCCCACCTTTCTCAAGCTGCGGAAGCTCGGACTTAGCGGTGTTGATCGGGATCGAGAAGCCGATCCCCACACTGCCGTCGCCGCTGCCGCCAGTCTCGATCTGGGAGTTGATGCCGATCACTTCGCCCTCCTCGTTGAGGAGCGGCCCACCTGAGTTGCCAGGATTGATCGGCGCGTCTGTCTGCAGAACGTTGTCGATCGAGAAGCCGTTGGGCGAGGTGATCTGCCGCTGTAGTGCGGAGATAACACCAGTGGTGAGCGTGCGGTCGTAGCCGAAGGGATTGCCGATCGCAAGCACCGGATCGCCGACCTGTGCCTTGCTCGAGTTCCCGAGCGTCAGCACGTGCATCGTCAGACCTTCGGTTGGGATGCGCAGCACGGCAAGATCGTTCGAGGGATCCTTGCCGACCACTTTTGCTTCCACCGTCTTGCCATGTTCGAAGCTGACCTCGACCTTGACGGCGTTCTCGACCACGTGGTAGTTGGTCAGGATCGTGCCGTCGCTGTTGATCACAAAGCCCGAGCCGGTGGCAGTCCCTTGCTCGCTTTCGCCACCAAGGCTGAATGGCGATTCGGTCTGGCGCACGATCGTCGAGGTCACAAGTGCCACACCCGGCGCGTCCTTCTCGTAGATCTGATGCGGCGTCAACCCAGTGCTCTGCTGCGAAGCGTTCGAAGGCGCAATTGGCGTGGAAGCCTGTTGGACGACCGTGACCGTCTTTTGCGAGGAGCCGAGATCGCCGGCGGCAGCGATCACGGCGACGACCAGCCCGCCGCCAATCAGGGCCGAGAGCAGAGGGATGAAGAACATGCGCTTCATTGGCAATCAGGATGAGGGATGGCGATCAATGAGAACTAAAGAGGACCATGTGACTCTATAAAAAATTGGAACCGTGGTCGGCCACGGACGAGCCGGTCGGGCGCGCCCAGCGGACAACAGCCGCGAGAGACTTAGGGCTGCGCGGAGGACCCCTCCAGTAGCGCGACAAGCGCCTGCTCAGGCTCGGGCGCAAGCATCAACGACTCGCCGACGAGCACTGCCGCCACTCCCGCGCGCTCCAGCCGCTCCAGCTGCTCGGGCTTGGAGATCCCAGACTCGGACACCACCGTCGTCCCGACCGGCATTTCCGCAAGCAGCCGCTCCGTACGTCCGACATCGACGCTGAAGTCGCGCAAGTCGCGATTGTTCACCCCGATCAGCCGCGCCCCGATCTGCTCCGCGCGCGCAAGCTCGTCGCGGTCGTGCACCTCCACAAGCACATCCAGGCCGAGCCCAAGCGCGCAATCGTGCAGGAATCCGAGCTCCTGTTGCTCGAGCGCGGCCACGATCAGCAACACGGCGTCGGCGCCGACAACGACAGCCTCATACAGCTGATAAGAATCGACGACGAAGTCCTTGCGCAAGATCGGCAACCCACACGCGCCGCGCGCCGCGCCGATGTCGGCCAGCGACCCATCGAAGTTTGGCCCCTCCGTCAACACCGACAAAGCGCTCGCCCCGCCGCGCTCATAGGCCACAACGATCGCAGCGAGCTCGGCACCCTCGCGCAAGCTCCCTGCCGAGGGGGAGCGTCGCTTGAACTCGGCGATCACGCCGATGCCAGGGCGGACCAGCGCTTGCTGAAAGCGTCCACCGACGCTGGACGACGGAGTCGACGGCGAGCTTTCATGGTCGTGTTTCAAGCGATCCACGATTGCGAGCGTGGCGACCGCGGCGCGTGCTTCTGCTGCCTGAGCTTCCATCACTCCGAGGGGCACCCGGCGCTTACGCCGCTCGAGCTCCGTGCGCGTTTCGCCCAAGATTCGCTCGAGCACAGTGGCCCTGTCCGGAGTTGCTGTGCTGGCAACCTCGCCGGCGCTCATCCCGCCACCTGCTCAGGCGCATGGCGCCGGCTTGCCTGCACATAACTCTCAAGCGCCGCAGACGCCCCCCCCGATGCGATCGCCGCACGCGCCGCTTCCACCCCGCTTGCGATCGAATCGGCCGCGCCGGCGGCGTAGACAGCGGCGCCAGCATTGATCAGCACAAGATCAGCGCGCACCCCCTGCTCACCTTCGAACACTGCACGCGCGACCGCGGCGTTCTCGCTGGGCGACCCACCGCCAAGCAGCGGGTCGGCCGGGTCTGCAAGCTCGATGCCGACATCCGAGGGCGTCAGCACATAGCGCCTGAGCTCATCGCCGTTGACCTCGACAACCTGCGTGGCCGCCGAGGTAGAGACCTCATCTAGCCCGTCCTCGCCGGCGACGACAAGTGCGCGCTGCACGCCAAGGCGCGCCAGCGCGCCAGCAATCGTCTCCAGAAAGCTCGAATCAGCGACGCCCACCAGCTGCTGATTGGCGCCAGCGGGATTGGTCAGCGGTCCGAGGAAGTTGAAGATGGTGCGCACCGCCAGCTCGCTGCGGACCGGCACGACAAAACGAGTGGCCTGGTGGTGGGCAGGTGCGAACATGAAGCCGAAGCCAGCCTCCTCGATGCACTGGGCGACAGCCTTAGGCCCGAGGTCGATGCGCGCGCCAAGTGCCTCCAGCAGGTCGGCCGAGCCAGACGAGCTGGTCGCCGAGCGGTTGCCATGCTTGGCCACGGCACAACCGGCGCCTGCCGCTACCAGGGCGGCCGTGGTGGAGACGTTGAAAGTGCGCCGACCACCGCCGGTGCCGGCCGTGTCGAGCAGGTCGTGGCGCTCAGTGGGCACATGCGCGGCCAGCTTGCGCATCGTGCCGGCCAGCCCGGCGAGCTCGTCGACCGTCTCCCCCTTCGTGCGCAGCGCGATCAGAAAGGCAGCGATCTGGGTCTCCGAGACATCGCCGTGCATGATCTCGGCGAGCACCTCAGCCGCCTCCTGCTGGCTCAAGTCGCGACGCGAGGCGACCGCGTCAATCGCCCGTGTGAGGGTGGGGTTGGGCATCTACTGGACCCCTATCCAGACGACGAGCATTCGGAGGGGTGTATTATTTTTTTCTGCACACTACAGTAGTAGATACATATTGTAGTCTCAATGGTATTTCTCATATTTTGGATGTACCCACCTGCACGCCGCCATTGGACACGACGCCTGCCGCGAGAAAGTTTGCCAGGAGCTTCTTGCCTTCATTGGTGAGCACCGACTCAGGATGGAACTGGACGCCCTCGGCCGGCAGCTCACGATGGCGCAATCCCATCAACACCCCACCGCCGTGAGCGGTCGCTTCTAGACAATCTGGCAGCTCCTCGTCGACGACAAGCGAGTGATAGCGCCCGACCTTCAGCGGCGAGGTGAGCCCAGCGAAGATCGTGCGCCCGTCGTGCTCGATCGTGGTCGCCTTGCCGTGCACGGGCTCATGCAGCTTGACGACGCCGCCGAACGTCTGGGCCATCGACTGGTGGCCCAGACAGACACCGAGTGTGGGGATAGCTGCTTCTGGCATGCGCCGGGCCACCTCCAGTGAGATGCCGGCCTCATTGGGAGTGCAAGGACCCGGTGAGATCACACAGCGCTCATAGGTGTCCGCAAGCAGTTGCTCGACAGTGGCCGCGTCATTGCGCACAGCACACACTTCGGCCCCCAGCTCGCCCAGATACTGGACGAGGTTGTAGGTGAACGAGTCGTAGTTGTCGATGACAAGCACTCGCATCGCTACGGCCGTCCTCCTTGGACGAGGCGCTTAATCGGTGGACATATGTTCCTGATGGCAACCATGCTCAGGCCCAATCTGGCTGTTCGCAGGCAAGCTCGACGGCGCGCAACACCGCCTTGCTCTTGTTGACCGACTCCTCGTACTCGTACTCTGGCTTGGCGTCGGCCACAGTCCCACCGCCGGCCTGCACGTGCGCGACCCCGTCCTTGACGACGACGGTGCGGATATGGATCGCCGTGTCGAGGTCGCCCGTGTAGCTGAGATAGCCGATCGCGCCGCCATAGCCACCGCGCTTGGTGGACTCCAGCTCGTCGATTATCTGCATCGCCCGCACCTTCGGCGCACCGGAGAGCGTGCCGGGAGGCAGGACAGAGCGCAGCGCATCCATCGCGCCGACGTCCTCGCGCAAGGTGCCTGACACGGAAGAGACGATATGCATCACGTGGCTGTAGGTCTCGACCTCCATCAGCTCGTCGACCGCGACGCTGCCGTACTCACATACGCGTCCCAGGTCGTTGCGCCCAAGATCGACGAGCATCACATGCTCGGCGCGCTCCTTCGCGTCTTCGAGCAGCTCGTCGGCGATGCGCCGATCCTGCTCCGGGCTCGAGCCGCGCGGACGTGTGCCGGCGATCGGGCGCGTGGAGACATGGTGTCCTGAAACGGTAAGCAGCGGCTCGGGGCTCGCGCCGGCGATCTGGAAATCGCCGAAGTCCAAGAAATACATGTAGGGACTTGGATTGACGGTGCGCAGCCCTCTATATATGGAGAACCCTTCGACGGGCACCTCGGCCGACCAGCATTGCGAAGGTACGACCTGAAAAGCATCGCCCGCGTAGATGTACTCGACGATCCGTGCCACCATCGCTTCAAAGTGCTCGCGCGTCATGTTCGACTCGAAGTGCGGTGTGGCACGTGTGCCGGCTTTCCCACCGGGTGGGACAGGGCCGGCCAGGCATGCTCGCACTTCGGCGATGGTGCGTTCCGCTGCCTCGCGAGCCCGCTCAGCGTCGGGCTCGGCGTCGTGGTCGGCGTTGGCCACGATCGTAATCGTGTGCTTGAGGTGATCGAACGCGACAAGCGCATCAGTCAGCATCAGCGCCATGTCAGGTAGACCGAGCACATCCGAGTTCGGCTTACCGAGCGGCTCCACGGTGCGTACCAGGTCATAACCAAAGAAGCCCACGGCACCCCCGGTGAATGGGAACCCACCGACCTCGTCGGGCAGCGGCGCCTGGCGACACTCGGCTACCGCGGCGGCCGCCAACGCATATGGATCGCCCGGATCGCCAAGCGACCAACGCAGTACCGAACGCGGGCGGAAACCGATGAACGAGTAGCGCCCCATGCGCTGACCCTGCTCGGCTGACTCCAGCAGGAAGGCGGGCTCACTGGGCGCCAACTCGCGCAGCTTCAGAAACGCCGAGACGGGCGTCTCGCAGTCGGCGATGAAAGTCTCGTGCAGAGGGATCAGGTTGTAAGCGCCCGCCGCGTGTGGCGGGGCCGCACTGCCGGCGGCACTCATCGTGCACACCCCGGCAGACACCTACATCCGCAAATGCCGGCTGCGCCCTGGAAAACGCTACCGACGGCGCTCATTGAGCACATCCTCCGCGTCCGACAGCTCAAGGTCGCGGCTGTGCAACAGCACTAGCAGGTGATAGGCAAGATCGGCAGCCTCTTCGGCGACCCGCTCGTCGGTCTCCTCGCGTGCGGCGCGAGAGACCTCCTCGGCCTCCTCCATCACCTTCTCGCCGATGCGCTTAGGATCGTCGAGCAACTCGACCGTGTAGGAGCCAACGGGGCGTTCACTTGCGCGCGCGCGCAGCGTGCGCTCCAAGGCCGGCAGTGTCTCGTACGGAGCGGGCGGCTCCAGCTCGCCGCGATAGAAGCAGTTGCGCTCGCCTGTGTGACAAGCAGGCCCGGCGGGCTCGACAAGCGCGAGCAGCGCGTCGCCGTCGCAGTCGACACGCAGAGCGCGCACGGCCTGGGTGTTGCCACTGGTAGCACCCTTGTGCCACAACTCCTGGCGCGAGCGACTCCAAAGGTGAAGCTCGCCAGTGGCGCGCGTACGCTCCAGCGCGAGCTCGTTCATGTAGGCAAGCGTCAGTACCTCGCCGCTGCTCCAATCCTGCACTATGCACGGCACGAGACCACGCTCGTCATAGACGAGCAGTTGCTCCACTTCGTCGGCTGCCGCTGCGCTCATCTGCGGAATTGTAGGTTGCAAGAGACATGGCCTCGTTGTTGGAGAGAAAGCTGATCGTCGTGACCGGCAAGGGCGGCACCGGAAAGAGCACGGTGGCGGGCGCGTTGGGCCTGATTGCGACTCGGGCCGGGTTGCGCACGATCGTCGCCGAGCTAGGCGACCAGCACCGCCTTCAAGCGTTGTTCGGGGTCGCTCAGGCGCCCGCGTCAGGCGAGGAGGTGGAACTGGAGCCAGGCTTGTGGAGCACCTCGATCGATCCCGACAAGGCCCTGATCGAGTGGCTGCGCACGCTCGGCGGCCGCGTCTCGATACGGTTGCTTGCTGGGAGCAGCACGTTCCACTATTTCGCGGCGGCCGCTCCTGGCGCGAAGGAGCTGTTGAGCATGATCAAGCTGCGCGAGCTGTGCGAGGGCTCACGCGCGCACAAGGGCATTGCCCACCCAGGTAGCGCGACCAGGACTCGCAATAGCGATGGCGCCTCACAGCGGCAACCTCCGTACGACCTGGTCGTGCTCGACGCCCCAGCCACCGGTCACGCCCTGGCGATGCTGCGCTCGCCGCAGACATTCAGGGGAATCGTGCGTGTTGGACCCCTTGCCGAGCAGGCGCAGAGCGTACGCTCGCTGCTGGAAGATCCACAACGCAGCGGCTATGTGGCGGTGGCACAAGGCACGGAGATGGCTGTCACCGAGACGCTAGAGCTGGAGGAAGGATTGCGCCGTCAGCTCGACCGCGACCTCGACGCGGTCGTGGTCAACGGCGCACTGCCGCGCCGCTTCACGCGCGAGGAGCTTGGCCGGATCGAAAGGCTCGAGGACTCCACAAACGTGGTCAACGGTGCCGCACACATGGCCCGCGTCGTGTACGAGCGCGCAAAGCTGCAACAAAGCCAGATCGCACGCTTGCGTCGTCAGCGCTTCGCGCGAGGGTTGCCTCCAAGTGTGCTCACACTGCCGATGCAGTTCACCCCAGAGCTAGACCTAGCCAATGTGCGTGAGATGTCGGTCAAGCTCGAGCGCAAGCTATAGCGTGATGTCACATATCGCGAGCACGCCATATCGGCCCGTACATCGGACCTTGTTCGAGGGATACCCGCATATCGGACCTGATACCCGCATATCGGACCTTATTCAACAGCTCCGTGCAACAAGAACGTCTTTCAAATGAGCTCGGTGGCAGGGCGTTTATGGATCACGAAAGCTGGTGTATGGCTCATCTTTGAATGATCCGCCCAACACCCCCTTTTGCGGAGGCTTAGACAAAGGTTAGGTACCAAAATAACCCTGCAGCTCCATACAAAGGGGTATCGAGACGCATAGGCCATTTTGAAACACCTCCTAAAGCTATCCGAGTCCGGTCCGTGGGATCTCAGGTAATGCCAAGCCGATCCAGCAATCCCTCATCCCCGCGCCAATCGCGTCGCACCCGCACCGATAGGTCCAGGTGCACGTGACATCCCAGCTCACGCTCGATCTCCTTGCGCGCGGCGGAGCCGATCGCCTTGATCATGCGCCCGCCAGCACCGACGACGATCCCCTTCTGGGACTCGGTCTCGACCCACAGCAGCGCACGCACCCGCACCAAGCCATCGCGCGGGTGTTCGATCTCTTCGACGATCGCCTCGACAGCGTGCGGCAACTCCTGGAAGGTGCGCCTGATCGCCGCCTCACGCACCAGCTCCGCTAGCAGGACTGACAATGGCTGGTCTGAGATCGCCTGCGCAGAGAACATGAACGGCCCCTGGGGCATCAACTCGGCGAGGTGCTCTACGAGCGCCCCTACGCCCTTGCCGGTGCGCGCCGAGATCGGGAATATCTCGCCGCTTAGGTCGAGCTCAGCCGCAGCCGCCAATACCGCCACCGTCGCGGCACGATCGAGCCGGTCGACCTTGTTGATCGCAATCGTGACTGGCACATCCACCTCACCGAGCGCTTGCGCAATGTAGCGGTCGCCGGCGCCAACCCCTTGCTCCCCGTTGAGCACAAGCAAGGCGGCATCGGAGCCCTCTAGTTCCAGTCGTACCCGTCCAGCCATACGCTCGGTCAACATGTCTCGGGGACGCTGCACACCCGGCAGGTCGACAAGCACGATCTGCCATTGCTGCTCGCTGCGCACACCTCGAATCGCCCGACGCGTGGTCTGCGGACGATCGGAGACAATCGCGACCTTCCCCCCGACGATTGCGTTGACGAGCGTCGACTTGCCAACGTTGGGTCGACCGGCAAGCGCAACGAAGCCGCTGCGCGTCGCTGCTGCGTCCGGCTGCCCGGCTAGGTCGCTCATGAGTCTCCCCAACGCATGATCTCGGCTTGCAGCGCAAGCATCTCGCCTTCATCTGTCTCATGGTCCATCCCCACGAGATGCAGCGCCCCGTGCACGATCGCCTCGCTCACGTCGCTTGTGAAGGCCGGGCAGATCACGACATCGCCAAGCTCACGTGGAACACCCGCTCCTGGCGCCTGTGGATCGGCTCCGTCGACTGGGAAAGAGAGCACGTCTGTAGGTCCGTCTTTGCGACGGTACTCGCCGTTAAGTTCGGCCATACGCTCGGCACCCACGAACTCAACAGCTAGATGCCCCTCATCGACGCCAGCCGATGCGAGCGCAAGCGCGCACAGGCGCTCGACCCACCACTGAGGAAGCGGCCCTGCGAGCAGTTGTGCGCCGAAGACCTCGACCTCTAGCATCGATGCGAGCGGCTCAGGCTCGACGCTCGGCCAAACGCTGGACCACAACCTGCTCCCCGGCATCCTCGGCTTCGCCCGCTGCACCCGGCCCGGATCGCCCTGAAGCAGTGGGCCGCACGGTAGCCTCATGGTGTCCACGCTGCGCGTCGTCGATCGTGCGCCTGCCGTGCTCGTCGTATGCCTCGACGATCCGCTGCACGAGCTTGTGGCGCACCACATCCTCGCCCCCGAAGCGCACGAACTCGATGCCCTCGATCGCATCGAGCACCTCGCCTACCACGACGAGCCCCGAGCGCTGCTCGCGCGGCAGGTCGACTTGGGTGATGTCGCCGGTCACGACCATCCTCGAACCAAAGCCGAGACGAGTTAGGAACATCTTCATCTGCTCGGGCGTCGTGTTCTGAGCCTCGTCGAGGATCACGAACGAATCGTTGAGCGTACGGCCGCGCATGAAGGCAAGCGGCGCGATCTCGATCACGCCACGCTCCAGATGCTGGGAGACCTTCTCCGGATCGAGCATGTCGTGCAGAGCGTCGAACAGAGGCCGCAGATAGGGATCCACCTTCGCCATCAAGTCGCCGGGCAAGAAGCCCAGCCGCTCGCCGGCCTCGACCGCCGGACGCGTGAGGATGATCCGGTTGACTTCATGGCGTGAGAGCGCAGCAGCCGCCATCGCCACAGCCAGGAACGTCTTGCCAGTGCCGGCCGGACCGACGCCGAACGTGACGGTACTCGAGCGGATCGAGTCGACGTAGCGCTTCTGGTTGACCGTCTTTGGGGCGACGCTCAGGCTGCGATGGCGCCACACAATGTCCTCCAACACGCGCGCCGGCGATTCGTGCGCATCCAGCGCGCCCGTCACCGCAGCGATCGTGCCGGGCGCTACCTGGTGGCCACGGCCGATCAGCTCGGAGAGCTCATATATGACCCGCTCGCCCATGCGCGCATCCTCCTCGGAGCCCTCGAGTGTGAGCAGGTTGCCGCGCAGGAACACCTTGCAACGTAGATGCCCCTCCAGCGCACGCAACACCGCGTCCTGGGTACCCGCCAGCTCGGCGGCGACCTCGCCCGGCAACTCGATCTGCGTCCTCATCCTCCGAGCGCCGCCCTGACCAGGCCTGAGACCCGCTTGCCGTCGGCGCGCCCGTCGACGGCCGCCATCACACTCTTCATCGCTTGGCCCATGTCCTTGGGCGACTGCGCACCGCTTTCAGCCAGGGCCTGCTCGACTATCGCCTGAAGCTCGACATCTGAGAGCTCGGCCGGCAAGTATGAGCCGATCAGCTCCCCTTCGGCCTCCTCGCCACTGGCAAGGTCCTCGCGTCCGCCGTCACGAAACGCCTTGGCAGCCTCCAGGCGCCGCTTGCGCTCACGCCGTAGCACTGTCAGCTCGTCTCCGGAACCATCCTTTTCCGCCTTCTGCAACTCGGAGAGAACCATGCGCAGTGCGCCGACACGCTGCTTGTCGGCAGCACGCATCGCGCTCGTCAGGTCTTGCTTGACGTCATCGAGAATCGTCATCCTCGACCCAGGATACGCCGAGCGGGCGAGACTTTTGTGTCGATTCATAGCTTTCGCCCAGTTGTGTCAGCTCGCTCGCCGGCATGCCGGGCGTCGCCGAGGCCGTGCAATCGGCAGAATGGGTGGCGATGAGCGCATCCATATATCGCGAGGCACTCGCTCCATTTCTGGCGGACGGCGAACGTCTGCGACCGGCCGAAGCCGAAGTATTCGACGCACACACACATCTCGGCCTGGACGAGGATGGTCGCTCGCTCGACTTGGAGACGCTGCTATCCCAACTCGACGACGCCGGCGCACGCAGGGCCTGCGTGTTCCCTCTACACGACCCCGAGCGCAAGCCTTCCTACAGCCTGCCCAACGACCGCGTACTGCAGTGGGCCGGCGAAAGTGACGGACGCCTGATCCCATTCTGTCGGCTCGATCCAGCCGAAGCACCTGTCCTCGAGGGTGAGCGCTGCATCGCCAAGGGCGCCCGCGGCATCAAGCTGCATCCGCGTGCGCAGGCATTCGCTTTCGACAGCCCAGAGATGGAGGCCATCTTCAAGTTGGCCAGCGAAGCGAGCGTGCCGATCCTGATCCACGCGGGGCGCGGTATGCCACCGATCGCCGATGGGCTGGCCGACCTTGCCCTGCGCTATCCCGACGCCGTACTAATCCTCGCCCACGGCGCGATTTGCGACCAGGGCATCCTCACATCACGCCTTGCCGACCATCCGGGCGTTCTCTACGACACATCTTGCTTCTTTCCAATGGACCTGATCGAGCTGTTCGCACGCGTACCGTACGAGCGGATCGTGTTCGCCTCCGATCCGCCTTATGGCCTTACCTCAAGCGGTCTATATCTCGCGCTGCGTGTCGCTGCCCACGCGAGACTCGACGAGCAGGCGATCGGCGCTGTGATCGGTGGGACGATGGCCGGGCTCGTCGACGGTCGCGGCCTGTCGCCCGTCTCTGCACCACGCGGCGAACACCAGATCACAATGCAAGGCCGGCTAGCGCGCGCCTACGGGTACGCGAGCCTCGCCGGTCCGGCGATGTTCGCGGGCGCGGTCGAGCAGGCGCAGGGCATGCTCGATCTGGCGATCGCGGTGTGCCGCGACCCCGACCCGGGTGGAGTCGGCGAGGCGCTCGATGAGATCGGCGCCGGCCTGATCGCGGCACGAGCTCTGCTCGAGAGCGAGGAAAATCTGCGGGCGGCGCTTGACCTGCTGTTCAGGGCTGTGGCCCGCGCCGCTACCGAGCAGCCAGCTAACGCGCCAACCACAGCGCCGACCACTCCCCCTGCTCAAGACGGGCTCGCTCACTCAGGCCAAGGCATCTAGCGAACACTTCAGCCACCTCGTCGGCTTGCTCGCGCAGCAGCCCGCTCGCGATCAGATCGAGGCGCTGAGGCGGGACGGGAACGCCTGGCTGGGCCATCTTCTCCGCCAAATCGATCAGCAGTGGCCTCAGAAGGTTTGCGAGCACCACCTGCCCATTTGCAGGTCCGCCGCGACCGGCCGTGGGCGCGGCGTTGAGCACTACCGGCACGCCCTTTAAATCCCCATCCCCAACCAGCCAGGGCAACGACTCGCGGCGCAGGTCAAAGCAGCGAGCATCCAACTCGACGTCATTGGCAGCCGCGTTGGCGAGAATCGCGCGCACGCTCTCGCGATCGTTGTCGAGCGCCAGCACCGAGCGATATCCAAGCCTCAGCGCCGCGATCGCCAGGACGCCCGAGCCGGAGCCAACGTCGAGAACGGGATAGCGGGCGCCCTCAATGGTTACGAGCTCAAGCAACAACTCCAGGCACATACGAGTGGTCGCGTGCGCGCCGGTGCCGAAGGCCTGCGCAGGATCGATCACGATCTCAAGCGCATCGGCGCGATCGCTTGGCGCCTCCCATGGGGGTCTTACAAAAAGGCAATGCCCCCCGCGCACGCAGGGGGCATTCTCCGCGGAGACATTCCCACCTCGTCCACCATCCTCCCCACCCCGTCCACTCCGCACATGCGGATCTGCCGTCACAGCAGCATCCCCGTCCCCTCTACACCCACGCTCGCGGCGGGCATCTGCTGCGTGGGCTTCGATAAGCACGGGCTGATGAAACTGCTTCCAGCGCTCAGACCAATCGTCGGCGACCTCGCTGGTCGAGATCTCGACCAGGGCGCCACCCGCGGCAGCACGCACATCCGGCAACAACGGCAGCTCGCCTGGAGCACCGTAGACGGCGTATTCGATCATCCCTTCTCCCCCGTCGCTAGCCTGGAGCTCGATCTCCTCGACGCCACTGGGCGCAAGCTCGAGCAGGTCGGCGAGTACGAGCTCGGCGTCGCTGCGCCGCACGCGTAGCGCCAGCCGGATCACGCGCGCAGCCCGCGAGGCCCCGAGCAGCTCACGCCTGGTGGCGCAACACGCGACGCAGCTTCCCCAGCATCGACTCCTCGGAGCGTAGATTCTCCTCGGTGAGCGTCTCGCTCAACTGCCCAAGTAGCTCACGCTGGATCTCGCTGAGGCGGCGCGGGATGACGACGTTGACGACGACGCGCAGGTTGCCGCGACGTCCGCCGCGCAAAGAGGGCATCCCCTGACCGCGTACCGTCAGGATCTCACCGGGCTGAGTACCAGCGGATACCTCGATCGGTGCCATACCGTCGAGTGTGGGTACCTCAAGCGTCGCCCCGAGCGCGGCGAGCGGTGCGGCGACGTCAAGCGCGGTAATGAGATCATCGCCTTCGCGAACGAAGCGCTCGTCGGCGCGAACACGCACGAGCACGTAGAGATCCCCAGCGAGAGCCCCACGCTCGCCGGCGTGTCCACGGCCGCTCACGCGTATTCGCTGGCCGTCGTCAATACCGGCCGGCACGGCAACCTGCTCGCTGCGCTTGACTGCCAACTGCCCACGACCATGGCAAGCGCCACAAGGTTTAGTTGGCACGCGGCCATCGCCATGACAGGCATCACACAAGCTGGTACGCATCATCTGCCCAAAGGGAGTGCGCACCACGCTTTGCACCTGACCGGCCCCTTCGCAGCGCGAGCAGCGCTCGATCGGGGTGCCGGGCTCGGCGCCGTTGCCGTGGCAGTGCTCGCAGCGGTCGATCGCCTCGTAGGACACCTCGAGCTTGGCGCCCGCGGACGCTTCGAGCAGCGTCATCTCCACGGCAACAGCGATGTCGCCACCCAGAGCCGCCCCTGCGCTTCCCGTACCGCTACCGCCGAAGAAGGCGTTGAACAGGTCGCTGATGGAGCCGAAGGACTCGAAGTTGGGAGCGTACCCGCGCGAGCGCAGCCCGTCATGTCCGTAACGGTCGTAGGTGGCACGGCGTTCTGGGTCGGAGAGGATCTCGTTTGCCTCGGCTGCCTCGCGAAACTTCTCTTCGGCTTGGGGATCGTGAGCATTGACGTCCGGGTGCAGTTCGCGTGCGAGCCTGCGGAACGCCTTCTTGACCTCCTGCTCGCCAGCATCGCGAGCCACGCCAAGCACCTCGTAGGGATCGCGGGGAGTGGTTGCGCTCATCGACAGGCCATCGCTTTCCTCAGCGCTCCGCGTAGGCGTCTTCGACGAAGCGCGAGAGCTCGTGCGCGGCCTCACGCACAGTGGCGATCGCACCGGCATAGTCCATATGCACCGGCCCGATCACCGACACGGCCCCGAGCTTGCGGCTCGCGATGCCGTAGCCGGCTGCCACAAGCGCCAGCGAGTGCATCGCGGGGATCTCATTCTCGCGGCCGATACGAACGTAGACGTCGGACTCACCGAGCGCAGCACGCAGCACGCGCAGCAGGGCCGCGCGACGCTCGAGCATGCCCATCAGCTCATTCACTTCGGTGAGATCGCCGATCGCACGGCTGGAGAGCAGGTGGGCGGCGCCGTCTACGTAGAGCGTGTCCTCTGTCTCGGATTTGATGCTGCCAAAGGCTGGCGCGAGCCGATCGACGAACGCACGCTCGCTGATATCCAGGCTTGGATCATCCAGGTACTTGGAGAGCATCCGTGCGCCGAGCCCGAAGCCGACCAGTCGCTCATTGAGGTATTCGCCGGCCCAGCTGACAAGCCCCTGGTCGACTGGTCCGTCAAAGCTAGTGAGCAGCTTGGAGACGCCGCCGGTAGAGGTGATGACGACGACCATCACCACTTGGGGTTGCAGAGCGAGCACCTCTATGTGGCGGATCGTGGCGGTATCAAGTGAGGGCGCCGAGACGACGGCCAGCAAACTCGTCACCTGCGAGATCGCGACGCTTGTCAGGCGCATCGCCTCCTCGACTTCGCTCCGGGTCAACGACAGCGCGAGGGGGCGCACCGGCGCAAGATTTTGACCGGTGCCGAGCATCCTGTCCACCACGTAGCGGTGCCCCGCGTCGGTGGGCACACGCCCGGCAGAGGTGTGCGGATGTGCAAGCAAATCGTGCTCCTCGAGCAGGGCAAGCTCGTTGCGCACGGTTGAGGGTCCGCAGTCGAGGCTGGGGTCAGCGGCGATCGTCTTGGAGGCCACAGGCTGGCCGCTATGCAGGTAGTCCTCAACCACCTTGCACAGGATCAGCTCCTGTCGGGGTGTCAGCATGAGCCTGATTCTAGGGTCTGCGCCTGCGCGGTCTCTGGGGGCTGCGCAAATCGGAGCCCGCTGCTCACCTAAGAAGGGCAGCCCCGAGGGTACGCGCGCCGCCCAATTCTTGGAGCGACGCGCGATCGTGCTGTCAGACCTGCAGATCGGCCTCAGCGTTGCGGATGATCTGATTGCCGGCCTGCTCGGCGACCGTGTCCACAATTGCGTGCCCATCGCTTGCCTCACGCACGGTGCCGGTGACAACCACCTCTTGCTCTGGTACGCCCATGCCACGAAACTGAACTGACAGCCGCTTGAGCGTAGCGGGACCGCCAGCCGCCTCGGTCTGAGCACGGGCTACCTGAGCCATCGACCACAGGCCGTGCAGGATGCGTCCTGGTAGCCCAACGGCTTTGGCGAACTCCTCGTCGATGTGGATCGGATTGAAGTCGCCGGATGCGCCGGCATAACGGTTGGTCAGGTACTTGTCAGGTGTGATGCGCACCTCGGGGATCTGCGCCCCAACTGAAAGATCGGCCATGACTCAAACTCCTCGGACGATGTTGGTCCAGGTTCCGCGACAGACCTGCTCGCCGCGCTGGTTGACGGAGACGGACTCGAACACGTAATAGCCGCGGCCATCGCGTTCTGAGATGTCCTTGACGGAGGCTGTAGTGGTGATCTCATCGCCCGCGACGACAAGCGGCCCCCACTCGAACTCCTGGCCACCGTGGACCATCATCGCGAAGTTCATTTCCACCTCGGGATCGAACAATGACGGCGCAACCGAGGGGGAGCTGTAGACGACCGCGAACATTGGCGGGGCTACGACGTCCGCGTAGCCGGCGTCGCGCGCTGCTTTCTCATCGAGGTGCAGCGGGTTGGTCTCACCGACCGCGCGCGCGTACTCCTTGATCTTCTCGCGGCCCACCGCATATGTGGTGGGCTCGTATTTCTTTCCGATCGCTTTGGTGTTGACTGGCACCGGGGAGGACTCCTTGTCGCTTTATCAGTGTCGCCGCATACTAGGGCTCCTCAGGACGTCTTTCAAAATGAGCGGTGCGTTCGGGCCGTTCATGGACCAAGCTGATCGTCGAGGGGCGTCGCAGCGCGTACTGGTGGTACGTGCAAGACGTCACGTGGCGACCAGCGCCGTGTCCAGGGACCGGCACGGGCGTGCCACCCATTTTTGAAAGACGTCCTTAAATGCAAAAGGCGCCCTGGGGCGCCTTTTGCTGAATGCTCGGCGAGTCGGACTAGAAGACGAGGTCGTCTTCGATACCGGAGCCGACACCGACGAGCTCGCGCTCGTCTGCGTTCGAGTCGCTGTCGATGGAGTCCTCGAGCGAGTCCTCGTCATCAGAGGACCCTTTGGAGCCTCCTTGGTCACCGCGACCGTCGAGGAACTGAACGCTCTCGGCGACGATCTTGACGGCTTGCCGCTTGGCTCCCTCAGCGGTTTCCCACTCGTGCCAGTCTAGGCGCCCGTCGATAGCAACGCGACGGCCGCGACTCATATAGCGGTGGACCGACTCTCCGGTGAGGCCGAAGACGCTAACGTTGAAGAAGTTTGGCTTCTCCGCGTAGTCGCCCTCAGAGGTCTTGCGTGTGGTGTTGCAGGCGATTCGCAACTCACAGACATTGCTGCCAGAGGGGAGCGCCCGCAGCTCGGGGTCGCTGGTGAGACGGCCGACGAGCACGACGCGATTGATGTTTGAGTAGGACATGGTGTTCTCCTTTGCTGTTTGCTCGCCCGTTGATGAAGGTAGGTAGCGCTTGGGACGGTTCTTTGCACAGCAAGCCGAAAACCGCGTTTCAGCCTGATTTGATGGGCTAAATTCGTCTCGCGACCACATCGATCAATGGGCTTTCTCGGCGCTTGACGACCCAACCAACCTTTCAGTTAGCTGGCTAGCTGCGTGTCTTTGCCCAACAGCGAATCGAGCGGCACGACCACCACCTGCTCGAAGGCGAGCACCTTCGCCACCGCTCGCGCGAGCGCCCGCTGGACATCTTCGGGCGCGAAATAGATCACCCCGGCAATCGTGCGACAGCGTGCCCAAGCTCGGCATATCTCGACGAGTCGCTCTGGGGACTTGATCGTCAGCTCGACCTCGACGGCAAGCGGCAGGCCACCGTCAGGGTCGTGCGGGCAGAGAACGAGATCTGGGCGATGGAGACGACCCTGCGCTCTATGCGACGCAGCGAGCTTTGCACTGGCGAGCGGGTGTCCCTGTTCGCGCTCGTCACGACGCAGCTCACGCTCACCAATGAGGCGATGGTGGGGGTAGCGGCGCTCCAGTACCGCGGCCGTCGCGGCACACATGATCAGATGATTTGCGTTGGACGAGCTCACGGCACACATTTGAATGCCGCGTGTGTCGCATGCCCGTAGACCGGCTCGGGTGATCGTGAACAACATGGGCCGTCCAGAGAGCGGACGCACGCTCGTCAGCAGCTTGCGCCGCCGCATGGCGATTAGCTTGGCGCGTGCCGAGGCGACGCTCACGCCAGTTCGCTGGGCGAGAGCCTCAGCCGTAACGGCTCCAAGCGAGGCCGTCCAACGCGCGATCTCGATTTGCTCGGGAGTTAGTGGTAGATCTTGTTGTCTCATGCGATTTTCCTATGGTGTGTCTGGGGATGGGTGTTGTGTCTGGGGATGGACGAACCGTCCCGGAAGCGTTGAAGCGTCCAACGCTCCAACCAGTGGATGTATGGATGTGTCTTGGGATGGGCGCGCTATCTGACGAACAGACGTCGGTTGGGTCTCTGCATCGAGGAGAAGACCTCGACAAAACGCGCTGAGGTATGGCCACCGAGCTCGATCACCGCGGCCCAACCCGGCGACAGGCCGCGGATGTCCTCGGATGCGAGTAACGGCTCGGCCGTACGCGTACGCGTCCAGCGCCCGTCACTCGTGTGCGTGGCACGCCACACACCGCGACTGCCACCTAGTCGGCCGATCAACTCCGCCGACTCAGGCACGACCTGACGGTGAGCCACGATCGCCGAGAGGTTGCCCAGGACCTGCTCCAAGAACTGCTTACGCCCTTCCAGACGCAGGTCGGAGAGCTCTTGAGTTCCAAGCAACAGATTTAGACCTGCCGATCTTGCTCTGCCGAAAAGATGAACGACCTGCTCGGCCGCGATCGCGGCGAACTCGTCGATTACCACCACCGTGGGAATCGGGGATGCCTGCAATGCAGCCATCGTCGTTTGCAGGTCTTGCACGATCGCCACACCGAGCATGCGTGCCAACAGTGGCAGCGCGTCCGCTTTCAGGTTGAAATACACGATCGCTCGCTCGTTGACAGCACCGAGCAGATCGAATGTCTGTGCGTCGATCGTTTCGGGATCGAGCCATGGTGCGACGTCTGACTCGGCCATGATCGCCAGCCTGTCGCGCACGCCACCGAGATCGGTTCGTTGGCGCACGGTGAGCGACTCCAGGTAATCGAGGGTGGCATCTGCCTGCGCTTCTGGGAGCGTCCTCGCCAGCACTTCCAACTGTGCCGGGTGGAGCTGCTTGACAAGCGCCGGCATGCTCACGGTTGTGCCGGCGGCGCGCAACGCACGCACGGCGTAGCCGAGATAGCGCTGCGCTTGGCGTTGGTAATGGGGCTCGGTGAAGCGCTCGCCAGCCAACGCCTTATCGGCAATCTCGCTTGCGCCACCGTGGCCGAACGGGTTGTAGACCGATGGACCGGTAGGAGTCCATTCGATGAACTCACGTCCGGCGAAATGGGCCGCCTCGACCAGATGTGCGCGCATGCGGGGATCACCCTTGGGATCGACCACGACCGCACCAAGTCCTGCCTCGATCGCCCGGGTTGCAAGCCATGTCTCGGTAACCGTCTTACCCGAGCCGGTGGCGCCCACGATCAGGGTGTGCTTGCCGCCACCGTTGCTGCCGAGCGGAATCGCGAGTGTCTCGCCGTCCTCGGCACGTCCAACCGGGACGCGCTCATCGCGCAGGGACGTCCAGGCGGAGAGCTGAACGATCCGCTCGAATAGCCGCCGTACAAGCGCGTATAGCGCCTGGCTCAGACCGCGGCGCTTACGAGCGATCTCGGCTAGATCGCCGCCGGCCATGAAGTCTTCTGCGTGCCAGCGGCGACCGCGTGCGCTGGCGCAGACGGCGGCGGTGCCGAGCGTGCTTGCCCAGCCAGCCAATACCGAGTGGGCGAGGAGAGCAACGGGAAGCGCGTAGGCTGCCCACGTCCAATGTAGGTGACGCCGGCGCATGACACGTACGGCGCATAAGCCCAACGCAACGCCGATCGCGATGTGAACCGTTGTCGAGGAAAGCCATCCGACCAGTTCGCTGAGAGGTTGCAGTGGGTTGACGGGGGCTTCGTTGGTGTACTGAGATGCGGACATGAGCCGCTCCTTTCTGGACCGGCTCTCGCCAGCCATTGGGGTCAACGAGAAAGCGGGGAACCGACGGCTACCGCGGTGCTGCATTGCATGTGGGGCCTCTAAGAGCCCGACAAGGTGGATTCAGAACGTCCGCAAGGAACTTCTAGATAAGGCGGTAGCCCACGCCCCAGACGTTCACGACGAAGCCGTCGGCACCAACAGCATCGAGCTTGCGACGCAGGCGACTGGCATGGCTGTCGAGCGTGCGCGAACCCTGATCGGTGCGGCGGTTCCAAATCGCGCGCAACAGCTCGCGCCTAGAGCAGACTGCGGTCGGCTTGCGAGCGAGATGCACGAGCAGTTCGTACTCCAGGCGACACAATTCGACCTGTACTCCGGCGAAGCTGACAGTGTGCGCCGCAGTGTCGATCTCGAGCGAGCCGACCGATACGACGCGCGTGTTGGCATTGCCATCGGCACGGCGAAGCAGCGCCCGCAGGCGGGCACGCAGCTCCAGGTAGGAGACAGGTGCAGCGATAAAGTCATCGGCGCCGGCATCGAAGGCGCGCAACAGCTCGAGCTGGCCGATGCCTGAACCGATCACGATCGCTGGCAGGCAAACATCCCAGAGCGGCCGAGTCGTAATCACCTCAGAGCCGAGACGAATCTCCTCCAACAGATCGAGTGCGCCACGCGGCGGCTCAATCTCGCCGAGGACGACTGCACGGACAGGGTGCGTCTGCGTGAGCGCGCGTGCGTGCTCAGCGCTGCGGGCTGATACCGCTTGGAAGCGGTCGGCGCGCAGCTGCTCCGCGAGCTCGCAAGCGAGCAATGGATTGGATTCGACGAGCAGGATCGCACCCTCTCGCGGACACTCGTCAATCTCGACGGAAGGGTCCGATCGAGCATGTACGGCGCTCACTGGAGTTCAACCTCGCGTGGACTGATGCGCAGTCCCTTGCGCGCGATCGAGCCGAGCACTTCGCTGTGGATCCACGGGGTTATCGCCTTCTCTCCGCCTTCGGGCATGATCCCGATCCGTCGCGCGAGCCAGCTCGTCTCTCCGCTGAGTTTGCCTCGACGATCACGCTTGACCACGTCACAGCGCAATGCGATCTCGCTCATGCTCGTACCATCGCGATCGACCGCTTCGAGAACAGCTTCCCGCAGGCGACGGTTGAGCACTACGGGGCTGGCAGTGAGGCGCTCTAGTTCAGAGCGCAGACGAGTCACCGATACGCTGCGATCCTTGTCGTGCAGCGCAATCGCCTGCTCAGTGAGGGTGCGCATCGGTTCATAGCTTTCGACGGCGCCGATGACCTCACGCAAGCTGACCTGCTCCCAGCACGGATCGTCCCCCTCGGCGGCGCGTCGGCACCAGCGCACGTGCAGGATGCAGCGCTCGCCCTGGACCAGCGAAAGACGATAAGAGTTGTCGTCGCGCCCCTCTACGAGGGCATCCTGGCAATTCAGGCCACGCGACGCACTATCCACTTCATAGGCGAGCGGATAGATCTGCAGATCCTCAGCGCACATGCGCCGACACCAGCGCCCTTTTGTGTCTTGGAGGTACTGGTCGCAGACGAGCTCTGCATTCTCGAGCGGCTCGTCGGCGGCGAGGTGAGCGATGAGCCTGCGATCGCAGAGCGTGTCAGCATCGCGATCGAGCACAAGCACGCTGCCACCGTGGCCCGGGAGTGCAAGTAGCTCCCGAGCGCGGCCTTGCCCATCGCGATAGCCAGCAAGCGGAGTGCTTACCCGAATCGCCTCGTGGTGGGCTGCCCCGTGCTGAGCTGTTTGGCGCGAGGGCCGTGGACGCGACCGAGCGTGGGGATCGCGTCGCGAGAAAGGTCCGCGCCTGGTGGACACTGCAGATGAGATGACATACGACATGGGGACTCCTGACGGTCTGGGCCATACCGTTGGCTTGGCCTCTGATTGCGCTCGTGCAGGCGTCCTTGTAGGTGCGCTTTAGCGCGACGTCAAGTGCTGAGGGCGGCGTGAGAATAGTGTCGCGAAAAAGTCCGAGGCCCCCTTAAGGGGTCCTCGGAGCGCGCAGCGCGAGCGCAAAATCGGTCACGAAGTTGGCCGAGAATCGCTCAGCTCTGGATATAGCGAGGGTGATAGACATGCGGCCACCAATCCTCGAGGAGGGGCTGCTTGTCTCTGACTCTCGTCAAGAAAGAAATCGAGATCGACGGCGCACGCCGGAATGCTCATGGAGGCAGGGAAAGAAGAACATGCAACATAGCGCCTGCAGAGACAATGTCTACCCCGCGACACTCAGCGCTGGCAGGACTATTTCGCAAGCGATGGCGACTGCGGGGCGTCGACTTCCGCCGATTCGGCTAAACAACTGCGACTGCAGCGCAGTTGCCTATGCGTTTCGAGATCCGGGGGACTGCACAAATCTCGCTCACTACGTTGGGCGACTGCGGCTAGAGATGTCGGGACTGCAGCTGAGACACGGTAGATTCACGAGCGTCCAGACGCCACATTTTGACCCACTTGCTCCTGACAAGAACGAGACGCGACAGTGAGCAGTTCGCATGAATCGGCCTGGGTAGTCACAATGTCGGTTAGTGGACAAGAGCGAGGGACGCAAAGCGAAGTCTCCACCGGCTGGCCGAGCTAGGGTCCGCGGGGCTCGCAAAGACGCACGGACAGCGACTGATCCTCGCGCCCGGATGATCGAGGCGATGCTCGCGAGCATCGGCGAGCAGGGCTACACCGCGACCGTCGTGGCCGACGTGATCGCCAAGGCCGTGGCTTCTCGTAAGACCTTCTACGAGCACTTCGAGGACAAGCGTGCCTGCTTCTTTGCGATGAGCGAAGAGATCGTCGACAGTTGGGCAGCACGCGTGGAGTACACCGGGAGCACCTCAGAGGATGGTCGTGAGGTGATCGGTGCGCTGGTCTACGAGCTCTTCACCCTGGCACTCGAGAGTCCGGCTTCGCTGAGGGTGATCGCGGTCGAGCTGACAGCAGCCGGGCCAGCCGGCATCGAGCGTCGTGAGCGGGCTCTCTACAGGCTCGCACAACCGCTGCGCGAAGCGCTCGGCGAAGAGTCGGACGATATCGATTTGCTTGCCAGGACGATCGTCGGCGCGATCCTTCGCATCCTCTATGCGAGAGCTCGACGTGGAGCCGGTGTGCGTCGCCCACGCCGAGGCGCCTTGCTTGCCCTTGTGCCGGAGGTTTCGACTTGGGCCTGCTCCTACATCTCGCCTGTCGGCGTCGCGCTTGCACCAAGCTCCACCGGCGAGCAGGGTTCTATGACCCCGGTGGGTGGGCGCGCTCCGGGGACGCTGTCGCTCGGCTCGCGCGCGATCGAGCGCCGTGGGCTACCGCGGGGCGAGGGCAACGTGTCTCGCAGCTTCGTTGTTCACAACCAGCGCGAGCGAATCCTCGATGCCTTGACGAATTTGGCGGCAGCGAAGGGCTTCGGAGCGACTACGATTCCCGAGATAGTGCAGGAGGCCGCCGTGTCGGTGCAAGCCTTCTATGAGCATTTCTCTGGCAAGGAGGATGCATTCCTGGTTGCCTATGAGCTTGGCCATCGTAAGGCGCTTGCGATCGTCGAACGTGCTTACGATGCCCAGGAGGATTGGCCGGCGGCGGTGCGTGCCGGAGTTTTGACGTTGCTTGAATTCCTTGCGGCTGAGCCCGCCTATTCAGATCTTGCTCTGATCGAGGCATTGACGGCCAGCCCGAAGGCCGCAGCCGTGGCACATGACGGGATGAACGCCTATGCGTGGATGCTCGAGCCTGGACTTGAGTCCAATCTCAACAGTAGTCCCCCGACCACCGTCGCAGTCGAGGCGACAGCCGGGGTGCTACTCGAGCTTTGCTTCGTTTATGTGGCGGCCGAGCGAACCCGAGAGCTGCCTAGTTTGAGCGACTTTGCAGCCGAGATCGCTCTACGCCCGTTTGCAGGCGTGAATGTGCGCTGATACATAATTCGCGCTTCATCCAATTAGATTGTCGATTGTTGTGTTTATTCAGTGGCTCTTTTGTAATCACATCTGAATGATGCGGGCATGGCTAACCAGGAGCAGACCGAGATCAATAAGCAGATCGTGACATTCGGGGAAAACCTGCGTCGCGCCCGCAAGCGCGCCCAGTTCACACAGGTAGAACTCTCAGGGGCAGCGCCACTCGATCGGGCCGCGATCAGTCGGCTCGAGTGCGGCGAGCGTGCCCCTGACTTGCCAACCTTCTTGCGAATATGCGCAGCGCTTGGGGTCCAACCGAAAGAGCTGTTGCGTGGTATCGGCCCGAAGGTCTCTCCCCGTAGTGTGCCCAAGGGCGCCCAGGTCAGCACAAACGGGCGAGGTGGCCAATTTGGAGCGAACCTCAAGTGGGCTCGAGCACGTGCAGGTATCTCACAGGAGCGACTCGCGCTCGATGCCAAAGTCGATCGTGCGGCAATCAGCGTCTATGAGAACGGCGGCCGCGAACCAAATTTGCGCACAGTGCTGAAGCTTGCCCTAGAGCTTGAGGTTCGCCCCGCGTTGCTGCTCGACGGGATCAAGCCCTAAAAATCAAATTAGGGTGTCCCGCGCGACGCCATGGCTCAGGTCAGACCATGTCGCCGCGCGAGACCTTGCTCCGACGCGAGGAGAGGAACACCGCGTCAGAGTTCGTTCGGGAGACTTATGGCAGGGGGTTACCAGGCCATCCGAACCCTCTTCCCTTGTCCGCCCATTCGGTTCCTGGGAAGTCTTGTGCTCCTCCACCCTCGATGAGATCAATTTCTCCGTACTACGCTCTATTGCGACGGCGATTCCACGACACCGAAACCGGATACCGCCAATCAGGACCATTCCGGATCTCCGATCAGACGGGATAGTCGCACACCGTTCGATTGGTGTCAAGATGCTCCTGTGAAAACCTACTTGGCCCTCGCTCGCCTGCACGAGGGCCGGCCGGGTCTGCAACTACGGCCGGGAGGCCTCCTCCGACTCCGCAATCGCGCCCCGACCGGCCCTCTGTGAGGGTTGGTCGGCCACTGGGACGCTAGTCCGCAAGACGTCCCGGGTAGACCTGCCGCCTCGCGCTGACGACGCCTCAAGAATGCTTAATCAGGCGGTCATTGTCAAATCTCCAGAGGTAGTTCTATCCTGTTGTTTCTTACTCGATCTGCAAACGTGGCCTATGGCAAGCTTTCATTTTTCCCAACGTGCATGCCCCGAGTACGACTTTGGGCGGGATCGGAGGAGGACCGACTGGGGGCCGAGCCAATCCGGGAGCTTTCCGCAGTGGCACGACCGCACCAGCCGGCCCTCCGGGGGTGGTTGGCCCAGTGCCGGGACGCTCCGTTCTCAGGTCAGAGATATACCCGACTCCGTGTCATTCAGACCCATAGGACAGGTCCGGACGGCATTGTTGGGTACCTGGGTGGTCGGTGTCAAGAAAAGCATCAAGGTCCTCACAAATTGTTTCCGATGAATAGTGAGTATTTCTCATTTGCTAGTAAATCCCAACCATCGCGATAGGTCGAGCGGCCGTCAGTAGAGACCTCCCAATAGAATTCAATAGTCGATCTAGCTATAGATGTCGCATAGCTCGATAGATGGATCTCGCGCACGCGGATCACCATTCATCGCCGCAATCCGTACCTCTGGGGGCATAGATGGAACACGCCAGCCTCGCAGCTGGGCCTCGTGGGCGTCCCGCTCGGCTGCGAACAAAATGCGGCTGCGTCCTGGGTACTCCCAGTCCTGGGGATACTCGCCTGCGTAAGCGTGACATGCGCTCAACACCTTGTCAGCTCGCCTTGCGCACTCCCGGGCGCGGGCACGATCGCGGCACACGAACACCACGATTGGCAACTCCCTGCCAGCACGCGCATAGAGTCCGAGATTGGCAGACCAGCCCGCAAGGAAATGGTCATAGCGCTCGAGCTTTGCCGCGCCCGCGCCTTCGGGCAAACGATCGTCGAGCTCAACGAACAGCTCCTGACCTGTCTTACGAAGCAGTGCTGCATCGGGCCTGATGCTCTGAAAACGCTCGACCTCGACCCTGCTGCCATCCTCCACAGTGCGCATGAAGTCGTGGGGAGCGCGTCCACCGGGAAGACGTAGATCACTGAGGGCTAGCATGGAACCATCGCCCGACTTTGAGCGCTTCTTTGGGGAAATCACCGACTCTTCGGGACCTCTGAGCTCGAGTAGACGTTCAGATAGCGCTCGCTCGACCGCGAGCGTCCAGCCGGCCACGCGAACGTCGTGGCGTGCATGTCGCAGCAGTTGGTCATCTGTTTGATGTTTGGACGAGGGGATTGTTGGGTGGTTCCTGTCTGAATCCCAGCCTTGGAGAGCCCAATCTGCGGCCGAGCCGCATTGCTTCGTCAAAAGCTCCAGTCCCGCCGACGTAATCGAGTAGCACATGGGCATTCCTCCACCGTCGCGACGATGGAACTGGAAACGGGCCACCAAACCAGCGTCTGAGAGGCGCTTGAGGCGACGCTGGGTGGTTGTGGCGGCGCGCCCCTCGTTGAAGCGACGGTGGATCTGACTACTGAGCACGTGTCTCAAGGAGGCCAGTAGCGCGAGTATCTCTACGTCCAGCGGCTCAGGCTCGAGGGCGATAATTGCGGCCGGCGACTTTGCCCAGCGCACGCTGTGTGCAGCGCCTATGTCCACCAGCTCGCTATAGCTGTCAGCCGGCCTCGACGCCGCATGACTGGAGCCACTGCTACCGGAAAGCGCAGGCGGCGAAGTCACAGTCGGTGTCATGGCACTTGCACCTGCAGACAGAGACGATGCTGCGGCAGAAGCCGATGCATGATCTGGGGATGAGCCTGGAGCTGGCGAGGTAACCAGAGTTGGAGCCAAGCCTGAGGCCTGCGCAGGACCCGGAATACTGACGGGCGCGCGCGGCGCAGTTGAGGCGCGTGTCGCTGGACGATCCTGCGAAGCCTTCTGCTTGGCTCGCTCGCGTCCGGTGCGCTCCCAATGCGGCTGACTGAGGTCCTGCAGGTAGCGTCCTCCTCGCTCTACCTGTCTTGCCGCATGAAGAGCCAAGCGTTGCTGGTCCACACGCAGTGGGATTGTTTGCGCCACGAAGGGAGCTTGACGGCCTTCAGCCGTGACCCAACTTGCGATCGCGGAGTGTCGGGGCAGATGCAGGCGCACATCTGGATGCCCCAGCGTCGACAAATTGCCGATCCCAGGACGAACAGTGTCTGAGAACTCAGCCATCATCAAACTTGCAGCATTGCGTGCGTCATTCACGGATGCAGTGGCGAAGTAGACGCGGTGGGCAAACAGCGCATCTAGCTGAGCTCTCATATCGCGATCGATCCACTGCGCGTCGGTCTGCCAGCAAGCCACTGTCTCAAGGCCCGCGGAGCGCTTCAACGCCATCGTCTCGGCAAAGCCCCGGTTAAGCACAAGCGGTGCCTCATCCACCTTCAGGGCCACAGCAGTAAGTTGGTCGGTCCTGAGACCATCTTGACGGCGCGCAAGCGCCGCATCGAGCATCCCTGTGAGCAACTGCATCAGCACGCTCGTGTTGCCGGCACCCATGACACCAAGCGCACCCTTCACGACCAGCACCTCTTGGTTGTCTATCACCTCGTCGAAGTTGACTCGCAGCGAATCGTTGAGTAGAACGCGCTTGATAGAGGGCGAGTTGAGCAGCCGCGCCAGCTTGTTCACCGGGGCATCCAGCTTGGCGGTAGTGGTGCCACGCGCGTCCGCTAGTTGTGCCGAGAGCTCGCCTGTGAATAGGAGCCGTCGGTAGCATCGACAATAAGGGATAGTTCGGACAGCCTCAAGACTAGGCTTGGGCTGTCGGATCGTGACCGGACTCCTCCCATAGCACCCGGAGCGGAACGCCCTCAACTAGCTCAAATAGCGCGCCCAAGGTACTAACGGCCTTGTGCGCTACGTCGCCCGAGGGCTCTGTCTCGTTATGGACCCAGTCGTTCCGTGCCTTAGCGCATTGCCTTGCAGCTAGGTAGAGATCGAAGGGGAGTTGGTCTAGGAGCGAGAGGAACTCCGTCTTGTGACGAACTGTCATGCTGCTTTCTCGCAGCCATCTCCGTCTGTCTGAGTCGATGAATATCCGCTCGTTTCCAGCGGCGTCAATGATCTTCTCTCGGTCCTTGTTTTCGTCCAGATAGCGCAAGAGCAGGTCTCCCAACAGACCCTCACATGCGGTCCAGGCGTTGATGAGAGCGCCACCCCAATCTCTTCGAACTAGGCTGCTAGTCGCCCGAAACAGCATCTCTGCTCGCTGAAGTACGCGCTCTTTGTCCGTCCGTTCAAGCAGCATGCGTAGCAGTTCGAATGATCGCCCCATCTGCTCTGTGGTTATGCCTCGGCCCCGATAGAACCGCCAGTCGAAGCTGTCCGGTGGATTCTTGCGGGCGTCGAATAGTGCGATTCTTGTACCGCCTCCCGTGTAATCGGTCATCGCCCTGAAGTTTCCGGACTCAAACTCGACTTGCATCACGGACCAGAGGGTCGCGACACCCGTTGGAGTCAGATGCGGTATGCGAAGCGTTGCCGCGAGACACGCCAAGTGGGCATTGGCAAGCCGCACACACTTCTCGTGCCAATTAAGGAAGGCATCCCCGGACTCCTCGATAACCGTCGGTGTCGCGTCGCCCAAGTGGAACGCGATCATCCCATCGCGGAACGCGCGAGCTCGCACGCCATCCGGCAACTCGGCGGTGATAATGACATCGCCAATGATCGACTGGTCTGGGGCCGGCTGCGGCCCGGTTCGTTCCCAGTATGGCTGCTCGCCTATCCAGTGCGGGGGCCAAAGATAGTGCGCTATAGCCCGGTCGAGTTCTTCGATCGTTACCTCCACGAAGCGACAGACTACGCCTGCCATAGGGCGGCCGGCCCGCGAGTCTCCATTTAGCGGCGACCGTCCTCGCTCCAATGTTTTCTGAGTCGGCCGATGCGTAGCTCGACAGGCGGATGGGTGTGCTCTGTGAGCCAGATGTATGGAACGGGATGGTCGTGCAGGAGGGCGTGGGTCTCGAGGAAGTCGGCGAGCTCCTCAGCTTGGCCGAGCTTGGCGGCGTAGGCGTCCGCGACGTACTCGCGCCTGCGCCAGTAGAGACCCCACACGGGTCGGGTAAGACGAAGCCCGAGACCGCCGCGCGCGAATGAGAGCAGACGAATCGTGAAACGGGCGAGTTGAAAGAAGTCGCGGATCAGGCGGTCGCCCGGTAGCGACTGGTAGGTAGGGCCGGGATAGCTGTGCCTCTCCAGGTACATGTCCAGCGGTTCGCTGTTGAGCTTTGTTGCCTTGGCGATGACGAGCCGATTCAAGGCAGCAGCAATGCGTCCGTCAGGGCTTGCGAGGTGCCCGAGCTCGTGCGCGACCACGGCGGGCAGATGATCACTTTCCAGGAGCATCAGCGTCTTCCCTTGGACCGCGGCGTCGGGAAGGGGCGTGTCTATGACGAACCATTTGCTCGGCAGGAGCAATCTCTTGCTGCTGTTGCTTTGCAGCAGGCCGACCGCATCCTCGTAGGCGCGCTGCTCGCGCGCGGATGGAGAGCGCCCACCGCTGCGCTGCTTCCACCACCAGCCAGACCCCACGGGCGTGAGCAGTGCGAACATCGCCCACAGCGTCGGGACTGTGCCGAGCCACAACCATTCGGGGTCTTGGCTTGTATGGCCTCTGAGAGTGTCGACTATCCCGATCGTGAAGGTCAACATCACGACACGTACGAACAAGACGGGCAGTTCGCTTGTGAGGGCTATCGCGAACATTAGAAGGGAGCTGAGCGAGAAGTGTTTTAGGACGCGTCTAGCGAGCGCCAGAGCTTGCTTGTAGACCCCGTGAGATCGCATCAATCACCGCCTCCTTGGGGTTAGAAGGGAAGGTTTTCCACCTCCTTCTCCGACAGGCGGCCGTCTTGCGGGACACTTGGCGGCGAATGCTCCTGGTCGACGCGTGCCGGCGTAGAAGCCGGTATCTCGTCGGATGCGCCGTGCGGCAGGGTAATCGGATGCGCCTCGCCGGCGCGCTCCTGCGCGGTGGGAGCATGGTCTGGGAGCGGACATGTGAGCTTCGGGGCAGTGAGAATTTGGGCACGCATCGCTCTGCCCCGACTGATCAGATATGCCTCGCCCGGCTCCAATGATCTGACAACGTTCGGCTCGACCTTGAACTGGTGCTGGATGCGCACCGACCCTTCGCCGTTTGCCCCCTCTTCGTCGTAGTGCATCGAATACTCGGGCCGCTCACGAGTCCCGGCGAGCGCGGCGATCCGCTCGGGCGTGTTCACTCTGTGGCAGACGACGGTCTCCACAGACCCGAGGATGCGCTCGGCTTGCTGTTCGTCGCCCATCCCGGCGACCACTTGCGGAGCGAGGATCAGGCTCGTGTGAAACCCGCGGGCCTGC
>DASYNL010000040.1:0-210607 GCA_036008605.1 Solirubrobacteraceae bacterium | reverse complement strand
AGACCGCCACCGAGATCGCCTCGAATCGCCGGCAACGCAACACTGGTTACGGTCGCGTCGAGGAACACGACGCTCGTACCCAGCACCGCTGCGAGCAGGGTCAACTGCTTCTCACGCGACGTAGCCACTGGTCGGATGTCTGGCATATGCGCAGATTGACACGTCACGAGCGCCACCCGCTTCTGCGGCCATTTTGCGGTCACCAGACCATCCCCGTTCCGGGCTCTATACGGGGGCGCGTGCGGCGTCGACTGGGTGTCGAGCGTTCCTCTGGAAGTAGCGCTCGTGCAGCCGAACAGGCGTCGAAGCGCACTGCCCGGAGCCTGACCGGATGCTCTCGCTCCTTTACCCGGTGTGGCAGCAGCAGTGCCCGTCAACTACGCGTCGAGGAAGCGGTCGGCGAGCCACGACTCGATGTCCTCGAGCGCGACGCTTGCCATCGCCGTTGGGTGGAGCGTGAAGCCGTGGGGTGACTCCAGGTAAACGCGAACGTCCACCTCATCGCCGGCCGCGGATAGCCGGGCCGCCATGACCAAGTTGTCCTCGAGCAGGATGTCCAAGCTCCCGACGACGAGCTTTGCAGGCGGCAAGCCACGCAGGTCACCGTAAATGGGGGAAATGTCGGGATTGGTGCGGTCGGCCACGTGTCCCGCATATGCCAGTATGAAGAACTCGCCGTCGAGCAACCGACCCGCCGGCGTCTTTCCGCTCATGTCGTAGGTGCCGAATTGCAGTACAGCGCCGACAAAGGGGTCAGCCACACCGCGGTCACGAAACCGCAACAGAGTAGTCATCGCCAGCGTCGCGCCTGCCGATACCCCGCCGATCACCAAGCGTGTGGTTCCAAAGCGGGTCACGGCCTCCTCCAACAGCCACAACGCGGCCGTCTCGCAATCATCGGGCGCGGCAGGCCGGGATGCTCTGGGGCCAGCCGATAGTCCACTCTCACCACAGCGATCCCGAGGGCGTGAGCAAGGCTGCGATTGTGCGCGTATCCGCGTGCCGAGGAACCCATGTAGAAACCGCCGCCGTGAATGTCCAGATAGACCCCGCGCGCCGTACCACTCTCAGGAGCAAGAATCCTCACCGGCACCCTCCGTCCAGCGACCTCCGCAAACGCCTCGACGACCGGCGACTAGAGCGCTATCGCCGAGACGGCGTCTTTGGCCCGCGCCTCCTCCAGCGCCCGCACCTCCCGCAGACCCTCCGGGGTGCTGGGGTCAGGCGGAGAATCGGCGCCCCTGCTCGCGGCCCGCGCAGCGTAGAAGGCACGGCCCTCCTCGACGTACGCCACCAACCCCCCATCGATCAAGCCTTCTCCAATGCCAACCTGCATGAATCTCCTCGCCAGTGCGTACTGTCCGTCCGGGCCGAGCAGTCCAGTACACAAGCCGGACACTCTCTCGGCTGGCCGAGGCCGTATTCACAATCGCGTTCAAGGAACGCTGGGGGAGCGACGGGAATCGAAGATGCGATTGTTGCCTCAGCGATCGAGATACGGCTAAGGCTTGTGGCTAGGCGACCTTGAGGTATTCGCGAGTGCCTGCGGATCACGGACGAGGTCGTCTCGTGATCGTGTTCGTCGCGTTGGACCAGCGCCTCGCGTGCTCGGGCTCGAGGCGCACAGGCTCGACGCTGGCAGCCGCCGAGCCTGTGGGGGTCCGCCCGCCGCGTCGAAGTGCCTCATCGACGTCGTAGCCGGACTCTGCCTTTGCTGCGAGCTTGTCGATCAGCTCGTCTGTGATCGATACGCTGCTCGCGGTGTTGCCTTGCGTTTCTTCGCCATGCTCAGCCTCCCGTTAGCAGCCGTTGGCACTTGGCTCTCATGCCCATCGCGTGGATCGCGATCTCGGACCCGTCGTCACGCACGACCGTGACGGCCTCCAAAAGCGCAGCGCTCCTCGCTAGCCTAGATACTAATGGGTATCGTCGCCCTGGTTCTCGATCGTCATGGCTTGCTCCGCGGCGTGGTCACGCGGATTCCGCGCACCTCCGACGACTCTTCCGGGAAGGCCCGCGCAGCGTCGATAGCCCCTGCATCCACCGCACGATCGAGCAGGCGCCGCTCCCCCAGCCGCCAAAAATACAGCGCAGCGTAGGTCCGCTGCTGCTGCTTACCTTGAAACAGATAATACTCGATGCGCTCTCTGCCTTGTACCGTTCCGACTAGATCGAGTGCATAATCGACAAACTTCGCAGTCACGAGATCGCCATTTGCAAGTTCACGCATTAGGCGGTCGACGTCGTTCGGAGCACCGGCGCGCCCTAGGGTGATCATGCGATCTAGACGACTCCGATCGCGTTTGCTTGTGGCGAGGCGCTCAATCTCGATGTCCCATTTATCCCTCAGCAACGGCTTCTTCCTATTACGCCTAAGCCACTTCTTAACTACATTGACGACCGCCGCTTCGCTTCTAGATCCCCTAGACGCGGACCTGACCTCGCGAAGCAATCGTCGATCGGAGAAGCGTCCCACAAAGGCACGGCGCATCGCGATCAGCGCATCGTCGATTTCGCCTCTGGCCGCCGAGCAAAGCGCAACGTCAATTGCCAAGCCGCCTTCTACGCAAAGGCCCTTAGCCGCCTCCGCAGCAGTGGACGGACGCATCTCACGCCGATAGGCCCGCATCCTTTCAATGGTCTCTACTATCTGCGCAGGTACGTCTGGACGAATGGCCCGAATCGGGTCAGGGTTGCCGTGCGGAACACCGCCAGTTAGCAACTGGTAGCCGATTTGACCGAGGGAAAATATGTCATCTTGCAGTGTGGCATTCCGCGGGTCACCGAACTGCTCGTTAGAGATATACAGGAGCGAGCCCATGCCGGCTCCTGTGATCGTAGTGTCATCCGGGTGCCTTACCGTACCAAAGTCTGCGACCGCAAGTCGGCGACCAGGGAAGATCAACAGATTCTTCGGGGAAATGTCCCGGTGCACCAGATTTCTCTCGTGCATAGCATGTACACCCTCCAACGCCTGCACCAGGAAGTCCAAAGCACCGGCGAGACCTATCCGCCGATCCGGGGTATGTAGTAGCTCGTATAGGGATTCTGTAGCGCGCTCCAAGATAAGCGCAGGCCGGCCCTCTACTTTCCCTAGGTCCAAAACTCTGACGACACTCGGATGAACTATCGCACGCAAATGCTGCGCTTCACGGGAGAGCCGTTGCATGGCCTCTTGACCTTCGGCGAACCGATGGTCTGAAAAGAGCTTAACTGCCCCAACCTGACCCTCAATAGAGGTTGCCTCGTGAACCACAGACATGCCGCCTTGGCCGATCCTGTGTCCGACGCGCCACGTCGTTACCTCCCCGGCAACCCGGGATGGCACCCCTTCTATTACATCTCTTGTAATCGACTGCCTTCGTAGACTTGCGGCCCTTGAATCGTTATCGCCCAACGTGTCGATGCTGGCCTGAGATGTGACCGAGAAGCGCCACAACTCGTACAGCAATTGGCCTGGGTCGCTCCGGATCTCATTGAATGGGTGGCTACCACCATGTCTCATAAGCCACGCGCGAATTTCTGCCGCACGCAGACCACTTCGTTCCCCGAGTCGAAACGCGGAGACCAATGTTGTTACGCCTCGGCCTACCTCAGACCATGACTCGTCCGCACGTGCGGAGGCTCGCAACACCGCCTTTGGCACCCCCAGCGCTTTAGCAATTTCACCAACGTGAAGGCCGGCGGCCACTAGCTCCTCAATAAGGGAGCTAAGCGTTCCCGTGCGCAGGGTAGGCATCTCGTGGGAGTCGAGGCTCGTCTTATGCAAGTGTTTCTCCTCCACCGCTCATCCCACCAGAGCGAGACAATCTTGGCTTGCCGACGTCGCATTCATGGAAGTCGTTGCCTGGTACACGCTATCAGTGCATCGCCAACACACGCCGAGACACCGCCAGCGCCTCATCGAGCGCATCTAGATCGTGCGTCTGCCTAAACAAATCCAGCGCCACCGCCTGGTAGAAAAACAGCCGACCCGAGAGGTCGGGGTCGGGTACTCCCGCGTTGGACGCAAGCGAGAACTCCAATGAGCTCAGGGCGATCCGCACTTCATCCGCACTCGGAGTTCCTTCGGGACAGACACCGCTGACCTCTACGTTTGCATTCACCGATTACTGGCCGCAGATCAAAGCAGATTCTAGATTGTCTTTCTTTCTTGACTTACGGGATTTGGGCAGGCGCACCGAGCGACCCGCCGCGGTGGAGCACGCGTGCGGAGACACAGCGCGCAGCAGCGTAGCCGGGCAATTCTGCAGCTGGCGCGCCGGCATTCTGGTTTCGTTGATCGAAGGCGAAGTCGGCGATGTCGAGGGCGGACTCTGGGCCGACGTTTGGGGAGCTAGAGCTAGGAGAGCCAGTCCCGTGATCACGACGACGCATCGGGAAAGATTCGAGATTTACAAACGAGTCCAAAAGTAAGTCTTGGTTGGCGCGCGGCATAGTACCAAGGAGCACATGAACCATGTGCTCCGCCAGCGGCGCGCAAGCAACGCCAGCGACAGTACTGAGTGATTCAGTCACGACGGCGGTGCCGCCGCCACAATGAGGCATCCTCCTTGCGGTGCACCAGCTCACCCTCGAGACTCTCGCACATAGCCGCGATTGTCGCTCATCCACCAGCGGGAGGCTGCGGTCCTTTTGCGGTCCGTTTTTGCACTCCCTGCGGTCCACTTGCAGTCCCCAGACCAACGAACAGGAGCGAACACGAGCGAACACAATCCCGCGAGGCTCAGCGTTTTAGGGGATTTTCGCCCTGTTCGCTGGCCTTCGCGGTTCCCTAAGACAATCGGGGCGCCCGGATTCGAACCGGGGACCTCGCCGACCCGAATCGGGGGAGATATGCCCTGTTTTCCCGAAGAAATGCCTGCAAATTGGCGGTTTTGGCGATGATCGATTTGGCTGCTGGAATCTCGGATTTTGGGGGCGATTTGGGAGGGTTTAGGCACTGGACTCGAGTTACTGCCCAAACGCGACTAGCACCCGTATGTGTTTGAGCGCCTCCTCATGATGACTTCCTGACGTACCAGGATGGGTCCCGGCAGGCGATATCGCGGTCGATGCTGGCGATTCGCTAGCCGCTGGCTCTATCCGGCGCAGTTGGCTCTCGGCTCACCACCCATATGAGGACTCGTGTGAGAGGCATGTCCAGCGACTAATTCGACGGCACCCGACCGCCGAGACGAGCCGATTTGGCAGCAGCCTTTTGGCAGCAGCCTGCTGCCAAAAGCACCAGATCGGGTCGCGTTCGGGTCATGTCGGCGCTGGCAGTGCGTTAATCATATGAGTGACACGCGCCTGATCGGGTAGCGGCCAGTACGCGGCGTTGGGTACTAGCAGGCAGTGGAGCGCTCCATAGGCGGCTAGCTGTTCGAGCAGGTCCGCCGGGGTTGCGATCAGCAACCCGAACGGCCGCAGGCCTTGCTTGCAAGCGAGGACTCCCCGATCCCTGGTCAGGAACACGTGCGCATCGAGTTCGACCGCGTCTGCCACGAGCGGGCGATCGGTGGAGGGCACTTGCGCCAAGACTCGCCTGAGGCCACCGTTGGATTTCAGCGACCGGGCGCGGCTTTGCGCAGACGCAGGTTCGTGTTCGGATCCCACGAGGCGCAGCGCCGCCGCGAAGTTCTCGAGCGCGTTGATCCGCTCGCCGCGCCGCTTCTGGCTGAGCTTGCGCTTCGCGTCGACCAGAACGCGCGGCAGGATGTGAAAACGTAGTTCTCTGATCACCCAGACCGCGACGATAAGCTGCAGCGCCTCGAGTTCGTCGCCGTAGTCGCCCAACTCGTCGGGCAACGGCTCGTCCTTCCACAGGGCGCGGCCGTGCTGGAAGTAGTCGATCAGTAGGTTCGTGTCCCACACGACCGTAAGCGGGCCGCGGCCGCGACGGCCGCCGAACAGTTCCGGACAGCTGGCATAGTCGAAGTCTGGTCCGACCGGTGCGAACGTCAGCTCGGGAGGGTCGAAGGCTTCGCGGAGCTGTCTCGATACGCGGTTCAACAGCCGGACCCCGTAGGCCTCAAGCTCGGGATCCCCGTTTGGGAAGAACGCAATAGACACCGCGCAATGGTGACACCCAGGCGGATCATGCTTAAGCGTGCTGGCACCGCATTGCCAGCGCCTCGCATCCTGGTACGCCATTGCGCCCAAAGGAGGGGGTGAGACCCAAGCGATCTTCTCTAGCGAGCGATTGGTCTGCTCAGTGCTGCATTGTCTGTTCCTTCTCGTCTATCAATCTGGGAATGTGCAAGCCGTGACCACGCTCGATCATGCGTTCCCGGCTAGACGGCCCGCTATCTCAGTCGAGGGGCGCAACGCGCGGGTAGCGGCATGTGTCCACGAGGTGGCTAGGGCGAGTAGAGGACGCCACCGTGGGTAGGGCAGCCGCCCGTACCGTCGTGACGCCCGGCGAGCTAGCGGACGACAACGAGCTCTTAGGTCGGCTCGCCGACCTGCTGGCCGATCGGGTCGTCGAGCGCTTGATGCCGTGGCTTGTCCCAGGACAGGGGCGGCTTATCAGTGCGCGCGAGGTCGCGCGCATGACAGGCATGACACGCCGGTGGGTCTACGACCACGCGGGCGACCTCGGCGCCGTGCCGCTGGGCACAGGACCAACGCCCCGACTCGGCTTCCACCCCGCCCGAGTCCGCCAATACCTCAACCAGAGCGTCGCCGATCCCCCCACCGCTGCCAATGCCTGTGCCGTACTACGCCAAGCCACGCAGCAGCAGACAACCAGAAAAGACCGATGCCGTGAGAAGGCTCCTCGGCGAGCTCCCGGACGATCTCTGAGCGACAGCAAGAGTTGAGCGGAGACCGCGTTTTGTGTCGCCAGGACCGCCTACACTTGGTATTGGAGGCCATGTGATGCCAGAGCCAGCCACAACCAACGATCACATCGAGCGGGCGAACGCCCGGTTCTGGACTCCTCCTTCGCTGGAGGAGCTGATGGCCGATGTCGCGCCGCTCGAGGCGGACGAGCACTTCGACATCCCCGACGTGACCGACGAGGAGTGGGATGTGTTCGTGGCGGCGCTCGACGAGTGATCGCAACCGTTCTCGTCGACACGAACGTCTTCACCGCCCGCCTGCGGGAGCGCTCACCGCTCGCCACAAGCTATGCGAAGCACGTATTCGGGCAGCGCATCGCGGTCGCTCCCCAGACGGTCGCCGAGGCTCGCTATGGCGCGCTCAGCGCCGGCTGGGGCTCCACCCGAGTTGAGCGCCTCTCTCGCCTGATCGCACGTGCACGTGTCCTGCCGGTTGACATCGACACGATCGAGGCCGTCGCTCAACTGCGAAACGAATGCCGGCAGATTGGGCACGGCCTGCACCAGCGAGGCCACAACGCCGACCTGTGGATCGCGGCAACAGCGATCCGCTGGGGCATCCCGCTGGTAGCTCACGACGCGGTCTTCGACGGATGCCCCGGTCTCGAGCTCCGGACAGAGCTCGACACACGTCCCGCCAACTGAGCCGACACCAAAACAATCAGCGTGGACGCCCGATTCGCGTTTGCGTGGTCGATTAGAAGGCAACCAGTCATCGCCTCCCAATATCTGATCATGCGCGGAACGTCTGACATCTCCGGGTACCGCAACCGCCGCACCAAATCCGAGAAGAGCTCACAGCCTGGGCAGAGCAACCGGCCTGGCCTGATCGACCAGCAGTTGCTCGACGAATTGGCCCAACGACTCGCCGACAAGCTCGCCCCGCTGCTGGTCGAGCGGATCGCCGACCGGCTCGAAGTGACCAGCGAGCAGCTCTATGCACGACTAGGCGATCCGCATATCGAGCAGCCCGAGGCGCTGGTAGACGCAAGCGAGATCGCGCGGCGGACAGGCCGCTCGCGCTGGTGGGTCTACGAACACGCCGGCGAGCTCGGCGCGGTCAGGCTCGGGTCAGGGTCAAGACCCCGCCTCGCATTTTGGCCATCGCGCGTGGACGAATACCTACAGGCAGCCACACAGCTGAACCGGCCCATACCTGCGCCTGCGCGGACGCCAGCGCACAAGGCGCACTTTAACCGGCGTAGAGCTACTGCCGATCCGGGTCGCAATGCGTAGAGCAGCCACCCTTCTCGCGAGCTCATCACGGCGAGCACGAGGCGCTACATACTGACCGCCATGCCTGCTCGAGTTGCCAAGACTCCACCTGGCGGCCGCCATATTCGACGGCCGGGAAGACCAGCGACCGGACAGGTACTGAAGCCCGGCGAGACGCAGCGCAGCTTCGCGCTGCGGGTGTGGGCCTACGGCAAACGCGAGTACATCACCCTCGGACGCCCCGAGGACGGATGGACCCTACGACAAGCTGAACGCGAACTGCAGATCGTGCTGCGCGACATCGACCTCGGCATCTGGAAACCCAACCGGCCAGAACCCGCGAAGACGGAGAACGATCCTCTGTTTCATGAGTTCGCCTCCGAGTGGTTCGCCGCCAAGCAGCCCGAACTCGCGGCGAACACAGCCCGCAGCTACCGCAACGATCTCACCAAACACCTACTGCCATTTTTCGCCGAGCACACGCTCGCCCAGATCACAATCGGCGAGATAGACCGCTACCGCCAGGAGAAGGTCTACGAGGCAGCGCGCCTGACAGCAGCCGCCGAGGAAGGCAAGACACGGACAGTCATGGTCATCGACCGGCGCGGCCACAGCTACAAGCGCAATGAGCGGCCGCTGTCAAACCGCTCAATCAACATGCACCTCTTCCTGCTCGCCCAGATCCTCGAGATCGCCGTCGAGCACCAGCTAATCCCGAGTAACCCAGCGAAGGGCAAGCGCCGGCGGCTGAAGGTCACAAAGCCCCGGCCCGTCTACCTCGATAGCGCCGAGCACATCGCGGTGATGCTCGAGGCCGCTGGCGAGCTCGACCGCGACCCAAAGTGCAGGACCACAGGACGCTGCGCCGCGATAGCGCTACTGATGCTCGGCGGCCCCCGAGCGTCGGCCGCGGGAGCGCTCCTCGGCCGCGACCAAGACCTCGCAAACGGCCGGATCGAGATCGGCCGCGACAAGACAGAAGCGGGCGTCCGCGAGATCGACATGCTCCCCTTGCTGCGCAAGATTCTGACCGAGCACAAGGCCACCAACGCCACCGGCCCCGACGACCCGATCCTCACCACCCGCCAAGGCAATGCCCGCGACCGCCACAATCTCCGCCAACGCGTCGTCGCCCCAGTCGTCGCCAAGGCAGAAGAACTACTCGCCCAGCACGGCGGCCAGCCGCTCCCTCACGGCATCACACCTCACAAGCTCAGACACACCTTCGCCTCCGTGCTGTTCGCGATCGGCAAGGACCCCATCTACGTCATGCACCAGCTCGGACACACCGACCCAGCATTCACACTCCGCGTCTACGCGCACATGATGCGCCGCAGCCCCGAAGAGCGCGAGAAGCTAAAAGCACTCGTCGAAGAGCACCACTGGACACTCGGTGAAGACGCCGCCAAAGAGTCAGCTAAACAGCGGTAGGCCGTCCCCGATCGACGATCCCTTGCCGTCTTACCTCGTTGCTCGTGCTGCGCATAGAGCAGAGCTCGCGCTATGAAACCCGCACGTGACCACGATCCTCGCCATGCTCTTGGCCCGGCGCTGACCCGCGAATAGGCCTAACTGTGAACTCGCCGGCGCGATGTGCGCGTACCGCGCAACTTAGGTGCGTCGCCGGCGGGCAATGAGGCGCGGCACGAAAGCAGGTCCACACCCTTTGTCCGGGGCAGCTGCTCGCTTGCGACAGCTCTTCTGCATCCACAGGCGAAGGTTCCACCCGCGACCTACGAAGGCTCGCTCCTGCTGGTCGTCTTTTGCGCAAGCGTGGAGTTGGAGCTGGTGAACGCGGCACGTCACCAACGTTGCTTTTGCCCGCATGAAAACCGCGCTGCCTTGATCCGCAAGGTCGTACCGCCCGAGCTGGGCGGCATCCTAATGGCATGGAGTTCGACCCTGCCGATCCCCGAAACCTGATCTATGCCCGCCCGCAAGGGCACTGGAAGATCTTCATCTCATCGAAGATGGCTGGCGGCACGCTCAAAGCCGAGCGCCTCGTCGCCATCGAGGCGGTCGAAAACTTTGAACTGACCTACCCGTGGGCGTGGGAGATAAGCGCCGACGCGGGACCGTATTGCGCAGAACAAGAGTGTGTGTCGCAAGCAGGAACATCCGACGGTCTTGTTCTGATCGTTGAGGACGAGCTGACACCGATAACGCGTAGCGAGTTCAAAGCCGCGCGAGACGCTGGTGCCCCCATCTTCATAATGCTCAAGGCGGATGTCATCAGGGACACCGAGCTGCAGCAGTTCATCGAGCAGGCACGATCTATCTCGACGGTCACGGTCAACTTCTGCTCGCCTGATGAGTTGCGTACGCACATCATCAGGTCACTTCGTACCTGGGCGCTTCGCTCGGGTCGTGCGCAACAGATGCTTCGCATGCGCGAGGGTACAAATGCAGGTCGTTCGAGCGGTGTCAGTAAGGCTGAGGACTTCCGCGACATGGAATTCGCTGCTGACGACGGGCCGTTCGTCCGCGTATCAGATCTGGTGGCAAAAGCAGAGCAGAACGTCATTGATGATGACGCCGCTGGTGCCCTGGAGGAGCTGTGGTGGGTCGCGCAAGCCGCCTTCGACGTGGGTCTGGCGTGGCTGTCGCTCAAGGTACTAGATGAGATTGAGCGGATCGTCCCCACTGAGACGATCGACGACCGGTGGCGAGGCTGGTTGTGCAACACACGCGGCCTCGCGCTTCAAACGGCACAGGCCACGCGCTAGCACGAAACGAGTTCGAGCGGATGCGCCAGCTTGGCAGGGCGCTCGACGATGCGGACCTCGAGAGCACGGCGCTTCAGAACCTCGGCGTACAAGACCTAGTCGAAGGCAACCACGTCGCCGCACGCGAAAAGCTCATCTGCAGCCTCAAGATCAAGCACAACATGGGTGACTGGCACGGAGGACTGCAGATCCTGTTCAACCTCGTCAACGTCTTTATCGGCCAGGACAAGCTCGATCTCGCAGACGGGCTCCTTGACGACCTTGAAGCCATGATGCGCACGCTGCGCGACCCCTATCTACGCAGCAGTCTGTATGGGCAGCGCGGCACGGTCGCTATAGCACGTGGTGATCTCGAGGCCGCACAAGACCATTTTCGGAAGGCACTGCGCTGCGCGCGGCGCGCGAAGTCGATCCCACGAATCATCACCTGTATGCAGAATCTCGGCGCCACCGCCCACGACCTTGGAGAACCGGCCCGCGCCAGACACTGGTATGGCAAGGCACTAGAGCGAGCCGAAGGCCTCGATGACCTTGCCCAGCGGCGAATTCAGCGCCAAGCTCTGGCTCTTGCCCACACGCGACTCGGTGAACACGAGCGGGCAGCCGAGCTTTTCCTCCGTGCTGCCGAAGAGGCACAACAGCTGGGCGATCACGCGCAGGCAGCGGTTGCAACCGCCGATGCCGGCGCAGCAACGATGCAAGCCGGCGACGCGCGTCGAGCCCACGAGCTCACCGAACACGCCTTGACGATGCCCGGCAATCCGGGTGAGCACTGGCGAGCTCACCAGTTGACAAACCTCGCCGTCGAGCTCAACGCACTCGGGAATCCAGAGGAGGCACTAAAGCGCCTCCTCGAAGCTGCAAACCTCGCTAGTGACACCTCCGAGCGCGCCAACGCTCTGCGTAGTGCCGGCGAGAGCGCGATCAGATCGCCTAAGACGGCTGCGCAGGCGCCAGATGTCTTCGCGCAGGAGATCGAGCTTCGCCGCCACCGAGAGACCCCGGAGCAATGGGCATGGCGAGCCGCTGAGATCGGAGCGACACTGAGTCACACATCTCAGGCCGCCGCTGCACGGAGCTTCTTCACAATCTCCCTACGAGTGTTCGCACGCCGCGACCGCCGACGGACGTTCTCCATTCGCAACGATCGCGCTCTGGCAAGCGCTGACCTGGGAGACCTTTCCGGCGCGGCCGCCGATCTACATGCGTGTCTTCAAATCGGAGAAGCGGTCAAGGACGATGCGCTGATCCGACAGGCCCACATGAATCTGGGTGAGGTACAGCGACGCAAAGGCGACACGGCGGCAGCGACCAAGCACCTCAGCCATTCCCTCTCGATCGCGCGTAGGTCGCGGGACACGCGCTCTGAGTGCGAAACCCAGACACTCCTAGCGCTCGTCTCTGAGGACGAAAAAGACACTTACAGCGCCCAGGAACATCTCCGTGCCGCAGAAAAACTGGCCGGCACCCTCAAAGACCGCAAGCTGCAGGCTCAGGCATGCAAGGGGCGTGCCCATCTCGAATTTGACGCGAAGCGTTTTGGACGAGCATCGACGCTCTACAAGCGCGCTGCCCGGCTGCTAGCTGATGAACGCTCGCGCCAGCTCGCCGAGAGCCTCGGGAGTCAGCTACTCAGCTCTGCGCATCGAGGCCGGCTCGATGAGGAGCCCCTTGACCGGCTGCTGAACCTCTCAGAGGAACTCGGCTGGGATGAGGAGCTGCTCCACGATCTCACGTACGCCGTCTCCGCGCTCTCCGAGCAAGGGCAGGATCGGGATGTGGCACAGATAGCCGCGGTTACACTCGGCGTTGCCGCCAGGATTGTGCTCTCACGTGGGGACGAGGACCAGGAGTCCCTCGCGCCACTGATTGACGCCGGTTCGGCTGCGGCCTGGTGGATCGAGGCCGATCGTCGCCGTGAAAAGATGCTTGATGATGCGCTGCGAGAGATCTGTGGTGAGAAGGTCGCCTCGGAGATCACAACGATGCTCCATGGCACGGTCGAAGCGATCGCGGAGATGCGTGCCGAAAAGGCACACGACGAGGATGCCCTTCCGGATACACCCCGCGTCACCTAAGCGCTGTGCCACATACGACCCGGAGGGAGCCAATAACAAAGGCAGATCTCGGTTCGGTTGGCCGAATAGGGCTCGTCGGACATTGGGCTAGAACGGATCTCAATCCTCGAGCAACAATCGCGCCAACCCCGTTGCTCCCGCCTTCGGTGGCGAGTAGGCGCGGCCAACCCCCGCGATCGAGACGCCCGAATTGGACGAGCTGCGCATCGCGGCCGTTAGCTGCTCCAGTCCGCGGTAGCAGAAGTAACGCGTCAAGCGAAGTGCAGGGCTCTCACTGCCGTGGTACGCCGCCCTGAGATTCGCCACTAACAGAAGCCAGATCCATCACGGCGACGTAGTTAGCGCTCAAGGACCACCCACTAGTCGTGTTCCGTCGCGGAGCCTCAAGGCCCACACCGAACTTCATCAGACAGCGCACTGGCAAGAAGATCCTGCAAACAGGACACTTTCGGCCGGATCGAGACACCCCCAAACGCCGTTACTGCCTAATCACTGCCCAATCGCGGAGCCCACCACGCACCGCCTGCCCAACAAAACCCCGCATTTGCGGGGCTTTTTTATCGGGGCGCCCGGATTCGAACCGGGGACCTCGCCGACCCGAACGGCGCGCGCTACCAGGCTGCGCCACGCCCCGACGCAGACCGCAGTATCCCACACCGAGCGCTTCGCTTCCGACCAGACCGTCTCGACCCCACCGACAGAGCCCGAGCGGCTACGCTCGCCCCATGCCCTGCCAACTGCAAGACGCTATCGCCGAGCTGGACAAACTCCTCCAGCCAAGCCGCTTCAAGGACTACTGCCCCAACGGCCTCCAGTTCCCCGGCAAAAGCGAGATCGGAAAGCTGGCCACCGGCGTTACCGCAAGCGTGGAGCTGTTCGAGCGAGCTATCGCCCTCCAAGCCGACCTGCTCGTAGTCCACCACGGCCTTTTCTGGGGCTCAACCGCCACGCCTATTGACCACCCAATGAAGCGCCGTCTGAAGCTCCTTTTCGACTCGGACATGAGCCTCGCCGCCTACCACCTTCCCCTCGACGCTCATCCCCAAGTCGGCAACAACGCTCTGATCGCCCGCGCCCTCGGCGCCGACACGCTCGAGGCCTTCGCCCTGCATGACGGCGAGCCGATCGGCTTCATCGCACGCTTCCCCGGAGACGGGCTAGACGCGAAAGATCTCTTCGCGCAAATAACAGAGCTCACCCGAAGAGCGCCGCTCATCTTCGAGGCTGGCCCCGAGCGGGTGAGCAGCCTCGCGGTCGTCTCCGGCGCAGGTAACGACTACCTACAAGACGCTGTCACAGCCGGCGCCGACGCCTTTCTGACCGGTGAGCCCGCGGAGCGCGTGATGGGCGAAGCGCGAGAGGGCGCGATCCACTTCATCGCCGCCGGGCACTACGCCACCGAGACATTCGGCGTCAAGCGTCTCGGCGAGCACCTAAGTCGGCGCTTCGACTTGGAGCATGTGTTCATCGACGTGCCCAACCCGATTTAGCGCCGCGGCATTTCCAAACTCGCGAGTGCTCACTCGCTACGCTCCCAACCCACGTTGGTCGGTACGCGGTCCCAAAACCGCGATGGTCCGCGCGCACGCGGGCATTGCCCGTTTGCACACAAACATCTCTCCGCTTGCGGCAATTCCACGTTGCGTGTGTCCGGTCGCAGGGGTATACCTGCACTCAGGCAACTAGATCGATAGGAGGATCTACCGATGGCGAATCACCTAACGCCCAGCGAGCTCGCCCGCGAAGCCGGGCTGGAGCGCAAGGAAGTACTCCTGAAGTGCCTCGAGAATGGTGTCCCGATCTTCAGGGGACGTATCGACAAGAGCCTGTTCATGGCGAGCATTCGTCAGGCCGGATCGCAGCAGCGCGCGGCTCACGCCAGCGGCTGATCGAAAGCGACTGGCTCGGCGGCCAGCTGTCCGTGGCCTCGAGCACTCAAAGTCCCTAACATCCCAAAGGTTCACAGGGGCTTATCGAGGAGGAGTCGCAACATGGAGGCCAGCGCCACAAAGCCGAGTACCGCGTCGCACACCGTCGCCGACCTGATCTCGCGCGCGGCGCTTGAGCACGGCGAGCATCCCGCAGTGCGCTACAAGCACGACGGCGCCTGGCAGGACGTTAGCTACAAGCAGCTCGCGGACATCGTCGAAGAGATCGCCCTTGGGTTGATCGATCTCGGTGTCGAACAAGGAGAGCGCGTCTGCATCCTTGCCAATACGCGTCCTGAGTGGTCCTACGCCGACATGGCCATTACCTCCGTCGGCGCCGTGGTCGTACCCATCTACCAGACCAACTCGCCCGAGGAGTGCCTGTGGGTGATCTCCGACTCGGGCGCCAGTGCGATCGTGTGCGAGGACGAGGAGCAACTGAAGAAGATCGCGCAGATCCGCGATCAGGTTCCCAACCTGCACACCGTGATCGCGATGGACGCCCCCGCCGGACAATCCCCAGTCCCCGCGATCGCGCTCGATGAGGTCCGCGAGCGCGGTCGTACACACGACGCCTCCGAGCTGCAGGCACGGCGCGAGAGCGTCAAACCAGAGGATCCCTTCACGTTCATCTACACCTCCGGCACCACCGGCCCGCCCAAGGGGTGCGTGCTCAGCCACGGCAACTACGCCTCGATGATGGAGATGCTGCGCAGCGTCGGGCAGATCGAGGACGACGAGGTCATCTATCTCTACCTGCCGCTCGCCCATGCCTTCGCGCTGTTGATCCAACTCGGCGCTTTCGACCTTGGCGCGACGATCGCCTACTTCGGTGGCGACACTAAGCAGATCGTGGCTGAGCTTATGGAGGTCAAACCGACCTATCTACCCTCGGTCCCTCGCATCTTCGAGAAGATCTATACGCTCGCCAACGCCGCGCTGCAGTCAAAGTCCGATGGGGAGCAAGAGGAAGCTCGCAAGGCGATCGTGCTTGGCGGCAAGGTACGCGAGCTACAGGCCAAAGGCGAAGAGGTGCCCGCGGAGCTGATGGCGCCCTTTGAAGAGGCGGACGAGAAGCTGTTCAAGAACGTCAGGGCCATCTTCGGCGGCAACGTACGCCACGCCGTCACCGGCGCAGCCCCGATCGCCAAGGAGATCCTCGAATTCTTCTGGGCCGCCGGTGTACCCGTGCTCGAGGGCTACGGTATGACCGAGACCGCCACGGCCGCGACCGTCTGCACGGTCGAGGACCACAAGTTCGGGACCGTCGGCAAGCCGTTCCCCGGCGTGGAGGTCAAGATCGCGGACGATGGCGAGGTACTCATCAAGGGGCCGAACATCTTCCAGGGCTATCACAACAACGCCGACGCCAGCTTCGGCTCGATCGACCAAGGCTGGCTGCACACCGGCGATCTCGGCTCACTCGACGAGGATGGCTATCTCTCGATCACCGGCCGCAAGAAGGACATCATCATCACCGCCGGCGGCAAGAACATCACGCCCGCGAACCTTGAGAACGACCTCAAGCAGTGCCGCTGGATCTCACAAGCAGTGATGCACGGCGACCAACGCCCTTATCCCGTCGTGCTGATCACGCTCGACGAGGAAGAGATCGCCACCTACGCACGCGAGCACAACCTGCCCGAGGACACCGCCACGCTTTGTGAGGAGTCCTCGGTGCGCGAGATGATCGGCGAGCAGGTGGAGCGCGCCAACCTCCGCTATGCGCCCGTGGAGCAGGTTAAGCGCTTTGCGATCCTGCCGCACGACCTGACTCAGGAGACCGGCGAGCTCACGCCGACGCTGAAGGTGAAGCGCAACATCGTGGCCGAGAAGTACGCCGACGTCCTCGACGCACTTTACGCGGGCTAACTCTCTTAGATCTTCAGAAACGAGGAATAGCCGCCTATGGCCAGTTCCGCCAGCGTGGCGCCGAGCAACTCTGGGTTCCAATCCTCCGGCATGGCCAGCATCGTTCGCACGCCGGCCTCGCCGATCGCGATAAGCGTTTGCGCGACGAACTGAGCGATCGTGTCGAGTCGCTCTGCGGGGACGCGTCCACGCAGCCATTCACGAGCCGCATCGGCCGTAGCGGAAACCTGCCGATCGCGGCCGTGGCGTACTCGCGCCTCGATGATCGCGTCGGCGTCGCCCTCACCAAGCAGTGCGATCCGGTAGGCCCGGGGCGTGTCCCTCACTGCGCGCAACATGGAGGTGAACCCTGCGGTCAGCATCGCCCGCACATCGCCAGATTGCATACCCGAGGCAAGGGCGGTGTTGAACTGGCCAAGCATGCGCTGCTCTTCCCGATCCAACAGCGCCCCGAACAGCTCCGCCTTGCTCTCGAAGCATGCATAGACCACCGGCTTGCTGACGCCCGCGGCGCTTGCCACTGCCTCCATCGAGGTCCCCTTGTAGCCGCGCTGGAGGAACAGCTCCAACGCGATGTCGAGGATCAAAGGCCTCCGTCGCTCGGGGCCAAGGTGCGCTGCGCGCACTCGCTGAGATTTGGAAGCCGCTAACGAACTTGCAGACATCTTCCTACTACGGTAGCTTCTTCATTGGCGATGCGGAGTGACCTAAACAGAACCTATGACGATCTGCCTCGCCCCCAACGGGGCCAGAGGCCGCGCTCGATACATTGCACTAGGACCATCGCTTAGCTGCGAACATAGACCATATGCGTACCGATCCCAGCGAGACCGGCGGCCTTTTTGTTGGCCGCAGACCCGGCACCGCGCCGACACGCTTCCGTGCGCTGCCCGAGCGTGGGAGCAGTTCCAGGCAACGTATCGACAATACCCTGGCCAAGTTCCTGTTCGCCGCGATGGTCGTGGGCAGCCTGCTGTGCTGGGGGCCGATACCGATTGCCTGTCTTTGGCTCAGCGCGCAGGCCAACTACCTCACCGGCAGCGTGTCCTTCGGGGTGCTGATTGCTCTGGTGGCCCTGTTTGGACTCTTGTTCGGCATGCTGATGCTGCTCAGGCGCCTCGACAACGCATGGATTCTGGTGCGCCGCGCCGCCGGCTATGACCAGCGCGGCGGCGTTCTGGGGCGAATATTCGGCGTCACCGCCGCCATCTGCGCCGCGGCCTTCTCCTTCTGGTTCGTCGTGATCCACGGGCCGGGATCGAGCACCACACCCGGCAACGCGCCGTGAGCGAGCGCCGACGCTTGCAGCCACTGACCAGCACGTTGAGCTGGCGGAGAGGCAACTAGCAAATGGGGCTGCTCGACTACTACAAGCAGTTCGAGGGGATGTCCGAGGAGGAGGTCAATAGCCAGTTGCGCGAGGAGGCGGACGAGCGCAAACGCAAAGCGCTCACGCGGGTTGAGACGCTCGACCTCTCGCAGACAACCTGGCCCGATCTGCCTCATCCAGAGGTTGTGAACGCGATCACGTTCGTGGCACGACGGGGGATGCAGCGTTACCCGCACATGCGTGGCTCCCAGCTGCGTGCGCGGCTCGCAGAGCGCCACTCCGTCGACCAGGCCCGGCTGATCGTAGGCAACGGCTCCGCCGAGCTGCTCAGTGCCGCCACGCGCGCGTTGATCGGGCCGGGACAGGAGCTGATCACCTCATGGCCGTCATATCCGCTCTTCCCGATCATGGCGCGCCGCGCTCATGGACGTGCCGTGCCGGTGAGCGGCGGCGTTGATGCGCTGCTGGAAGCGATTGGCGAGAGCACACGCGTGGTCGCGCTTGCCAGCCCCAATGACCCCACGGGCGAGCTGCTGCCAACGCAGGAGCTGCAGCGATTGCTCTCGGCCCTACCCGACCATGTAGCCGTCTTGCTCGACGAGTCGCTTGTCGAGTTCTCCGATGCGCAACCAATCGACTCCTCGCTTCAGCTGCTTGAGAGCAACCCCCGCCTGCTTGTATTCCGCAGCTTCTCCAAGGCCTGGGGTCTGGCGGGCCTGCGCTGTGGCTACGCGCTCGGTGGCCCAGGCGCAGAGAAGCTGCTCGCCGAGCTCGAACCGGACCTCGGCGTCAGCGAGATCTCTCAGGCCGGGGCGCTCGAGTCACTGCGCAGTTTCTCGGAGCTGCTTGCTAAGCGCGTGAGACGTGTCTCGCAGGAGCGCACACGTCTCACGACAGCGCTGCGTCAGCGCGAGTTCGATGTGACCGACAGCCAGGCCAACTTCCTGTGGGTAGCGCACCCGACGCTCGACGGTGGCGAGCTCTCGACACGCCTGGCGCGCTCGGGCATCTTAGTGGCGGCCGGCGACGCGCTCGGCGAGCCGCGTCACGTACGCATCGCAGTCCGCGACGAGGCCTGCTCAACGCGTCTGCTGAACGCAATCGACCGCGCGCTGGCCTGAGCACGACGCTCGTCTCTGTACGAGCGATCTGCATGGTTTGGGATTTGTCGTAGCCGTCGCGGTCGAGCGCCGCTCGTAGATCACGCGGCGCAGATGCCCGGGCGGGCGCGCCTTGTCACGGGACAAGGCGAGCGCTAACCGGCAGAGCCGGACTGACGCAGCAGCGCTCCGGTCGTGCCTTCGAGGATTTTGCGCCAGGCGCCGACCTCCTCTTCCTCGGCCTCGAAATGCCGGACAACTTTGCGTACGCGTCGCTCAGAGATCTCGATGCCGTGACGCGCCCAGATCTCCCGGTAGCGCTCATATTCGTCGAGCAGGTGGTAGGTCACCGACTGGAAGCCGTGACGCGCTATCGCGATACGCGAGGAGAAGCTCATGATCGAGGTCTCGAACATCAGCGCGTCGGTGGGCTCGGGCTCGATCAAGACGATGTCCACGCCCGGATAGCGCTCCTCCCACATGCTGGCCAGTTCGTGCAGACGGCGGTGACCGAGCAACTTGAAGGCCTGATAGCCGATCTTTGAGAAGCCCATGTCGGAGATCCTGCGCGCGGGCGGGCCGTCCAGGCCGTCGGCGCTCGAGTTGTTGACGAACGGGACGATCGGGTTGATCACGATTACGAGGTCGGCTCCAGCCTCCACGGCGATATCGAGGTTCGTGGTCGAGACGATTCCCCCGTCGATCAGCTCGCGGTCACCGATCTTGACCGGGGCATAGACCATCGGCAGCGCACCCGAGGCACGTACGGCCGTGGAGATCGGCACGTCGTCGAAGCCGTCGGCACCGAACACGATCCGCTCGCACGAGTCGAGATCCGTCGCCACCAGATAGAGCTCGTGCTCGAGCGCACGGAAGTCGTCATGACGTCCGTCCTCTTCCAGCACGCGGCGCAGGTAACGCTCGATGCCCTCGCCCGTATAGGCGCCGCTCGGCAAGACCTCGGCGATACCGAGCAGAATGTCGATCAACGACACTTGACCTAGCTGAGGCAGCAGCTGACGTGCCAGTAATGCCATCTTCAGTGGGAGCCGCACGCCTGTGCGCGCCAGCTCCGGCAGATTCAGGCGCAGAAGATCGCCGAGATCGATGTCTCTGAAGGCTTGCGGTCCCTGGTGGGTTACGACCCGCATCATCTCCTCCGGTGTGACCCCATTGGCGCACAGCGACGCTACGAATGCGCCGGCTGAGGTGCCCACGTATACGTCGAACTGATTGATCGTGCGATTGGCGGCCAGCAAGTCGAGCGCGCGCAATGCTCCGATCTCGTACACGCCGCCGGTAAAGCCACCGCCGCCCAGCACCAGAGCTGTCTTGTCGCGTCGCGTGCCGCTGCGCTTTGAGGTTCGCGCAGGAGCGCTCCTCTTGGAGGGCGAGCGTGTTCTAGTGCCCGAAGCCCGCTTGGCTGCTTTCAAGTTGACAACCTCGCCCATGAATACTGATTGTACGTAGTGTTACCTGATCCTATGAGACTCGCCGGCCGGCTAGCCCTCGCAACGTGCGCCCTCCTTGCCGCGAGCACGGCTCCCGTGGCCCTGGCCCAGAACTCGCTCGAAGCACCGCTTGCCCGCGAGATGCGGCTCGCCGGTCCCGAGTCGGGCGCCTATGTGTATGACCTGACGAAGTCCACGACTCTGTTCAGCGAGCGCGCCGAAGTCCCCCACCCGCCCGCCTCAGTGGAGAAGCTGTACACCGCCACGACCGCTCTGGAGCTGATGGGACCCGAAGGGACGCTGACCACGAGCGTGCTCGGCACGGGACATTTGGGCGCGGGCGGGCGCTGGGAAGGCAACCTCTACCTGAAGGGCGGCGGCGACCCCACATTCGGCAGCACCCCCTTCGTGGCGGCCCGCTATGGCGGCCAAGGCGCGACCGTGACCAAGCTGGCGGCACTCGTTAGGGCTGCCGGCATAAGAGAAGTCACGGGCAACGTGGACGGCGACGATTCCTGGTTTGACTCCCTGCGCGGAGATCCCTACAGCGGCTACGCGCCCGACCCGGAACTGGAAGGCGAGCTCAGCGGACTCTCCTTCAACCGTGGCGAAACCGGTCCCGAGAGCGGTTCGCATGCGCCTGCCGCCTACGCCGCCCTGGAGCTGCGCGGGGCACTCAGAGCCGAGGGGGTCAAAGTGCACGGAGGCACAGCCGCCACAACCCCAGCCGGAGCGAGCACGATCGCAAGCGAGGCCTCGCCGGACCTGGCGACCCTGCTCGGACTGACCCTGCCACCGTCTGACAACTATTTCGCGGAGACCTTGATCAAGGACATCGGCGCGCGCTTCGGCGGCGCCGGCACGACCGCCGCGGGAGCCGCCGTGGTGCGCTCGACAATCGCCAAGGACTTCGGCCTGCACCCTTATCTGATCGACGGCTCGGGCCTATCCCACTCCGACCACACCACCCCCAGGCAGGTGGTGGAGCTGCTCACCGCGCTTGCCCATAGCCCTTTGGGTACGACCTTGCGCAACGACTTGGCCGTCGCGGGCCACACTGGCACGCTCTCAGAACGTATGCGACACACACCGGCCTCAGGTCGCTGCCAGGCCAAGACGGGAACCCTGAACGGCGTATCCAACCTGGCCGGCTACTGCGAAAGTGAGGGCGAGGACATCCTTGCCTTCGCGTTCTTCAACGACGGCATCGAAACGTATGAGGCGCACACGATCCAGGACAACATGGCAATCACGCTCGCGCGCTACTGAGCGACCCAGAAACGACTCGACCCACCGAAAGGCGGGCCGAAGGCGCCACAGCCACTTGACACGTGCTGTAGCGATACTACCACAGCAACCTCTATCTTTAGGACGGACGACGGGGACACGGCGGGGACGAATCCGCCTCGGCGCGTGACCGTTGCTGCCTATCCCACATCGTCCATCCAATCGGCGGAAGGTGTGGGAGTCGAACCCATCCGGAGGGTCACTCCGAAAGCACACGTGTCAGGCGGCTGTGTCGACCGCGACACTGCACCTTTCTGTTGCTCATTGTACGCAAATGGCCGGATGGAATCGTGGCTATCCACCCAGCAAATCGAGCAAACCCCCTTCGTCCAGGACCGCCACCTCCAGCCGCTCGGCCTTCTCCAACTTCGACCCCGGCGACTCGCCGGCGACCAAGTAGTCGGTCTTCTTCGACACGCCGCTGGTCACGCGCCCGCCGGCCGCTTGAATCCGCTCGGTGGCCTGCTCGCGTGAGAGCGTCGGCAGCGTTCCCGTAAGCACGAACGTCTTGTTCACGAGGGGACCACTTGTCGGGGCAGGACCCTCCTCGGCGAAGCGCAGGTCATGCGCGCGAAGGTCTTCGATCAAAGCGAGCATGCGCTCGTCGTGCAGCTGTGAGTGGATTAGAACGCTCATCTTCTCGCCGATCCCAGGCGTCTCGGCGATCTCCTCCGCGCTCGCCGCGAGCAGCGCATCGATATCGCGAAAGCGCAGCCCCAGATTGCGCCCGGTGATCTCGCCTACCTCCTCGATGCCAAGCGCAAACAGGACGCGTGCGAACGGGCGCTGCTTGGAAGCCTCGATCGCCGCGAGCAGGTGATTGACCGACAGCTCACCGAAACCCTCCAGCTCGAGCAACCGCTCACGGTGTTCATGCAAACGGTAATAGTCGGCAGCCGTGTGAACCAGGACCTGTTGCTGTAGCAGAGCCACCTGCTTCTCGCCGAGGCCATCGATGTCCATTGCTCCGCGCGAGACAAAGTGCTTGAGCAACTGCCACGCTCGCTCTGGACAGTCGCGGTTGGGGCAACTCGTGAAGACCGAGCCCTCTGGCTTGACGGTGGGGGTATCACAGAACGGGCAGCGCTGCGGCGGATGCGTCGGCGGCGGACGATCCTTGTGCTCGACGACGTGCGGCGCCGGCGAGAGCACCTGCGGGATCACATCGCCCGCGCGCAGCACAATCACGTCCTCGCCAGCGCGGATGTCCTTGCGGAGGATGTCCTCCTCGTTGTGCAACGTCGCGAGCTTGATCACGACACCGCCGGCCGCCACTGGCTCGAGCACCGCGTAGGGGCGCAGGTCGCCGAACTTGCCGACATTCCACATCACCTTGTGTAGACGCGTCACAGCCGTCGTGGGCGGGAACTTCCAGGCGACCGCCCAGCGTGGATCGCGACCGACCGAACCAAGCCGGCGCTGTAGCTCGAGGTCTGAGACCTTGATCACAACCCCGTCGATCTCGAAGTCCAAGTCACCACGGCGCTCCTGCCAACGCAGGCACTGCGCAATGACCTCATCCTCACTGTCGAGCAGCTTGATGTCGCGGTTTACACGGAAGCCATGCTCGCGCAACCACTCCAGTGCCTGCCAGTGCGTCTCGAATTTGAGCTCCGGCGCCACCCCTACCTGGTAGGCCCACATCGAAAGCGGACGTTCGGCCATCAGGGAAGGGTCGAGTTGGCGCACCGCGCCAGCCGCCGAGTTGCGAGGATTCATGAAAGTGGACAGGCCGGCTTCGGCACGGCGCTCGTTGACCGCGGCGAAGTCCTTCAGCGACATGTAGATCTCGCCACGCACCTCGAGCAAGGACGGCGCGTCGTCGATGCGCAGAGGCACCGAGCCAATCGTGCGCAGGTTGTGCGTCACGTCCTCGCCGACCTCGCCGTTGCCGCGTGTAGCTCCGCGCACGAGCACACCATCGCGATAGAGCAAGCTGATCGCCAGCCCGTCTACCTTCGGCTCGACCACATACTCAAAGCTCGAGCGCTCGATCCCTTCGCGCGCAAGGTGTGTCCGCATACGCGTCACCCAAGCCCTCAGCTCCTCTTCATTGCGAACGTTGTCAAGCGACAGCATCGGCTCCGGATGCTTGACCTTCTCCAGCTTGCCGACCGGCTCGCCGCCGACGCGCTGGGTCGGCGAGTCGGCAGTTCGCAGCTCTGGGTAGTCCCTCTCCAGCCGGCGCAGCTCATCGAGCAGCGTGTCATAGACGTCATCGCCTATCTCGGGGTCGTCGAGAACGTAGTAGCGGTGAGCGTGATGCTCGAGTTGCGCGCGTAGCTCAGCGGCACGGGCGAGCTGCTGCTTGGAAGGGCGCGCCCCGGAGACAGCTCGCGCAACAGGCTCGGCTCCAGCCGACCCTGCGTCCTGCCCCCCAAGAGTCTGTGCCGGCGACTCCTGCTTACCGGGCGATCGCCTCGACGGTCTGCTCACGCGCCCCCGCCATCGAGGACCGGCGCGAGCAGCGCCTGCAGATCAAACCCGCGCAACACCTCCAGCCCGCCACGGTGGGTCAGGTCGAAATGGATCGGCGTCACCGCGATACGTCCTTCGGCCACGGCCGCCAGGTCGGTGCCGGGCTCGTCGTGGAAGCCCGGATCCGCCCCGTATATCCAGTAGCGCTGGCGCTTGGCCGAGTCCTCTGCATGCGGCGCAACCTTCAGCTCATCGCGGTAGATGCGCTTGCCGAGACTGGCCACTTCAACTCCGTCAGGCGTGCCGGCGGGCACGTTCACATTGAGCAGAATTCCACTCGGCATGGGCAGCTCCTCGATACGCTCCACCAGACGGGCAACGAACGTGGCGGCTACGCCGAAGTCAAAGCCACCGTCGTAGCGAAAGTCGAGTGCTCGGGCGCGCGACTGCTGCGAGACAGCGATCGCGGGCAAACCGAGGACCACCCCCTCCAGTGCTGCCGCCACGGTGCCCGAGTAGGTGATGTCATCGCCGAGGTTGGCGCCATGATTGATGCCGGCAACGACCAACTGCGCATCGAAGTCCCCGACCAGGCCAAGACGCGCAAGGCGCACGCAATCCACGGGCGTGCCATCGGTCGCGTAGCCGACTGTCCCGTCCGAGAACGACACTTCCTCCACCCACAGAGGACGTCTCGTGGTGATCGAGCGAGCCATCGCTGAGCGGTTGCCGTCCGGGGCGATCGTCACGAGGCGAACGCCGGGAACGTCCAGCAGCGAGCAGCGCAGCGCCTGCAGGCCCTCGGCCTCGATCCCGTCGTCGTTGGTGAGCAGCACGTTGAGCATCGTCGTCTTCCAGCATAGGGTTCGCTGCGGTCCTTGCTTTACCGAAACGCACTTCTCGCACAGGGGGTGTATTTCAAACGCGCCTTTGGGCGTGTTCGCCACGACCTCCTGACTTTCTCGAAAAACGTACTCCGCAAACAGGGGTATGTGAGGAACGCCCTCTATGGCGTTTGCAACCCGTACGCGACGGATCAGCTTTTGGGATATGACACCGACACCAGCGCCAAGCCGTAAGCGGGCGCGGTGGGACCGGCACACGAGCGCGGCCTGCCCTGCAGCAACTCGGCGAAATCGTCGAGCGCGCTTCGCCCGGTTGCCACCTCGAGCATCGTTCCGACCAGAACCCGATTCATGTGGCGCAAGAACGAGTCTGCCTCGATCCACAGCTCCAGCACGTCGCCGCGCTCGCGCCACTCGGCGCTCAGCACGTTGCGCGCGAAGCGCGTGTGTTCCGTCTCTGTGGGCGTGAAGGCAGTGAAGTCATGCTCTCCAGGGAGCAACGCGGCACACCTTTCCAGCAGTGAGCGATCGAGTGCTCGCGGCCACCACAGCGCGCGTCCGCGCTCGAACACGTCGCGCGTGCGTCGGGCCAGCACCCGATAGCAGTAGGTTCGACTCACGGCGTCGCGCCTGGCGTCGAAAGCCTCGCCGGCTGGCTCGCAGGAAAGCACGGCCATGTCGGGTGGCAACAGCGAGTTCAGGCGCAGTGGGTCGAGCGCCTCGTGGCGATAGCTGACTACCTGCCCCCAGGCGTGCACGCCCCGATCGGTCCGCCCCGCCACAGTGGTCGTAAGCGACTCCCCGTCTTGGTCCTGCTCACCCAGGACCGTCCGCAACGCTCGCTCCAACTCGCCTTGCACTGTGCGCATGTCGGGCTGGCACGCCCAGCCCGCAAACTCGCTCCCGTCGTATTGCAACGTCAGCCTGGAGACCACTTGTGCCTAAAAGGTATTTAGCTAGCCGCGAAAGTACTCATGTTCTGGTGGGTATCGCCCTATCGTGGCCACGCGACACGCTAAGACAGGCCACCGGCGTGCTGAGTGCAGCTAGCTCGAACCGCCCGCTCCGGGGTCTACACCAGCTCTAGGTAAACCATCTCGGTCGCGTCTGAGCGACGCGGGCCGAGCTTGAGGATGCGCGTGTACCCGCCAGGCCTGTCGGCGTAGCGGGGAGCGACCTCCTCGAACAGCTTGTAGACGGCGAACTTGTCTTGCGAGAGCGCCGACAGCGCCTGACGACGAGCGTGCAGGTCGCCGCGCTTGGCGAGCGTGATCAACTTCTCGATCTCGGGCTTGACCGCCTTGGCCTTGGCTTCGCTCGTCTTGATCCGCTCGTGCTCCAGAACCTCCTTGGTGAGGTTCATGAGCAGCGACTTGCGGTGTGCCGAGTCGCGACTGAGCTTGTTGCGTGTCTTCTGATGTCTCATGGCAGTCGTTGGAGTCTAACCGTCTAGAAGGGTCGATGGGCAAGCGAGCAAGAACGCAGGGAGCGTGGCGTGCTAAGCACGCGAGCGACCGAGGACGGCGCCCCGCGCCGCCCAGCTGGCCTCCTAGTCAGTCCTGGCGCAGTTGCAGGCCTCTCGCTTCGAGGGTTTCGATGACCTCGTCGATCGACTTCTTGCCGAAGTTGGGGATCGCGTTGAGCTCACCCTCAGACTTGGAGATGAGGTCGCCAACGGTCTGGATGCCTGCGCGCTTGAGGCAGTTATAGGAGCGGACGCCGAGCTCCAGCTCCTCGATCAGGATGCTCCACTCCTCACCCTGCAGGGCCGCCGGAGCGCCACCGCCACCGACCGCCAGGCCATGGCCGTCGAGCTGACCGCCGGGCACAGCGCGCAACTCCTGGATGCGGTCCGCATCCGTGAAGATCGCCAGCTGGGAGATGAGCAGCTCGGCCGCCTCGCGCAGCGCCGCCTGCGGCTCGATCGAGCCGTCGGTCTCGATGTCGAGCGTGAGCTTGTCAAAGTCGGTCTTCTGTCCCACACGCGCCTGCTCGACTGCGTAGGCGACACGACGCACGGGCGAGAAGATCGAGTCGATCGGGATCACGCCGATCGGCTGATCGGCTGACTTGTTCTCCTCAGCGGGGCGGTATCCACGACCGCGACCGATCGTCATGTAGAGCTCGAGCTTGGTCTTCTTCTCGAGCGTCGCGACATGTACGTTCGGGTTGAGGATCTCAACGCCGGCGGGCAGGTCGATGTCCTTGGCCGTGATCTCTCCTGGCCCAGTCACGACAAGCGGCGCCTCGACCTCGCTCGCGTCGGAGTGCATGCGACACACGATGCCCTTGAGGTTGAGCACGATGTCAGTCACGTCCTCCTTGACGCCCTCCACTGTCGAGAACTCGTGCGCTACGCCCTCGATGCGCACGCTCGTGACGGCAGCGCCGGCGAGCGAAGAGAGCAAGACGCGCCTGAGCGAGTTGCCGAACGTGTAACCGAATCCGCGGTCGAGCGGCTCGATGGTGAACGTGCCACGGTTCTGCTCCACGGACTCGCTAGTGATCCGGGGGATTTGGAAGTCGAGCATCGGGGGTCCTAACGTCGTGTTGATGTGAAACCGGCGCCTTGAGAGAGCGTCGGCTCTTGCGCGCCGCCGCCGCCTTCAGGCGCCGGCGCGGGGAAAGCGCCTACTTCGAGTACAGCTCGACGATGAGCTGCTCCTGCACCGGTGCGGCAACCTCTCGCCGCTCCGGCTTGCGCAGCACCTTGGCCGTGAGCGACTCGTGGTCGGCCTGGAGCCACGCGGGAATCTGTCCGGTCAGCTCGGTGGCGTCCCTTACCACCTGCATAGCCGGGGTATCAGCTTTGATCGCGATCACATCGCCTGGGCGCACCTGATAGCTGGGAATGTCCACCCTGCGACCATTCACCGTCCAATGCCCGTGGCGAATCAGCTGGCGTGCCTGCCTACGCGAGGCGGCGAATCCGAGACGGACCATCACGTTGTCGAGACGGCACTCCAGTAGCGCCAGCAGATTCTCACCGGTAATGCCGGGCTGGCGCGAAGCCTTCTCGTAGTAGCCGTGGAACTGCTTCTCGAGCACCCCGTAGTAGCGACGGGCCTTCTGCTTCTCGCGCAACTGCAGACGATACTCGCTCTGCTTCTGACGACCGCGACCGTGCTCTCCGGGTGGGTAGGAGCGACGCTCGACGCCGCACTTGTCGGTCAGGCAGCGCTCCCCCTTGAGGAACAGCTTCTGGCCCTCCCGGCGGCACTGCTTGCACTGTGGGCCTGTATCTCTTGCCATTTTCTTACTTATCTCCTCTGAGATGGCCGTGAGTCGAGCCAGACAAGGACGTACCCCATTCGGGGCACAAGCAGCCGCGCGTGGCGCACTTGCCGAACCGGTAGACACTCGCTTGCGCTCGCGTCCCCGAACCGGCCAGCGAGCCGGCGAGGACGCTATATGGCGAAGTGCTCACGGTCATCTCAGACGCGCCGGCGCTTGCGCGGTCGACAACCGTTGTGAGCCTGGGGGGTGACGTCCTTCACGCCTGTCACCTCAAGACCGGCGGCTTGAAGCGAGCGGATCGCCGTCTCACGACCCGAGCCCGGCCCCTTGACATAGACCTCGACCTTCTGAAGGCCCTGCTCCATGCCCTTGCGAGCCGCTGCGTCGGCCGTGACCTGAGCGGCGAAAGGAGTGGACTTGCGCGAGCCCTTGAAGCCAGCGCCGCCAGCCGACTCCCATGCGAGCACGTTGCCTTGGGTGTCGGTCAGCGAGACGATCGTGTTGTTGAAAGAAGTCTTGATGTGCGCCTGTCCGATCGGCACGTTCTTCTTCTGGCGGCGTCGACCGCGGGCGGGACGCTTGGGGGCGGCCATCAGCGAACCTTCTTCTTGCCGGCTACCTGCAGGCGCTTGGGACCCTTGCGCGTGCGAGCATTGGTCTTAGTCTTCTGTCCGCGCACGGGGAGCCCGCGACGATGGCGCAAGCCGCGATAGCAGGCGATCTCCTGCAAGCGCTTGATGTCCTGCGAGCGCTCGCGGCGCAAATCGCCCTCGACCGTCAGCGAGCGGTCGATCGCGTCCCGCAAGCGGGAGACCTCGTCCTCGGTGAGATCGCGGATGTAGGTGTCAGGGCTGACCTTGACCTCCTCCAAAACCTTGTTGGCGGTCGAGCGCCCGATGCCGTAGATATATGTCAGCCCGATCTCCGAGCGCTTATTCAAGGGCAGGTTGACCCCGGCGATACGTGCCATCCGCGATTAGCCCTGGCGCTGCTTGTGACGCTTGTTCTGGCAGATGACGAGAACCGCTTTGTGGCGGCGGATGATCCTGCACTTCTCGCACATCGGCTTGACCGACGGTCTTACCTTCATGATCCCTTTCGGCTGGTCCCTGCGACCCGGCTCTGGCTGCCGGGACGGCCGCCGCTACCGCGTCGTGGTGTTGCCCTCACGCACCAACCTCCGGCGCATTCGAGCAGGACAGCGGATGGTAGCAACTATCTTGCCCGGACCGCTGCTCGACCAATCAGCGGCGCGATACTCCCTGCACAGCCGGCCATTGCAGCGGTTTCCGCGACGAATCATCCTGTGGCACCGCGAGCAACCGCGCAGCAACGGTACGTGGCGACGACTACCCCGCCGTGGCGGCCGCCTGGGTATCGATGCCCTTCACACCGCGCTGCTCGGGCGCAACATGCCACGGGGTCAGCACGCGCGGGCCATCGCGGGTGATAGCTACGGTGAACTCAAAGTGTGCGGCAAGCGAGTCATCCTGGGAGAAGATCGCCCAACCATCACCGGCCACGCGCACCGCTGCACGTCCAGCTGTGGTCATGGGCTCGATCGCCAGCACCATGCCTTCCTCCAGCAACGGACCCTTGCCCGGCTTGCCGTAGTTGGGCACCTGAGGATCCTCGTGCATGTTTTTGCCGACGCCGTGACCAACTAGCGAGCGCACCACGGACAGACCCGCCTTCTCGGCGGCCCGCTGGATCGCGTTCGAGACATCGCCCATACGGTTGCCCGGCCGGCATTGCTCGACACCCGCGTATAGGGATTGCTCGGTGGCGCTCAGAAGGTTCTCGGCCAGCGGTGTGATCTCACCTACTGCGAACGTGCGCGCGGCGTCGGCCACCCAGCCGTCGAAGGTCACACCAATGTCAACCGAGAGGATGTCCCCCCGCTCGAGACGGTAGCGACCGGGAATGCCATGCACCACCATCGTGTTGGGTGAGGCGCAGATCGACCCGGGGAAGCCACGATAGCCCTTGAACGTCGGGGTCGCGCCCTGGGAGCGGATGAAGCGCTCGGCAGCAGCGTCGAGTTCCTCAGTGCTCACTCCTGGACGGATCTTGCCAGCGATCAGGTCGAGGGTAGCCGCCTGGATGAGGCCGGCGGCGGCCATCTTCTCGATCTCCTCGGGCGACTTCTTGATGATCACCCTATGAGCTTATCTTTACAGCTCGTCCTCCAGCCGCAGCGTCGCGATAGTGGCCCTGATGTGGTCGTGTACCTCATTTGGATCGCGCTGTCCGTCGAAGCGGCGCAACAGGCCCGCTTGCTCGTAGTAGTCGATCAGAGGGGCGGTCTGGCGCGCGTACACCTCCAGGCGCCGGCGGATCGTCTCCTCCTTGTCGTCGTCGCGCTGGATCAAGCGCGAACCGTCCTGGTCGCATATGCCCTCGCGCTTGGGCGGGTCGAACTCGACGTGATAGACGTGGCCCCCCTTCGCGCATACGCGCCGGCCGGCGAGCCGGCGTACGACCTCCTCGTCGGGTACGTCGATCAGCAGGACCGCCGTCAGCCGACGCCCGGAGTCAGCGAGCGTCTTGCCGAGTGCGTCGGCCTGATTCGTGTTGCGGGGAAAGCCGTCGAGCAGGAATCCTTCGCGGGCGTCCTGCTCGCCGATGCGCTGGCCGATCATCCCAAGTATCACGTCGTCGGGCACCAGCTCGCCCGCCTTCATGTACTTCTGCGCCTCGCGACCAAGCTTGGTGCCCTGCGCGAGCTGAGCGCGCAGCATGTCGCCCGTGGAGATGTGCGCCAAAGCGAAGTCGGCTTGCAGGCGCTCGGCCTGAGTGCCCTTGCCAGCGCCCGGCGGTCCCAACAGAATTAGGTTCGTCTCAACCACGACAAAGAGCCTACCCGCTGCCTCGGGCATGCGCCTGCCTAGGCACGCCCCAAGCGTCGCTACTTCAAGAAGCCCTCGTAGCTGCGCATCATCAACTGCGCCTCGAGCTGCTTCATCGTTTCCAATGCCACGCCGATGACGATCAGGATCGAGGTGCCACCGAAGTAGAAGTTCTGGTGTGTACGGGCGATCAGGATCGCCGGTATCGCCGCGACCGCAGCAAGGAACAGAGCCCCCGGGAACGTCAGCCTCGCGAGGATCCTGTCGAGAAATTCAGCGGTCGGGCGCCCTGGGCGCACACCTGGGATGAAGCCACCGTACTTCTTCAAGTTGTCGGCCTGGTCGACCGGGTTGAAGGTGACCGCCGTGTAGAAGTAGGCGAAGATCACGATGAAGATCGACTCGCCCACCACGTAGTGCCAGCCGTTGGGCGTAAAGAAGTTCGACACGTCTTTGGCCCAGGGCGTTTTGATCAGCTGGCCGACGGTGGGGGGGAAGGCCATGATGCTCGCGGCGAAGATCACCGGGATCACTCCGGCCATGTTCACGCGCAGTGGCAGATAGGTCTGGCCGCCTTCGGTCATGCGCCTGCCGATCACGCGCTTGGCGTACTGAACCGGGATGCGTCGCTGGCCCTCCTGTACGAACACGATCCCGGCGACGACGGCCAGCACCATGAAGGGCATCATCACCTTGAACACCTGATCTTGACTCGTCCACCAGGCTTCGATGCCCTGTGGCATACGCGAGACGATCGAGGCGAAGATCAGCAGCGAGATGCCATTGCCGATCCCACGCTGGGTGATGAGCTCTCCGATCCACATCAAGAAGACGCAGCCCGCGGTCAGGCAGATGACGATCAGGAAGATGTGCGGAGCGTCGAACTTGGAGACGACCGCTTCGTTGGCCGAGGCCGAAAGCGAGTGGAACAGGAAGACGTAGCCGATCGACTGGGCGAAGGCCAAGCCGACGGTTAGGTAGCGCGTGTACTGCGTGATCCGCGCCTGCCCAACTTCGCCTTCCTTAGAGAGCTTCTCGAGCGAGGGCACCACGACCTGTAGCAGCTGCAGGATGATCGAGGAGGTGATGTAGGGCATGATTCCCAGCGCAAATAGGGCGATTCGCGAGAGACTGCCTCCGGAGAACAAGTTCAGGAAGCCCAGGATGCTCGATCCACCGAACTGCTTCTGCAGGTTGTTGACTGCTGCGAGATTGACTCCCGGAACCGGAATGTGCGAGCCGAGCCGATAGATGAGAAGCATGCCTGCCGTGAACAGGAGCTTCTTGCGGATATCCGCAACCTGGAAAGCGCTGAGAATCGTCGAGAGCATTGGTTTAGCCGGTTGAGCGGGACACACCCGCACTCACGGATCGCTCGATTCTAGCCGTCGAAGACATAGCAGGAGCCGCCGCCTTGCTCGAGGTGAGGAAAGTCAGCTCTCGAGCGTGTGACAGGTGCCGCCGGCACCCTCGATGCGCTCACGCGCGGCAGCGCTGAAACCATGGGCATGGACCGTGAGCGCCTTGCTCAAGTCCCCCTTGGCCAGAACCTTTACAGGCACACCCTTGCGCGTGGCAAGGCCCTTGGCCTGCATCGACTCGATCGTGACCTCGGCGCCAGCGTCGAAGCGAGCCTCCAGGTCGGAGACATTCACGGGCTGGGTATGCGTGCGGAACATCTCAAAAGGCATCGACTTCTTCATGTGCGGACCGCGCAGCTTGCGCATGCGCATGTGGATCGGCATCTGCCCACCCTCGAAGCGAGCGCGACTCTTGGAGCCCGAGCGCGAACCCGCGCCCTTCTGGCCCCTGCCGGAAGTCTTACCCGTGCCCGAGCCTTCTCCGCGACCGACACGCTTGCGCGGGCGACGGCTGCCGGGAGCGGGTTTCAGCGAGTGCAGGCCGAGACGCTGCTCGTCCTTGACCTCCTCCGCCTGCTTGGCCGCGGGGTTCATGAAGTCTGCTCCTGCATGCCTGCTTGCCCGCTGGCACCAGCCTTCGTAGATCCGTCCTGCACCTCGACAAGATGGCGCACAGCGTGAACCATGCCGCGCGCCTGCTCGCAGTCCTTGACCTCGACCGTATGACCGATCCGCCGCAGGCCGAGCGAGCGCAGCGTGTCGAGCTGGCGCTTGTTGGAGCCAACGCTGGAGCGCCGCTGGGTCACTTGCAGGGTTGCCATCAGGCTGGTGCCTCAGTCGTATCCGTGGCCGTCTCGGCGGGCGCGGTCGCCTCCGCAGGCGCGGCGGCTGTCTCTGACCCCGTTGCGTTCGTCGCACTTGCCTCTGACGCCTCAGCTGGAGTATCGCCGCCTGCCGTGGTCGCCGATTCGGCACCCTCGACGGTCTCGCCGGCGCCATTTGTCGGCTGCTCGGTCAAGCCCAGCACCTTTGCGATCGACAGGCCGCGCAGCTCGGCTACCTCGGCTGGGGTGCGCAGGCCGCGCAGGCCGGCGACGGTCGCCTTGACGAGGTTGATCGGGTTCTGCGTACCCAGACTCTTGGAGAGGATGTCGTGGATACCCGCGAGCTCGAGCACCGCGCGCACGCCACCGCCGGCGATCACACCGGTACCGGGAGCGGCAGGCTTCAAGAAGACCCGTCCTGCACCGAAGACCCCAGTCGTCTGATGGGTGATCGTGCTGCCGTGCTTGGGAACCCTGAAGAGATCCTTCTTTGCACGCTCCACCCCCTTCTGGATCGCCAGCGGGACCTCGTTGGCCTTGCCGTAGCCGATGCCGACAACTTCGCGTTCGTCGCCGACGACGACAAGCGCCGTGAAGGAGAAGCGCCGGCCACCCTTGACCACCTTGGCGACGCGGTTGATCTCCACCACGCGCTCCTGGAGGTCGAGGCTGCCTGCGTTGACTGATCGATCTGAATTCATAGAAGAGTTAGAGAGGGTAGCGGGGAGCCGAGGTCAGACGGTTATGCCGGCCTCGCGGATCGCCTCGGCGAAGGCGCGAACATTGCCGTGATAGCGGTAGCCGCCGCGGTCGAAGACAACCTCCGACACACCGGCGGCTTTGGCGCGCTCGGCCAGCAGCTCGCCCGAGCGCTTGACGCGATCGGAGCCAGCCAGCTTGCGCAGCTCGGGCTCATACCAGTGCACGGCAGCCAGTGTGCGAGCATCCTGATCGTCGATCAACTGAGCCGACAGGCCGCGGTTGGAGCGGAACACCGAGACGCGTGGGCGCACGGCCGTACCCGAGATCTTCGCGCGCACGCGGCGGCGACGTTTGAGGCGGCGAGCCTCCTTGGTGATGGTGCTCATGCGCGCTTGCCGACCTTCCTTGCCACATACTCGCCCTCGTAGCGGATGCCCTTGCCCTTGTAGGGCTCCGGCGGGCGCTGCTTGCGGATGATGGCGGCGATCTCGCCGACCTGCTGCTTGGAGATGCCCTTGATGACGACTCTGGTGGGCTGGGGAACTTCGAATTCGATGCCCTGCGGCGCCTCGATCGGTACCGGATGGGAGTAGCCGACGGCAAGCTCGAGGTTCTTGCCCTTCATCTGGGCGCGATAGCCGACGCCCTGGATCTCCAGACGCTTCTCGTATCCAGCCGTGACGCCCTGGACCATGTTCGCTACAAGCGAACGGGTAAGGCCGTGCAGGGCGCGGTGCTCGCCGCGGTCGGTCGGGCGCGAGACGAGCAGCTGCTCGCCCTCTTGGACAACTTCGATGTCGCGTGGCACGCGCTCTGAGAGCTCGCCCTTTGGACCCTTGACGCTGACTGACTCTGGCTCGATTGCCACGGTCACGCCGGAGGGCACCGCAATTGGTTGTCTACCGATTCTCGACATAGCCCTTGCTACCAGACCTGTGCGAGTACCTCGCCGCCGACACCGGCAGCGCGCGCGTCGTGACCCGTCATCACGCCGTGCGAGGTGGACACAATCGAAGTTCCCATTCCGCCTAGCACCTTGGGGATGCGCGTCGCCTCGACATATGTGCGCCTACCGGGACGCGAGACACGGCGCAAACCTGAGATCGCCGAACGACGGTCGTCGGTGTACTTCAGACGGATCTCGATCAGCTGGCCGGCACCACCCTCTCGCGCGGGAACGATCGCCCATGAGTCGATGTAGCCCTGCTCGGTGAGAATGCGCGCGATCTCTGCCTTCAATTTCGAGGCGGGAATGTCGACTGTCTCGTGCGCAGCGTGGATCGCGTTGCGGATGCGCGTGAGAAAGTCGGCTATTGGATCGGTCATGGACATAAGAGGGCTCTGTGTTTGAGTGTTCGAGAAAAGAAGTCGGTTACGAGCGAAATGGTTCTAAAGCGGAAGAAATCCAAAAAGAAGGTTCATACAATCCCGTCGCCTACCAGGAGGACTTCGTCATCCCCGGTATCTGGCCGTTGTGGGCGAGCTCGCGCAAGCAGATGCGGCAGAGCCCGAACTTGCGGTACACCGAGTGCGGGCGTCCGCAGCGGTTACAGCGAGTATATGCGCGTGTCTTGAACTTTGGCGTGCGCGCCTGCTTGACGCGTAGCGAAGTCTTTGCCATCAGTCGTTGCTCCCGTTCTCTGAGGTCTCAGCGCCACCGTCTTGATCAAAGCCGGCAGGCCGCCCCTGGGCGGCAAATGGCAACCCAAGGGCCTGTAGCAGGGCGAACGCTTCGACATCGCTTTTCGCCGTGGTTGTGATCGTGATGTCGATGCCCCTCACCTGGTCGATCGAGTCGTAGTCGATCTCGGGGAAAATGATCTGCTCGCGCACACCCATCGTGTAGTTGCCGTGACCGTCAAAGGAGCGCGAGTTCAGCCCACGGAAGTCGCGTATGCGCGGGATCGCGATCGAAGTGAGACGATCCAGGAACTCGTAGCCGCGCTCCGCCCTGAGCGTCACAGCGACGCCGACCGGCATGCCCTCACGTAGCTTGAACGCGGCGATCGACTTGCGTGCACGCCGCACGTTGGGCTGCTGTCCTGCGATCGTCGCCAGCTGCTCGGTGGCGGCCTTGAGCACTTTGGAATCCTGCTTGGCGTCGCCCACGCCCATATTGAGCGTGATCTTCACGAGCTTGGGCGCCTGCATAACCGAGGAATAGCCGAAGCGCTCTATCAGCGCTGGGCGGATCTCCTCGAGATAGCGAGTCTTCAGACGTGCTGTTGTAGCCGTGCTCATCATCTTCCCGTCAGTCGAGCCTTGTCCCAGAGCGCTTGGCCACGCGATAGCGCTTGCCGTTCTCGCGCTCGATGCCAACTCTTGTGGGCTTGTGGTCCTTGGGATCCAACAACATCACGTTGGAGACGTGAATCGGACCCTCGCGCTCGATCACGCCGCCGACTGTCTGTCCGCGCTGGGTATCGGCTACCTGCTGTGGGCGCATGTGGCGCTTGACCATGTTCAGTCCCTCGACGTACACACGCTCGTTGGCAAGCTCAACGCGCAGGATGCGGCCACTCTTGCCGCGGTCCTTGCCTGCCATGATCTGAACCTCGTCGCCGGAGCGGACCTTGAGCACAGGGCGCTTAGTCGATCTGGGAGTAGGAGCCATCGCTACAGGACCTCCGGTGCCAGCGAGACGATCTTCATGAAGTTGCGATCGCGAAGTTCGCGTGCGACGGGTCCGAACACGCGCGTGCCACGCGGGTTGTTCTGGTCGTCGATGATCACGGCGGCGTTGTCGTCAAAGGAGATGTAGGTGCCGTCGTCGCGGCCGAACGGCTTCTTGGTGCGCACTACCACTGCGGTGACGACATCACCCTTTTTGACGGCCCCGTGCGGGTTAGCCTGCTTGACCGTCGCGGTGATCACGTCGCCGACGAAGGCGTAGCGCCGGCGCGAGCCGCCCTTGACGCGAATGCAGAGAATCTCACGCGCGCCGGTGTTGTCGGCCACGCGCAGCCTGGTCTCGTTCTGGATCATCGCGCCCGCTCCAGCACGTCGACGAGCTTCCAACGCTTCAAGCGTGAGAGCGGACGGCTCTCGATGACGCGCACGACATCGCCCTCATGAGCCTCGTTGTTCTCGTCGTGGGCATGCAGAGTGTTCGAGCTGCGCACGATCTTCTCGTAGCGGCGATGGCGACGAGCGACATCGATGCGCACCGTGATCGTCTTGTCAGCCTTGTCTGAGACGACCACGCCTTGGCGCACCTTGCGCGCACCCTCAACCGGTGCGTGCACCGGCGGCAACGGCTCGGCAGCAGGCTTGGCAGCACGACGCTCGCTCGCCTTGGCGCGTTCCTGCAAGCGTCGCGCGCGACGCTTGACAGCCTTTGTGCGGCGTTCCGCTACGCGCTCGGCGTGGCGTTCCTCAGCCGTACGCGATGGGCGAGCCTCGCCGGTGTGAGTCGAGCGGGCACGACGACGACGCTCCTTGGGCGCAAGCTGCTCGGCCGGTGCCGTCTCTGTTGCTGCCGCGGCCGGCGTGGCGGGTGCCTCAGCAGCAGCCTGCTCTGGCTCGGCGTTCTCGGGCGTCTCGTTCTCTGTGTCGTCAGCCATCTGTATCCGTTCAGTCTTCTAGGTCAGCTTGTCAGTTGGTTTGGAGTTGCTTGGTAGCTGCGTCACGCTCATGAGCGACGGTCAGGGCTCGTGCAAGCTCGCGTCGGGCTCGGCGAACGCTTGCTGTGTCCTCAAGCTCACCTGTGGCATTCGCGAAGCGCTTGCCGAACAAGTCCTTGCGCAATGTCGTTATCTGCTCGGCTAGTTCTTCGTCGAGCATGTCCCTCATCTCCTTCGCCTTCATCGCTCTGCTCTAGTCCTCTCGCAACACGAACTTGGATTTGACGGGAAGCTTGTGCGCGGCCAAACGAATCGCTTCGCGAGCCAGCGGCTCTGGCACACCGGCGAGCTCGAACATGACACGCCCAGGCTTGACCACGGCGACCCAACCTTCGGGGTTGCCCTTGCCCGAGCCCATACGCGTCTCAGCCGGCTTCTTCGTGACTGGCTTGTCGGGAAAGACGTTGATCCAGACCTTCCCGCCACGCTTGATCTTGCGAGTCATCGCGATACGGGCAGCCTCGATTTGGCGGTTGGTGAGCCACCCTTGCTCGAGCGACTTTAGGCCGTACTCGCCAAACTGAACCTTGACCTGGCCACGCGAGAGCCCGCGGCGACGACCACGGTGCTGCTTGCGGTGCTTTACACGCTTGGGGGACAGCATCAGCGCATCCCACCTCGATCGGGGCCGCCACCCGGACCACGACCACCACCGCCACCTCCCGGACCACCACGACCGCCGCCGCCTGGGCCGCCACGGCCACCGCCGCCGCCACCCGGACCACCACGACCCGGACCACGACCGCCGCCTGGACCACCACGACCGCCGCCGCCTGGGCCGCCACGGCCACCGCCGCCGCCACCCGGACCACCACGGCCTCGGCCGCGACCGTCGCGTCCGTCACGACCACCACGGCCGTCACGATCGCCGCTTGGCGGCGCCGGTGCGCTCATGTCGGTCAAGTCAGCGCCGGTATAACCCTCAGGCATGATCTCGCCCTTGTTCACCCAGCACTTCACGCCGATGCGTCCGAAGGTCGTGCGCGCCTCGTAGAAGCCATAGTCGATATCGGCACGCATCGTGTGCAGCGGCACACGCCCGTCGGAATAGCTCTCGGTACGAGCCATCTCCGCGCCACCGAGACGGCCCGAAACCTGGACCTTGACGCCCTTGGCGCCGGAACGCATGGCGCTCGTGAGCGCGCGCTTCATCGCGCGGCGGAAGGCCACACGGTTTTGCAGCTGCTCAGCGATCGACTGGGCCACGAGCTTGGCGTCTAGCTCGGGACGCTTGATCTCCAGAATGTTGACCTTGATCTGCTTGGAGGTCATGCGATGCAAGTCGCGCCGCAGAGCGTCCACTTCGGCGCCCGACTTGCCGATCACGATGCCGGGCCTGGCCGTGTGGATGTTGACCTCGAGGTCGTTGGCGTCCTTGCGAATCGTGATGTCCGAAAGACCTGCGTGCGCGAGCTTCTCCACGATGTGCTCGCGGATCTTGATGTCCTCAGCGAGATACTCGGCGAAGTTGCGCTCGTTGAACCAGTTGGACTTCCAGTCGTGGATATAGCCCACGCGCATTGCCTCTGGATGAACCTTTTGACCCATGTCTGTTTTGAAGTCCTGTCTCCGCGCCTACGGCTTGGGTGTCAGCGTAATCGTTAGATGACTGGTGCGCTTGCGAATCGGAGTCGCCCGTCCCTGAGCTCTCGGCCGAAAGCGCTTAATTGTGGGTCCCTCGTCGGCAAACGCCTCGCGAACGAGGAGGTCGTCCTCGATCAGCTCGTGATTGTTCTCGGCGTTGGCCACAGCCGACTCCAGCAGCTTGCTCCAGTCGCGGGCCACCTCACGAGGGGTGAAAGCGAGGATAGCGCGTGCCTCGTCTACGGACTTCCCCCGCAGGTGTCCGCACACCATGCGTGCCTTGCGCGCGGAGGTGCGCACGTAGCGAGCTTGCGCGCGCACCACCTTGCGAGTAGAGCTCGAAGGAGCGTCTGAGGACTCACGACGAGCGGTTGTCGCCGGCTTCTTCGCCTCTGTAGCAACCGGCTCCTTAGTCTTTGCGGCCGTCGACTCCTCAGCCTTGGCGACCGCTGGCTTCTTCTCAGCCTTCTCAGCGGGCGGCTTCTTCGCAGCTGCCTCAGCGACAGGCTCCGCCTCCTTGGCGGGCGGCTTCTTGGCAGGGGCCTTCTTGGCGGCAAGCTTCTCGGTGGCTGCCGGCTTCTTAGCTCCGGCCGACTTCTCAGCAGCGGCCGACTTCTCAGCAGGTGCCTTCTTCGGGGTGGGCTTCTTGGCGGCGGCGGCCGGCTTTTTCTCCGCAGCCGGCTTGGCCTCGCTCTCGCCCTCTGGCGGCTGCTCGTCGGTGGGCTTCTCGGCGCTCATCGCACCTTCCCGGAACCGGCGTGACCACGGAACATGCGCGTGGGAGCGAACTCTCCGAGCTTATGACCAACCATCGACTCACTGATGAACACGGGCACATGCTTCTTGCCATCGTGTACCGCCAACGTGTGACCTACCATCTCGGGGAAGATCGTCGAGGTACGTGACCAAGTCCTGAGCATCTTCTTCGTATTGGCCGCGTTCATGGCCTCGATACGAGCCATCAAACGCTCTTCCACCCAAGGCCCCTTCTTACTTGAACGGCTCATCAGCGACCCTTGCCCTTCCCGCGGCGTCGGCCGCGCACTATGTACTTATCCGAAGCCTTGTTCTTCTTGCGTGTGCGGTAGCCGAGTGTCGGCACACCCCACGGCGTGACCGGATGACGACCGGCGGTCGTCGATCCCTCGCCACCGCCGTGTGGGTGGTCTACGGGGTTCATCGCCACGCCGCGCGTCTGTGGGCGCACGCCCATGTGGCGCTTGCGACCCGCCTTGCCGACCTTGACGTTCTGGTGCTCGGCATTGCCGATAGTTCCTACAGTGGCGCGACACTCGGCACGCACCATGCGCATCTCCCCGGACGGTAGGCGCAGGGTGGCCATGTCGCCGTCCTTGGCCATCAGCTGGATCGATGCTCCCGCGGAGCGCGCCATCTGACCGCCACGACCTGGCTGCAGCTCGACGTTATGGACCACGGTGCCTACGGGCATGCGAGCCAGCTCCATCGCGTTGCCGACCGCGATCTCGGCCCCCTCGCCGGAGGCAACCGTCATTCCCACCGTGAGCCGTTGCGGAGCGAGGATGTAGCGCTTCTCGCCGTCGGCGTAATGAAGCAGCGCGATGTAGGAGGAACGATTGGGGTCGTACTCGATTGCCGCCACCTTCGCGGGCACACCGTCCTTGCGACGCTTGAAGTCGATCCGTCTGTACAGGCGCTTGGCGCCACCGCCACGGTGACGCGCGGTCTTGCGCCCGTGGGCGTTGCGGCCACCACTCTTCTTCAGACCTTCGACGAGCGTGCGCTCAGGCTCGGTCTTAGTGACCTCGGCGAAATCGGAATAAGACGCGAAGCGTCGTCCGGGGCTTGTGGGCTTGGGCTTGCGAATCGGCATGGCTGGTTCCTACTCGTTCAGGCCCTCTAGGCCCTGGAAGATCGGGATGCTCTCGCCCGCGCGAACCGCGACGATCGCCTTCTTCCAAGCGCGCGAGCGACCGCGGGTGATGCCGCGACGCTTGGGCTTGGACTTGACGCTGAGCGTACGCACCTCTACCACGTGAACCTCGAACAGCGCTTCGACCGCCTGGCGGATCTGGGTGCGGTGAGCGTCAGGATGTACCCGGAAGGTGTACTTGCCCGCCGCCGAGAGCACATAACTCTTCTCGGATAGCACCGGCTTGATGATCACCTGAGACGGCTCCATCAAACCTTCTCCCGCTTGGGCGCAGCCGCGCGAGCGGTGATCTCCTTCAGCGCGGCCTCGGAGATGAGCAGCGAGGCGGCGCCGAGTAGATCAGCCACACCGACGCTCTCGGGCAGGAGCACCGCCACTCGGGCGAGGTTTCGGAATGACAGCGCGGCCGCCGACTCCTCTGCCACCAGTACGACCAATGTCGGCTGTGGCTGGTTCCAATCCTCAAGCAAGTCAAATGCATCACTGGTCTTGGGAGACTTGAACGCCGCCGCGTCGAGGATCGCTAGCGATCCACGATCGGCGTGCAGCGAGAGACCGCTGCGCAGAGCGGCGCGCTGCTCCTTGCGGTTGACCTTGAACGTGTAGGAGCGCGGCTGTGGACCGAACACGACGCCACCACCCGTCCACAGCGGCGAACGACTGGAGCCAGCGCGCGCACGGCCCGTCCCCTTCTGTCGCCAAGGCTTGGCGCCACCGCCGGAGACATTTCCGCGGGTCTTAGTGGCAGCGGTTCCGCGCCGACGCGCGGCCTGCTCGGCGCGCACACTCTGGTGTACCAGCGGACCGTGGAAACCTACGCCAAAGGCCGACTCCTCAAGCTTCGCCTTCTTGGACGCGCCCCCCGTAGCGGTGGGACTCAGCACTGGTGCCTCAGGCATCGCCGCGCACCTCCACGAACCCGCCGCGTGGACCTGGAACCGAGCCCCGGACCAACATCAGATTCTGCTCGGGATCGACTGCGACGATCTCAAGTCCCGGCTGGGTCACGCGCTTGTTGCCCATCTGGCCTGGACCGCGGATGCCCTTGAAGACACGTGCGGGATCGGCGGAGGCGCCGATCGAGCCCGGCGCGCGCACGTTGTGAGAGCCGTGCGACTTGGGGCCGCTTTTGAAATTGTGCCGTTTGATCGTGCCTTGAAAGCCCTTGCCCTTGGAGATGCCGGCGATCTTCACGCGTCCCCCCACCTCGAAGGAGTCGACCGTCACCGACTGGCCCAGCTGCAGGTCGGCGCCCTCATCGCGGAACTCGACGAGGTGACGCATCGGCGCGGCATCGGCCTTCTTCAAATGGCCTAGCTCGGGCTTTGAGAGATGCTTCTCCTTCGTCTGCCCGAAAGCGAGCTGCACGGCGTCATAACCGTCGCGTTCCGTGGTGCGCAGCGCAGTCACCGGGCACGGACCGGCCTCGAGCACGGTCACGCGCGCAACGCTGCCGTCATCTTGAAACACCTGGGTCATCCCCAGCTTCTTGGCGAGAATCGCTGGCATGTGAACCTATGTAGCGAGACGAATCTCGATATCAACGCCCGCTGGAAGGTTATCCAGGCGCTGTAGCGAGTCGACCGTCTTTGGGCTCGGCTGGTGGATATCGATCAGCCGCTTGTGTGTGCGAATCTCGAAGTGCTCGCGCGAATCCTTGTCCTTGAAGGGGGAGCGGATCACGCAGTAGACGTTCTTCTCTGTTGGCAGCGGAACCGGGCCGGACACCGTGGCGCCGGTGCGTGCGGCGGTCTCAACGATCTCCTTGGCAGCCGACTCTATGGCGGACGTGTCGTACGCCTTTAGTCGGATGCGGATCTTGTTTTGGGTTACGGCTGCCATCTGGATTCTCAGCGGTTCCTTCGTAGCTTGTTTGCGCTTCTTGCATTTGGGCGACGTCCACCCAACTAACTTCTCCGCAGCCGGAGCGAGAGAGAAACGGACTTCGATACTGGGGAAATCCGCCCTTCATCGCTCCCTACAGCGGAGCTCAATTCGTCGTATCTGACTGCCAATGAAAAGGCGCCTCGCGAGTGCGAGGCGCCCTCTGTACTACTCGATGATCTCGGTGACCACGCCCGAGCCGACCGTGCGCCCACCCTCTCGGATGGCAAAGCGCAGGCCCTGGTCCATGGCGATGGGCTGAATCAGCTCGATCTCCATCTGGACGTTGTCGCCAGGCATGACCATCTCGACGCCCTCGGGCAGCTTTGCCACGCCGGTGACGTCGGTTGTGCGGAAGTAGAACTGAGGACGGTAACCCGTGAAGAACGGGGTGTGACGACCACCCTCCTCCTTCTTGAGGATGTAGACCTCAGCTTTGAACTTGGTGTGGGGGGTGATGGAGCCAGGCTTGCAAAGCACCTGGCCACGCTCGATCTCCTCGCGCTTGGTGCCGCGCAGAAGACAGCCCACATTGTCGCCCGCCTGACCCTGGTCCAGGATCTTGCGGAACATCTCGACGCCTGTGACGACCGTGGTGGTGGTGTCATGGACACCCACGATCTCGACCGTGTCGCCGGTGTTGACGATGCCCTGCTCCACGCGGCCGGTGGCGACGGTGCCACGCCCGGTGATCGTGAAGACGTCCTCGACCGGCATCAGGAACGGCTTGTCGAGCTCGCGCACAGGCTCGGGGATGTAGCTGTCGAGCGCCGCTGCCAGCTCGACGATCTTCTCCTTGTACGCCTCGTCACCTTCGAGCGCCTTCAGCGCCGAGCCGACGATGAAGGGAATGTCGTCGCCGGGGAAGTCGTACTCGGAGAGCAGCTCGCGCACCTCGACCTCCACCAGTTCCATGAGCTCCTCGTCATCGACCATGTCGGCCTTGTTGAGGAACACGACGATATAGGGGACGCCTACCTGGCGGGCGAGCAGGATGTGCTCGCGCGTCTGGGGCATCGGGCCGTCGGCCGCGGAGACCACGAGGATCGCTCCGTCCATCTGGGCGGCGCCGGTGATCATGTTCTTTACGTAGTCAGCGTGACCAGGACAATCGACGTGCGCGTAGTGCCGATTCTCGGTCTGGTACTCGACGTGCGATGTGGCGATGGTGATCCCGCGCTCCTTCTCCTCGGGAGCGTTGTCGATCTCCTCGAAGCTACGGGCTTCGCCGCCCATCTTCTCTGCCAGCACGGTCGTGATGGCAGCGGTCAGCGTCGTCTTGCCATGGTCGATGTGACCGATGGTCCCGACGTTGACGTGCGGCTTGTCGCGCTCGAACTTCTCCTTCGCCACTTGTGTTCGCTCCTAAATCGACTTGGATGTTCGCCGCTAATAGGGCGAACCTGGGAAATCTATCTAAATGGGGATTTTCTTGACTGCTGCCTATGAATCTTCTGCCTACTACTTGCTGTGATCGCTTCTATACGACTTGCTTCTGAGATGGCTGTGAGTCAAGCCAGACAAGGACGTACCCCATTCGGGGCACAGGCAGATCGCTGTGGCGTGCGAACGCACGCGAGCGACCGAGGACGCAGTATGGCGCAGGCTCACGGTCATCTCAGGCGGGTACAGGCTCTCCTGTGCGTTGCTCGATGATCTTCTCAGCGATGTTCGGCGGTACCTCCTCGTACCCCTCGAACTGCATCGTGTAGTTAGCCCTGCCCTGCGTATTGGAACGCAGGTCGGTGGCGTACCCGAACATCTCGCTCAAAGGGACCTTGGCGTGGATCGCAAGCGCGTTGCCGCGCTGCTCGGAACCCTGCAAGTGGCCACGGCGACGGGACAGATCGCCCATCACGTCGCCCATGAAGTCCTCTGGTGTTACGACCTCGACCGCGAACACGGGCTCGAGCAGCACTGGCTTGGCGCGCTTGGCCGCCTCCTTGAGCGCAAGCGAGCCGGCAACCTTGAACGCGATCTCCGAGGAGTCCACGTCGTGGTACTTGCCGTCCACCAGAGTGACGCGTACGTCAACCATTGGGTAACCGGCCTTCACGCCGTTCTCCAATGCCTCCTCGACACCCTTCTCGACAGCCGGGATGTATTCCGAGGGGATCGCTCCACCCTTGATCTTGTTGATGAAGTCAAAGCCCTCGCCGGGAGCGGGCTCCATGTCGATGTAGACCACGCCGAACTGGCCCGAGCCGCCGGTCTGGCGCACGAACTTGCCTTCGATCTTCTCAACCGTGCCGCGGATCGTCTCGCGGTAGGAGACCTGCGGGCGCCCGACGTTTGCCTCGACGCCGAACTCGCGCTTCATCCGATCGACGAGCACTTCGAGGTGCAGCTCGCCCATCCCGGAGATCTCGGTTTGACCGGTTTCTTCGTTGGTCCGTACCTGGAAGGTGGGGTCCTCCTCGGCGAGGCGACCCAGGGCAACGGACATCTTCTCCTGGTCGACCTTCGTCTTGGGCTCCACGGCAACCTTGATGACAGGCTCGGGGAAGGTGATGTTCTCAAGCTTGATGGGTGCGTCAGGGGCGGCGAGCGTGTCGCCGGTTATGACCTGCTTGATGCCGACCGCTGCAGCGATGTCCCCGGCATACACCTCGGAGACCTCCTCGCGCTCGTTGGCGTGCATCATCAGGATGCGGCCGATGCGCTCGGAGCGCCCGCTGTTGACGTTGAGCACGCGCGAGCCCGCTTCGAGTTTCCCCGAGTAGACGCGGAAGTAGGTCAGCTTGCCGACGTAGGGGTCGGCCATGATCTTGAACGCGAGCGCCGTAAAGGGCTCGGAGTCGTCAGCGTGACGCTCGATCTGCGGCTCCTCGCCGTCACCCTTGACAGGTTCCAAGCCAACAACAGCCGGCACGTCAAGCGGCGAAGGCAGGTAGTCGACAACTGCGTCCAGCAGCGGCTGCACGCCCTTGTTCTTGAAAGACGAGCCACACAAGACGGGAGTGAGCTTCGTCGAGAGGGTGGCCTTACGGATCGCCTGCTTGAGGACCTCCTCGGGGACCTCGGCCTCCTCGAGAATCAGCTCCAGCAAGGCATCGTCGTAGTGGGAGACCTCCTCCAGCAGGTGCTCGCGAGCAGCCTCGGCTGCTTCCAGCAGCGCCTCGGGGATCTCAACTTCTTCCTGCTCGGTGCCAAGCTCGTCTTTGTAGACGATCGCCTTCATCTTGACGAGATCGATGACGCCGGCGAAATCGCCCTCCGCGCCGATCGGCAGCTGGATCGGGACAGGGTGGGCGCCAAGTCGGTCGATCATCGTCTGCACACCCTGCTCGAAGTCGGCGCCGGTGCGGTCCATCTTGTTGATGTAGGCGATGCGCGGCACGTGGTACTTGTCGGCTTGGCGCCAGACCGTCTCAGACTGGGGCTCCACGCCGGCGACCGAGTCGAACAGCGCGATCGCACCGTCGAGTACGCGCAGCGAGCGCTCCACCTCGACGGTGAAGTCGACGTGGCCCGGGGTGTCGATGATGTTGATGCGGTGACCGTCCCACTCGGCAGTGGTGGCCGCAGAGGTGATCGTGATGCCGCGCTCCTGCTCCTGTTCCATCCAGTCCATCACCGCGGCGCCCTCATGGACCTCGCCGATCTTGTACGTGCGGCCCGTGTAATAGAGGATGCGCTCGGTCGTCGTGGTCTTGCCCGCATCGATGTGGGCCATGATCCCGATGTTGCGGGTCTTCTCTAGTGGAAACTTGCGGGGCATTTGTCTGTTGTCCGGTGGCGCTCGGTGTCGGAAGGTCTAGGTGAATGCAGGGCGTTGGCTAAAAGAGTGTTGGCACAGGTTGCGGCTCGAATGGATTGATCCGCTAATGCTGACGGCGGCTCAGGGCAAAAAAATGGACCCCTCGGGCCCATGCGCTGCCGATCGTCGGGCGGGTGCTTCCTTATTTGTTCAAGGTCTCCATGCTTGCGTGCTGCGCGGCTGGGACGTGCTCAGGTGAAGCGCCCGTCTCGCCCGCAGACGGCGACTATAGCAGAGGGAAATTGACCGTCTGCCAGCCGTGACTCGACCGATTGTGATGGGACAGCTCCACTACTTGGAGTCCCCGCATCCAGTCTCGGGCGGCGCGTCCTCGAAGACGGCTCCCAAGCGCTCAAGGACGCGAGTGGCCACTCGCAGATCCTCCGCGTCCACGTCGGCGAGCGCCTGCTCCCAGCGCAGCTGCCAAGCGGCGCGCTTGCTTTGCACCTTGCCTTCTCCTTGGGGGGTGAGACATGTGACGACGACACGGCGGTCCTCAGCCGCGCGGGTGCGTTGCACATGGCCGCACTCAGCGAGATGGTCGAGCATTTGCGTGACGGTGCCAGGCGTCAGCTGGGCCGCGGTGGCCAGCTCACCGGCGCTCAGCGGACCCCGCTCGCTCAGCTCGATCAATAGTTCCATTTGGGCGTGGGAGACCTCCGAGCCGATCAGGTGTGTGTCGCGTCCACGCAGGCGGCGCAACGCCCGAAAGACATGTCGGAAAGCCTTGCCGAGCTCGGCCAACTCGGCCTCGCGGTCCGCCTCGGGGATCACCCTGCCGGCGCCGGCGTTCCCTGCTGGGGAAACCTGTGTGGCGGAGGAGAGCTCGGTTGTGCTGGACATGGCGTTGACTCGCTCAGACCCCAACAGCGTCCGCGAGCGCTTCTTGCCGCTCCAGGACCGACTCGACCTCGTCCACGACCGGCTGGGCCTCGCCCTGGGGGCGCTCGGCGCGCAGCAGCATCAGACATGGGATCAGCGATAGGGCCGCGATCCCCAGGGCCCACCAGTAAGCGGTGTCGAACGCCTCTGCAAGCTTCTCTGGGGTGTGCGCGTGCGCGCCGGCACGCTGCAGGACTACGGCGAGCACCGCCGTGCCGATCGCACCGCCGGTGCGCTGCAAGGCGTTGATCTGTGGGGTGGCATCGGAGATCTGCTCGGGGCGCATCGCAGAGAAGGCAGCGCTCATCGCCGGCATGAAGCACAGGCCAATGCTCAGGCCGCGCACGACGAGCACAAGCGAGATGGCCACGATCGAGGTGTTGGCGCCGATGAACGTGAACGGCACCGTGCTGATGCAAAGCAGCGATACACCGCACATCGCCACGCGCCCGCCGCCGAAGCGCTGGGTAAGACGGCTGGCCAGCGGCATCGCGATCAGCGCACCGATTCCCTGAGGGCCGGTCAGCAGGCCGGTGTTGATGACGCTTTGCCCACGCACTTCCTGGTAGTAGAGCGGCACGAGGATCATCGCGCCAAACAGCGCGGCGCCGAGGCCGAAGTTGGTGAATGCAGCACCCGCGAAGACGCGGTTTGCGTACATGCGGATGTCCAATAGGGGGCGCTCGACGCGCAGTGCGTGAAAACAGAAGACCACGACCAGCGCCGCTCCAACGATGCACGGCACGATGACTTTGCCCGAGCCCAGGGCAGAGCCCGAGCCAAGCTCGCTGATCCCGTAGATGAAGGCGGCAAAGCCCGCTGGGAGGAGCGCGAGGCCCAAGATGTCAAGGTTGCCAGCCTCTCCGGAGTCGGTGTGCGGCAGCATCCGCCAACCCAAGACGAAGGCGATCAGCCCGATCGGGACGTTGACGAAGAAGATCCAGGACCAGTGCAGGTTCTCCAGGATCAGACCGCCGACGACTGGGCCGAGGATCGGCGCGATCATCGCCGGCATCGAGACGTAGCCCATGACGCGGCCCATGCGCTGCGGTCCGGCGACCTGGGCCATGATCATCATCGCTACGGGCATAATCATGCCGCCGCCCGCACCCTGCAGGACACGGAAGACGACCAGGGAGGTCGTCGAGTTGGCAAGGCCACACGCCGCCGAGCCGGCGGTGAACAGGACCAGCGAGGTCATGTAGACCTGCTTGGCGCCAAAGCGCCGTGCGGCCCAGCCGGTGACGGGGATCACGGCGGCCAGCGAGAGCAGGTATCCGGTTATCACCCACTGGACCTGCGAGAGCGGACTGTGCAGATCGTGCGAGAGCGTGTGCAGCGCGACGTTGACGATCGTCGTGTCGAGGATCGACATGATCATGCCGAGGATCACGACGCCGCAAACAACCCATACGTGGCGCTCGATCTTTGTCGAGGCGGAGGGGTCGCCCTGCTCGATTGTCTGACGTGAAGACATTTGGTACCGAAAGTTTAGGTACCAAACCTTCTTTCTTCAACCCCCGTGGTGCTGCTCGACCGCACCGTAAACTTGTGACGATGTCCAAAATAGGTCGCGAACTATCTAGCTTGCCGCTGATTCAGCGCTGCATTATAATCGGAACGGGTTGCACCGGCTTGATCGCTGCTGTTGTTACCGTCATCAACGTTATCGGCGAGTACCCAGCGGATCACGTAGTCCAAGCCATGCTATTCGGCATCGTCGAGGCGTTTGTGTTGGGCGGAATCGCCGGCTGCGTGCTAGGCCTTGCAGTCGGCGTCCTCGCGTACGTCACGCGGAGCGCGATACGCGGCGTCGCACACCGTCGCAGCTAACGCCCGGTCCTCAGGCGGCGTGTCCGGCCCGCCGCAGAAGCCCGTCAAAGACGCTTCGCTTCAAGACACGTATCTCAACCGGATAATAAGGCTCGCCCGTCTTCGGATCGATGCCCTTGGGCTGGGGATCGATATCTACCAGCGGTAGTGCGCGAAAGCCTTGTTGGCCTGCGCCATACGGTAGATGTCGTCCTTGCGCTTGTAGGCGCCGCCCTGTTGGGATTGGGCGTCCAAAAGCTCGTTGGCCAAGCGCTGGGCCATCGTCTTCTCGCGACGTGCGCGGGCGAACTCGACCAGCCAGCGCACCGCCAGCGTGCGAGCACGGGCGCTTGGGACCTCCACGGGAACTTGGTAGGTGGCGCCGCCAACGCGGCGTGAGCGGACCTCTAGCGCCGGCGTGAGCGCCTTGATCGACGCCTCCAGCTGCTCGATCGGGTCCTTGTCCGAGCGCTCGCCAAGCAGTGCCAGCGCGTCGTAGACGATCCGCTCGGCAGTTGACTTCTTGCCGTCGAGCATCACCTTGTTGATGATCTGCTGAACAAGCTTTGAACGGTGGATCGAGTCCGCTTCAAGCGGACGCACCTGGGCGGCTGCGCGACGGGGCATGGTCTAAGGCTCCTGCTATTTCTTCTTCACGCCGTACTGGGAGCGACCCTGCTTGCGATCGCTCACACCGGCCGCATCGAGCGTGCCGCGCACGACCTTGTAGCGCACACCCGGCAAATCCTTGACACGGCCGCCTCGCACCAGCACCACGGAGTGCTCCTGCAGGTTGTGACCCTCGCCCGGGATGTATGCCGTGACCTCGATCGAGCCCGCGATGCGCACGCGGGCGACCTTGCGCAGGGCAGAGTTAGGCTTCTTCGGGGTTGTCGTGTACACGCGTGTGCACACGCCGCGCCGCTGCGGAGCGGCGACCTTCTTCTTGCGTCCCTTGCCGGACTTCAGGCCTGGAGTTGCAAGCTTTTTCTTGGGCGCAATGCGGCCCTTGCGCACTAGTTGCGAGGTGGTTGGCATTCGGGGCGGAATCCTAGCAGCAAGCCCCGGGCAAAGCCCGGCTCACGTGCCGGGGGCGATGCCCGCCGCGCGTACAGGGGCCGGCATCAGCGCCGCGGCCACGAGCACGAGCACGAAGGCGAGCGATTGCAACACGATGCCGACCGGACTGCCCGGCATGGGATCGCCGAACACGAGGATTCCGCCGGCGATGCCGGCGATGTTGGCGGCCGTGCCGGTGACGGCGATGACCGGAACGGCCTCTCCGTCTTGCAGGCCCTTTGCCGAGGCATAGAAGGCAACGATCGAGGCGAGCACCGCCACCGCCAGCCAGGGGCTCAGCAATACGGCAAGCGGGCCGTGAGCGCCGATGATGCCGGTCAGCGCCTTGATCGAGGTGTCGGAGACGCCGAACAGGATTCCGGAGGCGGCGCCCAGCATCATCCCGTGGTGCTCGACCGGGCCGCCCATGCGCGGACCCATGATCAGCAAGCCTCCCAAGCCGAACAGGCCCGCCTCGAAGGAGATCATCGCCGGGTCTGAGAACTGCGAGTGCGCGCCGTGCATCGCCGGCAAGGTCAAGCCGAGCATCACCAGGCCGGCCGCCATCAGCCACAGGCCGATCCACTGGCGCGGGCCGACCTCGAAGCCGAACATGCGGTCGGCCATCACCGCTATGAGCACGACCCCGGCGGCGAGCGCGACTTGGACGACCGACATCGGCGCTAGGGCCAATGCCGCAACGTGCAGAGCCCACGAACCCGTCGCGACGATCATGCCGATCGCAAACCAACCGGAGGAGAAGAGCGTGCGGATCGAGCGCAACGGATGGCGCACGTCGACGCTGGCCACCGAGTTGGCGCCTCGGTACTTGTAGAAGAAGCCGAGGTTGGCCACGAAAGCGCAGGCCAGCGAGAGGAGTATGCCCAGGTCGAGAGTCATTGGTTTAGAGATGCGACGGACTGATCCATCGGCAGCGGATGACGGATGCTTTACTGGCCTGTCGCGTCTCAAGCAGATTACCGGTGCTCACCTCAGTGCAAGCTAAAGACAAAAGGGCAGTACGAAGGGCAGTACGCGAAGATGACTCGCGGCGCAAGCCGGATGCTGGGGGTGCCGTGAAGACGCATGCCCCCCGCGCGCGCGGGGGGAGTCCCGATTTGGATGGCCCTCCCCCGGAGGACCGTCCCCTGCTCCTCGTCGACATCGATGGCGTGATCTCGCTGTTCTCCTTCGACCACCGGGCGCGGCCCGCGGGGTCGTTCCATTCGATCGACGGCATACCCCACTTTCTTTCGTCCGGCGCGGCCGAGCACCTGCTCGCACTGGTCCCCAATTTCGAGCCTGTCTGGGCGAGCGGCTGGGAGGAGAAGGCCAACGAATATCTCCCTCACCTACTGGGCCTACCGGAACTGCCGCATCTCAGCTTCGAGCGTTCGGTGGGACGGACGAACGCGCACTGGAAGCTCGACGCGATCGACGCCTACGCTGGCACGACAAGGCCACTGGCGTGGATCGACGACGCCTTCAACGATGCCTGTCACGAATGGGCCGAAGCACGCGAAGGACCCACTCTACTCGTGGAGACGATCCCTGCCAGTGGGCTCACTGAGCGCGAGGCACAAATACTGGAGCGCTGGGCCGAGTCGCTGCAAATTCCAATCATTCCTTAACGGAAACTGGGGCGCACATGTGCGCCCCAGCCGGGTGGCGCATGCGCCACCCGAGACATCGGCGCATGCGCCGATGTCTTAATAATTAGGAGTTGATCCCCCTCGGAGTTGATCCCTCCCGGAGAGACCTACTCCCTACTCTCCCGACTCCTCAGGTACCTCAAGCTCGCCGAGACCCTCAACGAAACCTGGGTCTGAGCTGCCAGCGCCGATCTTCTCCAGCGACGCCAAGTCGGCGTCGAACTCGCTGCCGTAGCCGGCACTGAGCGCCTCGCCGTCGGCCAAGCCCAGCTCGGCTGCGATCTCCTCCTGGTCGAGCAGGCCGACGTCGTCGATCGCGCGCGGCAGTGGCTCGGACGGTTCGATCTCGATCCGCCGGTAGCGCTTCAGGCCCGTCGCCGCAGGGATCAGCTTGCCGATGATCACGTTCTCCTTGAGGCCGTTCAAACGGTCGATCTTGCCCTCGAGCGATGCGTCGGTGAGCACCTTGGTGGTCTCCTGGAAGGAGGCCGCCGAGAGGAACGAGTCGGTGTTCAGCGAGGCCTTGGTGATACCGAGGATGATGTCCTCGAACTGGGCGGTCTCGCCACCCTTAGCGATCACGGCGTCGTTGGCGGTTGCGAATTCGTAGCGGTCCACGAACTGCCCGGGCAGGTAGTCGGTGTCGCCCTTCTGGTCGACGCGCACCTTCTTGAGCATCTGACGCACAATCAACTCGATGTGCTTGTCGTTGATGTCCACGCCCTGTGACTTGTAGACCTCCTGCACCTCCTTGACGAGGTACTGCTCGGTCTCGGTGCGGCCGCGAATCGCCAGGAGCTCGTGTGGATAGAGCGATCCCTCGTTCAGCTGCTTTCCGGCCTGGATCTTCTCGCCGGCAGTTACGTAAAGACGCGTGCGCCGCGGGAAGGCGTGGCGATGCTCCTCGCCAGCCTCATCGGTGATGACGACCGTAAGCGCCTTCTCCGTCTCTTCGATCGAGACGACTCCGTCCTGCTCTGCGATCTTCGCCAAGCCCTTGGGCTTGCGTGCCTCGAAGAGCTCGACCACGCGCGGCAGTCCGTGCGTGATGTCCGCGCCGGCGACACCGCCGGTGTGGAACGTGCGCATCGTCAGCTGCGTACCGGGCTCGCCGATCGACTGCGCGGCGACGATGCCGACGGCATCCCCGATCTGCGCGGTCTGACCGGTGGCCATCGCGCGGGCATAGCAGGCCTGGCACACCCCACTGGGGGCCTTGCACTTGAGCACCGAGCGCACTGGCACAGTCACGCGCACGCCCTTCTCGTTGTCCTCGGCGAACGCCTCGACGATATCGGCGAGCTGCTGGCGACCGATTTCCTCGCCACCCTCGGCAAGCATGCGCCCGCGCTTGGTCGTGATCGGCTGCGCGGCCGTGCGACCCACGAGGTTTTCGTTGGGCTCGCCGCCCTCGTTCCAGACGGCCATCTCGATGTATTCGTCGGTGCCGCAGTCGACCTCGCGAATGATCACATCCTGGGCGACATCCACCAGGCGTCGAGTGAGGTAGCCCGAGTCGGCGGTACGCAGGGCCGTATCGGCCAGGCCCTTTCGCGCACCGTGCGTGGAGATGAAGTACTCGAGCACCGACAGTCCCTCCATGAAGTTGGACTTGATCGGTCGCTCGATGATCTCACCCTTCGGATTGGCCATCAGGCCGCGCATACCCGCCAGCTGGCGGATCTGCTTGAAGGAGCCGCGGGCGCCGGAGTTGGCCATCATGAAGATCGGGTTGAGCGTGTCGAGGTTCTGGATCATCGCCTCGGCCACCTCGTCGGTCGCTGCGTTCCACTTCTCGACGACCGCCTCGTGGCGCTCCTCCTGGGTGATCAGGCCCATGTCGTACTGGTCGGTGATGTCGCCCACGAGCTTGTCGAACTTGTCGAGGATCGACTGCTTCTCCGGCGGGATCACGACGTCGTTCTTTGAGATCGTGATGCCGGCCTGGGTGGCGTACTTGAAGCCGAGGTCCTTGAACGCGTCCAAGACCAGGGAGATCGTGGTCGCGCCGTAGGTCTGCACCAAAGCGTCGATCAAGCGCGTGGTGTCGCGCTTCTTCATCGACTGGTTGACGTACACGTACTTCGACGCGTCGAACTGATCACCAAGCGCCTCGGCGAGCGCACGCTCGATGCGATCGTTGTAGATGATTCGCCCGACCGTGCTCAGCAGGTGCCCGCCCTCACGCCCCATCGGACGGAACTCGGCGATGTCGTGCAGCTTGACGACACCAGCCTCGTAGGAGAGCTCGGCCTCCTGCGCGGTACGGAACACGTGCGGGCGAGGCTCGTAGGTAGCCCTGTCGATCTTCGACAGCTCGTCCGCTTCGGGTCCGTAGGTGAGGTAATAGGCGCCCAGGATCATGTCCTGGGTGGGCGTCGCCAGCGGCGCACCGTGTGCCGGCGAGAGGATGTTGTTGGAGGACAGCATCAGGATGCGCGCCTCCGCCTGGGCCTCGGCCGACAGCGGTAGATGGACCGCCATCTGGTCGCCGTCGAAGTCGGCGTTGAAGGCGTGGCACACCAGGGGATGTACCTGGATCGCCTTGCCCTCGACAAGCAATGGTTCGAACGCCTGGATGCCGAGACGGTGCAGGGTGGGTGCGCGGTTGAGCAGCACTGGGTGCTCGTGGATTACCTCCTCGAGCACGTCCCACACCTCGCCGATCATCGAGTCGACCATCTTCTTGGCCGCCTTGATGTTCTGCGCGGACTTGCGCTCGACTAGGCGCGCCATGATGAACGGCTTGAACAGCTCGAGCGCCATGATCTTCGGCAGACCGCACTGGTGCAACTTCAGGTATGGGCCGGCGACGATCACCGAGCGACCCGAGTAGTCCACGCGCTTGCCGAGCAGGTTCTGGCGGAAGCGTCCCTGCTTGCCCTTGAGCATGTCCGAGAGGCTCTTCAGCGGACGGTTGCCCGGGCCGGTGACGGGACGCCCGCGGCGACCGTTGTCAAACAGCGCGTCTACCGCCTCTTGCAGCATGCGCTTCTCGTTGTTGACGATGATCTCGGGGGCACCAAGGTCGAGCAGCCGCTTGAGGCGGTTGTTGCGGTTGATGACGCGGCGATAGAGGTCGTTGAGGTCGGAGGTCGCGAAGCGTCCACCGTCGAGCTGCACCATCGGGCGCAGCTCCGGCGGAATCACCGGCACGGCGTCCAGCACCATCATCTCGGGCTTGTTGCCGGACTGGATGAACGCGCTGACCACCTTCAGGCGCTTGACCGCGCGTGCCTGCTTCTGGCCCTTGCCGGTCTTGACCTGCTCCTCGAGTTCCGTGCGTTCGGCCTCCAGGTCAACCTGTTGGAGCAGGTCGCGGATCGCCTCGGCGCCCATGCCGCCACGGAAGTATTCGCCAAAGCCGTAGGAGGAGCCGAAGCGCTCCTTGAGCTCGCGGAAGGTGGTCTCGTCGTGCTCGATCTGCTTGGGCTCCATCGTCTTGAAGAGCTCCCAGACGTTGCGCATCCGCTCGGCCCCGTCCTCGACATAGGCTTCCGTGTCGGCGATGTCCGCCTCGAAGGTCTTGTTGAGCTCCTTGACGAGCTTGTCGCGCTCCTCATCGGAGATCTTCGCGAGGTTGAGGTCGAGCGAGTCGGCCCACAGATGGTCTTCATCGTTGAAGGAAGTCTGCTTGCCGGTCTGCAGGTACTTCTCGCGGCGGGCCAGTGACTCACGCAGTTCGAGCACGCGCTCCTGCAGCTCGGCGGCGTAGGAGTCGAGAACCTTGTTGACCTCCTTCTCGAGCGTGTCGAGATCCTTCGAGCGTGCCTCGTCGTCGACCCATGTGACGATCGACGCGGCGAAGTAGAGAACCTTCTCGAGCTCCTTGGGAGCCATGTCGAGCAGGTAGCCGATGCGCGAAGGCACCCCCTTGAAGAACCAGATGTGGCTGACAGGAGCAGCCAGGTCGACGTGGCCCATGCGCTCGCGGCGCACCTTCGAGCGTGTGACCTCGACGCCACAGCGCTCGCAGACGATGCCCTTGTAGCGCACGCGCTTGTACTTGCCGCAGTAGCACTCCCAGTCCTTTGTGGGACCGAAGATGCGCTCGCAGAACAGCCCATCCTTCTCGGGCTTGAGCGTGCGGTAGTTGATCGTCTCGGGCTTGGTCACCTCGCCGGAGCTCCACCCGCGGATCTGCTTGGAGGACGCGAGACTGATCTCTATCGCGTCAAAGTTATTAATGTCAATCATGGGCAAATCCTCTGACTGGGGGTTAGACCGAAGGTCGTAAGGGGGCGAAGCCCCCTTGTGTCAATCATTAGTTGCTCCCTTCGGCCGGCTCGCCCACAGGCGCACCGGCGTCGTCCAGCTCCTCAAGGGCGATGCCGTCCTCGAGAAGCCCCTCTATATCGAGCGCCGCCTCGGGCTCGACATCCTCGCTGTCCTCGCCATCGGCTACAGCCGCAGCCTCCGCCTCGGGCTCGGTCTCTGTGACCTCGCCCGTGGGTGCCCTGACGCCGGAGAGGTCGATACCGAGCTCCTCCGCGGCGCGCAGCAGGTCGTCGTCTTCGTCGCGCAGCTCTGTGTGCTGACCTTCCTCGGAGACGACGCCCACGTCGAGCGCCAGCGACTGCATCTCCTTGAGCAGCACCTTGAAGGACTCCGGGATCGACGGCTCGGCGATGTTCTCGCCCTTGACGATCGCCTCGTATGCCTTCACACGCCCCACAGTGTCGTCGGACTTGATCGTGAGCATCTCCTGCAGTGTGTACGCGGCGCCGAATGCCTCCAGCGCCCACACCTCCATCTCACCGAAGCGCTGACCGCCGAACTGCGCCTTGCCTCCCAGCGGCTGCTGAGTGACAAGCGAGTAGGGACCGGTCGAGCGAGCGTGGATCTTGTCGTCCACGAGGTGCAACAGCTTGAGGATGTACATGTAGCCGACGGTGACCTGTTCCTCGAAGGGCTCACCGGTGCGCCCGTTAAAGAGCGTCATCTTGCCCGAGGCCTGCTCTCCGACGCGACGGGACTTGTCGACGTCCATACAAATACGACCCTCGTGCGCGTCTTGCCACTTGACCAGCGCAGTATCGACGTCTTCGACGGTCGCTCCGTCGAAGACGGGCGTGGCCACATAAACGCGCTTGTTGCCACCGTTGGCATGGGCGTCCTTGTAGGCCTCGGTGCCGTCGTCATACCAGCCCTGCGCGGCAGCCCAGCCGAGGTGCGTCTCGAGGATCTGCCCGACGTTCATGCGACTTGGCACGCCCAGCGGATTGAGGATCACGTCGACCGGAGTGCCATCCTCCAGGAACGGCATGTCCTGCTGGTCGACGATCTTGGAGATCACGCCCTTGTTGCCGTGACGGCCCGCGAGCTTGTCGCCCTCGGAGATCTTGCGCTTCTTGGCCACGAACACCCGCACCAGGTCGTTGACACCCGGCGGCAGGTCGTCACCCTCATCGCGGCTGAAGGTCATCACGTCGATCACGACGCCACCCTCGCCATGGGGCACCTTCAGCGAGGTGTCCCTGACCTCGCGCGCCTTCTCCTTGAAGATCGCGCGGATCAGCTTCTCCTCGGCGGTCAGCTCGGTCTCGCCCTTGGGCGTGACCTTGCCGACGAGCAGATCGCCCGAGGCGACCTCGGCCCCGACGCGCACGATGCCGCGGTCGTCGAGGTTGCGCAGCGACTCCTCCGAGCGGTTGGGGATGTCGCGCGTGATCTCCTCGTCGCCGAGCTTGGTCGTGCGCGCGTCGATCTCGTACTCCTCGATGTGGATCGAGGTGAGCTCGTCGTCCTGCACGAGGCGCTTGGAGAGGATGATCGCGTCCTCGAAGTTGTAGCCCTCCCAGGACATGAACGCCACCATCAGGTTCTTGCCGAGCGCCATTTCACCCTTGTCGGTCGAAGAGCCGTCAGCGAGCACGTCGCCCGCCTTGACCTTCTGTCCCGAGCCGACAAGCGGCTTGTGGTGGATCAGAGTGCCCTGGTTGGAGCGCATGAACTTCTGCAGCTCGTACTCGTCCTTGCCGTCGGGGGTCTCGATCACGATCCGGTTGGCGTCGACGAAGTCGATCGTGCCGGCATTGCGCGCGAGCAGCACGTCGCCCGTGTCAAGCGCGGCGCGACGCTCCATGCCGGTGCCCACCAGCGGTGCGTCGGTCTTCAGCAACGGGACCGCCTGGCGCTGCATGTTCGAGCCCATCAGCGCACGGTTGGCATCATCGTGCTCGAGGAACGGGATCATGGCGGTCGCTACCGACCAGATCTGTTCGGGAGACACGTCGACCAGGTCTACGTCCTTCGGGCCGACGGTCACGTACTGGCCGGCCTGAGTACGACACAGAATCTCTTTGCCAAGCAGCTTGCCGGTCTTCTCGTCGATCGGCGTGTTCGCCTGGGCGATCAGCTGCTCCTCCTCCTGAGTGGCGTCCAGACGGACGACTTCCTCAGTGGCGATGCCGTCCTTGACGACCCTGTAAGGGGTGGTGACGAAGCCATACTCAGACACCTCGGCGAACGAGGAGAGCGAGCCGATCAGGCCGATGTTCGGACCCTCGGGCGTCTCGATCGGGCACATGCGCCCGTAATGGGTGGGGTGCACGTCGCGCACCTCGATCGGCGCGCGCTCGCGGGTGAGGCCACCGGCGCCGAGTGCGGACAGACGCCGACGGTGCGTAAGCCCCGAGAGAGAATTCGTCTGGTCCATGAACTGCGACAGCTGCGAGGAGCCGAAGAACTCCTTCAGCGCAGCCACCACAGGCCTGATGTTGATGATCGTCTGCGGCGTGATCGTGTCGGCGTCCTCGGTCGTCAGACGCTCGCGCACGACGCGCTCCATGCGATAGAGGCCGATGCGGAAAGCCTCCTGGATCAGCTCGCCCACGGTGCGCAGCCGGCGGTTGCCGAAGTGCTCGTACTCGTCGAGGTGCTCCTCGACGGGCTCGCGCGGCATGCTCGTAGCCTCGGCAGCGTAGTCCTTGATCTCGATCTCCGGCTCCTCGGGCATGCCGAGACGCTTGGGCAGCGACACGAGCTCCTTGACGAGCGCGAGGATGTCGTCGTGGGTGAGCGTGCGCGTGTCGATGTCGATCTCGAGTCCGAGACGCGAGTTGAGCTTGTAGCGACCGACGCGCGTGAGGTCATAGCGCTTGGGGTCGAAGAACAGCTGGTTGAGCAACGCCTTCGCGTTCTCGACGCTCGGCGGCTCGCCCGGACGCTGCTTCTTGAACAGCTCGATCAGGGCGCCCTCTTCGGTGCGAGTCTGTTCGGTGTCGGCTTCGATCGTGTTGCGGATGTAGTGCGAGTTCTCGAACAGCCGCAGGATCTCCTCATCGGTCGCGTAGCCCATCGCGCGCAACAGCACCGTCACGGGCAGCTTGCGCTTGCGGTCGATGCGTACGAACACCTTGCCCTTCTTGTCTATCTCGAGCTCCAGCCACGAGCCGCGGGCGGGCATCAGGTTGGCGATGAAGACCTGCTTCTCGCGGTCCTTCGGCTCCATCAGGTAGGCACCGGGGGAGCGCACAAGCTGCGTGACAACCACGCGCTCGGTGCCGTTGATCACGAACGTGCCGCGCTCGGTCATCCACGGGAAGTCGCCCATGAACACGGACTGCTCGCGAATCTCTCCGGTCTCGCGGTTGATGAAGGCGACCGTGACCGTGAGCGGACGGGCGTAGGTCAGATCCTTCTCGCGGCACTGCTCGAGCGAGGCGACGGGCTCGTCGAAGACGAACTCGCCGAACTGCACGGCAAGGTTGCCGGTGTAGTCCTCGATTGGAGAGATGTCGTCGATCGTCTCGCGCAGACCGCCCTTTTGGGGGTCAGTCAGCCACAGAAACGAGCGGCGCTGGATATCGATGAGGTTCGGTACGTCGACAGACTTGGACAGACGCGCGAAGGACCGGCGCGTCCGGAGAGCATCAACAGCAGCCAAGAAATGACTCCTTCGGAGGGCGAGAGACGGGCAAAGGCGGGCGCAAACGCGCGACCAGCAAAGATAGCACAGAGCATCCGCGCCCTCAAGTGGGGCAGCCAGCGCTCACGGACCCCACCCCCTGAACTCCGCGTATGTGGCGCGGAGCTCGCACTGTCTGGGTGGCTGCGACTATCGGCCAGCAGGTGAAATTGTACTGGACGAACGCGATTTTCGCGAACGATCTTTATGGCTGTTCTTGATCGAGCACTCCATCGATCTTCCACGCCCTGCCTTCGCGCTGCAGTGCAATGACTCGATCGGGGAACACCGAACCCGACTTGGCGGCGAGGGTCGCGAGTCCCTTATTGCCGTCGACACCAAACCTGAACACCCGCAGCAAGCGGGCCTCCATGGTGAGTTGCCTGCGGTAGAAACGAAATATTTTCGAGAGGATCGCGGCACAGGTCCTTCCGCGGGAGTAGGGGGGCTCGCCCGGTCCACCCAGGACGGTGGTGACCTCGCTGGCGACACTCCCCAGGATCATCGAGCAGGCCCTCGCACCATCCGCTGCTGCCGCAGCCGCAAGGTAGCGCCCCACCAAGGAAGCAACCGCATGCGTCTGCGCCAGATCCGCGGAATGGCTATAGCTCGCGAGGTTGGTGTCATCGCTGTCATACATGCTGCCACTCGCGTTGTCGGTGTCGCCATCACGATCTAAGCGACCAGTGCTGTCATCGTCGTCGGCGTCATCACTGACTTCGTAGTCATCCGTGTCGTAGTCGCCAACTGCATGGCGCGGATGCAACCCTCCGTTGGACAGCGACTTCGTGGAGGCACCGCGAGCAGCGGGTCTATGGGAGGCGACACCGGTGCTCTTGACGCCTCCCCCACACCCACTAAAAAGCAGCGTGGTCATCAGCAGCCCACACAGGGTCTTCGACTCGATCCGGATCCGATGTCCCGGCTCCACCACACAGCTCCTTGTATGTCGCTATCGCTACTTCAACTCGACGCTGCCTCCGGCCTCCTCGAGTTCAGCCTTGAGCTTGTCTGCCTCCTCGCGCTCGATGCCCTCCTTGACGGGCTTAGGAGCCTCGTCAACGAGTGCCTTAGCCTCCTTCAGGCCGAGCCCGGTGGCAGCACGTACGACCTTGATCACCTGGATCTTCTTGTCGCCGGAGGCAGTGAGGATCACGTCGACCGTAGTCGGACCCTCATCCTCGCCGCCGGCATCGCCGCCACCGCCGCTGCCTGCTGCTGCCGCCGGCGCGGCAACTGCTGCCGCCGAGACGCCGAACTCCTCCTCCAGCGCCTTGATGCGCTCGGCGAGCTCGAGCACCGAGATGCCCTTGAGCTCCTCGATCCAATCTTGTGTGCTTGTTGCCATCGGTCAGTCCTCCTTGGTCGCTTCGGCGCTCTCGGCTTCTTGCTCCGAAGCGTCCGTCTGGTTGTCGTCTTGTGCCGGCTCAGTCGCCGGCTCAGCTTGGTCTGTGGTCGAGGCCTCCGCGGCCGAGGCGACCTCCGCCTCGGACTCGGGCTGCTCCTCCGCTGCGCCCTCCTCAGCCGCCTGGGCATCCTCGGTAGGAGTCTCAGCGCTCTCCTCAGCGACTGGGGCCTCATCAGTCGCGGGGACCTCCTCAACGGCCGGCGCCTCAACAGCAGACTCCTCCTCAACGGGGGCCTCAGCAGCGGGGGCCTCAGCAGCAGGGGCCTCCTCAACAGGAGCAGCTTCGCCCGCAGGCGGCTCGCCGGCTGGGATCTCACCCGACTCCTTCTTCTCGCGCACCTGGCCGAGCGCAACCGCAAGGCCGCCAACGAGGCCGCCGAGCGTGCGTACCAGGCCCGAGATGGGCGAGGCGACGATCCCGACGAGCTGGCCGTAGAGCACTTCGCGCGAGGGCAGGCGCGAGATGGCGCGAATCTGATCGGCATCGACTACCTCGCCATCCATCAGGCCGCCCTTGAACGGCAACAGCTGTGTGGCGCGAGCCTGATCGGCGACGGCCTTGGCCGCCAGCGCGGCGTCTCCGCGTACGAAGGTGAGTGCGGTGGGGCCTGATAGCAGCGCCTTGAGCGACTCGGCGCCAACCTGATCGGCAGCGCGTTCGGTCAACGAATTCTTGACGACCGTGAAAGTGGCGTCAGCCTCACGCAGCTTGGAGCGCAGCTCAGCCGCCTGGGCCACCGAGATACCGCGGTAGTCGACGGCGAAGACGGCCTGTGACTCGTCTATCTCCGTTGCGAGCGCCTCTATCGTCGCTGCCTTCTGCTCTCGGTTCATCTCATCCCCTGCTCTCTTTGAAGAACTCAGACGCCAAGCACAGCGGGGCGTCGAGAGCGGGGGTGAACCACTTTCGCTCGCTCCACCTGCCCCGGTCTTCTCTGCCGATGCCGATCTCTCCGATCGGCCGGCGATGCCGGGGGTCTCGGGCGGTGAGCCGTTGATTAAATCAGGCCGCGGCTGCCTCTTCGACGATGTCGCGGGTACGGGCCGGGTCTACTTTGACGCCAGGCCCCATCGTGGAAGTCATCGTGATCGTGCGCAGGTAGCGCCCCTTCGCTGAGGAGGGCTTGGCGCGGACGAGCTCTTCGACTACTGCAGCGTAGTTCTCGAGCAGCTGACGCTCCTCGAAGGAGGCCTTGCCGATCACCATATGCACGATCGCTGTGCGATCGGTGCGGTACTCGACCTTGCCCGACTTGGAGTCCTCAACCGCTTTGGCGACGTCCATCGTGACGGTACCGACCTTCGGGTTGGGCATCTTGCCGGATGGGCCGAGGATGCGCCCGAGCTGACCTACCACCGACATCAGGTCGGGTGTGGCGATGGCGACGTCGAAGTCGTCGAAGCCCTCTTGAATGCGCTTGGCCAGATCCTGTGCGCCAACGACGTCGGCGCCGGCCGCCTCGGCTTCGCGAGCCTTCTCGCCTTGGGCGAAGACGGCGACCTTGACGTTCTTGCCCAGGCCGTTGGGTAGCGCGATCGTGCCGCGCAGCTGCTCGTCGGCGTGACGCACGTTCAGGCCGGTGCGCACATGAATCTCGACCGACTCGTCGAATTTGGCGCTGGCGAGGCTCTTGACGAGCGCGACCGCCTCGGCGGGGGCGTGCTCACGATCGCGATCGACCTTCTGAAGACCCTCTGTGTGACGACGACCGTGAGCGCTCATGACGCTACCTCCACGCCCATTGAGCGGGCGGTGCCGGCGATGATCTTGACCGCTTGGTCGACGTCGTGGGCATTGAGATCGGCGAGCTTGCGCTCGGCGATCTCGCGCAACTGTGCGTCGGTGATCTTGCCGACCTTGTTGCGGTTGGGCTCGCCCGAGCCCTTCTCCAGTTTGAGCGCTTGACGGATGAGGACCGCCGCAGGCGGTGTCTTCGTCACGAACGTGAACGAGCGGTCCTCGTAGACCGTGATGACCACCGGGATGATCGTGCCGGTGTCGCTGAGCGTCTGCGCGTTGAAGGCCTTGCAGAACTCCATGATGTTGATGCCGTGCTGGCCCAGGGCAGGACCGACCGGCGGAGCCGGGCTCGCCTGTCCGCCGCGCGCTTGCAGCTTGATTGTTGTCAGTACCTTCTTGGCCATTAGAGCTTCTTCACCTGATCAAATCCGACCTCGACAGGAGTCTCCCTGCCGAAGATTGATACCAGGACCTTGAGCTTGGCGGCGTCGTCGTTGATCTCGGAGATCTCTCCGGAGAAGTCTGACAGCGGCCCGGAGACCACCTTGACGGTCTCGCCGATCGTGAACTGGGCGCGTGTGCGCGGCGCGGTCGCGACCTCCTTGTGCAGCAGGCGATCGACCTCCACCTGGGTGAGCGGCACCGGCTCCTGCGAAGAGCCAACGAAGCCGGTCACGCCGGGGGTGCCCTTGACGACCCCCCAGGAGTCCTCGTTGAGCTCCATGTTGACGAGCACGTAACCCGGCATGGTTCGCTTCTCGACCGTGATCTTCTGGTTGTCCTTCATCTCCGAGACGGACTCGGTCGGGACGACGACCGTGCGTACGGCACGCTGCTGGCCCAGCGATACGACGCGGTGCTCGAGATTGTGCTTGACCTTGTTCTCGTGACCGGAGTAGGTGTTGACTACATACCAACGAAACATTCAGCTTCCTGACAGCTTGAATTGGTGGATAAGACAGGGAGACATTTTGGTGGACGGAAGGGGCGAGACGGTATCGCGCTTAGCGCTACGGCGTCCGATGACCAAGCAGGTCAAGGGACGTCACACGAGCCTCCTGACGTTCGAGGACCAAGCAGATCCAGGACGCAGTGAGCGAAGTGTGCTTTGCACACAAGCGAACGAGGACGCAGATATGCGCCGGTCATCGGGCGTCAGGCAGGTCATCGGGCGTCAGAGGATGAAGTTGACGATCTTCTGGGCCACCCAGTCCGCGGCGCCCAAGTATGCCCCGGCGACGGCAACGAAGCCCAGCACGACAGCGGTCGCCTGCGTGACTTGACGACGGTCAGGCCACTGGACCCGTTGCAGCTCGGCCCAACTGGCGCGCAGAAAGGCAATCGCACGACGAGGCAGCGGCTGCGACGGCTTGGCGGCCGGAGTCGCTCCCTCTGGAGGCGCAGGCTCCGGCAGCTCGTCGAGGACCGACTCGTCGCCTCTGCCATTACGACCGTCGCGTCCCCCGCCCGCAGATACCAGGTCGGCTGAGGATGCCTCACGAGAACCCTCGCCATAGCGCTCGGCCTCGGCGGGCTGCTCGGCCGGCACGCCGCCGGCGCCGGCGATGAGCGCCGCGTCGAACTCGTCGGCGTCCCCTGCGTGCGAGAGCGCCGCCGGGACGTCGGCACGGACTGGGCGATTCTGAGATGGGGTCGTCGCGCCCTCACGGATGGGCCTAGAGCGACGTTGCCTTGCACGCTTGCGGTCACGGGCCACGGCAGCGCTCCCGCGCTAGCGAGTCTCCCGATGGCTGGTATGCCGGCGGCACCAGCGACAGTACTTACGCAGGCTCACCCGGTCGGGGTTGTTGCGCTTGGACTTATTTGTTTGGTAGTTGCGATGCTTGCACTCCTCGCAGGCGAGGGTGATAGCGATTCGAACGTCTCCGCGAGCCATAGCTAAAAGATCCCTGCGTGGTTGTCGACGAGCGCGCCCAGACGAAAGAAAACCCCGCCCAGGCGCGAGGTTGAGCAAAGTCTAGCGCGGCTGGGCACTCGGCGTAGCTAACTTCCGGGGAACCGGTGCCTAACTTCCGGTGAACCGGTGCCGATAAGCATGCTGACGGGCACTCCAAAAGCAGATGCCCCCTGCGCGCGCGAGGGGGCATCGCCCAGAAAGCAACTAACAACACCCGCCAAACCACTCAGCGACCGCCCGTCGCCAACCCAGCAAACTCTCGTCGCCAACCCAAAAAGGAGACACAAGCCATGCATCTGCCGGAGCCGATCGAGGCGGTCGTTCAAGACGAAGCTTTTGCGGGCGTGACCTACCACATACGCGGGGGGCTGGTGCCCGAGCTGCAGGTCGAGGTCGGGCAGGCAAGCGTGATGTTCGAGCACCACGTGCTGCTGTGGAAGCAGACGCAGGTGGGCGTCGAGCTGAAGAAGCTTCCGGGCGGCGTCAAGCGCAAGATCGCGGGTATGGAATTCTTCGTGACTCGTACGGCCGGCGCCGGGCGCATTGCGTTCTCGCGCGATTCGCCCGGGCAAGTCGTGCCATTGCACCTGCGCCAGGGCGAAGGGCTCGACGTGCGCGAGCACCAGTTCGTCGCGGCTACAGATAACCTCGACTACAGCTTCGAACGCATCCAGGGCGTGCAGAGCATGTTGCTGGGCGGGTCCGGATTCTTTATGGACAAGTTCCGTGCGACGGACGGCGATGCGCTGGTCTGGCTGCATGGACACGGCAACGTGTTCGTCGTCGCGCTCGACGCCGGCGAGCAGCTTGACGTAGAGCCGGGCGCTTGGCTTTACAAGGACCCGACGGTGAAGCTGGAGGCGGTCACGATGGGCCTGAAGTCGGGCATGTTCGGCGGCGGCGGCAAGCTCACCTGGAACCGCTTCACGGGGCCTGGCCGCCTTGCGATCCAGACGATGTTCATCTCTCCACAGGAGGGCGTGGAGGGCAACAACGCCGGCGCGGCGGCTGCCACCGGCGGCGTGGCCGGGGCGCTGGTGGGTGGGCTGCTGAAAGGTTGACCTGCCCGGACGCGCTTCCAATCGCCATCGACACGGCTCCCCAATCAGCGAGGTGACACTGCTGGAGCATCGGCGCTACTGATCTGCCAGCGAACCCCTGGCCCGAACTCGAGAACAACGCCCGCGGGGCTAATCAGCTCCCAATAGGGCGGGTCGTCGTCTGCTTCAGCTGTGGCTGGCTTGATGTCGAGCAATGAGCCATCGGAGAGCTTGCAGCGCAGCTCACCAGATTCCTCGTCGATACCGGCATCGTCAATCGAGCGCCCGACCAATTGAGCCGGGTCGGACGGCGACCACTCGGCGTCCTGGGTGGCCAAGCGCCAAAGCTCTCCGTGCGAGTCGCGAACTTCAACGTGGAGGACATCTGGATAGGAGATGCGCGCATCGACGATCGACCCTCGCATTGAGCGCAGGACGGTTGCAGGTGATGCATCCAGGGCTACGACGGTCGCCATGAGTCCTTCCATTCTCGCAGCCACGCCAGCAGTTCTCCATAGCTCATGTCTTCCTGGCCACTCGACGCCTTCTCGGCGTGGAGAGCGTCGCTCGCTTCGAAGCGCTCAGAGGCGGTCAAGCCTGCCTCCTTGCAGGCGTGCAGGAACTGCTTGATGTCGCGCTTACGAGTCACGAGATGGCGAGTCTAATCTCGCCATCTCGAGCGAGATTGCGCCTCGTGCCTCACTCGTACAGCGTCAGCGTCGCGAGGATCACGTATAGCGCGACGAGCGCCCAGCCCTCGAACGCCGCCGCTTCGCCGTCGCCGGTGATCTGCCACATGGCCAGCGCCATCACCAGCAGCGCGCCGATGTACACCGGCGCGAGCGCGAATGTCAGCGTTGTCGCGAGCAGGAACGAGATCAGCACCAGCAGCGGAAACAGAAACGCCGCGATCTGCGCGACGGAGTTCTTGACGACAGAGATCGCCAGGTCCGAGCGACCCTTCCAGGCGAGCACGATGCCAGCGGTGTTCTCGACCGCGTTGCCGGCGATCGCCACGATCACGAGGCCTGCGAACGCCTGGGAGATTTTCAATTGCACGATCGCCGGCGCCAGGCCGTTTACGAACCAGTCGGAGACGAATGCCGAAGCGACACCGGCTATGAGCAACAGCGCCAGTGTCAGGCGCAGCGAGAGCCGCGCGCCGGCGCGCTCGGGCTCGCGCTCGGAAGTATCTTCCTCCGCCCCGGGCAGCTTGCCTGTGCCGGGCAGGGTATCGGCGCGCAGGTAGGGCACCACCCAGGCGAGGTATACGACAAGCAGGCTCACCGCCCCGACTGCCGAGATCACGTCCACGTGATGGCTGGCGTGATCGTGCGACGCGAGCGACAAACCCAGCAGCACGATGATGAACACGCACACCAGCAGCAGCGTCGTCGTGTCGCGCGGCAACCGATGGGAGAAGCGCATCACGCCATCGGGGGCGCGCAGTGCGCCGACCACGATCACCAGGCCCAGCACGAGCATCGCGTTGGCGAAGATCGAGCCGACGATCGCCGTCTGCGCGACGACCAGCTCGCCCTTCTGCAGGGCGAAGATGACTACGAACAGCTCCGGCAGGTTGCCGAGCGTCGACTGCATCATTCCCGTGACCGCCGGCCCGAAGCGCTCTCCAAGCTGCTCTGTGGCAAACGACACGACCCATGCCAAGCCTGCGAGGGCCAGCGTCGCCACCGCAAAGCGCGGCACGGCCGCCCACTGCCCATAGTTGGCTACGCCCGCTATCGCCGTCAAGGCGGCAATCGCGAGCAGCGCGACACGCTCTGTGGAAGTAAGACGGCTCATCTCGCCTGCCGACAATAGTGTGGGCGGAGGCCGAGGCGTGGGCGAAGGCCGAAGTGGGCAGAGGCCAAGGCGTGAGCGGGACCTAGGTGTGGACGGAGGCCAAAGTGTGGACAGAGGCCGAGTCTCACCTCTGTGGAATGTGCCTCCCTCCCGCTAGGCTTGGCGGCCGATGCGCCTCGCCACATTTATCCCGCCCGGCAGCTCCCACGTACATGCGGGCGAGGTACGCGACGGGCGGGTGGTGGCCTACGCCGACGAGCGCTTCAGCGTGCTCGACCGCCTACGCGACTCCGGCGCGCCCGCAGCGGACGGGCCGTCTTTCGCGCTAACCGAGGTGACGTTGCTGGCCCCCGTCCCCGAGCCGCGCGCGATCTTCGGCATCGGCCTCAACTACGCCGACCACATTGCCGAGATCGGTGGCACGGCGCCCGAAGCTCCGCTTGTGTTCACGAAGCTGCCGGCCTCCGTCGTGGCTCCTGGCGCGTCCGTGCGCTGCCCAGCCGTGGCCAAACGCTTGGACTACGAGGGCGAGCTGGCAGTCGTGATGGGCGCAGGCGGGCAGGTAGGTGGCTACGCCGTCGCCGATGACCTCACTGCCCGCGACCTGCAGGGGCGCGAGACGCAGTGGACGCGCGCCAAGGGCGCCGACGGCTTCTGCCCGTACGGTCCCTGGATCACGACCGCCGATGAGATTCCCGACCCGCACTCACTCTGGCTGCGCACGTGGGTCAATCAGGAACTGCGCCAGGATTCCTCGACCTCCAACCTGGTCTTCAAGATTCCCGAGCTTGTGCAGTTCATCTCCGAGACCTGCACGCTCTCGCCCGGAGACCTGATCCTCACTGGCACACCGAGCGGTGTCGGCATGAGCCTCGACCCGCCGCGCTTTCTCACCGCCGGCGACGTCGTGCGCATCGAGATCGAGCATCTCGGTGCGATCGAGCACTCGATCGCTTGAGAGACGCAACCTGAGAGTGCGAGCCTGCTGTAGCCGACCCGTCGCACACAACACCCCGCGCGTACCCGCGAGGCGACCTTCAGTGAGGCTCGAGCACGCGGTCGATCAGACCGTACTCCAAGGCTTGCTGCGCCGTGAAGAAGCGGTCGCGCTCCATGTCTTCCCGCACCTGCTCCTTCGATAGGCCTGTGTTTTCGGCGTAGATGTCGTCGAGGCGATCGCGGATGTTGAGGATCTCGCGCGCATGGATCTCGATGTCGGTCGACTGGCCTTCAAAGCCCGCGGAAGGCTGGTGGATGAGGATCCGTGAGTTGGGTAGCGCCGCCCGCTTGCCCTTCGTGCCGCCCGCCAATAGCAGCGAGCCCATCGACATCGCCACACCCACGCACATTGTGTGGATGTCGGGCTTGACGAAGCGCATCGTGTCGTAGATCGCCAAACCCGAATAGACGCTGCCGCCCGGCGAGTTGATGTAGATCGAGATGTCCTTGTCGGGGTCCTGGGACTCCAGGTGCAGGAGCTGGGCCACGACCAGATTGGCTACCTGATCTTCGATCGGGGTGCCGAGGAAGATGATGCGCTCGTTCAGCAGACGCGAGAAGATGTCGAACTCGCGCTCACCTCTGGCGGTGCGCTCTATGACCATCGGGATCAAAGGCATTCGGCACACCCTATCGGGCCGAGGCCCATGATCCCGAGACGCTCGAGATGCCGGCTCAGAATTGGCCTGATAAAGCCGATGCGCCGTCTGACACGCCGCCCCGGCCATCGCATGCGATTGCGGCCATAATGGGCTGTGCCGATGCTTCCTCTGAACCTCCCCAATCTGCTTACGCTGCTGCGCATCATGCTGGTGCCGGTGCTGGTCGTTGCGCTGCTTGGCAACACGCCCTCCGGCGATGTGCTTGCCGCCGTCGTGTTCGCACTCGCTTCGCTGACCGACTTCATCGACGGCTACCTTGCCCGTTCGCGCGACTCGATCACGACCTTCGGCAAGTTGATGGACCCGCTTGCCGACAAGCTTTTGATCGTTGGGGCGCTGCTGTCGCTTGTGTCGCTCGACCGCCTCGAAGGCTGGGTGGCGATGGTGATCATCGCTCGCGAGCTGGCTGTGACGATGTGGCGTATGAACGCCACATCGTCTGGGGTTGTGATCGAAGCTTCGATGTTCGGCAAGCTCAAGACCTGCGTGCAGATCGCGGCGATCCTCGCCGTGATCGCCGTGCCTGGGTCTCCTCTTTGGGTGTCGCTGCTGGTCTACTTGATGGTGGCGATCACACTGCTCTCGGGCCTGGACTACTTCCGCCGAGCCACTCGTCCAGCGTCGTCCGACGCTCCGCCAGCTTCAGCGCCTGAATCGCGCACGCCCCTCGCTCCTGACGAGCCTGTCTCCTAGCCCACGTTATCTGTTATCTGATCTGATAATATAATCCTATGGAGCCTTCTCTGGAAGATGTCTTGGAGAAGGCCGCGCAGCTACAGGAATTGGTGCCTGGCGCTGTGTTGGTCGGGGGATCGGCGGCGGCGCTTTACGCTCACCACCGGCAGTCCTTCGACCATGACCACGTCGTTGCCGATCTTGCCGGGCGCTTCGACGCGATCCTCGAGAACCTGGAGGCACTCGGGGAATGGTCGATGGCTCGGGCGCAACCCGGAAAGATCATCCTCGGTGAGCTCGGCGGCATCGAGACCGGAGTGCGTCAGCTGCTTCGCAGCCGACCGCTGGAGACCGTCGACATAGAGGTGCGAGGTAAGCGCCTCGTCGTACCGACCCCGGCGGAGATCCTGCGGATCAAGGGGTGGCTTGCCCTCAGTCGCAACCAGACTCGAGACTACCTCGACATCGCGGCCCTTGCGGAGCGGATCGGGCTTGACGAGGCGGCCGGTGTGCTCGCGAGTATCGATGACTACTACGCGGACATCAACCTCCGGCCCGAGGCCGTTGCAACGCAACTCGTCAGACAGCTTGCGGATCCTCGGCCGCGCGATGCGGAGGTCACGACGCAGCTCGCAAGCTACAAGGCGCTCGATACCCGCTGGCACGACTGGCTCACCGTCAAGGCAGCGCTCTCGGACCTTGCAGAGAGGATAGGGCGATGACGACACGTTTTCGCAACCTCGACTTCGACGCCACCCAGCCGCTGGATCAGTGGCCGGCCGAGGCGATCGAGACGCTCATCGACCGCGGCTCGCTATCTGACTGGCGCCGGCTTGCCAACGCGATCCGCGACAACCCATGGGGACCCGCCGCACGCACTACCGAGACCATTGTCGGCTGGGACGAGCACTATGGCGTGGATGTCCTCATGACTAATGTGATTCTTCACGCGCGCGAAGACGTCACCCAGCAGGGACGAGCGGAATACGCCGCGCAAATACGCTCCTGGCGCACCGAGAGCGGGATGACATTGCGTCAGTTCGCCCGCGCGGCCGGCACATCGGCGTCGCGGCTGTCGGACTATGAGAACGCCAAGGTTGCTCCGACGACGGACGTACTCGGCCGACTCAGCCACGTCGCAGAACGCTCGAGCCTGACCGCGCGCGTGGCTGTCGCTACTCGTTCTACCTGATGGTGGCGATCACACTGCTCTCGGGCCTGGACTACTTCCGCCGAGCCACTCGTCCAGCGTCGTCTGATGCGCCGCCGGCTCCCGCGCCTGAATCTCCCCCCGCAACTCGGCCATGAGGCCGTGGCGCTCGGCGATGACGTTGTGCTGGTGAATCGTCTCCAGGTTCTCCTGGCGCGCTGAGACGAACGCGCCGTCCGGCAGATCCGGGAAGCGCTCGACCGTGGTGGCGATCATCTCGCGCACGCAGTCCTCGACGAAGCGCGGGCGGCGGTGGGCCTTTTCCACAACCTCCACCTCGTCTGTGCGCTTCATCAGCTCGTAGATCTCCGAAGACATCGAGCTCTCGACGATCGCCAAGAGCGTGGCCGCTTCGATCTCGGCCTCGCACTTCTCCGGGCAGCCGATGTGCAGCGTGCCGAGGCCCCGCTGGTTGTGGGTCGCGACCGGCACGCACTCGAGCACCTTCTCGATTTGCTCCTCGCTGAAATCCTCAGCTTGCAGGCGCTCGCGTGCGCGGGCAGCTACCAGCTCTTGTGCGCATGGGCACGCAGTCATGCCCGTGGCCGCCACCCCCACCAGCCGGCGTGTGCCGGAAGGCAGCGCGACGGCACGTCCGAACAGCGTGTAGATCTCCTGCGTCGGCACCCCTGAGACAGGGGCTGGCTTATGCTCGGGATAGCGCGCGGCGATCGTCACCTCCGCGCGCTCAGCGCCCTGGCGCTCACGTACGAGCTCGGCTATGTGCTTTGCCAGCGTCTCCGCACGAAACGGGGCCTCTTTCAGCACGACCTCGCCGATGGCCTCGTTGACGACCTCCTCGAAGCGCGACATGTGCGCGCCCTTTTGAGCCGAGCCGAGGTCTACGTAGCACTGAAGGCGTGCGTAGAACAGCTCCTCACGAATGCGGATGACCTTCTCGACTCCAGTGACCCCTACGCGCGAGAGCGCGACTGGGATCGACGGGACGCGCGCTTGGACGTCCTCAGTAATGGCCAGCGGCGATGGTGAGGCTTGGTGCAGGTCTGTCGCTTGGGCCATGCTCTCGGCAAGCGTAGTACACGCGCTCGGCCGCACGGCGGGTCTTGAAGATCGCCAGCGCCGGCCGTGCCAGCGCTCCGAACACCTCCAGCACGGCTCGTGTGACAATCGCCGCCTCCCCCACACGTGCCTGCGGCGCGGACAGATAGAAGCTCGCCATCGCCGCCACGATCAGCTCGTGCCGATGCCTCGGCTCCAACCCGCGCGCGTACTCGAGCGCCCGCTCGGCCAGCAGCGCCATCCGCTCCGCCGCCTCTGCCGTCGATCCGTACAGCTCAATCAGGTTGGGCTGCCCCGTATGTGCGTCCTCTTCGACGTCTATCAGCTGGTCGAGCATCGAGTGAAGCGCGCCGATCCATGGGAAGTAGGCCCGCTCCAGTGCGTCGACGCGTGCTGGCTCGATCTCCGGCACGGCCGCGGCCGCGATCATCACGTGCACGCCGAGCGAGGAGCCACCGGAGGCGGCTGTCTCCCACCAGAGCAGATCGCTGCCGGGCGGGGTCTGTGCCTGCCCCCAGTGCTCGATCGCTTGGCGTTCGTATCGGTTGAACGCCTGGAACGAGACGACACGCTCAGCCGCACGCTGCGCCGCCTGTGCCACGAGGTCGTAGCAGGGCAGCTCGCACAATGCCTGGCGACAGGTGTCGATAAGCGCCTGCAGATAATCGCTGTCGTTTCCGCTCCTTACGGTGGGATACGGACCAGCGATCGCGGCGAGCAGCGCCTCATGCAACCTGCGGACCTCCGCCGGCCCGAGCGACCCCCAATGCTCGGAGATCGTGTCCAGGTGGTTGTAGGCGGTCTGGAAGGCGACCGTGGCTCGCACGACCGCGGCTCGCCGCTCGCGTGGCGTAAACGTCGCGAACGCGGCGGCGCCCTCCATGTTGCCGCGCTTGTCGAGCGCCTGCAGCGCTTGTGCCCGCAAGGCGGGATTGGGTATCTCGCGCGCCAACTCACGCCATCGGCGCAGCTCGCTGCTGACCCGCGGGAACACCTCCGTCCAGTATGCGCGCGCAGCCTGCGAAAACAGCGCAGCCGAGGCTGCACGGTCGCCGAGAGTCGCGCGCGCGCCCACCTCAGGGGCCTGCCTTCCCCGAATTCCTAGTCGCTCGTACGATTTCCTCACCGGTCGGCGTCAGCTGCCACTGGTTGGCCATACCGCGCTCTTGTCCTGCCCACCTGTTCATGATCAACTCCAGTCGGTCCAAGCGCTGCAGCAGCTTGGAGACCTGTCCTTGATCGACCATGCCTGCCGCCACGCCTATCTGGCGGTTGGAGGCGCCGGGCTGAGCGGCGATCACGTTCAGCACGCGCATGGTGCGGTAGGTGATGCGCATCGGCAGGTCGTTCAGGCGACTCGCACCCTCGAAGGACTGCGTTGGCGGACACCTGCGCTTGGGCAGCGGCCGCTCCAGCTCCTTGCGCGCCACCGCGGCGCCGAGGTAGGGCAATGCGATCATGCTCATCAACGGATTGGTCAGCTCTGCCAGTCCGGGATTTGAGCTGCCCACCAGCCGTGCGTGCACGACCGCCAGCACTGAGCCGACCAGGCCTTCGGCGGTCAGCGACGTGAGCGCGGCGTTGCGCCCAGCCCCTGTGCGACCTGCGTCCACGGCGTCGATCAGCTCGCCCAGCACTTGCGCGCGGCGCTCCAGCGCCTCCACGCCGGCGCCCGGAGCCTCGACGACCAGCAGCCGCGCGTGCGCGGGCTCGTCCTCGGCAAAGCACAGCAGCGCGTGCAGCGTGACTCTCGTCCGCTCGCGCCAGGTAGCGCTGGGTTCGTCGACAGCGCGTACGTAGGAGCGGGCGTGCTCGAGCGAGTCTTCGAGCGTCGCCATCAGGCACTCGCGCACGTCCGTGAAGACCTCATAGAACGTGCGTCGCGAGACGCCAGAGCGAGTGACAACCGCCGAAACCGACAGCTTGCCAACCCCCAATTCGGCGGCGAGCTCCACCATCGCGGCGATCATCCGTGCACGCTGGATGTCTCTGACGCCATCGTGCACAGCCTGAGCGGGAGAGGACGATGCCCCGTCTTGCCCGCGTTTGCCCGCTGGCGACCCCGCACCGTCGCGCGCGCCGAGCACAGACGGCGCCATGCTGCGCGGTGTCATGGTCGCCTCTCTCTATCCTTTCTTTTTCTGCTTGGATTTGCCGCCGCCGGCGCCCTTCTTGACGGCCGCTTTCGCTTTAGCGCAGCCGGTGACCGCGATCGGCGTGCTTTGGTGAATTTCGGCGCCGTTCTGAGCGACGAACAGCGTCGGCATCGCGAGCCCGGCCGTTTTCTTGCTCGTCTTTACGGTCACGAGCTTGGTCTTGCCACCGACGCGCTTGCGCACCTTTTTGCTGACCGTCACCGTCTTGCCCACTTCGCACAGATTTGCGTTGGCGCCGAGCGCGGAGAAGGGTCCCTCCGGGAGGTTCAGTTCGAACGTCCCGACCGGCACGTCCGGCACGGTGTGGAATGTCGAGCTGGTGACGTCGGTCTTCTCGTTGATGAACGTTTCGCCGTGCAGGTCGACGGTCACGTTGTAGCCCTGCAGCACCACGATCAATTCGGGGAACTGCGCACTTGCGTAGGAGACGAAGTACGCGGGGCCTTCCAGCGCCACCGGTATCAGCGGAGTCGTCGCTTTGGCGATGCCAACCCTCGATGTGGAGGGACAGGCGGCCGGGTTGGCTTCGAACACTTCATGCGGGCAGGCGTGCTGCAACGTGCGCAGCTCGGACGGGAGCTGCTTCGGCAGGTCGACCTTGACCTCGTGGATGTTGGCTTGACTGCCGAACGGGGCTTTGGGGTAGGCGAGCTTGACGTTCAGGCTCGCACCCTGCGAGCGCGAGGTCTTGCCGCTTGTGGAGACCGTAAGCTGCGGTTTGAAGGCGAGCGTCGCGCAATCGTGGGCTTTGAAGGGGACCGACACGTTCGAGGACGCTCCTTCGTTGCTTGTGATGCTGCCTGTGATTGCCATGTTTTCACAGTTGGTAGGGTCGAACGTGAAGCCGGGTCGGTTGACGAGCACGTTGACCTTCTGGATCTGCACTGGGATACCGTCGATCAGGCGCGGGATCGCATGCGCGCCAGAAGGGTCGGTGGTGATCGTCAACTGCGCCGTGACCGGGTTGACTTCGATCTTTGCCCTGACGACGACGCAATCGCACGCGGGCATGTATTCACCGGGCCTTGAGGTGTCATGCTCCAGGTCGAACGGTCCGGCCTTCACAGGATTGACTATCGACAGCCCGAACGGTGCGCAACCGCTTTCGCCGGCAGTGCAGGCTCCGGCGCCGTTGTAGGGGCCTGTGATGAAGACCTTGCCGCCCTTCACGCTCACGGGATGAGGGCCGACACCGGCCTCTACCGTCGTTTCCCCGATCTGGCTAGCAGCGCCGCACAGTCCTTGGTTTGCTTGTGGTTCGGGGCATAGTTCGACACCGCTCAGCAAGCCGGAGATACCGGGAGGCATGTGCACGGTGACGGCCTGCATATTCTGTTCGCCGTCGTCGCGGCTGATCGTTGTTGTTAGTGGACTGAACGCTCCTGCCTCTATCCCGAGCGTCCCACCGGTGAGGGAGGGGTTGAACGGTAGTTGCGCGCCGGGACACGCGCTGGCATTGGGACCACTGGTTATCTGGAATTGGCTGTTGGAGGACACCGTTTCGTTACCGGACCACGGCACGAACGCGGCGTGAGTGGTGTAGGAGCCACAGTGCGCTGGTGTTGCTAGTGGTGCGCGTTCCCCGCCGAAGAAGTGCAGTTCGAGTTCTTCAAACGGCAGCTCCGGGGTGTTCTTGAACGTCGTGATCAACTGTCCCGGCGCTTCACAGGTCATCCCCGCGATCGTTTCGCCTGTGGTTTGGCAGAGGCTGACTTCACCGGGGAGCTTGACAAGGGTCCCTGAGACGTGATCTTCAGCGACCAAATACAATGCGATCAGCGACCCGAACGGGTTCGCGTTCTGCGGGGCGATGTACACCGCTCCTTCGATCGCGTGCGCCAACAGTGGTGTGCGGATGACCGCGGTCGCGATCTTAGACTGGTTGGAACAGAAGTTCACGCCCGGTTCCAACAAGGCGGTTTCGCCTGCTTCGATCGCGGCGTGGCTGCCCGGTAGTCGTGGCGTGAACAGCGCGCGTTCGTCTTCGCCGGGTTCTATCCCGGTGAACCCGACCAACCCCTCGCTGCAGCCTTCCAACCCGTCCCCACCCGAAGGGTTCACGGCCACACCCTGAGGCAACGCGACAGTCGTATCCTTCAACGTGCTGGCCGCCAAGCCTTCAGGGTTCAACGCCGCTTCCTGAGGGACGTGCACGTTCACCGCCAACCCCGTGGATGTACTCGCGGTCGGGGTATCTGGTATCGCGCCGATAGAGGGTTCGAAGGACAGGTGGTTGCACCCATCGACCCCCTCGGGCAACGTATAGGTCACATCATCCGTTTCTTCGGGATGCCCCGGCGAGGCCCACGAATCGGCATGCAGCGTCGATGAGAACGGTTGCCCGCACGATGTCGGCATCACCAAAAACGGCGGCGGCTCACTCGCGGTAGACGGACTACAACTACCGTATCCGTACAAGCATTCCCAACCACGCTGCCCATCATGAGCTTTGCTACCCGGCACACCCCAAAACGTCAATCGCACATTCAACAACGACACCAACTGCAAGATGTCATAGGACCCCACCGTCACTGCGTAGGACCCACCGGTGCGCACGGCAGTATCGAGATCCACAGACACGATACCCGCGGCCTTGAAACCGAACCGCGCGGGCTCCCCCGGCAACGGCGTCATGTTGAAAATCGGCACCGTCGTGCTGGCGAACGACCCGCGCGGATCGTCGTACTGCACCGTCGCGACGCCCACAGCCGAGGCAGCCGGACATTCGTTGACGATCCCAACGGAATTTTCGTGCCCCTTCCCGAACTGTGCGTCGGTGCATTGCTCAAACGGCGTGGGGTTGCCGAACATCCCCACCGGCAGTTCCCCGACCAAGTCCTTCGCCAGCCCGATACTCGTGGGGTGGCCCTGCGGGCTCAGCGGCGCCTGGTTCAACGAGACCACGTTCGTCAGCTGAAACGGATGCGACCCCGCCTGCGTATCCACACCCCCACCTTCATTTTCCGGGACCAACGAATATTCTTCAACACCAAAACCCTGGCCTTCACCAAGATCAAGCGGCCGCGAGCGACTGACACTCCTGGGCGCCCCACCACCGGACACCGACGCAACACTCACTTCTTCAACCGACGCCCCAGACAGCACCTGCACAGATACCGCCACTTCGATCATTTCATACGGCGGCAAACTCTCAGACACCACTTCATGCAGCCCATTCGTATATTCCCCGAACGAACACGTCACAACCGTTTCCTTACCCACGCCTTCTTTATAACCACATTCCGTCGGACCGCGTTCAAAATTACCGATGCCACCTGCCCGGGCCGCCACATGCTTGACCTTCAAACCCTTGGGCAGGACATAGCTCACGGTCACCGTCCCACTGGTCGCACGGTCACCCAAGTTCTGTGCCCACACAACCAACTGCCCTTCACCACCCGGCTCGAACACAGTCGGGCGCCCACCCAACGACACACCCCACCACGGCAAACCACCTTCAGCAGCACCGGCCGAAGCGGCCAACACACCACACCCAACAACAGCAACCACCACAGCGAGGACCGCCACACCAACCCAACGACGCACAGCAATCATCGCCCCCCACCCCTCTTACTGGATTTACCCTTACCCTTGGAAGCCTTCCCCGCGCCGAACCGTGCCTGTGCCTGACGTTCACAGACTGCTCGCCCGCGCTTAGCTCGGGTCTTACGGCAGGCCTTCAGGGCCTTCGCCAACTTTTGCTTACGGGTCAGGGATGTTTTGGTTGTCTTTGTTGTTGTCGTTGTGGACGTCGAGCCCGATACGTTCCCCGCGCCCGACAGCGCGGTGCTGCCCGGCGCTCCGAACACTTCAGGCTCCTGTGACGGCGCAGCACGACAGGCGTCCGCCGTCACACACACCGGCGCAGTCGACTGTTCCACCCGGCACGGCGATTCGCCCGTACACACATGCGCGTCATACAAATCGAGCGCATTGTCGATGTCCTGACCAGTCAATTGCGCAGTCGTCAGGAAGAACACGTCATCGCCGTTTTCGCTCGCGTCGACAAACGCCGACTCGCCCGCACTGGTACCGGAGCTGATCAACGCGATACACCCCCGCGCGCTCTGACTGAACGTCGATAGCGAGCTCACACACCCAGCAGAACCGCCAACACCAGCGGGCTCATACTCATACACACTCTGATTACCATTGACATCCTGCGGTACCAACGCATCACTCGAGTCGAAAAACAAACGACCTTCATTTGAGAGAAACCGCGGCTGATACAAACCCCGTGTCGATTCATACTGCTCATAACCGGGCAGCTCGGCAGCCAACCACTGCCCCCCCTGCCACACACTGCTACCGTCACCCACCAAGTTTTGACTAACTTGAGCGTATTCTACGCCTTCGGGACGTGCGCCTGTGGGATCGCACGACGCGCACACCAAACTGCCCGGCCCACCCACGGAAGCGCGATACAGGAACGCCTCCTCGTCAGGCTTCCCGTTGTGCGCATCGAGATTGTCATAGCCCGTCAACGAGTGGTCGGACATAAACGCAAGCCATTCACCCGAGCGCGACACACCCGCCGTCAAATGTTGCATCTCAGCATGCCCCTGGCCCCAGTCGGGAATGTCATCACCGGACAGCACCGCCACAAGCCTGGGCGGTTCCCAGCCACCACCACCAAAATGCTCGACGTATAGATTGCACGTGCTGCCGGCCGGGTCCGAGTTATTATTTTCGCAGCGGCCCGGTGTGGCGCCTTCGCTGGCGCTACCGCCAAGCACACTGTCGGCCACGAAATACACCCATGACCCATCCTGGCTGAAACCCGTAACACTGCCCAGCACGTTCGCTGCTTCCCCGTTGCTCTCAGGGGTCAGGTCCGACAGCAGACAACGAAGCGAAGACCCTTCCTGCACCAACTCACACGAGTAAAGGTCAGACTTACTCCCTTCCGCACCGGAGTTCGCGGTCAACCGCTGCTCATCGGTGAAGAACACCCGCGAACCATCTTCGGAAGCACCCTGAAAGACAGGCATGACCGCGCCTTCGCCGCTGCCGCCCTGCACCTTATCCAACCGTAGCGACACACCCAGACTGGTGTCCCGTACGAACAGCCCACCGCCGCCAACGCCATCTTCGGTCCAGAATACCCGCGAACCATCCGCCGATACCGCTCCCCGACCGTCAGCATCTCCGATCTGGCCTTCGTTGCCAAGCGCCGCGTACTCCGGTGAGGGCTTGTTTTCTTCGTTGATGCTGACCAGTTGCAACCGTTCGGCCGGCGGCTTTTCAGCGGACCACTCATACAACTCCTCCACCGGTACTTTCCCAGGGCCTGGTGCTTCAATCGGCGTTTTGACACCGGTGAGTTGAACATACGACTGTACGATCACATGCTTTAGATCTGGTGAAGCGCCACGGAATCCCACAGCACCAGTAGGCTCCAGAATCGTGTGTGCCGTTTCTTCCAGGCCACCGAACTTCTTGCCCGAGGTCACGTCGGCGTATCCTTCCGCTGCCGTCGCTATCGGCGTATAACACGTTCCCGGTTCGCTCACACAGGTCGCATCGCTGCGGACGTACGGTGTGCGTTCCGTAGCCGCCGGGAACACTTCCGGTTCAAGCGAGGTGAACGGTCCCTGCGGTTCCACCACACCAAGCGACAAGTCCGGTGAGAACGCACGGTATTCAAGGCCGGTACCGAAAATATCGCCGGCCGCTACCGCATGCGGCAGCGAGATATCACGAGTCGACCAACCCCCATTGGAACCGCGCACCGACAGCGCCTGCGCCGCTTCAGCGAACCCCGCCGCGCCATGTTCGATCGGACGTGCCAACGGCAAGGTGAACCCATCGCCCGTCGCGGAGGCCCGCAACGGGGCAGCGCCACCGGGTTCATAAACTGTCGCGCCGTGCTTATCCGGCGGCGTGACCAGTTCCCACGCCCGCCCATCAGGCAACACCGTAGCGCTGGAACCGGCCGGCTGCGTCGTAAACGTGCGATCCGCTCCCGGGAACGCGACAGGCGCAAACATGCCAGATTTGACTTCCAGGTCGCTGACCGCGACGACACGATAATGGTAGACCGTCCCGGGCATCAGGTTCTGAGCGTGCGCCTGCGCAGTCTCGTCACTACCACCACCCGCGGGCAGCGCTTCACCGGGAGGCCCAGGCAACGCAGAGCACGCTTCTTCAGCACCCGCCACCGGCACAGCCGCACAATCGCTCGTAGGCCCCGTCGCGCTGTACTGGAAATAAAACGTCGTCGCCGCCTTATCAGGATCGATACCGGCACCGAACGAAACCGAAGTCCCGGCGACATCAGCGACATACTCGCTGTGAATACCAGGGCCGGGAGTATGAAAGGACTGATCCTGCGATGCTTCACCGCGATTCACACCATTGCCATTGGAGGCCTGCAGACGATCGTAATACGTCCTGTCGGGCGCTAGGCCAGTGAGCGTCGCCTCGACATCCACACTTTCGTTCTTATCGGCGACCGTTTCCGGTTCGCACTTCGCGTCCGCTTCGCCGAATTCCTCGCTTTCACCGCGCACAAACCAACACTTCGCTACACCCGCTTCCAACGGGTCGACCATCCCGTGCAACACCACCGCGATATGACCTTCGCCGTCCACACTCACACCCGCAGTGCTCGTTTCCACATTCGGCAAGAACACATCTTTGCCATACACATCCAACGCGCCGCGATGCCCAACCGGCGCTGCTTCCCCGGCGTATTCCCCGACGAACAGGTCATGCGAACCCGCGGCCACACCCACACCGTTGGTTCGCCGCAGCTCACTACCAGATGTCGTTTCAAGGACACGCCCCAAGAACACGCCTTCAACGGAGAACTGATAGACCGCACCGACTTCTTCTAGCGCACTCCCGGCATAGGATCCAGAAACGTAGGATCCAGAAACGTAGATATCGCCGTTTTCAGGATCGGCTGACACCGACCTGATTTCCCCGTCGAATCCACTGTGTGGAGGACCGGCCAACTGCCGCACGAACTCATACGCGCCCGCGCCCATCGGCCTGAACACATCCACCACTTCCAGCCCACTACTCGGCCGCTGATCGGTGACCAACACATCCCCATTGAACGAGGACACCGCGACACCCCGCACTTCGCCAAATGGGACTTCTTGACCAGGACACGTCGTTTCCGGCGTCGCGCACGTACCAGTCAACGTCCCCACCAGCGCCGGTTCTTCACCGACGACACTAGGCGACAGCGGTTCCTTCGCGAACACATCGACCACATCAAACTCCGGATTAATGCGAGTAGAGACGTACACGTCGCCTTCAGAGACCAGGTTCGAGGAGCGATCGACCGCCACACCACTCACAACCGCGACCGTTTTACCAGCCAACTGCGTGAACGATTTGTTAGGCGTGTTCGCGCCAGACCAGAACCCAAGCAACTTCCCAGTCGCGGAGCCAAACACACCAATCCCACTCTGACCTTCATGCTGCGCCTCGGTATACACCTGTTCTTCGCTACCAACATCACCAACCGCGATATCGCTACCGATACCGCTCACACCGCCAACGGGATCGATCTGCGGACCCACAAACGACCACGGCGAACTATCGTCAAACTCATCGATACGACCCTGTGAAGACCCTTCCGCTTCATCGCCGACCCACACATGCCCACCAACCACATCGACCGACAACACATGACCCAACCGGCCAGGCACACACGACACCCCACACCCCACAGGCACACCTTCGCCAAGCTTTTCACTTGGTTCAGGCAAAAACAGGTGCGTGGTGTCCGCCGCCGCCGCCACCACACCAAAAGCCATGACCCCGACTGCACACAACAACACCACAAACACCTGAGCAACTCCCCACACCGTACGCGGGTGTGCCGCCCCGGACGGCCCAACGGCACCGCCCGGAATATCACACATGTTCATCAAAGACACCATCCCCATCTCCTTCTCACGTGTGACAGCGGCACCAACCACTACTCGGTCACCACCCAGACACCGTACGCAAGGACCCGTTCAGTCGCTTCTTCTGCGGCCACTATCGCCATCCCACCCATCTTGTCGGCCTGCAGGAGGTAACCAACAATGCCATCTTCGAGATTGTGTTTAGTAGTATCCACCGCCACGTTCTCTTCAGTCGTGACAAAGATGCACAGGTTCCCTGGTTCCGCTTTAATGTTTTCTTGGGAATCTTCACCAGAACAACCGGCTGGATCATCTGCTTCCGGAGTTCCTTGGCGGATCACATGAGGCGTCGGAGCGTTTTCCAACGGAATATTGAAACTGATCGGCACTACCACCGTCGGAGAAAGGCCAACCCTCCCCTGCGACGCCATTCCATCCACAGCCCAATGCCCGTACTCCGACTTACCTTCCGGCAACACCCCGCCAGCGGTCCACGGCGAACCGTTGCACACGTACGCCGGCGCGCTCGCAGACTTCACTTCCAGGCCGCCTTCCTTACATTCCTTACCGGAATATTTCGTGGCCGTCGCGCTCGTGCCGGCAGCGCCATCTTTGCCATTGGTTCCGTTCGCGCCTGCAGCGCCGTCTTTGCCATTGGCCCCGGCCGGTCCCTGCGCCCCCGCCGGACCCGCCGGACCCTGGGCACCAGCGGCCCCTGGTGCGCCAGCCTTGCCCTTCAATTGCGCCAACACGCTCGGCTTGATCTGCTTCGTGCTCGTGACCAGGTATTTGCCGGCGGCGTAGGCGCCGCCCGTCATCGCGAACACCAGCGCCAGCGTCGCCACGACGTTCGCAAACGTCGCTCGCTTGCGTATTCCGGAAAACATAGAGTCCCCTCCCCATCAAGTTTTCTTGCAGCATGACCATGAGAGACAGCCACGCCAAGACAAAAATTGGGGACTTGAATTTAGAGATCGTCTGCGTACCAGCCCGCCACAGACCACCTACCGCCCTCGCTGCCCTAGAGACGCACCGACACCTGGAGCAGCGTCATTCCTGCAGCACGGTACGTGCTGACACGCGCGCGGCCAATATCCCCGGTAGTGCGATCACCGCCAGCGCGATCGCGCCGAAAAACAAGATCGTCAAGACCACTTGCGCCGGGGCGAGCGAGAACGGCGCGGGGAAGCCGGTGCTCAGTTGCAGGAAGCGGCCCGCAAGGGCGTGGCCGGCTATACCGACAAGCGCGCCCACGAACGCGCCGACACCAATCGTGATCCCGCACTCCAACAGCACCGCACGCCATAGCTGGGCCGCGTCATAGCCCTGGATCTTCAAGGCTGCCAGGCGCGGGCGGCGTTGCCAGATCGCGGCGCTCAAAGCCGCGGCCACCGACAATGCCGCCGCCACGATCAAGAGCGTCGATATCTCTTCCAGCGTGCGCAAGCCTTGACGCGCGCTTGCCGCGCTTTGGACGGCGCGTTCTTCTGCCGTGCGTGCTTGCAAACCGCTATTTGACCCGAGCGCCGCCAGCACCGCGCGTCTGCCTGCGGCCGGGCTTACTCCCGGCTTCAAAGCCACTTCCAACGCCGCCGCTTCATTCGTGTGCCACAGGTGCGCGTAGTCGCCTGACGTCAGCGTGACCGCGCCCGCCGGCCAGCCCGAATTGGTCGTAACCGCCGCCACACCCAGGCGTGCCGTGCCCGACGGTGTGGGCAGCGCGAAGTAGCTGCCCACACGCAGATGGCGTTCGCTTGCGAATTCGCTGGACACCGCCGCCCAACCACCCCCGCGAATGAGGCGCGTGGCGTTTGCGTATTCGCCATGCACCAGCTGACTCGATTCCAGCAAGGCTTCGTCGTTCGCCGGCTTGGCGCGAACCCACATGCGCCGCTCGCCCACGTCGAGCAGGCCACCGCGGTAGACGCGCACAGAGGCGACGCCCGGGGCGCGCGCAATCGCCGCCGCCGGAGCGCTCGGGGCGAAGCTGTTCGTGTTGAACACGTCCTTGCCCGAAGTCACCCACAGCGATGCCGTCGCGAAGTACTGGTCGGTCGCGCGTTCGATGCCGGCCAGCAAGTCGCGGCGGGCGCCGCCGATCGCGATGCCGCCGTAGACCGCCAGGCACACGATCCCGGCCAGCGCGACCGAGCGCGTCGTCGTCGCGCGCAGCTCGCACATCGCCACGATCAGCGCGCTCGAGTGGATCCGCTCGCCCGCGCGGGGCAGCACACGCGCCAACATCCAGAAGACAGCTGGTATCAGGCACACGCTTGCCAGCGCCAGGGCCACGCCGGCGGCGATCGTCAGCGACGGCGCCAAGAGCGCAAGCGCCGTTGCCGCCACGATCAGGCACACGCCCGCGATCCCAAGCGCGGCGACCGTGCGCTCGGCCACCACCTCGCTGTGCGCGCTGCGCTGGTGCAAGCCGATGTCCACGGGGCGGTCGCCGCGCAAGTCAAGCAGCGGCGAGAGCGAGGCCAGTGCGGTCGCGAGCACGCCGCAGGCGAGCGCCGCGGCAACCGTGCCGGCGTGCACGACCTCTTCGGCCCCGATCGGGAAGGCCGCCGTCAAAAAACCTGGGACCTGTTGGAAGAACAGGTGCGAGAGCTCGTAGCCGAGCAGGATCCCGACGAGCGAGGCGACGAGGCCGAGCGTGACCGCTTGCATGCCCATCAGCAGCACGATTTGGCGCGCGTCGTAGCCCTGCAGGCGCAGCTCGGCGATGAAGCGGCGACGCTCTGGGACGGTCAGGAGCATCGCGTTGAGGGCAAGCAGGAAGCCGATCATCACCGCGATCGCGCTGAATAGCGACGTGGACTGGCGATTGGGCTGGGTGGCGACGTCGAGCAGGCGCAGTTCGTCGTCGGCCGGGCGCAGGTCGAGGTGTTCGCGCATGGCCAGGCGCTCGAGCTCGCTGGACACCCTTTGCTCGGCGCCGGGGGCCGGGCGAATCAGGATGCCGCTGACGCGTGCCCGATCGCCGACCAATCCTTGGGCCACACTCAACACAGCGACCGCCACAGGGCTGGCCGCCGCCCCAGCCACCGTGCCCCCCAACAGCACGCGCATGCGCGCGTCGCGCACGACGCCGCCGCTCGCCAGCCGCAGCTCACGCCCGGGCTGGACGCCGAGCGCTTCGGCCACGCCGCTCGGCAGGCCGAGGCCGCCCCTGAGCAGCACAGTCGCCGCTCCGAGCTGCTGCGTGGCGACGCCACCGAGCGCTTCGATGCTGGGGGTCACGCCGATCAGCTGCACCGCCTGCTGACCTTGGGGGCCGTCGAGCGTGACGTTCTCGCGCAGCACAGGTGCTGCCACCTGCACGCCTTCCAGTTCGCCGACCTTCGCCACCAGGCCTTCGTCGAAGCCCTGCGCGGAGCGCGCGGTCAGCTCGTAGCGTGCGGAGCCGGTCAGGCCGTGGATCAAGCGGCCGGCCGAGCTGGTGAGGCTGGCGTTGGCCAACAGCACGCCGAACACGAGCGCGACGCCGATCGCGACGCCGCCGCCCGCCAACAGCTCCGCGACGGGGTGCGCGCGCAAGCGCCGGCGGTACAGGTACAGCAGCATGTCCAGCCGCACGCCGAAGATGCGCGGGTTCATCGCCTCACCCCGCGCTCGCTGTCAATTGCGCCTCGACACCCTCGAGCAGGCGACCGTCGCGCAGAGTGTGCACCCGATCGACGAAGGAGATCGCCTCGGGGTCATGGGTGACGAGCAGTGCCGGCAACTCGCGTTCGCTGCAGATATCGCGCAGGAGGGTGAGGATTTCGTGTGTGCGTGCTGAGTCCAGGTTGCCTGTTGGCTCGTCCGCGAGCAGCAGCCTCGGTTCCGCCGCCAAGGCGCGCGCGATCGTGACCCGTTGGCGCTCGCCCATGGACAGGCGCTCGGGGGGGTGCCCGGCACGCCCAGCCAATCCCACCCGCTCGAGCCACGGGAGCGTGCGCTGCCTCGCTTCCTTGAGGCTGAAACCCAGTACCGGCAGCTTGATTAGCGCATTGTCCAGCGCGCTGGCACCCGGGATCAGATGGAACTCTTGTGAGACGAGGCCCACCTCGTGGCGGCGGTACTCGGCGGCCTGGCCCGACGATAGCGAGCCGACGTCGCGACCACCGAACACGATGCTGCCGCTGTCTGGGGCGAGCAGCGCCGCGATCAGCATCAATAGCGTCGACTTGCCCGAGCCACTGGGGCCATACAGCGCGACCAGCTCGCCTGGCTCGATGCGCAGGCTCACGCCGTCGACCGCGCGCACCGTCTCCTCGCCGCTTGCGTAGTGCTTGACGAGCTCGCGTAGCTCAAGCGCCCCGGAGCTCACCGTGCCTCGATCGCGCCGGCCCTCACGAGCGCTCGAGCCCCCCGGCACGACGGCGCGGGAACTCCACCACGGTTCCTCGATCCTCCGTCGAGCACAGCTCCCCGGCAGACAGCGACGCTAGCGACGCGATGCCTTGCAGCGCGCTCAGCTCCTCGGAGGCCACGAGCAGGGCAATCGAGCGTTCCCTGGTGACCTCGCGCAGCAGCGCGCAGAAGCGCTCACGCTCCAGCAAGGCCGGCAGCGGCGCGGGCTCGTCGACGGCCAGCAGCCGCGGCTGGCGTACGAGCGCGCGCGCCAGCATTACGCGCGCGCGCGTATCGGGTGCGAGTGAGACGGTCATCTCCTCGGCGCTGGCGCCCGCGACACCGGCGCGGTCGAGTGCCGCCAGCGCGCGGCGGCGCGCCTCACGCAGCGACAGACCGGCGCTACCGGCGGACATCGCGACGTGATCCATCACCGTCTCCCCCGGGCTTGGCAGCCAGCCGGCCGCGGTGAGCAGCGCGATCGGGCCGCGCAGCAGCCGCGTGCGCTCGCCGCTTGACATGCTCGCAAGGGCACGCCCGTCAAAGCGCACGTTGCCCTCGTCGGGCAGCTCCAGGCCGACCGCCAAGCGCAACAGCGTCGACTTGCCTGAGCGGCGCTGACCGTAGACGCCTAGCGAGGCCCCCGGCCCGAGCGCGAAGGAGACGCCGCCGAGCACGACCGATTCCCGCTCGCCTTCGCGCTGGCGCTTGCCGACGCCCACAAACTCCAGCAGCGGCTCAGCTGCTGCCTTTCGGCTAAGGCTGCCAAGGCTCATAGCTCATAGCTCATAGCTCATAGCTCATCTTAAGCTCGTTGGCTTCATTCCGATGGATGCCATGTTTCCTAACCGCCTGCCTCACAGCCCCACCCTCTCACAGTCTCTCCCTATTTACGTCCGGATGCGTACTCGTCGATCCGCCGCAGCGTGCGATTCGCCCAATCGAGCTCGGTCTGCAGCATCTGGTGGATGCCATCGCGCGTACAGTCCATGAACAGCGCGCCCCACGATCCGGGCTCGCCATCGTCTGGGCACATCATTTGCGCCAGCTCGAGGCATTCGCGGCGGTGCTGCGCCAGGGCCGAGCGCAGACCGGGAACGTCCTGCTCGCGCGCGACCGCGAGCTTGGCGTGCAGACCGAGGCGGAAAGTCTCGCGTGGGAGCAGCGTCTCGATCCAGCGTGTCAGCGCCGCCGAGGTCAGCTCAGTCGGGTGATAGACAACACGTGTACCCGGGCGTTTGTCGCGCCTGGGCTCTTCGTGCACCTCGAGCAGGCCCTCGTCGAGCAGGTTCTGCAGTAGCCGGTAAACGTCGTTCGGGTCGATCTGCCACGTCTCGCCAAGGCGCGTAGCCAGGCGGTTGGCCAACTCGCCGCCATGACTGGGACGCTCGAGCACGAGACCGAGGAGCGTCCCACGCAGGTGCGCGGAACGTCCGCGTATCCATTTATCACTCCCCGACTTTCGCTCGGCTACTAGGACCATATGCCGCCTTGACTCCCCGACTCCGCCGATCTCTTGAGACCATACCTCAATTGACGGTCATTGGCAAGGGGGGATATGATCGTATTCTAAGTGGCACTGTCTATGTAGCCACGCGGTATCGTTGTGAGCACAATCCCGCCGTCAAGAGACGCGGGCGAGGGGCAGGGGGTCACAGGATGATCGGCAAACAGAGATGCCCACCGCGCATGGCCCGACTGGCCACGATCGTGAGCGTCGCACTGGCTGGAACACTCACCAGCGCAACGCTCGCTCCGTTGCGCGTGACCGCTGCCCCGAGCGTTGCCCCGACCACTGGCGCCACCGGCTTTTCCAGCCGTGACGCCCGCTCCCAAACCGGCTTTGACGGCCATGTCGCGCGTTTGCTGAGCGTCGACGACACCGGACACCTGCATCTGTTGAAAGCATTCGGGTCGGTGCTGCTCGAGGAAGGCTACGCCGGCGGGACGCTGCCGGGGCAGGCCAAAGTCCGGCTGGTGGTCGGCTCGACGGTCACCGCCACGTTCTCGATCCAGACCAAATACGGGACGATCTACGGCAGCGGCAGCGCCGCCCTGCACTCCTCGGGCAGATATGCAAGCTTCGGCGGCTCGCTGTCTGTCAGCCACGGCGCAGGCAGCTATGCACACGCCCACGGCGCCGGCAAGCTCTACGGCGTGATCGACCGTCGCACCAGCGCATTGACAGTCCAAACTGTTGGCACGTTGAGCTATTGAGCTATTCGCTATGCGCGGGTATCGCTCACGAGCAATACTGGCGGGCTTCGCGTGCGTAATAGCGGCCTGTGCGATCCTCACAGCGGCCTGTGCGATCCTCACGACCTCGCAGGCGGAGGCGGCGCCGTCGGTGAGACTAGCCGCCTCGTTCTCACCGGAGCGTCTCGGCAAGGGCACGACGATCCAGGTTGGCTTTCACGTCGTCTACCCGAGCGACGAAGCGCCGCTGGCCGCCACCGGGATCCAGTTCTTTCTGCCGCGCGGACTGGGCATCGCGACCAGCGAACTGGGCCTGGACAGCTGTCAGCCCGCGCAGCTGGAACTGCTAGGTCGGGCGGCCTGCCCGCCGAACTCACTGATGGGCCACGGCAGCGCGACCGCAGCCGTGCCGTTCGGCTCGCACTTCGTGGTCGAGCACACAAGCGTCACACTCTTCTCAGGCCCGGTGGTGGGCAGCAATCCACAGTTGCTGTTCGTGACCGTCGGCGAATCCCCGGTGATCGCCGAAGTCATCTTCAGCGCGCTCGTGCTACCGGCGGGTCCTCGTTTCGGCGGACTGATCGAAACGAAGCTGCCATTGGTGCCGAGCGTGCCATACGGTCCCGATATTGCGTTGCTCGGCCTGCAGACGACGATCGGCCCGGCCGGCATCGTCTACCGCGAAGATATCGACGGCAGGACCGTCAACTTCCGTCCGCGCGGCATCCTGCTGCCCAAGAGCTGCCCGCGCGGTGGCTTTCCCTTCGCGGTGCACCTGAGCTTCAGCGACGGCTCAGGCGCCGGCACCGACGCAACAGTGCCATGTCCGCACAGAGCCCCACCAGCACCCGCCCATACCAGCACCACTAAAGGCTAGGTCACTAAAGCTAGGTCCCTAGCTTTGAGGCACATGCAACCACCTGGTTGCATGTGCTCTTTTACTTGGCATGACTCTTTTGCATAACTTGCCGGTACTTGCTCAGCAATCGGCGCGCGACGACCCCCACATCTGGTATCAATTCGAACATAGCTTCGAATCGGTAGGGAGATATGCAAGGAGGCTGGTGGCAGTCGTAGATGGGGGAGGTCGGAGCGGGGGTTGCTCCGGCGAGGAGTCACAAGGATCCTGGGGGGTCCGGCGATGAGCATTAGCACTGAGGGGCTGCTGGCGACCGCGGAGGCTTCCGTGGTCGACCTGGAAGAGGTACGGACCGGACTCGACGAGAGCGAGGAACAGGGGTTTGTGACCTCGCGCTTGGACGAGCTGCGCGAGACCGAGATCGACCTGACCGTCGATCCAAGCCTTGATTCTTTGCGCTTGTATCTGCACGCGATCGGGCGCGTGCCGCTGCTGAGCGCCGAGGAGGAGGTGTGTCTCGCCAAGCGCATCGAGCGCGGCGAGGTAGCGGCCAAGCAGCAGATGATCGAGGCCAATTTGCGGCTTGTGGTCTCGATCGCCAAGGGCTACATCGGGCGCGGTATGACCTTCCTCGACCTGATCCAGGAGGGCTCGCTCGGCCTGATCCGGGCGGTGGAGAAGTTCGACTACCGACGCGGCTACAAGTTCTCGACCTACGCCACCTGGTGGATCCGCCAATCGGTCACGCGCTCGATCGCGGACAAGGGACGCACGATCCGCATTCCCGTGCACATGACCGAACGACTCAACAGCGTCGTCTACGCCGAGCGCACGCTGATTCAGCGACTCGGGCGCGACCCGAGCTCGGCCGAGATCGCGGCCGAGCTCGAGTGCTCCATTGGTGAGGTGCGCGAGGTGCAGCGCATGGCTCAACAACCCGTTTCGCTCGAGAAGCCGATCGGCGACGAGGAAGACTCGGCGCTGGCGGACTTCGTCGAGGATGCGACGGCCGCTTCGCCGTTCGATCTCGCCGCGGAAGAGTTGCGCCGCCAGAGCGTGGGGCGCGTGCTCGCCTCACTTCCCCGGCGCGAGCGCGAGGTGCTGGAAATGCGCTACGGCATCACCGGCGACCGCGTGCGCACGCTCGACGAGGTCGGCAGAGCCTTCAACATCACGCGCGAGCGCGTTCGCCAGATCGAGAGCCGCACGCTGAAGAAGCTGCAGGCTTTACCGGAGGCCCAGGAGCTGCGCGAGGCTAGTTGAGGGAGCGACGCTGGCTCATACCTGCCAGAGCTAGTGCTGGGAGCTAGCGGCATTCTCCTCGGCAGACCGAAGTACGCCGATTTCGAGGTCGATGCGGGACGTCCTCTCCCGCCGCGAACGGACACCTGACGCTATCATCGCCACCCCTGGCGGGGTTCCCGAGCGGTCAAAGGGACGAGACTGTAAATCTCGCGGCTCAGCCTTCGCAGGTTCGAATCCTGCCCCCGCCACTTTGTAGATCAGTCTCCCAGGCGCCGTGCAAGCTCGCGCGCCTCGGGAGTGCTGACAGTGACGCGCTCCAGCGCGCCCTGATTGTGCACGGCGAACGACAGCGCCGGCACGCCGCGACGTACCGCCCAGGCCTGGTCGAGGCGTATCGAGCGGCAGACGTAATACAGCCACGGTAGGCGCAGACCGACCTTCAGGCCAGAGCGCATGACCTCGCGCAGGGGGTCATCGAGGACCTGCACGTCGCTGACCTCCGAGCGGGGGACGCTGATGTTGCGCAATAGCCCGAGCACCTTCTCAGCCATCGTGAGCCGGACTTCGATCTGTTTCTCAGATAGGTGCACGCGCATCGCGGGAAGGGTAACCAAGTGTTAGGAGACCAGCCTGTCTCGCACCCTCAAAGCACAGCAATCGGAAGGGAGTTCCAGCCATGGAGTCCTCCAGTCAAACCGCCCAGCCAAGAGTGCTCATAGTCGAGCACAAGACATCCGTCACGCAAGCCTTGCTCGATGCCGTCTCCGAGCGAGCCCGACGCGGAGCCTGCAGCTTCGCGCTGCTCGTACCCAATGCAACCCACGGCCTGCACAAGGTGGTCGATCCAAATGACCAGGGCGCTGGCGAGGCACGAAGCATGCTCGATCACAACCTGCCAGCTCTGAGCGCCGCGGCTGGGGTGCAGGTGGAAGGCTTGATTGGCGACCCAGACCCGGTGGCAGCTATCGAAGACGCGATCAACCTGCACGGTTTCGATGAGATCATCATCTCCACCCCCAGTCCACGCCTTGCGCGCTGGCTGAGACTCGACCTCGCCAGCAAGGTGTCCGGCATGGGCATTCCCATGACGACGGTGGGCTCCTCCCATGAGGCGCATGCCGTCGCAGCCGCATGACGTCGCGCCAGCTCGAGCCTGGTCAGAGAAAGCTCCAGGTCTGACTTACCGCGAACAGACGCAGCGCGAGACCGGAGACGTAGTGCCGACTTTCGTCTGTAGACCTTCCGTCTGCGGCCAGCGACAGTGTGGTCTATGGAATCGGTCCGCGAGCAGTTCGCCGCCAATCTACGCCGCCATCGCAGGCGCGTCGGTCTCTCCCAGGAGGCGCTTGCCGACGTGTGTGACCTGCACCGAACCGAGATCAGCCTGCTGGAGCGTTGCAAGCGCTCCCCACGACTTGAGACGATCGTGATCCTCGCTCGCGGCCTCGAGCTCTCCTCACCCGCCGAGCTACTCGAGGGAATCAGCTGAAATCTCCCCCCGGCGCGCTTCAAAGCTCGAGCTGGTCGAATGTAGAGGCCGCTCGCGTCGCGAAGACGTAATCGCCCATGCGGTGGATCAAGCCTGCCGCGTGCAGGCTTGCCAGCCCATCGATCACCTCCAAGCGCGAGGCGCTCAACTGGCGGATTAGCTCCTCCACCGACCACAGACTGCCCGCTTCGAAGTTCAGTAGCAAACCGAGGATCGCGCCCTCCGCCTGCCGCTCCTGCTCTGCCATGACGCAGCTACCGCGTCCGCTCATTCCACGGCCCTCCTTTACGCCGAGGGCTCAACCGCCGCCACTACCAGCCACCGAGCCCGCCCTTTCATAGACCCCGACAAAACTACTCAGCAACCCGGACGGTATTGCGAACACACGTTCGCCTGAAGGGCCGAGCTATGGCTTGGCTTCGAGAACCATGTTGAAAGGCGTCTCGGCCGCGCGGCGGACCCGGCCGAAACCGCCCTGGCTGAGCACCTCACGCAAGCGTGCCTCGCCCGCCTGGGCGCCGAGCGCGAGACCGACCTCCTGCGACAGCGACGCAGGTGTGCAGATGACGGTCGAAGCGCCGTAGAAGACTCTGCCCACAGGGGTGAGGTTCTGCTCGACACGGTCGTTTGAGTAAGGCTCGACGATCATCCACGCACCGTCCGGGGCGAGCGTGTCGCGTACATGCGCCGAGGCACCGACCGGGTCACCCATGTCGTGCAAGCAGTCGAAGACGCATACCAGGTCGTAGTCATAACCCGGATACTCCTTCGCCGAGGCTACCTCGAACTCGACCCGATCGGCCACGCCGGCATCCTTGGCCGCAAGGCGCGCACGGTCGATCGAGGACGCGTGGTAATCGAAACCGGAGAAGCTCGCATTGGGGAAAGCTTCGGCCATGATGATCGTCGAAGCCCCGTGCCCACAGCCAATGTCGGCCACCTTCGCGCCGCGCTCGAGCTTGTCCTTGGCACCGTAGAGCGAAGGTATCCACTCGTCCACCAGATGTGCCCGGTAACCCGGGCGGAAGAAGCGCTCGGTTCCGCGGAACAAACGCTGGTCGTGCTCGTGCCAACCCATGCCCTCGCCACTACGGAACGCCTCGAGGATCCTGTCCTCGTCCGCGTAGATCGAGGCGATCGAGTCGTACAGGCCAAGGATGTAGAACGGGCTGTCCTCGTCGGCTAGTGCCAGCGCCTGCTCATTGGGCAGGGTGTAGCGATCGCTCTGGGGGTCGTAAGTCACGTAACCGCCAGCAGCCTGGTTGCCCAGCCACTCGCGCACGTTTCGCTCCGGTACGCCCGCGCGCTCAGCGACTTCCTCGGAGGTGAGGGGACCCGCACCGGCCATCGCCTTGTACAGGCCGAGCCGCTCACCGATCACGAACAGTGGTGCGCTGATGATCGCGCCCATGTCCGTCACCGCCTGTCCCATGAACGCTTCGAGCTTTGCCTCGTCGATATTCGCTGCGGCCATTGCCATTGCCTCTGCCTCCTATGTGTGTTTCACCGATCGGACACTGACTCGACTTCCGCGACGCACCGTCCACGGCGCCCTGTCGATAAATACGCGGCGCAGACTTGGGATCCGTCCCTGTGCCTGCACCGCGGGACTGGCTCGTACCTGTCACAGCGCTCACCCAAGTGGTGGGGAAGGTGGCGCCGCTTGGCTTCCGGTCGGCGTTGGGGGTTGCCTATCGCCGGCCGGCCGTAGCCATGTCCAGTCACGTCTGACATGTTCGACCCCAATGAGCAACGCCACCATGAGGTCGAGACCCCATCTTCGTTGAATCGGCCTGGTCGGGCGCGCTAGCGTAACTAGTAGGTGCACACAGCAAGCGAACAAGCCAGCACCGCTGAGGCAGTCATCGCCGCTCACGACGATGTGGCTCCACCGAGCTCAGACTCCCTCGAGCCAAGCTCGCTTGCTTCTGCCGTGGGCGACGAGACCGCAACGCGACCGAGCCGCCCCTACGTTCCGCTCTTCTGGCGCGTACTTGCCCTGAACGCTGCCGTCGTCACGACGATGGCGGTCGCGATCGCGATCGTCTTGCCCGCCCCGTTTGCGCATATCGCATCCGACGACGCCGCGATCCTCGCGGTCACTCTGGCCGTCACGCTGATCGCCAACGCCCTGCTGTTGCGCAACGCGCTCGCCCCCTTGACTCACCTACCGTCGCTGCTGCGACGCGTCGATCCGCTGCAATCGGGCGAACGACTGCAGGTCCCGAGCGCCCCCTCTGAGGCCGCCGAGCTTGCGCACGCCTACAACGAGATGCTCGACGAGCTCGAGAGCGAGCGGCTGCAGAGCACACGACGAGCGCTTTCTGCCCAGGAGAGCGAGCGGCTCAGGGTCGCCCAGGAGCTCCATGACGAAGTGGGACAAACGCTGACCGGGATACTGCTTGGCTTGTCGCGTGCCTCTAAGGTCGCGCCCGCCGAGCTTGCGCTCGAGCTCGAGCAGCTGCTCGAGACCACGCGCGCCAGTATCGGCGACGTGCGTCGCATCGCCCAGCGTCTACGACCAGAGACGCTCGAGGATCTCGGTCTCACCGGAGCCTTGCAAGCCCTCTCGCGACGGCTACGCGAGCATTCGGATCTGCATATCCGCTGCCGTATCCCGGACAATCTCCCCTCCCAGTCGGCCGAGCGCGAACTCGTGGTCTATCGCGTTGCCCAGGAGGCCATGACCAATGCCATCCGCCACGCCCAGGCGAGCAGTATCGACATCTCCCTTAGAGCGAACGCCAATCGTCTCGCGCTGAGCGTGCGCGACGATGGGCTCGGCATGAGCAAAGGGAGTCGCGAGGGCGGCGGCATGCGAGGCATGCGTGAGCGCGCCAACCTCGTCGGCGGCTCCTTCCAGGTCCTGAGCGCACCACGCTCCGGGACCGAGGTGCGACTGGAGATACCACTCAACGGCGAGATCAAATGGCTACGCTAAAGACCAACATTCTGCTCGCTGACGATCACGCGGTCGTGCGCCAAGGCTTGCGTCTGGTACTCGAAAACGAACCCGATCTGATCGTTTGCGCCGAGGCCGGTGACGGCATCGAGGCCGTTCAGATGGCAATCGTTCACCACGAGCTCGACCTTGCCATCCTCGACATCTCGATGCCACGAATGACTGGGCTCGACGCCACCCGCGAGATTCACCGTCAACGGCCCAACCTGAAGATCCTGATGCTCTCGATGCACGACAACGAGCAGTTTCTCTACGAAGCCTTCCGAGCCGGCGCCAACGGCTACGTACTCAAGTCGCTCGCCGACCGTGACCTAGTACGCGCCTGCCGCGCCGCCGTCCGTGGCGAACCATTTCTCTACCCCGGCGCTGTGACCGAGGTTATCCGTCATTACCTCACTAAACCCAACGAGGACCATCCCGAGCCTCTCACCCCGCGCGAGCTGGAGGTGATCAAGCTGATCGCCGAGGGACACAACAACCGCCAGATCGCTGGAGCCCTCACGATCAGCGAAAAGACCGTCGAGCGCCACCGCGCCAACATGCTTGGAAAGCTGGGCATGCGCGACCGTGTGGAGCTTACGCGCTACGCCATTCGACGTGGCCTGGTAGAGCCGTAAGCCGTTCTCACCCGGTACCTTCTGCGCCGAATGCGGTCTGAGAACGTCTTCGAGATTAGCCGCACCCCTCGATACCCCCAGGTGTGGAGCTGGATGATTCATTTTGATACCTAACCTTTACCTAAGCCTTCACAAAAGGGGGGTGTTGGGCGGATCATTCACCCATTAGCCACATACCACAACCCATGGACTCGTACATCCCAGCTTTCATGGTCCACGAATACCCCACCGCACAGCTCATTTGAAAGAGCTTCTAAGCCGACGCGGGGACTCGAACCCCGGACCCCCTCCTTACCATGGGAGGTCCCTTGGGACGCTCTATCGCTAGGTAGAACGTCATATTTGACTCCTGTGCTGGTGATTCGTCGTCCTTGCCTGCGGACAAGAGAGGACAACTGTGGACAAAAATGGTACCGAACTGCGGTGACGTTGCGGTACAAAAGAGCCGACGGCGAGGCTCGCACTCGCGACCTCATCCTTACCATGGATGCGCTCTACAACTGCGCTATGCCGGCGCTGAGGGCAACCGTATCGCTGCCGGATCGCGCTTGTCTGGAGCTGTCAGCAAGCCGACCGCCCGATGGTCCTGCGGCATCGCCCGCCTCGAACTGGATCTCTGCCGATCGGTCGGTGTAGCTCTCCGATGGCTGCGAGGTACCCGACGCGCGCTGCGTATAGCTGGGGTAGCGTTGGAGCTGATCCGTGTCCCCGACGACCTACACCGTGGCTCTGGACGGCGGGACCCTCCGGCGCGGATTCTGGCTTTACGTCTGGGAGGTCACTGCGCCGGGTGGTGCCAAACTGCTGTACGTCGGGTGTACGGGCGATAGCTCGTCGATCAACGCGCAGTCGCCGTTCAACCGCATGGGCCAAACACCTCGGCACGACGAAGACGAGCAGCATGTTGCGCAACCATCTCGACGGCCGGAGGATCGCGCCCGAGCAGTGCGTCTTCCGTCTGGTGGCGCGAGGTCCGATTCTCGAGGAGGCCAAGGATAAGAACACCCACTTCCAGCGGCGGGACGTCATCGGAGCGCTCGAGAAGAAGCTCGCCGAGAGTCTTCTCGCCGCCGGCTATGACGCGATGAACACTGTCCACTGCAACAAGCCCCTGGATGAGGCGCTGTACGACGAGGTTCGCGCGGCCTTCGCGCCCGAGTTTCCGGGGCTTTGAGATCGGACTGATCGGCCGCGGTAGGAAGCCATTCGATCTGCTCCGGTGTGAGGCTGAGTACGTCTACTGCGGCTCGCAGAAGTCCCCGAACTCGGGGGAGCTGATAGCCACCGGCTACTCGCCGAGGCGGCGCAGCGTATCGCGATGTTCGTCCAGCAGCCCACGGCGGCGCGCCTTGCGCTCTGCTGCTGTGCCAGGCAGCCCGTAGGTTCTTCTCTTCGCCGAGGGTACCTGCATGGGCGCGGCTACCGTCGCCGCTGGCTTCTCGCGCTTGGGCTGGCCCGGAGACGGTTTCGATTTCGCGGTACGCATCAGGTCAACCTAGCGGTTCCAGAAGGTGATTTGACCGTCGGCATCGTGTGCAACGATCGCATCGGGAGCAAGATCGAGCAATGCAATATGCGCCGCAAGCTCCCGCGAGCGAATCGTCGGATTGGCAATGGTAGCTAGCCTGCCTGGTGGTCATCGCGCTCAGGTTCCTGCTTTCCATAGACCAGGCACTTTCCGCTATCACGCTAGACGAGCGACGTGAAGGTGGATCGCGGCTGGGTTGGGGGCTGTCGGGAGCTCGTCGAGGTTCTTCCGCGTCTTTAGAAGAGCGTCGCGGACGTCTCCCATCGTGTGCGCAGAGACCAGTCGGCCGACGTGCAGCGTTGCGCAGGGACTGCTGAAGCATCTGTTGGTCGGCGCGAACCATGGCGCGCCGGCGTGAACTGCCGCAACGTGGAGATCGAGCCAGATCGGCCGCGGTTTAGTGTCCGGTGCATCCAGCGGCGGCAGGACGGTCTCGATACCGGTGTCGGCGGTCGCTTGCCAGCCCAGTTGCGCGAGCTTCTGACGGCGCGCCTCCTTGCCACCCTCGATCCACAGTGCACGCAGCATCATTAGGCCAATGATGATCGCGGGCAAGCCGACGAGGACGATTCGAAATTTGCGCAAGCTAAGCAGAGTAAACACGTAGCCGACGTCCGGGATGTGAAACACGACGACGTCCTGTGTGCTCTGGTTGAGCGTGAACTTCCACGCGTCCGGATGCCTGTTAGCGTCTCCCTTGGTCCTGTAGACGCGTTCGCCGTTCGCCCCGCGCCCGATCCACCAGATGCGGTGGGTGACGCGTGCCTGGCTCGTGAACCCCGACGGCGGTGAATATGTGATCGGGTCTCCCACCTTCAGATCGGCGGTGGGGATCGGGCGATCGAACACGATCGAGCCTCGATCGTAGGTGCCCGTCATCGAGCCCGTTAGGATCACGTAGCGCTGGAAGCCGAGCAGGGCGGGGACGAGCATGATGAGCACGCTGACGATCATCGCCACGAAGACGCAGTTGAGCGCGATCCCTCGCGCCCTGCGCGCGAGCCTGCGCACAGCAGAGTCCGCCGGGCGCTCCGTCGGGGCGACGTCCGGCTGGGTTGATGGTCGTGGGACGCCCGGGAGGCGCCTCACTACGATTGCGTAGCCGTCCACACGTATTCCACTCGGGTCGCGGCGCCCTCGTAAGCGTTGTCGGCGCCGTTTACGCCTTCGGGGAACGACACCGTGAACGTGTACCGGTGCGTTGCTTCAGCCGCGAACACCCCAAGAGAGAGCGTGCCCATCGAGCCGAGCGTGCCCGTGTAGACGGTGACTGGAGCAGGACACGAGCTCACGCAGGCAGGATCTCCCAGATCCTTGACTTCGAGCTCCAGCTTGCCCGACAGCGCCGGAGACGCAGGCGTGTCGGAGAGGCCCGCCTTCGCGAGCGTGAAGGTGGCGGGGATGTTGCCCCCGTTCTTGATGTTGACCGCGCCGGAGGCCGATCCGCCGGGCTTCATCAGGGTCGCGGTCAGGATCGAGGCCCCGCTCGCCGAATCGGTGACGACGACCGTTCCGGCGGTGATCAGCGTGCCCGGGTTTGAGCTGGTGGAGTTGAAGTTCGCGCCGGAGCCGACCGCGGTCGCAGTCGCGATCGTCAGGCCCCCCAGCACGAGCAGGAGTCGACGAGGCGAGGCGGTGAGCATCGAAAAGGGGGAGAACACGGCCGTGGATCATCCGAGTCAGACGGCCGCGAACTGTGCGGGGTGCGCATATACGGCTGCCACGGGCGCCTCGAACCACGCGACGAGCTCGACGAGCGGCAGGGGCGCGCTGAAGTAGTAGCCCTGAGCTTCGTCGCAGTCGATCTCCGCCAGGTCGCCCAGCGTGTCGAGGTCTTCGACGCCCTCGGCGATGACTCGTACATCGAGTTCGTGTGCGAGCCGAACGATCAGCCGAACGATCATCTTGTCCCGGGGCTGCAGGTGCAGGCCTCCGACGAACTTGTGGTCCACCTTGAGTTCCGATACGGGCAGGTCACGCAGACAGGCAAGCGACGAGTACCCGGTACCGAAGTCGTCGATGCAGATCCGAACACCCAGGCTATCGAGCGACCGGAGCATCCGCTCCGCCTTCTCGGGATCAGTGATCAGGGCCGCCTCAGTCACCTCGAGCCCGAGAGCTCTGGGCGGGATCCCAGCGTTTGCGAGCATCTTCCCGATCTGCTCGCACAACGCGTCGTCCAGAACGTTCGGAACCGACAGGTTGACGTTGACGCTCACGTCCATGCCTCGTTCGCGCCATGCCTCACAGTCGCGCAGAGCCAGTCCGATGACGTGCAGGGCGAGCTCGCTGTTCAGGGCACCGTCGAGGACGGTCGGCAGGAACTCGCTTGGCGCGAGCAGGCCATGCTTGCGGTGGCGCCATCGCAGCAGCGCCTCGACACCCGTCACGCGACCCCGCGCGAGATTGACCGTCGGCTGATACAGCAGCAGCAGCTCGTCGTGTTTGATGGCATTACGCAGCTCGCGCAGCAGTGCCTTCTTGCGCGGGTTGGACTGACTACGGGTTGCCTTGGAAGCGCGCAGCAGGATCGGCCACAGGGCGACGTAGAAGAGCAGCGCGGCTCCGAACAGGATGAAGTCGACGCGTTGCCTCTGATTGGAGACCTGCTGCGCCACAGGCGCTTCGGGAATGATCAGCTCGGCCACGGCGATGGGCTTGGTCACACTCCGTCCATAGAAGGGCACGGCCACGTCCATCTGCTTGCCGACGAAGGTCTCCGTGGACCAGGGTACGCGGCGGCGTACCGCCGTCGACATCCCGCCCGAGAAGGCGGTTAGCACCTCCGGGGGTCGCGACACAGTCATTCCTATCAGCCGCTGGTCAGTCGAGTACAGCACCCGCGAGCGCGAATCCCAGATAGCGCCTCCGTCGATGCCGACCGTCCGTCGCGCGGAGAGCATCGCACTATTGAGGGTTTTGAGTTGCCGAACGTCGAGATGCCCGGTGCCGGCGGGTAGCTGGGGTGCCAAGGTCGATACGACCAGCAGTTCGGCCGAACGCGTCGCGCTAGCAAGCTGGGCGCTTCGGAGTTCGGCGCCGACGATCCGCGAGACGGTGAAAGCCACCAAGGCAACCGCGAGTAGGCCGGCAACGCTGAAGGTGAGGAGGAAGCCCGGCCGCACGTAACGCAGCTCGGGAAGGGCTGCGAGACCGGGTCGGTGGGATTTGTCCATCTACTTTGCCATCGGCATCCGGCGGACAGATGCTGAATGACGTATACGCCCTTGATCATCCACGACTCCAAATGCCGACCTTTTGGACACGATGACATAGTGGATTCTCTGGCCGACTACTGCTCAGCGGCGTGGATGCCGATGAAAGACGTATAAACCATCCGGTCTGATCGCCTGCGGGCACTCTCCGGCAAAGGAGATGCTATGAACAGGCTCAAGTCCCTCTGGACGGCCTCGCCCCGTAAGGTGCTCGCCGCCCTCGTAGGTCTGATGGTCGCGGCGGCAGTGGCCGTCGGCTCAGGCGCGAACTTCAACTCCACCAGCGCGAATCCCAGCAACGTCTTTACCGCTGGGACCATCAGTCACTCGAACTCGAAAACCAATGCGGCGATCCTGACCGCGGCGAATATCGTCCCGGGCGCCACCGCCACCGGCACTGTGGACATCAAGAACACCGGCTCCGCGACCGGTACCTTCACGCTCGCCCATGCGGCCGCCGTGGACACGCCTGCCTCGCCCGGGTTCTCCAAAAAGCTCACGATCGTCGTTCAGGACCTTGGTGAACCGGCCTGCGTTTCATCGTGCCCGGCCGCCGTCACCCTCTATACCGGGCTCATGAGCGCGATGCCGACGACTATCCCGCTCGGTGCATTCCCCGCCGGATACACGCATCGTTACCAGTTCACGATGACCTTCCCGGATTCAGGATTGGGCGGCGCTGACAATGCCTACCAGGGTGCGTCGACGACCGTTGAATACAACTGGTCCTCAACGAGCTGATCGCGCGCAGTCCGCTCGAGAGCGCTCCTCATGGAGGATCGGACGGCACCTGCGGCAACGGATGAGCTTCCGGGCCGCGGGGTGCCCGAGAGCTCATCGGCTGATAGAGGTGGCCGTTCCGGCCACCTCTATCGCCGTCGCGTCTCTGGGGTCGCCGTCAAGCTTGCCGCCACCGTTGCCGTCCTTGCCGTGGGCGCGCTCCTCATCGGCACCGCGACCTGGTCGAACCTCAACGCGACGGCCATCAACCCTTCGAACTCGATCAAAGCGGGGACGGTCCAGCTGACATCAGGCTCCTTCACGGCCCCCGTGATCTCGCTGACGAGCGCGAAGCCCGGAGCCGTCTCCACGGGCTGTATCCAGATCACAAACAGCGGGACACTGTCCGTCCAGATGAAGCTCTACGGGACCGGCTCCGGGACCGGGCTGAACGAATACCTGAAGCTGGTGGTCACGCGGGGCTCCTTCAGCGGCACTCCTCCAGCCGGGTCTTGCACCGGGTTCACCGCAGACGCTACGAACTACATCGCCCAGGGTGCTGGTGTCATATATAGCGGCACCCTGGCCAACTGGCCGAACAGCGCAAGCTCAGCGCTCCCCGACCCGACAGCCTCGAGTACGGCCACATGGAGTCCTCAGGCCACGCACAGCTACCAACTTCAGGTCTCGGTGCTGAGCGACGCGAGAGCCCAGGGGCTGACCGGGCATGAGACATTCACCTTCGAAGAGGACAGCATCTGATGAGCGCGCTCGCACCATCACTGCCGCGCGCCGGAAAGGCAGGCGTTAACCCAGATCGTGCCCTGCGGCTCGCCGACCACGCGTCGAGCGTGCTATGCGCGCTCGCGCTGGTCCTGCTCACGTTGGTTCTCCTGGTGCGCCTGGCCGGATACCGGCCGCTCATCGACTATTCGAACAGTATGCGGCCGGCCGTCAGCGCTGGAGACGTCCTGATCAGTCATGCCGTCCCGGCACAGAGCATCCGTCCCGGTGACATCGTCAGCTTCAGAGACCTGGCGCTTCAGGGCCGGCTCGTCACGCATCGGGTGCTCGCGATCCACGCCGGGCGCCAGCGGCTGTACTTCCTAACGCGAGGAGACGCCAACGCCGTTCCCGAGCACTGGTCGGTCGCCAGGACGGGGATGGTCGCTAAGGTGGATCTGCGGATTCCCGAGGTCGGATGGGCGGCAGCATGGCTGAACAGCGGCCTCGCTCGCATCGCGACGCTGTCCCTCCTCGCACTCGTCCTGGGTGCCGCACTGCTGCGGCGGATCTGGAGAACCTGATGATCCGTGGCGCGGCGCGGGCGGCGCTTGCCGTGCTCGCCCTCTGCGCTGCTTGCGCAGCAACGCTGGGCGGCACGCTGTCAGCCTTCAACGTCTCCTCCACGACGCCGTCGGCCTCCTTCACCGCCGCCCCCGACTGGACTGCCCCGACCGTCTCCGCGGCGGTCATCGGGCGCACGACGGCCTACTACACCGGCTACATCAAGCAGGGCGCCAGCTACTACGTCTATGCCAACGTCAGCGACACCGGCAACCCCGCGAGCGGGATGGAAAGCGTCACCGCAGACGTGAACACGACCACCTCGGCGCACCCCGCGGTCACGCTGACGGCCGGCAGCTACGACGCCGGCGGAGTTGCATACAACTACCGCACCGCGGCACTCACGGCTAACAGCACTCTGGCGGCCGGCAGCTACGCCTACACGATCACCTCCACCGACAAAGCAGCCAACCCGGATACCCAGAGCTTCACCGTGACCGTCGACAACACCGCGCCGGCGGCGTCCGACGTCCAGAGCACAAACGTCAGCGGCGGCACCGTCGGCCATCTTGACGAGGGCGACACGCTGACGCTCACCTACAACAGAGTCATCGATCCATATTCGATCCTCAGCAGCTGGAGCGGGGCCAGCACCAAAGTGCAGGTCGCCCTCGTCGATGGCGGCAACAGCGCCAACAACTCCATATATGTCTACAACACGGACTCCACTCCCGTCCAGATCCCAGTCGGCGTCGTCGACCTCGGCAGCAGGAGCTACCTGACCACCGGATCCGGCCAATACGTCGTCTACGGTGCGCCGGGGACAGCGATGCCGTCGACGATGGCCCAGAGCGGCTCTAGCATCGTGATCACCCTAGGCACTCCGGGCGGCACATCGGCAACGAGTACGACACGCGCGGCCATGGTATGGACTCCCTCCACATCGGTCACCGACATTGCGGGCAACGCCGTGAGCGCAAACACAGCCACTCAGACTGGAGCTACTCACGTCAACTTTTAAGCCACGGACAATGGTCTCAGTCAGGACTCCGCGTCGTCCGACGCAGGAGCAAGCAGCGCGTCGTCTTGGACTTCCGCTGTCGTTCTCGTAAGCGTATGAGTGACGATGAGCGCCAACGCGTTACTGGTAGTCAACGATCATCTGGCGGTATGTGGCTATGACGCGACGGTGAGCTCCGTGCGGTTGCGGCCTGCGGCCTTCGCGGCGTAGAGCGCGCGGTCTGCGTCGAGCACTGCGCCTCGCCGGTCGGTGCCTAGCAGCCCACCGCCGATGCTCACCGTTACCCTACCCTCGCTCATCTCCAGCACGGTCGTGCGGATCTGTTCGGCGACACGGCCGGCCTCGGCCTGAGTGCATATGGGCAAAAGGACGGTGAACTCGTCGCCACCGATACGCGCGACCGTGTCACCGGTGCGTACCGCGCCGCGGATCGCCTGTCCGAGCCTGACCAGCAGTGCGTCGCCGGCGTCATGGCCCTGGGTGTCGTTGATCTCCTTGAATTCGTCGACGTCTATGACGAGCAGCGCGTTGTCTTGCCCTGAGTTGCTGAGCGCGATTATGTGGTCGTCAAATGCGCGGCGGTTCGGCAGAGTGGTCAACGGGTCGCGGTAGGCGAGGTATCGGTACTCGGCAGCCCGCCGCGCATAGCGCCGTGCAACCTCGCTCGCGTCGGTGACCTCAGCGGCGAGACGTTCATCCTCCACGGCGCTCGTGGACAAGGACGGTCGTGCCTCTGCAACGGTCGAGCGGCGCGTCATCCCTGGCGGCAGCTTCTGAGGCGGGCCTTGCAGTAGCTCCTCGACCGCGGCGAGCGCGCCGGCGGCGTCCGGTACCCACGGATAGGGCGCGTCACGCCACTCATGCGGCACGCCGTTGCCGCCAAGCATGATCCGGCCCGCCGGGTGAGCGTCATGGATCGCGACGATCGCCTGAGCGAGCTGGGGTGTGTCGCACGACTGCGTGGAGGTCAGTCCAATAACGGCTGGCATATGCTCGGCAACGAACGCCCGCAGCGCACCGGATGGGACATCCGCCCCGAGATAGAGCATGTCGAAGCCCGCTCCCTCCAGCACATCGGCAACCATCCGCAGCCCCAGCACGTGCGTCTGTCCCTCCACTGCGGCGAGCACGACACGCTCGCGCGAGCCCGGCGGCGCAGTCTGTAGCGGCTCCTGGAGAGGCAGCAGCGCCCGATAGCTGAGGCCCGTCGCGACGTGCTCGTCAGCGACCGTCAGCTCGCCCTGCTCCCACAACTCCCCGATGCGCCCCATCGCGGCCATGATCACACGAACCTGGATCGTCGTAGGCGCAACACCAGCGCCGAGCGCCTCCTGCACCACAGCCTCCGTCGCTGGTGCGTCGGCAGCGCACAACGCCGCGCAGTAGCGCTCGCCGATCGCCGCGAGCCGACGATCGTCCGCACGGCGAGACTGCTCGCTCACCCGCCCGGACCCCCGGCGAGGCAAGACCGCGGCACCCGAACCCTGCACACCACGACGCGGCAGTGCGATGCGACACCTGCTCCTGGCTCCATAAGCAGCCTCCAAGCAAAATGACCTGACTCGTCAAGTTTATAGACACGCGAGGCACAGGGAGCGATGGCTGCTCGCTCCGACTGATACGGATGCCGGCGTTTTGTTGAGGTGCTGCCGCCACACCCGCTCGCGCCGAGAGCCAATACTCTCGCATCGAGGCGAAGGGCAGCACGACCGCGGGAGAATTACGTTCTCCCGCGGCTCGCTCGATGATTCACCGCATTTATCGCGTGCTCCCTCTCGCGATGTCCCTTCCGTGCCGATGAACAGGCAAAGAGGTTTCCCAAAGTACCAAAGAGTCCATAAATTGGATCTTTGGCACCGATAGGAAGGGTTGCCATGGCGCGTCGCGACGATCGGCGCTGGCGTTCAGTCCGGTTCTGCAATGCAGGTCTTGCGCGAGTGCGGGCGCGTCGATGCACGGCGCTAGCTGCCGCTCTGGACGAAGCCCAGACGTCTCAATGACCGGCGACCGAGCCTGCTTTCGAGGCGAAGCGGGCAGCCAGCCCAGGCTCGATCGCCCGGCGTGCCGTGAGGGTCAGGAACCCCGCCTCGACAGAACGTGGACCTCGTCGTCGGGCACTTTCGGGCATGTTCCGCCCGTGAAGTCGAATCTGACCGCCGATGATCTGCACCGCTTCCTCAGGCTTCATCTCGGGCTGGGCGTCGTGCAGTGTTTGTCCCAGTTATGGGATTGATGATCAGGGAGCGGTACTCCTGTCGGCTCGGACGATGAGCGGGTTGGCGCCTGCCGTTAGGGCGAGGCGCGTTGATCACTTTCGTAGGAGCGTGCGCAGGGTTGATCCGTTTTTGTATCCGACGAGTGGGGCGATTTGGTCGTAGCTCATTCCAGTGGTGCGGCGTAGGTGGTGGGCGCGTTCGATGCGTAGGCGCTGGATGATGTTGTGGGGTGTGAGGCCGGTTCGGGTGCGCGTGTGACGCTCTAGGGTGCGGACTGTGCCTGGCCGCCGGGTCTTGAGACAGTGCTCGCGCTCGATCTGATCTGGCCTCAGACACCGCCCAGTTCGCGTTCGCTGAGCCGATCATCGGGCTGACGCCGATCATCGGTGGCGCCTACCGGCTCGCCGCGCGCGCCGCGCGCGCCGGTACCGGCCGCGCAATCGAGACCGTACTCACCGGGCGGCCTTATCCAGCGGCGACATTCGCCGAGTAGGGCGTCGTCAACCGCGTGCTGCCAGACGCCGAGCTCGATGAGAAGACGCTCGCGTTCGCACACCAGCTCGCCGCCGGCCCGACCCGCACCTACGACGTCACCAATGCGTGAACTGTCGGGACGCGCTATCGCTAGGTAGAGCGTCATATTTGATTCCTGTACTGGTGATTCACCGTCCTCGCCTTGCGGACAAGAGAGGACAACCGTGGACAAAAATGGTACCGAAACTACGGTGACGTTTCGGTAAGAAAACGAGAGCCGACGAAGGGACTCGAACCCTTGACCCCCGCCTTACCATGGCGGTGCTCTACCAGCTGAGCTACGTCGGCGCTGGCGACAAATCGTAGCCGTTCTCGGGATCAGCGGATGGCTAAGGCCCGCAAGACCACCCGCTCTGCTCAGGCGTCAGACCCAGCGCGTCCGCTACGCCTCACAGAAGCCCTGAACTCTAGGTAGCTGAGGAGCGGCTATTCGCCGAGGCGGTGCAGCGTCTCGCGATGCTCGTCCATGAGTGCATGGCGGCGTTTGGCGCGCTCACTCGCATTCCCAGGCAGCCCAAAGGTCAACCGCGGCGGCTTGCCCTGTGCTCGTACGGAGGGCCGAGGGGGCGGGCTCGGACGCTTGGGCTGGCTGGCGAGGACTTTGGTTTCACAGGACTTTGGTCTCACAGTGCCCATCAGTGTGAGTCTAACTCCCGTAGCAGTGTCTAGTGCAGCATTCCCGAAGTGGCTTATCGATCGCGGCGTTTGCGACAGGTCGCTGGAACGTCGCTTTTCGTCCAACTCGAGAGCGTCGTGCGGCGGTCGCGACGCTCTCGCATCGCGCCGGGAAGCAGGCGCGTTGCGATCCTCAGCGCTTCTGTCGCAGTCCGTCATTGAGCTGCTCGAGGTCGACTCCCCCACCCCTGGCCTGCTGGACATGGCACGAGACCGGATGCGCATCTCGACAAGCGTCGAAGTACGCCGAGCATTCCTTGGAGCTTGGCCACCACAGCTTGGGCTCACCATAGCTGTGCGAACGACGGAGGCTCTCGGCGTTTCAGCGCAACGGCACACTCAGCGTCGGGGCATTCAATGTGGCGAGCACGAAGGTGGCGGCCGTGGCAGCAGGTGGGGATTACAACGAAGCCTCGCCGACTCAACAGGGCAGGCCATAAACCACAGGTCGCGAGGGCAAAGCGGAGTGCCAAGCTCGCGGAGCAGATCGGCTGAGGACGTTGCTGGCTGACCAGCGCGAGAAATACCCCCGGCTGACCTGGATCCTGGATTCCGTCAGTCCGAGTGCGAGAATCTAGGCATGAACGACGAACTGGACATCACCGCTGCAGATCTGGAGCCGAGCATACTGGAGCGCGCACACGCGGCCGATGCCGCCATAGTCGTTCTCCCACTTCGAGAGGTAGGCGGGACCGGTATCTATCCGCAAAGTACGCTCACGCTAGTGAAGAGATTGCGATCCGCTGGAGGGAGCGCTGTCTACCTGCATGACCCAGAGCACCGTCGCTTTGAGGTCAAGAAGAGTGCGGTGTTGGACGCGGGAGCAACCGTGCTGCTTGGGGTCGCCAGCAGCGCTGCCTGGGATGCGATCAAGGCGCTAGCCAAGCGCGGCAAGAGTTCACGGATCGAAGTGACCTACCTCGACTTGGAGACGGCTGAGATGCGAGGGACCGCGTGGAGAGTGGCTGGCAAGACCGAGGCGGTACTACAGGCTATTGATTCAATGCGGAGCGAAGCCGGTGGCGCTTCACCCAGCCAAGAGGCGGCATCTGGAACAGTAGGTCCGTCAGCGTGTAAGTTCGCGGCCGCTGATGGGGATGATGATCTGCGTACTGATCACGTGCGCAATATGATCACTGAGCGGAGGCAGGAGGCCGACGATGTTCGCGCCGCTGCCGAGAACGAGTTGGCCGGCGATGAGCCTGACCGCGTCTTAGCGGAGCAGCTGGCAAGGCGATCCTTGCATTTCTACGCTCGTAGTCTCGACTGGGCGAAGGACACGGATGATGATGAGGATGCTCATCGCAGGATGGATGAGGCCGGTGCGTGGGTTAGATCGACGTTCGGATGCTGGCTAGAGAGGGAGGGCGAGACCTACCAACAGACCTGTCCCGTTGCGCTCGCGCATAACCGGATTGGCTTCAGGGTAGGGGGAACTGCAACCCGGATCTGCTCGCTATGCGGCGATGATTTCTCGGAGTGTGAACAGTCTCGCAACCACCCCTATGCCTTTACAGTCGGGACACGTTTTCTCTACGGTCGGCTCGTTGCTTATCATTGGTTAAGCCTACTGGACAATCGGCGACGCGATACTAGATGCCTGAAGCCACGTTCTCTTGCGATATCGCCTACCGCCGTTCCTCTGCGAGGCGTTCGACGGCAGTACGCGCCTCTTTGGATCCAGAGAGCTCGTGACCCGCACGACACGTGCCCATGACCGCCGCTTTTGCAAAGCCGAGCGAGCGTCCGCGCTAAAGCAGCGCAGACGAGCGCAAAGGACGAGCAGCAGAAGTCCATCGCGCTGAGTCGCTAACTCCGCTTGGACCCTGTACCGCGAGCCCTCCAAAACAACCTTCTTCAAGGACCCTGCGAGAATCGCCCTAACCGGACGGTATTTGAACCACGAGACGGTCGTCATCCAACGACTGCACGCAACGCTGTGACCACCTGGATGGTCATGAGCTCGGGGGCATTCCGCTCGCAGCATGGCTCAGCTGCCGCCCAGCTCCACCGCTCCGCGCTCCGCCGCGCCGTCGATGGCGCGCTCTATATGGCTGAGGATGTCGGGACGGTGATACACGAGCAGTTCAGTGGCGCTCCGCCTAGTGAGGCGCGGCGACAGCTCGTGGGCATCTCCCTCGACGCTTGCTCACGTTGCGCTCGGCCTATGGGACGATGAGCGTGGCGCCGGGGATGTGGGTGGCTATGCGGCGGGGGTCGCGTGTGAGTAGCGGGCGACCGGTCACGGCGGCGTGAGCGCCGATCAGGAAATCCGGAAGGACGGCCTGACGAGTTCCACCTGCGCGCCGGTAGGCGGCGTAGGCATGGCCGGCGAGGAATGAGGCGGCAAGCGGGATCTCCTCGACTAGCGCCATCGATGGAAGAGAAGTATGTAGTTCCTCGACAAGGGGGAACCGAGGGGCGATCTCGGCAAGGACTACGGCGTTGAGGACGAGCGCTCCTCGCTGAGCGGCGCTTGTGAGCTGCTCCTGCGACCAGGCAAGCCAGCGCGGGTCCTCCGTGAAGAGGTCAAGCAGGACGCTGCTGTCGACAAACGTCTCCAAATGCGTACCGCTCAACGGCGGGTCAGAGCAAGGATTTCCTCGGTGGTCATCTCACCTTGACCGGCACCACGTATCCGGCCGATCTCCTCGGCCGCGTGATCGGGATCAATGAGCAGGCGAGCACCGTGCTCATCCAGCTGAAAATCCACGTTGCTGCCCGGATGAATACCAAGTACCTGGCGGACCTGTAGCGGAATCGTGACCTGCCCCTTCTGGGTGACCCTCATTGGGGTAATACTAGCAAGTAATACCTGGCGTCAGATCGCTCGGCGCGTGGCGATCCAAGGGCGAAAGTTCCACCAGTGAGGCTTCCTTGTCGGGTCCGTATCCATTGAGGAAGCGTTCGCCTGTTGCTGCTCTTTGCTAAGGGCCTGAACTGAGGCGCGTGCGGCGCGCCACTCGACATCTACCGGTCGTGGCTCCTGTTGGCGTAGGTCCTCGATCGGGAACGAGTAATGATCGCTGAGCATCTTAAGGCTGGTGCCGCACTCGCTGGCGACGACCTGTGGGTCTTCGGTGCGTAGACGCAGCGAGATGCCGCCACGGCGCAGCGCATATGGGGTGGCGCCGAGGATGCGGGCGAACTCTGGGCGCTGCGCGACGGCTCGCACCGCTGGCGTAAAGCATTCTCGGCCCCAGGTCTTTGCCTGGGACTTGCTGAGATGACAGGCCCCTGTCTCGGCCTCGCGTACTCCATGACGGGCGTGGGTGAGTTCTCCCGGGATGATGAAGTCGATGTCGCGGGCGGGGTGTCCGGATTGTGTGAGGATCGCTCGCCATTGCTCGAGGTCTTCTTGCAGGATGCTCGGTATGCCGGTGCGGCGTTGGGTGCTGTGCTCGGTCTTGCCCCACTGTTGGAGCTGCCCGTTGCTGAGGACTTCTGTCACCCATGCGAACTCTCCGTCAAGGGATGACCAGCGGAGTCACCAGAGCTCTTGGTTGCGGCTCGCCATGCCGTATTGCAAGCTCACGATCACCGCGTTGCGGTGCGCCAGGATCGGTTGCGGTGATGCGGGGTGGAGGAGCATCTGGGCGCGGATTGCCTCGACGGCCTGCGGAGAGAGTGCCCAGCTGGGCAGCGGACGTGTTCGTGTGGCGGGGGTGTAGCCGGTACCGCCGGTGCGTGCTGATCGCCGCCGGCTGATGACGGGTTCTCTGGCAAGCTTGCATCCGTTGGTGTGGATCTCCGGCACAGACGGTGATCTCGCGGCCCAACTCAGCGCGGATGAGAGGACGCGCCATGCGTGCAAGCGAGTCTGGGCGGGCACACCGGCTTCGCGCATCTGCTCGCGCCAGGCGCGCGGCGTTTGCGGCTCGTTGAAGCAGCTGGCTTGTGTCTTGGCGATCGCGACGGCGTAATCCGCTGGAGGCAGCTTGCCTCTGTTGCCGGGTTGGCGCCTGGGCTTACCAAGGAGGTGGCATCTCAGCACCGACTTGTAGAGGGCGTATGTCGAGGGCGCAAGACCTTCCTCGTTACGTGGGTGCGCATCGGTCTCCAGGAAGAGCTCGAGGATCTGTGCGATCGTGCGGCCTTCAGCTTCGTTGGCCTCCTTTGCGTCGAGGTCCAGCAGGAACCTCCGCAGGCTGTCGCGGCCTCTGCGCTCGGCTGTTATGTAGTCGTTCATCCACGCGCGGGCGTGGCTCACCGACGGGAAGCTCCGGCTGCGCTCGCGCTTGTCGTGGTCGTAGAAGCCAACGACGTAGGAGCGCCGGCCACTCTTGGTGACATACGGCCACGCTGAGCGTTTCGGCCACGGCCTAGCCACCTCTCGGCCCCCGTGAAGAAAGCCATCGACTCGACATGTCCTCATGCTTGAGGACCGACAGGATCACCGCATCCGCGAATCTCCGACTAGCGCAGCCAGAAGACCGCGGCGTAGTTGCGGTAACGGCCGAAAAGCTGAACGTGCCTGGGCACCCATTTGCAGGTAAAACGTCCCGGGGAGACCCCTGTCTTACCAGCTACGTCGGCACAACGCCGAATCCTAGCGATCTGGCGGGGCGGCGCCGATCGGCTGCTTCTCAGGTCCGCCCTCGACTGCAGGCCTTCTGCTGACGCCAATACGGGCGCGTAGGCGCGTAGCCCGGCGGGCTTCCAGCACCATCGCCTCCGCAACCTGCGCACGCAACAGTTTGAGCTCGCGTTGGCGGTAGAGCAGGCGCAGCCCGAGTAGCACCACGATCACGAAGCTGAGCAGCGCGATCGCAGCTTCGATCTTGGCCTTGCCGTTCGTCGTGGCTGCTCCTGGCGCCGGCAGTGCCACAGCCAGACGGCGCGGGCTTGCGCTGACCGTGGGCACCGTGGCGCTCGAACTGCCGACAGGACGCGTGGTGCGGGCGATAGCCACCATCGTTTCGGGTGAGAGGCTGTAGGTCAGGGTGTTTTCGATCCAATAGACGCCGCGACCTTCGCTCCAAGCGACCGTCTTGATGTGTTCGCCGTCGTAGAAAAGGCTGTACGTGCGCGAGCCGATGCGAACGCTCTGGCTCGGATCGCTCAATAGCGGCAAGCCGGTCCAGGTGCTGCCCTGGATGTCGTAGTACTGGCCCAGTTCGCCGTCGTCGACGACGATCACATACGAGGGGTAGCGATGGCGACCGTTGGGACTCTGGATGCCATAGAGCAGCAATTCGTCCGGGGCCGATTCGGCGGTGGTCTTCTGGTATTGGGGCGCCTCCAACGGGAACGGCAGACGCGGAGCCGCGACCAAGGCTTGATCCACCGTCGAGCTCGGTGTGGGTGTGAGCGACAGCGCGGATGCGGTGTGGTGATGCGAGCTCTTGACGGAACGCACCGCGCTGTTGAGCTTGTGCTTGGGGATCGCGGCCGTCCCAGCCATGAAGGAGTGCGCCGCTTCCTGCAGTTGCTGTGGTGTGGCTGTGTCGTAAGTGGGAAGCAGGTTGACGTGGAATGGCACCTGACGTACCGGCTTGCCGGCCGATTGCGCCAAGAGCTCCAGCAGGTCGAGCACCTGTTCTTCGCCGTGCAGGTCGGTTTGCACCGCCTTGCCGAGGACCTGCTCGAACTTTTCGCGGTTTTCAAAGAGCGTGGAGCCGTATTGCGCCTTGGCGTCCAGTAGGAAACGCTGGTCGCGAGCGTCGCGAATCAACGAAGTGCTTTCGTGGCGGTTGGCGACGAATTCGAGCGCCTGCTGTCCGCACAGGCGCTGATAGCCCGGCTCCAAGTTGATTTCGAAATACTGTTCGGCGCCGGGTTCGCTGTTGCTGTGGTAATAGCGCTTGTCCACCGTCATGTAGACGCAGCCCATTTCGTCGACCGCGTGTTCGAAGCGTTTGAAATCGGTGACGAACACGTGGTTGACCGTAATACCGAGCAGGCTCTTGATCGTTTCGAGCATCAGCTTGACGCCGCCCGAGGTACCACCGCCGTCCTCGTAGCCATATGTGTAGGCGGAGTTGATGCGATTGGTGATTACTTCGCCCGTTGGCGCCGTGAACGTAACACGCAGCTCGCGCGGGATCGAGAGCATCGAGATCGTCGGCTTGCTCGGGTCGACGCGCACCAGCAGCATCTCGTTTGAGTGCGGCAGCACCGCCCCCGATGGGTTGTCCTTGGGGGCCTTGCGTTCGTCGTTGCCGACCAGCAGCAGCGTCTCGGGTTCGCCCGTGCCGGTCGGGATCAGCACTTTGGGCGCGACCGTCACCGGCTTGTTCTGCCCGAGCGCGCTGACGACCTTGTTGACCTCATTGCGAATCACCATGTAGGTCGCCGCGCCGGCAAGCGCGACAATGCAGATTGTGGCTGCCAGGAAGCGTCTGGCAAGCCACCAGCCACGGCGCGGTGGCTCAGGCGGAAGCGAACCCGGAGGAGTACCGTCGGGCGCAGGCGGTGGCATGGGCGAGGTCGTGACGGTGCTCAACGCTGGCCCGAATGATCGCGGATCGCTCGGCGGTTGGCGTCAGCAGGCAGCATCTGGGGGTACCCCTTAAGCTGAGCGCCAAGCGTGACACCCGACCGCTCAACCGACACCGGCACGAGCCAAAGCACCGAAACGCAGGCAGATCGGAGCGTAGACGCAGATCCGAGTGCGGACGTAGACACAAAGCTGGACGTAGAGGAGAGCCCGGGCGTAGACATAGACGCGGATCGGGAGGCGAGCCAAAGCTTGGCCGAGCGTCTGGCCGCTTGGATCGTGCCAGAGCGCAATCCGGCTGGAGCCGTCTACGGGTTGATCACGCTCGGCGCGCTGCTTGCCGCCGAGAGTGGGTTGCGCGAGACCTACCCCGAGACGATCGGCTCAGCGACGCTCGCCGTGGTGCTCTACTGGTTTGCCCACTCCTACTCCGACGTGCTCGGACTGCGCCTGACTGAGTACGAGAGCTTCAGTTGGGCGGAGCTGTGGCAGACGTTCAGCCGCGACTGGGCAATCGCCAAGGGGGCAAGCGTGCCACTGCTCGTCTTGTTGGTCGCCTGGACCATGGGCGCCAGCCAGACCACCGGCGTGACGGCGGCTGTCTGGAGCATCGTGGCGAGCTTGATCGCATTCGAGTTGGCGGCGGGGGTTCGCTCCAAAGCAAGGCCTTTGGAGCTGGCGCTGGAGGTGCTCGTCGGGGCGAGCATGGGCATCGGGATCTTGGCCTTGAGGGCGTTGCTGCACTAACGATCTGACGCGTGGATAGGGCCAAGTACCTGAGACTCCTCTACCCAAGTACCTGAGATTCCTCTAGGCAAGGCGCAGCAATCCTAGTAGACAATAAATCTCTGACATGGAATGATATTGTTTCCAAGACTCCTTGATAGTCGAGGGGCTACAAGCATTCGAGGAGATAGAACACATTGACGGACGGCGGGAAGAACCTCGGCGGAATGGCGCCACTGTACGAGCGACTGCCCAGGGGTCCCCACCAGATGAAGCCGCTGGAGGTCGCTAAGAACCAGCGGCGGCGCATGTACGGAGCGATGATCGAGGCGGTTGCGGCCAGCGGCTATGGGCGCACGAGCGTCAAGCAAGTGGTGATGCTCGCCGGAGTCTCCAGACGCGCCTTCTACGAGCAGTTCGCCAATAAGGAAGAGTGCTTCCTGGCAACGCTCGACTTGATCGCAAGCCAAGCGTTGGTCCACATTGCCGCCGGTTATCGCTCTACCGAAGGCACGCTTGAGCAGCGCATGGGGGCTGCGCTGCGCAGGTTCGCCGAGGTCGTCGCCAGCAATCCCAAGGGGGCGCGCCTGATGTTGGTGGACGCTCCCTCGGCCGGGCCGGCCGGTTGGGAGCGGTTGACCGAGACGATGCGCATCTTCGAGCAACGGCTCGCAGCCAGCTTCGCGCATGCGCCGGATGCCGCGCCACTACCCGAGCCCGTTGCCAGGGCGATCGTGGGCGGCTTGCGGCGGGCCACCTTCGTGCGGCTGCTCGAGCAGCGCACCGACGAGATGCCTGAGCTGGTAGAGGACATGCTGAGCTGGACACTCGTCTTCAGGACCGTCGAGCCCAGCCCGCTTAGAGTGCGACTGCGTGCTGTGCCGAGCGAGACATACATCGCCGGCGAGGACGAACGCGCGCGCGTACTGCGCAGTGCCTTGGAGCTGGCGGCACTCGAAGGCTACGGAAACCTGACGCCGATGCGCATCGCCGACGAGGCAGGCGTCTCAATCGACACCTTCTTCGACATGTTCGACGACATGGAGGAATGCTTCCTGGCGGCAATCGAGCAGCTCGGCGAGGATGTGCGCAAGACCGTTTCCGATCCTGGGCTGACCTCCTCGGAATGGCCCGTCGCGGTACGTCGCTCGCTGGAGGCGATGATGCGCTACTTCGCCGCGCGGCCCGCCTACACTCAGACGATTGCCACGGGTGTGTTCGCGATGGGGCAGCGTGCGATTGACCTGGTCGCGCAGCTTGCCAGCGAGGTCGCCGCCAGACTGACCGCGGGCGCGCCCGGACCGCCGCTTACCGGGCTTGCCCAGGAGGGGATCGAAGGAGCCATATGGCACACGATCTACTCCCAGACCACCGACGGCGGCACGGGTGCGCTTCCCGATCTCTCCGACTATCTGGCCTATGTGGTGCTAGCGCCGTTTCTCGGCGCCGAGCAGGCCGCGCGAATCGTCACCGAGCAACGCGCCGCCGAGAAGGTGGCTTAGACCCGCGCCATCGCTTGCCGAAAGCCAGAGCGGCGAAGACATTGGTGGCGGTCGACCGGGCGCACTGCAAGAGGCGCTCTAGCGCTGCTTACGCCGGTAGCGCAGCTCGGCGAAGTGCGTGAGCAGGATGCCCACGAGTAGCGAGACCACGATCACGATGATCAGCGGCGTCGAGCTCTTGCCGAAGATCCAGTTGACCTCGACCTGTTTGACGTTGAGCACGGCAAACAAGGTCATCAAGACGGCGAGCAGGACCAGTGCTCCGGTGCGCACCAACTCGCGGCGGCTGCGCTTTTGACCCTGCGTCTGACCGGAATCGGACGTCGCCACAGGTTGAATGCTACCCGCTCGACCGGCCCGCCAACTCGTCCTGCACCCACGAGCAGCCGGCCGAGAGCTCGGCGACACCCATGGCGGCAGCCACGTTCAGGGCCATCCCGTGGCGAAAGAAGTCGTCCAAGCGCTCAGGCTCAGCTTCGGAGAGCTCGCCCGCCAGCGCCATTAGCTCGGCCGAGCGGCGGCGTACGCGCACCCGCACCAGCTCGTCGTCGCAGGCCGCGTAGGCCTGATGCTGGAGCATCAGGTAGTCGCGGTCGGTGACCAGCAGCTGCTTGTAGGCAGTCCCCATCGCCATCAGGACATCCTCGCAATGCGCCGGTGCTCGTCCGGCACGGTACTCGGCGGCCGCTTGCGTAAAAGCTTCAGCGAAGCGATCGAAGCCGAATTCGACAGCGGCGATGAACAGCTCGCGCTTGCCTGCGAACAGGCTGAAGACGTACGGCTGGGCTACTCCCACCCGCCTTGCGATGCGATCCACCGGCGTTCCGTGCAAGCCGCTGAGCGCGAACTCGTGCACGGCGGCAACGATCAGTGCTTCGCGCCGCTCGGCAGCAGGGACCCTTCTGCGGACGGGATGCCCCCCGCGCGCGCGGGGGGCATCGTCCTTTTGCGAAGAACCCACACTCATGCCGGCTCTCCCGCGAGCACCGCCCGCTGCGGCTCGACCAAGGCGTGCTCCGCCTGCTCGTGCTCCGAGGCGGCAAGCGCTGCCACCTCGGCTGCGCGCGGCGTGCGAAACGGCAACAGCAGAGCAACGAGGGCTCCGGTTCCAAGCACCGCCACGCCGACCCACATGGCTGGGATCAAACCGTTCACGAACTCCTGCGGCGAGCCGTAGCCGCCCGCGCCCGTGAACACCGTGGCGAGCACCGCGACACCCAGGACGCCTCCGACCTCGCGGATCGCGTTGTTGGCGCCCGAGGCCTGGCCCGCTTGATCGACTCGCACCGAGGAGAGCACCGCATTGGCGGAGGGGGCGAAGACGAGCGACATGCCTGCACCCGCCATGATGAACGGAACGACCATGTGTATATAGGGCACGTGCGTGGCGGTGATGAGCGCCAACCAGCCCAGTCCCATAGCCTGCAAGGTCAGTCCCGCCACCATGAACGGGCGTGAGCCGAAGCGCTCCGAGAAGATGCCGGCCAGTGGGGCCACGACCATCGAGGCGCCGGTCCACACCAATAGCTTCAGTCCCGCCTGCAATGGGGTGTTTCCCAGCACGTTCTGCATGTACTGGGAGAGGAAGAAGATCGAGCCGAACATGCCGAAGTACATTGCCAGCGAGACGACGTTGGTGACGGCAAAGGAGCGCTTGGCGAAGAAAGTCATCGGCAGCATCGGGTAGCGGGCGCGCCGCTCCCATACGACGAACGCGGCCAGCAGCAGCGCACCCAAGATCAGCGAGGCCAGGATCGACGGCGAGGTCCAGCCGAGCGACTGCGAGCGCACGAGGCCGAAGACGATCCCGAAGGCGCCTGTGCCGGCCAGCAGCAGGCCCGGCAAGTCGAGCGTGCCATACGGGCCGCGGCTCTCTGAGAGGCGACGTACAGCCGTGGGCACCAAGACGATGCCGATCGGCACGTTCAGCCAGAAGATCCAGTGCCAGGAGATGCCCTGCACGACTGCGCCCCCCACCAGCGGGCCGATCGCCACCGCCGTACCCGAGATACCCGACCACACACCCAAGGCGATGCCGCGGCGTTCAGCTGGGAAGGCGTCGGCCAGCAGCGTGAGCGTGAGCGGCGTGACGATCGCGGCGCCGGCTCCCTGCACGGCACGCGCGGCGATCAGCAGGTTGCTTGTCGGCGCCAAGGCCGCGGCTGCCGAGGCTGCGGTGAATACCGACAAGCCGATCAGGAACATGCGCTTGCGCCCGAAGCGGTCGCCCAACGCTGCTCCCGTAAGCAGCAGCACGGCATAGGAGAGCACGTATGCGTTGACGGTCCACTCGAGCTCCTGGATCGAGGAACCGAGGTCGCGGTGGATGCTTGGGAGAGCGACCGATACCACGAGGTTGTCGAGGACTGTCATGAACAGCGCAACCGAGACGATCCCCAGCGTCCAGTTGCGACTTGTCGGCTTGATTTGGGCTGTCATCGCTTATCTCCCATGCTCGCGGATCGACTTGTGGACGTAGCTTAGCAGTCGCTAATAATATTTTGGGAGAGATTTCCCGCGAGACGAACACTCTTACGCAAGGCCAGGATGGCGAGCCTCGCGCGGACCTGCCGGACAGCCGCTCCGGTTGCTCGGTTCTCTCTCCCCGCCCTGGTTGAGCCGGCGCGCAATGGGCAGACCAATGCGAGGATGGAAGCTCCTGACGACGAATAGGGGGAAGCATGAGCGCGAGAAGACATCTACCGCTGCTGCTCGCCACGGCCACGGTCGCGTTGGCGACTAGCGGATGTGGATCCTCAGGCACGAAGACGGTCTCGGTCTCCAGTGAGCTGCCCACGAACAGCGGCACACAGCACGCGAGCACTACGAGCACGACCAAATCCTCCCCCACCCCAACCACCACCGAAACCACCACGACGAGCACGAACGGGACCGGAGGCGCGGAAGCGACACGCACCACAACCGCGCCCGCGTTCACCAAAGAAGCCACTGGCGGTGGCGAAGGCTTGGGGGCGGCGGTGGCGCTCGTCAAAGCTCATGGGTACACCGCCGGCGAAACCTCTACCTACCGTCCCGAACAAACCCTGCGCGTGCTCGTCGGCACCCGCACTGGATCGAGCGACGGCTACGGCCAGCAAGCCTTCTTCTTCGTCGATGGGCGCTATATCGGCACCGATACGAGCGAACCGAGCGCCAGCGTCAAAGTGGTCGGCCAGAGCGACACCGAAGTGACGCTCGCCTATCCCGTCTACAAAGCTGGCGACCCGCTCAGCAAACCTAGTGGCGAAAAGACAGTGCGCTTCCAGCTGAACAACGGGCACCTCCTCGCGCTTGAAAAGATCCCTTCTGCCTCGCAGCGCAACGGCTAAATTCTCTGTGGGGTTCACCTGGCCCCTGAGACTCCACAACCCGAAGGAGATCCGATGAGCCAGACACTTGAAGGTCGCGCCGAGGAGCTGCTTAAAGACAAGAACTTCGTGCTTGTGTCCACCATTCGCCCGGACGGCTCGGTGCACGCCGCACCGGCCTGGGTGGACGTGCAGGACGGGCGCCCAGTGCTGAACACCGCCGAGGGCCGGGCTTGGCCTCGTAACCTCGAGCGCGATCCGCGCGTGACGTTGACCGTGCAGAACATGGAGAATCCCTACGAGTACGTGACGATCCGCGGGCGCGTGGCCGAGCGCACGACCGAGGGGGCCGACGCGCACATCGACTCGCTGGCGATGAAGTACATGGGCAAGGAGTCCTACCCCTTCCGCCAACCCGGAGAACAACGTGTGATCGTGCGCGTCGACCCGGAATACGTGCATGTCAACGGCTGAACCGCCTCTCGCCACGCCTGCTCGCCCTGGTTAGAACGTCTTCAAAAATGACCTGCACGATCTATACCCCTTGGTGTGGAGCTAGGGGATTTATTTTGGTACCTAACCTTTATCTAGGCCCTCGCAAAGGGGGGTGTTGAGCGGATCATTCAAAAGTTGGGCCACACCCAGCTTGGATGACCCATGAACGCCCGCAGAGCTCAGCTACTCCCCTTCATGCGCGCCAGCAGCCGCTGCCACAGCGAGGGCGGTCGCGGCTGGGTGCGCAGCCAGTCTTCGCGTAGCAGTAGCTCGCCCCGCTGACGCGCTGCCAGCACGCACTTCGTGTGGGCGTGGCGGCGCCGGCTTTTGTCGTCTTCGGGGAACATCAAAACGTGCTCGCTGAGCGCTGGCAGATGGCGTCCGCAGATTGGGCAGCGATAGGTCGCGGGCTTGTGGCTGTGAGCGCTGCGCACCGTCCACCAGCGCGCTGCGGGCAACTTCGACATAGGAGCATTCTCGCGACGATCGACTGAGATTGGGGGAGCGGCGTGCAAGGGTTCGTAGACCACCCCGTTGACGGTCACCTACAACGCTGACGATCTCCTAAGTGGGCGCCGGCGCCTAATGGCTATAGCCTCCAATATGGCGGAGGTGCACTTGGCTATTGGAAGCGACCCAATTGAGGACGACGGAACCGATTCGCGCGCGGCGGATGCCACTGAGCTCGTGCACGAGGCGCGCAAGGCGATCAAGCGCATGCGCGCGCTCGCACGGCTGTTGCGCGACGAGCTCGGCGAGCCGGAGTTCGCGCGCGTCAACGCATCGTTGCGCAGCGCAGGGCAGCGTCTGGCGAGTGCGCGCGACGCAGACGTGCGCCTTGCGACTCTGCGAGACCTGATCGAGCGACACCCGCACGCTCTCGCCCCCACCAGGGGACCCTCTGGCGAAGACAGGCTGGCCCGCGAGGGCATTCGGCGACTACAAGAACAGCTGCAGCGCGAACGTCTGCCCGGCGGCCAGCCGTCGGACATCGACGAGGTGCTCGCCGACATCGCCGCGATGCGCGATCAGCTGACGCGCTGGAGCCTCGTCGATACCGACTTCGACACGCTCGCTCCCGGCCTGCAGCGCATCTATCGCGAAGGCCGCCGTCGCTACGCGCGTTGTAGGCGCACGAACGGGCGCAGCGAGCAGGACGTCCACGACTGGCGTAAGCGCGTCAAGAGCCTTTACTACGCACTTGACATGATCGGGGCTAAGAGGGCCAAGGGCGCGCGCCGCGCCACGCGCCGCGCTGATCGTCTCGGCGATCTGCTCGGTAGCGAGCACGATCTGTGGATGCTGTGCGTCTATGTCGAAGAGCACCCGGGAACCTTCGGTTCAGATGCCGCGGCAATGGCCGAGCTGCTGAAGCGGATCGAGCAACGTCGCCGGCTCCTGCGCAAGCGCGCACTCACCCTTGGAGCACGTGTGTACAAGCACAAGCCGGCCAAGTTCACGCGGCGCGTCGGCCATGCTCTGACCAACTGACTAACGCCGCGGCATCGCCCAGGCATTGGCCCGTTAGGCCAACACCACCCATCCCGTTGGCGGCATACCGATCTGGCCAGATGTCGGCCACCGCATGGGCCAATTCCACGCGCTGCACCAATCCTGCCAACCACTGATCCGCTCAGGGTTTTCCCGTGAATAGCCGATGTAAGTGGCGACCCGCATACCCGATGCGCGCACTACCTCGACTCCATCCCTCGACGCTCGTCTTGGCCTCCCTGATCGGAGGCTTGGGCGTGTATGCCCTGCACACGACCGTCGGCTTCGGCGGCCCGGGGGGCGAGGGTCTCTTCCAGGACTGGATCTACAACGTCCTAATGCTCGGCGCGGCGGTGGTCGTGCTGGCGCGCGGCGCGTCGGTGCGCGAGGACCGTGCGGCCTGGCTAGCGATGGGCGCGGGACTCTTCTCTTGGAGCCTCGGCGAACTGTATTACTCGCTCTACATCGAAGGCACGAGCGCGGAAGCTGGCGGCAGCGTGTCCTTCGCCGACGTGCTCTTCCTGGCGATGTACCCGTGCTTCTACGTCGCCCTGGGGCTGCTTGCCAGGCGCCACCTGCGCGACCTGCGCCTCGGCATGTGGCTCGACGGGCTGATCGCCGGCCTCAGCGCTGCGAGCGTCGCCGCGGCGCTGATCCTGCCCCCAATCCTGGATGGCGCCACGGGCACGCACAACTCGATCATCGTCTCGCTGGCCTATCCGATCGGCGACATGCTGTTGATGATGTTCGCGGTCGGGGCGCTTTCGATCACTGGCTGGCGCGCTGGGAATCTATGGCTGCTGATCGCACTGAGCATGCTCGTCAGCGGCATCGCCGACTCGACATACGTCTACCAGACAGCCACCGACTCCTACCGGGCGGGCACGTGGCTTGAATGCCTGTGGCCGCTGGCCGCAATCCTACTGGCGACCGCCGCCTGGATGCCGACGGTGCGCGTGCAGCCGCGGAACATGAAGAGCTGGCAGATGATGTCGGTGCCGTCGCTTGCTCTGCTCAGCGCGCTCGGGGTGCTCGTGTACGGCAACATCGGGCCACGCCTCACTCTGCCCGCCTTGATTCTCGCCGGGGCGACGGTGCTGGCGGTTGGCGTGCACCTGATCTTCACGCTGCGCGAGAATCTCGTGCTGCTCGCCCATTCCCGGCGCCTGTCGCTCACCGACCCGCTCACCGGGCTTGGCAACCGGCGTCTGCTGATGGGCGATCTGCGCCTAGCTTGCAAATCCGCCAACCGACATGAGCCGTGGGAGCTGGTGCTCTACGACCTGGACGGCTTCAAGCTCTACAACGACACCTTCGGCCACCCAGCCGGCGACACCTTGCTCGTGCGCTTGAGCGCACGCTTGAAGGGCACCGTCGAGCCGCACGGCAGCGCCTACCGGATGGGCGGCGACGAGTTCTGTGTGCTGTTCGATCGCTCGCAGCGCCACGAGGAGAACCTCGTGCAGTTGAGCGTTGCGGCGCTGTGCGAGCATGCCCCCAACTTCTCGATAACCGCCTCACACGGCTCGGTGATGATCCCGGCCGAGGTGGCCGACCCGGCTTCGATCCTGCAATTGGCCGACCAGCGCCTGTACCGGCGCAAGGAGGAAGCCGCGGCGCGACGTGCAACCGCGCGTCCACACATCGATGCGTCCTTGGGTGTGGGCACCGCCGGCCTCGACCCGCTGGACGCCCACTCGGCAGGTCTTGACCACCTGGACGCCCACCCGGCGCGCAAGCTGTTCGCCCCGCTGGGCTCAGCCAACGCTGACGACGGTGAGGACGCTCTCGCCCTTGGGGAGAGCGACGGCGGCCCGCTCGCCGGCACGACGTCCGAGCAGCGCGCGGGCAACCGGCGAGTCCGCCGACAGCCGCCCCTCTGACGGCGAGGCGTCGTGCGAGCTGACGATCTGCCAGCTGCGCTCCTTGCCTCCCTCGTCGCGAACCACAACCGTGGAGCCGAACGCGACAGCTCCGTCGCTGGCCTGCGAGGCCTCTACGACCTCAGCAGCTGAGATCCGCTCGCGCAGTTTCGCGATCTTCGTCTCCAGGTGCGCTTGGTCGTTCTTGGCGTCGTGATACTCGCTGTTCTCCTTGAGATCGCCCCACTCGCGCGCGGTTTTGATGCGCTCGGCGATCTCACGACGACCGTCGCCCTCGAGCGCAGCGAGTTCGGCTTCGAGCTCCTGCAGGCCCTCGGCGGTGACCATGTTGGCGGCGTCAGTCGTCATCTGCTGCCTAGCCTACTCGGCCTCGCCTCCGCGCGCTCAGGGGGGTGCACCAAGGCGCTCCAAAATCGCGATGCCCGCGCGCGCACGCGGGCATCGCCGATTCTCGAGCCTCACGCCTCGCCATAGCCGGCCTGCCTATCCCAAAACCCGATGCCCCACACGCGGTGGTCATCCGTCCCGATCAAAAGTACGTGCTGGGCGGCGTGGACAGCAGCGCGTAGATCTGCACGACCGCCGCTTGATCCAAGAGCTGCGTGGACGGGGGCGAGCCGAACGCGAACAGATTGTCGCTCAGGCGCTGGTGGACCCACACGCTGTTGACGTATTCCTGGGCAAGCCTGGACCCCGGTGGGTCGTGCGTAACGGAGTCGAGGTACATCAGGTTGCGGAAGTAGACCGAGGGAAAGAAGGGGTTTTCCGAGAGCATGCGTGAGATCGTGAAGTAGGCGAGCGCTGCCTTGGCGGTCTGGCGGGCCTGGTAGAGGTAGGCGCCGTTACCGGTCGCCTGGTAGAGCAGCACGCCAGCGCCGATCATCGAGCCCTGGTTGTAGCTCCACAGCGTCGTATCGAGCACACCGTGCAGGCGGATGTGGTCGTAATACAGTTCGCTCGGCGAGCGCAAGCAGTCGCGCACCCATTCATAAGCCTGCTCTGCGAACTGCAGGTATGTCGCGTCGCCAGTGAGGCGATAGAGCTGCACGCCGAGCTCGGCGGCCGGGCCGTCGGTGACCGTGTTGCGTTCGGTGTTGCTTGGCGAATCCGAGAAGGGGACGCCTCCCGGGCAGGCGAGCTTCGGGCTGCTCTGCCAGCCGGCCATCACGAACGCCATGATCTGCTCGGCTTTTTCGAGCATCGCCGCTTCGTGGTGCAGCTTGTACAGGCGCGCCAGCTCGATCCCAACCCACTCGTTGTCGTCGTAGTAGCTTGCGCCGCCCGGCGGCACCACCTCCCCGTTGAACGAGGGCAGCGCCGGCGGCGCGATCCCCGCCGCTTCGGTCGGTTCCGAGCCTTCGCCGTGTTCTTCGCTTTCCGGCTGTTCGCCAGTGCCCTGGCCGGCGACAGGGGTGGGTTCGCCCCAATACTTCTGCAGGCCGACGATGCGGGCTTTCAGTTCATGCGAGTCGGTGCTCGCCGCGCTGGCTGCCTGGCCGGGGATGTTGGCAACGCTGACAGTCGCCGCCAGCGCTTGCGAGAACGGCCACAGGTAGGAATACGGTTCGCCCTCGTAGAGGCCGGTGCCGGGGATGTAGAAGTTCTGCTGCATCGCCTGGAAGGCCAGCAGTGCTCGTGCGGGGTTGCCGTGCAGGCCTGGCTTGGGCTTCTTCTTTGTTGCTGGCGCCTTGCTCGTCTTGCTGGTCTTGCTCGGCGCTTTGCCGCTCGGGGCGCTCGCAGGAGTCGAGGACCCAGATGAGACACCGCCAACGCCATTGGAGGACGTGTGGGCGTATTCGCTGGGACGCACAGGCCTGGGCGGGTTTTGGGCGGCGGCCGGGTAGGGCGATGCGGAGGATCCTTTGTGGCTCGCACGAGCGATAGCCCCAGCGGGTGCTCCCGCGCAGATCAGAACGGCAATCGCGATCGCCACGACCCCGATCGGCCCGAGAGAGCGTGCCGGGATGCTTCCGAGCATCGTCGGCCTGGCCGAAACACGTCCTGCGACGCGCCTCGACCTGGCGCAGATCGCCGACATGCGTCCTTTGCTGCTCATCGCTTCAGACCTCCAAGACAACGTAGCTACCCAGTGCTTGTGGGACGGTGCAGCGGCGCACACTGCGGCCGCCGCACAAGCCTGTCCCGAGCTTCAGAACAGACCACCATCGCAAACGATTCGCTGAAGGTATTGTCCCCCAGCTAAGAACCTCCTTCAAAAGAGGTGGCGCATCCACTCAGGAGATAGCGGTGAGCAGTTCGATCACGCGAGGAGAGAAACGTGAAGACAGTTAGAGAGGCAACGTTCGAGCTACTTCGCAAGCGCGGCATGACTACTCTGTTTGGCAATCCCGGCTCCACCGAGCTGCCGATGCTGACCGAGTTTCCCGCGGACTTCCGCTATGTGCTCGGACTGCAGGAGGCGACCGTCGTTGGTCTCGCCGACGGCTACGCGCAGGCGAGCGGACAGCCAACGCTTGTCAATCTGCACACTGCGCCCGGGGTTGGCAACGCGATGGGCGCGATCTTCAATGCACAGGCGAACAAGTCGCCGCTGGTGATCACCGCCGGCCAGCAGTACCGCTCGCTGATGACGTTGCAGGCGAACTTGACCAACCGCGACGCTGCGCGAGTGCCTGCGCCGCTGGTGAAGTGGAGCTATGAGCCACCGCGCGCCGAGGACGTGCCGCATGCGCTGGCGCGGGCGATCCACATGGCGACGCTGCCGCCGCGCGGGCCTTCGTTCCTGTCGATCCCGATGGACGATTGGGGGGTTGAAGTCGACGAGGACGCTGTCCGCCACCAATCGAGCCGCTTGGTCGGCGGCGCCGCGCGGCCTGGGAGCGATGCGCTTGCAGCGCTCGCCGAGCAACTACGTCGTGCCGAGCGTCCGGCGCTTGTAGCCGGACCGGAGATCGACGCAAGCGGCGGCTGGGAGGCCGCGATCGGGCTCGCCGAACTGCAGCGCTTGGCTGTGTACGCGACGCCCGCGACCGGCGGCGGGCGACTTGGCTTTCCCGAGGATCATCCGCTGTTCCAGGGCATCCTTCCGCCTGCCGTGTTGCCTGTCGGCGAAATGCTTGCCGCGCATGACTTCGTGCTTGCCGTCGGCACCTCCGTCTTTCCCTACTACCCCAACGTCCCTGGGCCGCTGCTGGCCGAGGGGACGACGCTCGTCGCGATCACAAGCGATCCCGACGAGGCCGCGCGCGCGCCAATGGGCGATGCGATCCTGGCCGACCCCGGGCTAACGCTGGCGGCGCTTGCCGATGCCGTCGGCGAGTCCGACCGGCCCGCGCCTCCTGTCCGGCCGGCGCCCGAGGCCGCACCGATCACCGACCCGATCAGCCCCTCGACCGCGGTGCGCGCGCTTGCCGAAGTCTTTCCCGAGGACGGGATCGTGGTGCTCGAGTCTCCCTCCGCCACGCTTGCCTTGCGCAACCAGCTGCGCCTGTCGAAGCCCGGCAGCTACTACTTCTCCTCCGGGGGGGGACTGGGCTTCGGCATGCCCGCAGCGATCGGAGCGCAGATGGCACAGCCGAGCCGGCCTGTCGTGTGCGTGATCGGCGAGGGCTCTGCCCAATATGCGATTCAGAGCCTGTGGACCGCCGCGGCCTACGACGTGCCTGTCACGTTTTTGGTGTTGCGCAACGACGAGTACGCGATCCTCAAGTGGTTCGGCATGCTCGAGGACATCGTGGGCGCGCCCGGCCTGGATCTGCCGGCGCTCGACTGTGCTGCCGTCGCAAGCGGCTACGGCGTGAATTCACGCGTCGTGAACGGGGGCAATGAGCTGAGTGACGCTCTGGGCAAGGCGCTTGCGTCAGACAAACCCGAGCTGGTCGAAGTCAAGGTCGCGCCTGGGATGGCGTTGCTATGAAAAGTGGCTGTCCGGTTTCACTGGGGTTTTCTGACATTCCCTTTGCGGACAACCACCAACGCACCATCCTCCCAATGCCCCTTACAGACAACCACCCATGAACCATCCTCCCAAACCAAACATGACCGAAAATACGCCCGACGTGATCGTCGTCGGGGCCGGGCTGGCCGGGCTGGTCAGCACGCTTGAGCTGTTGCGCAGCGGGCACAGCGTGCTGCTACTCGACCGCTGCCAGCCGCAGGAGATCGGCGGGCTTGCTCGCGAGGCGTTCGGCGGCATGTTCATGGTCGACTCGCCCGAGCAGCGCCGCTCGCGCATTCCCGACAGCGAGGCGCTGGCGCTGGAGGATTGGCTGCGGATCGCCGAGTTCGACCCTGAGGACACCTGGCCTCGACGTTGGGCCGAGCAGTACGTGACGCGGGCGCGCGACGATGTCGGCGGCTGGTTGCGCGAGATCGGGGTGAAATTCTTTCCCGTCGTCAACTGGGCCGAGCGCGGCAACTTTGGCGACGGCAACTCGGTGCCGCGCTTCCACCTCACCTGGGGCACCGGCAAGGCGCTGGTGCAAGCGGTGTGGGGCGCGATCGAGTCTCATCCGCGTCGCTCCGCGCTCGATCTGCGTCTGCGCTCGCGGGTCACTGGGCTCATCTCCGAGGAAGGACGGATCGTCGGCTGTCGTGTCGTCACCGAAAGCGATGGGGGGACGAGCACCGACCCCCTCGAGCCCACGTCCATGTCCTCCTCCGCCGGGCTCGGCAATCGCCCCTCGGCACAAACGAACGACTACGAGGTCCGCGCCGCCAAGGCCGTCGTGATCGCCGCCGGCGGGATCGGCGGCAACCTCGAGCTTGTCCGCCGCGAATGGCCGACCGAGCGATTGGGGGCGGCACCGAAGAAGCTGTTGATGGGCTCGCACTACTACGCCGACGGTGCACTGCACGAAGAGGTGCGCAAACTCGGTGGGCACGTCACCCACCTGTCTCGCATGTGGAACTACGCCGACGCGGTGCGCCACCCCAAACCCCAGCGCGAACACCACGGGCTGAAGCTGATACCGCCGCGCTCGGGGGTCATGCTCAATCCCGACGGACATCGCTACGGACCAGTCCCGGTGATGCCGACGTTCGACGCTTACAGCGCGCTCGAGCGTATGTGCGAAGACGAGCGCATGTACTCGTGGCTCCTTTGCAACTTCAAGATCGCCAAGCGCGAGCTGGACGTGTCGGGCTCGCAGCACAATCCTCACTTGCGCGAGAAGCGGCTCTTGCCGTTCCTGCTCAGCGTATTGCTCGGCAAGCCCGGCCTGGTCAAGCACTTCCTGGAAGGCTCGCCCGACTTCGTGGCCGCCGGCTCGCTCGGGGAGCTGGCCGCGAAGATGAACGACGTGACCGCCGAGATGACTGGGGAGCGCGCGATCGACCCGGTGGTGCTGGAACGCGAAATCGGTCGCTATGACGAGACGATCGCTCGCGGCAAGGGGCTGTTCAACGACGACCAGCTGCGTCGCATCTGCCAGCTGCGCAACTGGCGCGGCGACCGGCTGCGCACCTCGCGCTTTCAGCGCATTGTCGATCCCAAGGCGATGCCGCTGATCGCGATCCGCCTGCAGCCGATGGCACGCAAGAGCCTTGGCGGCATCCAGACCGACCTTGGCTGTCGCGTCTTGCGGGCTCCCGAGGGCGCGCCCGGCAGCGCAGCATCCAGTGGCGAGGGACACATAGACACACCTGAGGACACAATCCGTGACACTGGGGGGCAGACCAGCGAGCCGATCGCCGGCCTGTACGCGGTCGGCGAGGCCGCCGGCTTCGGCGGTGGCGGCGTGCACGGCAAGCGCTCGCTGGAGGGGACGTTTCTTGGCGGATGCGTCTTCACCGGGCGCCTGGCGGCCGCGACGATCGCCGGAGCCGAGCTGCCTGTGCGCATTCCCCCGCGCGTCGACTAAGAAACGTTTCCACAATGAGCTCTGCGGCTGGGCGTTAATGGGGCATGCAAGCTAGGGGTGTACGGCTCATCTTTTGAATGATCCGCTTAACAACCCCTTTTGCGAAAAGCTTAGATAAAGTTTAGGTACCAAAATAAACCCCCCCAGCTCCACACAAAGGGGGGTGAGACGTGCAAGTCACTTCGAAAGAACTTCTCATGGGCAAGCCACCAGAAGACCGCTACGACTACATCGCCGTCGGTCACGTAACACTCGACGTGATCGAGGACCGCGCCGGCGGGACGGTCTCCCAAGCCGGCGGTAGCGCCTTCTACAGCGCGCTGCAAGCAGCGCGGCTGGGGCTACGCGCCTTGATCGTCACCCAAGGCGTGTCCCACGAGATACACGCGCTGCTCGAACCGTTCAGCGACGAGCTCGACCTGCGCGTCATTCCTGCCACGCATACCACCACGCTGAGCACGCGCGGCTCTGGCACGCGGCGCTCGCAACGGATGCTCGCCTGGGCTGGGCCGATCGTGGAGCCGCTCACGCTCGACACCGAGATCCTGCACTTGGCGCCCGTCGCACGGGAGACGCCGCTTGCCTGGCAGGGACGAGCCCGCTTCGTCGGCCTCACGCCGCAGGGACTCGTGCGCTCCTGGGAGCCCGCCGAGGACGTGCCGCTGGTGCAGCTGGACACCGGCTCGCTGTTGGGCGACGTGCCGCTGTCCGGTGGTGGCAGCGCGACTCTGGCCGGCGACATCTCTCCGGTCGACCTGGACGCGAACTTGCTCCCTGATCGCTTCAGTGCGGCTGTGATTTCCGAGGAGGAGTGTGGGAGCTGCCACGCACTGTTCGCCGTCGCGCGCAGCGGTGGAGCGTATGTCGCGGTGACCGCCGGCTCGCGGCCGGCGACCGTTCATCTGCCGACGCCCAGCGTTGGATCGGTCTTGCAGACTGGGGTGCCACGCGTAGTCGAGCCACGCGACGACCTCGGCGCTGGGGACGTGTTTGCCGCCGCTTTCTTCGTCGCCCTACATGAAGGTCGCGGTCCGCTCGAGGCCGCCACTTTCGCCAACACTGCCGCGGCCATGCGCATTGCCGACGTCGGTCCCGGTGCAGTCGCGACTCGCGGGCGGATCGAGGCAACTATGAGTGTCGACCGACCCGATCTGACCTGAGCTACGAGTCAGCCAGCGATGGCTTGCCCGACGCTGACATGCCTGACCCTCTTCACAGGCCTGACCTTCTCACGAGCCCGACCCCTCTCACGAGCCCTGACACCTATTCCCTGAAGACACCCTCTTGCGCCAGCGCATGCTCGAGCAGCGGCTTCAGCTTGGCGGGATCGACCGCCTCTCGCCGGCCTACGGCCAGTGCGGCCAGCAACGCACAGCCACCGACGGGCGCCATCTCCACGACCGCCACCTGAGCCTGTGGCGCCAACTTGTGGATCGCGGCGGCCAACGGGGGCACGAACAGCTCGCCCGCCTTGAACGCGCTTCCGATCAAGCCGACTGGGAACTCACCCGTGAGCGCTGTCTGCCCGACAACCGCCGCGATCTGCCTTGCCAGCTCCTCAGCGGCTTGCACGTACAGCCCGCGCGCCACCTCGTCTCCAGCGTACGCGACACGCGCCGTCTCGATCGCGAAAGCGGCGATCTCGCCCTTGGACAGCGGCTTGGCATAGACGAGCGTGGCTAGCGCCTCGACGCTTTGCACGTCGAAGAAGTCGATCGCCGCTGCACTCAAGAGCGTCTGTGGGCCTGAGGCCTCGCGGTCGGCAAGCGCCGCCTTGATGGACTGGACCGCTAGCCAGTAGCCGCTGCCCTCATCCCCGAGTACATGGCCCCAACCGCCGGCGCGCCACGCCCGGCCGTCTGGACCGACACCGAGCACGTTGCTGCCGGTGCCGGAGATCACGCCCACACCTGGACGAGCGTCGGTCGCGGCAGCCCAGGCGCCAACCACATCGTTGACGACCAGCCATGTCGCTGGACAGCGCTCGCGCACGTGTACGGCAACCGCGTCGGTGTCGGTGCCCGCGATCGCCAACACCGCGGCGTCGAGTTGCTCACGCTCGATGCCCGCGCGGCCGATCGCCTCGTCGGTTGCCCTCACAAGGGAGTCTGTCGCCACACGCGCACCGACGGAGTCGGGGTTACTCGATCCGCCGTGGCCGAGGTGAAGCGTCTGTTCCTGCAGATCGAGCACCGCCGCCAGCGTCTTTGTCGCACCCCCGTCGACGCCCATCACGAAGCGTGCACCGAGCGGATCTTGCGACGAGCCAGAAACGCCGGCGCGAACCTCAACTGCAGATGTCGCTAGGGCTCTAGACATGCTTGGCCCGAGCCCGGGCGCAATCAATGCCCGCGGCAATGTGACCAGTGACTCGCGCTTCATGGCGTGATCCTTACAGGAGTGACCCTTACAAGAGTTACGATCGCGCGAATGACTGTGCAAGCACAATTCCCGAGCGCAGGGGTACACGTGGGGATGTACGAGTCCTTCTACCTACGCGCAGTTTCGCCGGAGGAGCCCGTCGGGGCATGGATCCGCTACACCGTCGAGAAGGCTCCAGGGCTGCCTGCGCGCGGCTCGCTGTGGGTGAGCCTCTTCGACGCGAATGCCGGTGCGCCGTTCATGCACAGGCAAAGCAGTGATCGGCTGACCGCCCCCGGCGACGGCTGGATCGCCATCGGGGATGACTCACACTTTGGACCCACACTTGCCCAGGGCTGTATGGAGCTGGGCGCTGGCTCCGGCTCCAGCGCCATCGTGCACTCCAGCCTCGACCCCGGACCCAGCCCCGGACCCGGCTCTCGACGAGGCGGTTCGGCCGAGTTGGCGCCGGAGGCGATTCGCTGGAAGCTGCACATCCGACACGACGCGTCCGAACTAAGGCACTTCAAGCAGTCCTTTCTCTACAAGACTCCCCTGCCCCGCACCAAGCTCACAAGCCCTGCACCTGCTGCCCGCTTCGACGGCACGATCGAGCTGCCCGGGCGCACCCTGCGACTGGATGGCTGGCGCGGCATGGTTGGGCACAACTGGGGCTCAGAGCATGCCGCGCGCTGGATCTGGCTGCACGGAATCGACTTCCGCGAGGACGCGCAAGCTTGGCTTGACGTGGCGCTTGGACGAGTGCTCGTAGGGGGGCACCTGACACCCTGGATCGCGAACGGCGCGCTCTCTATCGACGGCCGGCGCTCGCGCCTCGGAGGGCTGGGTGCGCGTGGGTTGAAGGTCGCGGAGAGCGCTGGTCGCTGTTCGCTGACGTTGCCCGGCGAACGTGGGCTGCTCGTTGAAGCGCATATCGACACGCCGCCAGGTAGCTCTGCTGAGTGGCGCTACAGCGACCCGAGTGCCCATGGCCCGGATGGCGAGCATGACGTCGTCAATTGCTCCGTGGCTGCCCTCGCGCTCAACGTGCGGCCACCTGGCGAAGCCGCGACCACTCTGCACACCTCTCACGGCGCCGCCTATGAGCTGGGTAGGCATGCATGACACCTCTCGGTGCCGTCGATGTGTTGGAGGCCGGCGCTGAAGTTAACGGCGTGGCTCGCGATGCCTTGAACGGCATCTATTGATAGCTCAGCGCAGCTGCTGGTAGATCAAGAAGAAGTTCAGCAGTGTGATCGTCGCGGCGATCGCGAATGCCGCGATGGTGGTCAGGCGACGATTGACGTGCACGCCCATGACGCTGCGGTTGCTCGTGAGCATCACTAGCGGCACGAGCGCGAAGGGGATCCCGAAGGAGAGCACTACCTGGCTGAGCACGAGCGCGGCTGTCGGGTTCATGCCGGCCGCCAAGACCGCGATCGCCGGCAGCATCGTCACCGCACGACGAGCCAGCAGGGGAATCTTCACCTTGATGAATCCCTGCATCACCACCTGACCAGCGTACGTGCCTACGCTCGAGGAGGAGGCGCCCGAGGCAAACAGGGCGACGGCAAAAGCCAATGCAGCGCCACCGCCGACCAGATGTCCGAGCTGGGCGTGGGCTATGCCGATCGAGTCGAGCCCGGACAGCGCCGGTGTGTGAAACAGCTTGGCGAAGACCGCGAGCATCGCCATGTTGATGAGTCCCGCACAGCCCAGCGCGATTATGACATCCACCTTCTCAAAGCGCAGAACGCGCCGGCGCTCGGAGTCGTTGCGACAGGCCATGCGACCGTTTGTGAGCGCGGAGTGCAGGTAGATGACGTGGGGCATGACGGTCGCGCCGATGATGCCCACGGCCAGGTAGAGCGAGCTCGTGCCGCGCAGACCCGGGAGCAGGCCGTGCAGCGAGCCGCTCGCCGACGGGCCGATGCGCAGGGCCTCGTAGAGGAAGCCGAGGAAGATGATGCCGAGCAAAGCACTGACCGCAAGCTCGAAGCGACGGTAGCCGCGCGTCTGCAGCTCGAGGATCGCGAAGGCGATCGCGCCGGTCATCAGGCCCGCCGGCAGCAACGGCACACCGAACAGCAGGTTCAAGCCGAGTGCGGCGCCGAGGAACTCGGCGATGTCGGTCGACATCGCCATGATCTCTGCCTGCCCCCACAAGGCCCACGTGACGGCACGAGGGAAGCGCTCGCGACACAGCTCGGGCAGATCGCGGTCGGTGGCGATGCCGAGCTTGGCCGACAGATACTGGATCAGCATCGCCATCAGGTTGGCGACGAGCACCACCCACAAGAGCAGGTAGCCGAACTGCGCGCCGCCTTGCAGGTTGGTCGCGAAGTTGCCCGGGTCGACGTAGGCGATCGCTGCGACGAAGGCGGGGCCGAGCATCGCGAGCGTAGCGCGCAGCCTGCCGCGTTCCAGCAGTTGTTCTAGTGCGCTCGGGGCGGCGCCGTCTGGCAGCGCGACCGAAGCGCCCTCCAGGGCGGCGGCCGGTCGCAGCGCGGTGACGGCGTCACTCACGCAGACATCTCCTCTGAAGCCTGCGGGTCGACGCTGATGCGCATCGCTCGCGGCAACGCGCCCCCGAGCGTGTGCTCGCGTCCGTCGACGCTGACGAGCAGCGGACCGCCGAACGGCTGACGGCCGAGCACCTGCAAGTGTCCGCCCGGCAGCACTCCCTGTTGGGCCAGGTAGCGCAGCATCTCCGGGTCGGCGTCGGACACGCGCACGAACGTGCCCTCGTCGCCTGGCGCGAGGCTCTCCAAGGTGCGCGTCGGGCTCTCCTCCAGCTCCAGGTCCGCGCTTGGGATCGGGTCGCCGTGCGGGTCGATCGTGGGATTGCCGAGCTTCGCCGCGATCAGCGCCTCTAGCTCCTCCGAGAGGACGTGCTCGAGCACCTCGGCCTCGTCGTGCACGCGATCCCACGGCATGTGCAGCGCCTCGGCCAGGTATAGCTCCAGCAAGCGGTGATGGCGAATCACCTCGAGTGCGACGCGACGGCCCTCTGGGGTGAGTCGCACGCCGCGATACGGGACGTGCGAGATTAGGCCGAGCTCGTCGAGCTTCTTGAGCATGCCCGAGACCGAGCCGGTCGTCAGCTCCAGGCGCTCGGCCAACGCGTTCGTGGAGACCGGCTCGTCCGCACGAGTTTCAAGCGTGTAAATCGCCTTGCAGTAGTCCTCGATTGCCGGCGAGCGAACGACTTCCTTGGTGGCCATGCAGAAATAATAAGGCAAGCCAAGATATTCTTCAAGCCCTACCGTAAACTCCCGATTGGCTGCCTAGCCAAATTTGCTCGTGAGAGCTGTACCATCGAAGGTCACATTTTCCCCCTGGCGCATTCCCCTGGCGCATTCCCCCTGGCGAATGGAGGCTTCGATGGCAGCGACCGATACAAAGCTCGAGGACCGGCTCCTGCTCGACCGCGAGATATGGGCCGAGGGGCCTCCCCACGCCCTCTTCAAAGAGCTGCGCCAGGGCTGTCCGGTCCATTGGACCAGGGAAATCGACGAATTCCCCGAGGAGGGAGGCTTCTGGTCGGTGACGAGCGCCGAGGACGTGCACGCCGTCAGCCGCGACTGGCAGACCTACTCCTCGGAAGCCGGCGGCATTACGGTCGTCTCCACGATCTTCCCGCTGGAGTTGACGCGAGCGATGTTCATCGGCATGGACCCGCCCAAGCACGATCGCGTCAAGGCGCTCTTTCAGGCTGGTTTCACGCCCAAGCGGATCGCCGCCCATGAGGATGCGATTCGCGAGATCGTCTGCAAGACGCTCGACAGCTTGGACGGGCGCGAGCAATGCGACCTCGTGAACGATGTCGCGCAGCCCGTCGTCTCGCGCGTGATCGGGAGCTTCATGGGCATCCCCGAGGAGGACGACGCAACCTGGGCGCGACTGATGAACTCGACCCTTGGCGCGGGGGACCCCGATCTCAACCCAGCCGGCGTCGAGGCCGTCATGGAAAAAGAGGTGCCGGAGATATTCGAGCGCTGCGGGCGCATGATCGCCGCGAGACGCGAGCATCCCACAGACGATTTGACGAGCGTGCTCGTGCATGCCGAGATCGACGGGCAGAAGCTCGAGGAACACGAGATCGTGATGGGCTTCTTCCTGCTCGTTGCCGCCGGTAACGACAGCACCAAGGCCACCTATTGCAGCGGCATGCGCGCGCTGATGGAAGACCCCGAGCAGCGAGCGCTCGTACTCGATGACCCGACGCTTGTGCCTGGCGTCGTGGAGGAGTCGCTGCGCATGTTTCCCGCGTTCGCGCACTTCAGGCGCACCGCAACCAAGGACACCGAACTCGGCGGCAAGCAGATCAAAGCCGGAGAGCGGGTTGTCATGTGGTACGCCTCCTCCAACCGCGACGAGTCGCGCCACGAGGATCCCGACCGCTTCGACGTGCGCCGCTGGCCGAGACGGGGATGCTCGCCAAAGACGAGTGTCCCCTCGGCTTCGGTCGAGCACCAGGCCTTCGGCGCCGGCGGACGCCACTTCTGTCTCGGCACCGCGTTGGCGCGGTTGGAGCTGCGCATCCTCTTTGAGGAGACGCTCAAGCACTTCCCGGAGATGGAGATCGTGGGTAAGCCGTTGACGGTCGAGTCGGCCTTCATCAACCAGCTCAAGACGCTTCCCGTACGGTTGAGCGCATAACGACGATTGCGGAGATAGCGGTCGCAGACGAGGCCGAGCGCTGGGAGGCGCTCGGCTTCACCGTGTCGGATGCGACGGTGCAGCTGGGTTCCGTGAGAATCGCCCTCGCCGGAAGAGATGCGGGACGGGGAATACTCGACTGGGCCTTGTGCGATCTCGCCAATACCGAGCTCGACGGCTTGCCAACCAACCTCGCGAAGCGGTCGCCGACCTCGATGCCGATGTCTAGACCGACCATGCCCTCAACCCCAACCCCAACCCCAACTGGGCATATCAAGCACGTCAACGGAATCGTTGCGATCGACCACGTCGTCGCGATGACGCCGAACCTGGGCCGCAGCGTGGAGGCGCTCCAAGCGGCAGGGCTCGACCTGCGCCGCGTCCGCGAGCAGCCAACCCCTGCAGGCTCCCCACGCCAAGCGTTCTTCCGCCTTGGCGAGGTGATTCTCGAGGTCGTGCAAGAGCCAAAGGAGGTGCTTGCAGCGCGCCCCAACGGTACGGACGGACCGGCGCGCTTCTGGGGCCTGGCGCTGCTCAGCCAGGACATCGAGTCGACAGTCGAGCGGCTCGGCGAACACGTGAGCGAGATCCGCGCCGCCGTCCAACCGGGTCGGCGTATCGCGACTCTGCGGCGCTCGGCTGGGCTGGCAGTACCGGTCGCACTGATGAGCCGCGCCGACCAATAGGCCACAATCCAGGTCGTGATGGCGTCCTTCGAAGACAAGGAGGCGGGGTTCAGATACGGCGTCGTATTTCTGCTGACGCTGACGCTGCTCGTATTCGTAATCGTCGCTCCGGGAGCGAACTGGGCAAAGGCAGTCGCCTGCGCTCTGCAGTGGCTCGCGCTGCTAACGGTCGTCGCCACCTCGCGCGCAAGCAGCAACGTGCGCTGGCCGGTGGCGATCGTGCTCTTGGGGCTCACGAGCTTCACGGTGGTGGGCGAGGCCGCCGGAGCTCTCTCGTCCGCGGTGCTGTTTGGGATCAGCGGCCTGCTCTCGGCCGCGATCCCACTGGCCCTGGTCGGCGGGTTGATACGGTTGGTGCGCCTGCATGGCGTGACACCGCAGGCAGTTTCAGGAGCGCTGACGCTGTACCTGCTGCTTGGTCTCGTGTTCGCCTGGGTGATCGGCTTCGTCGACAAAGTCGACGACGTCCCGTACTTCGCCCAGACGGCGCACGTCTCCACTAGCCAGATCGTTTATTTCAGCTTCGCGGTGCTGACCACCACCGGCTTCGGCGACCTCACCGCTGCCACGAACGTGGGCCGATCGCTGGCGGTCGTGGAGATGCTGCTGGGTCAGCTGTATCTGGTCACCGTCATCGGCGTGCTCGTCGGCAATTTCGCCGGGCGCTCGCGGCGAGCCGCGGAAACTGGCCCGCCGACTCCCCCTTTGCCTGGGCAACCAGACAGCGGCGGTCCCTGACTCACCTGCGGGACAACGCCGTGGCCAAGGACGCTACCGCCAGGCAATGCGGGGCAGACCACGGCGCACAGCAGCCTGCCGTCAGTCACAGGTGAGCCAGGTTGGCTCGCCGACGATCAGCGCGGCGGCGTGCACACTAGTTCTCAGGGAGCACACCCGGGTGAGCCTTTTCGTAGGCGATGCGCTGTTCGATCAATCGTGCGGTGTCTTCCAAGAAAGTGAGTCCTTGTCGCTGTATCGCCGAGTGATTGCGCCGTTTGCTCCCCGCTAGCGCGAGTTCGCGCTTGTCTCTTTGCAGGGCTGTCGCCAACGACAGTTCCGGCGGAGCGCTGCCGACGCTGGTCCCACCGTTCTGCACCTGTTGGGTCACCGTTCGCCCGTCGCGCAGCAGGATCGCCGCGGTGATCGCGCCGCGGAAGAACTGGCCGTCGTAGACGACGATGAACGCGTGTTGTGGCCCACCTGGGCGCAATGTGCGCACATCGCTTGGCGTCGCCAGCGTGACGGACACGACGTCAGGTTCGGCGCGTGCCGTGATGATCGTTTGACCTTCCAGCGTGCGCCGCTCGACCTGTGGCGGCGTGAGCACAGGTGTGGGGCTTTCGAAGGCGCCTTCCCCTGAACCACTCTGAACGTTGAATTCAACCGGCGGCGGATGGTGGCTTGCGAGTGGACACGCTCTGCTACGACGGCCGCAGCCAGCGCCACCCCATCCCATCGGCCCGCTCCTGACGGCTCCTTCACGTTCTGAGATTCCTGCAAGACGCCCGTCGATGATCCGTCCGTAGGACGACGCTTCGCCCGCGCTGGATGCATATCCCCACGGCGCACCACCGTCTGGGTCAGGAGCGCGCGCCTGCGGGACCATCAGCACCGGGGGGACCGGCAACGTCGAGACCGCGCTCGGGGCGATCGTGCGTCCGTGCTCGACCACGGAGACTCGCAGTGGCGAATGCCAATAACGACCGGGCAGAACCATCAGGAATATGTGGTTGGCATCGGTGTTCAACGGCCTGGGTGCTCCAGCGCCGAGCAACATCGGGTGGCTGGCCTGCGGCGGGAGCATTCCGCTGACGACCGTACGCTGCGGGGTTGGCGTGTAAGCGTAGGGATGGTCTGTGTAGCTCTCGACCTGCGCGACCGGATTGTGATCCGCAACGTAGCCAGTTTCGTTGCATCCCCCATTTTCAGCACCCGCTTCTTGACCGGCCTCCAGCAGACGCGGGCTCCCTCCGAATCGCGGCTCGAAGAGCTGTCCTCCCCGACGAACGCCAACCTGGTAGCAGACGAAGCGAGACGGGTGAGAGTTGCCAAAGCGAGCCTTCGGGTTGGGCCGCCCCTGCCAGCTGCGCAGCGCCCATTCGGGGCCGCCCGCCGGATCTTTTGCGCGCAGGGTCTCGCGCACCGTGCTGGGAATCGGAACCGAGATCGGCGGGAATTCCTTGCTCACCGCCACCGGTTCGCGGAAAGGGGGGTCGTCGGGTTCGCTCAACCAGCGTTTGGCCAGAGCGCTGTTGAACATCACGGCTGTCGACCCTTGTTCGCGCAGGCCGGTCGAACGTCTGTAGGAGACAGAGCGCCCATCGCGCAGGTGCGCGGTGAGCGTGAGCGAGTGCGGATCCACGCGACCATCGAGCACCGCGAGGAAAACCCCACCGTGAGCATCGATTGGCACGGCCCGTGTAGCACCGGCACCGCTCAGCGTGAGCGAAGTCACCCGCCGCGAGACCGCACCGTAGACGAGTGTGCGAGCAGGTTTGTTGTTCCACGAATATCCGGTGCCTTCGCCGCTGCCGGGCACGAAGCGACGCATCAACACAAACAATGGCTGCTGTCCGAGTCGACCGCAAACCACGGGCGTCAACGAAGCTCCCGCACGGCTTGGAGTCGAGCGGCCCAGCTCTTGGGAAATCTGTGCGCAGTTCTCATCTGGGTAGGAGCCAGGCGAAAGCGCGGGACCACTGCCACTCACCTCCCACGGGGAGCCGCCGTCAGGGTCGGCCACTTCAAAAGCAACGGAAGAGGCGAACGCGATCGTATGACTGTGCCCGTTCGCCATGACGACAACTATGCGCGGGCGCACGTCTTCGACATACCCGCGGTAGACAGCGATGAAGCTGCCGTCCCGCCCGAGCGTCAGCTTGCGCGCGCCTCCGGGGCCATAGGCGACGACCGAGCGGGCACCGGCGCCTGCGAGCCCGTTGACGACCGTGCGTGCTTCGATGCTCGCGTCGCCAAGGAACACACGCGCGCCGGCGAGCAGTGGGCCGTCGGGGGATTGCACGCCGCATGCATCCACCCCGCCGAGCGGCAGTACGCGGAAGACGTGGTCCAAGCCGACGATGCCGAACTGGCCGTCCAGCACCTGACCGACCGCCGTGCATGTCTCGCCCGCGCGCGTGTGCGAGATGCGAATGTCCCACGGCGGCAGCGCGGGGTCGGGATCGGGAACGTCGAGTCCGGCCAAGTGGGCGCTGCCTGGAATCGGGACGCCGCTCGAACTCAGATCGACCGCGTTTGGCGCTGGCAGGGGCGCACCTCGCGTTATGAGGATGGCGGCAGCGGCGGCACCCGCGAGCAGCAGCGCGAGCGTCATACCGATCACAAGCGCCCTCGGCAGTGGATTGCGACGAGGCACTGGCGGCTCTCCAAGCCGGCGAAAGCGCTCGCCGAGCGCGTCGAGCGGAGCTAGTGGCTCAGCCATGAAGCCTCCTTTGGAGCGAGCTCGCGTATTTCCCACGTGCGAACCGATGTCATCCGCAATCCGAGCACTCGCTCCATGAGCGCCGCTGTCGCCAGCGATATATGCAGTGGCTGCTGTTCGAAGAGCAATCGCACCGCGATCACGATCCCCCCTGCGTCGCCGGTCGTACATCAAGGGCACGACCAAGCGTGCGCAAGCCACGCGAAACGCGCGCGCGGGCCGCCGGCTCGGAGATGCCCATCTCGCGGGCGACCTCCTCATACGGTCGTTCTTGGACCACACGCAGCTCCAGTGCACGTCGCTGCTCGGAGCTCAGGCGTCCGAGCTCGTCGCCGAGCGCACCGCGCAACTCGGCCAGCTCGGCGCGCCGCTCGATCGAGCGCAGGTCGTCCTCGTGCGCCATCGGCACCTGGATGCCTAGGCGCGCAAGGGCCTGACGCTCTACGCGCCCCCTCCGCAGATAGCGCGACAGCTGGCGACGCGCGATCGTGTATAGCCACGCTTGGCGCTCCTCGCGCGAGCGCCCACGCAAGCTCTTCCAGCCGACATAGGCCTGCGCGAACGTCTCGGCTGTCAAGTCGAGCGCGATCTCCGGATCGAATGTGCGCCGCGTGAAGAACACAAGCACCCCTTCGCTCTCCCGTCGGTAAAGCTCGTCGAACTCCCCCAAATCGGCCATCGCAGTCAATGTGTCATGGGGCGGGAAGTTGTGACGCGACGAGCATCACTCTCCCCTCCGATCTATGATGCAGACAATGAGCAACAGTGAGCGACCGCAGACGCAGAAAGAGTTCCAGACCGAGATGACGTTCATGACGACTTGGACTGGTGCGTGGGCAGCGTGCCGGCAGGCGATGACGATCTCGATTTCGCAGCGTGGCTGGATAGCCTGTCCGCCGAACTCGAAGATACGCCTCGACACTTGGCAAATCCGTTTCCCGGAGCCACACTGCCTGCAGGCAGTGACTTAAGGTGACGAATATGCCCACGCCCAGACCCAAGGCTTCCTCCCACCGCACGCGGGTGCGGCGAATGCCAGCTCGTGCCAACTACGAGCGCGAGGCGATCGACGCGATTCTCGACGAGGCGATGGTCGCCCACCTCGGTCTCTCGGTTGATGGGCAGCCCTATGTGGTGCCGACGTTGCACGCTCGCGTCGGCGAGCAGGTCTACTTCCATGGCTCGAGCGCCAGCCGTACGGTGCGCGCGTTGGCCGCCGGCGCGCAGATGTCTTTGACGGTGACGCTGCTCGATGGGCTCGTGCTTGCTCGCTCGGCGGTTCACCACTCGGTCAACTACCGCTCGGTTGTGGTCCTAGGACAAGCGCGGACGATCGTGGAGCCGACCGAGAAGATGGCCGCGATCGAGGCTTTTACCGAGCGACTGGTTCCGGGCCGTTGGGATGAGGTGCGTCCCCCGACCGCTAAAGAGCTGAAGGCGATCCAAGTGCTTGCGCTGCCACTCGACGAGGCGTCGGCCAAGTCGCGCGTGGGGCCGCCCGTGGACGACGAGGAGGACTATGCGCTCGACACGTGGGCAGGCGTCATCCCACTGAGCACGGTCGCGGGCGAGCCGACTCCCGACGAGCGCCTGCCTGAGGAGATCGCTCCGTCACCTGCGGCGCGCGCATGGGTCGCGCGCCGCGCCACCTAACCAAGCTCCGGGTGGAGCCCGAGCTTCACGACCAACGAACGTCGGACGCGACGGCTCACCCCATCCCCTACCCGGCGAAGTAGTACAGCGTCGTCCCTCCCGCGCTTGAGCTTTCGCCTGACACGTGCACGACCGTGCCATGTTTTTCGATCCACTCGTCGCGTTCGCTGATCGCGGCGCGCGTCGCCGCCGACGCGTCGCCGCCGAGACCACCGGGACCACCCACGCCTGCACGAGCACCAAGAATGCCGCTTGACATACCGCCGGTCCGAGCGCCAGCAGCCTCGCCCGAGCCACCGCTGCTGCTGCTGAGCAGCACGTAGTGCAGCTGACCGGAGTCGATGAAGCCCTTCAGCTTGGCCAGGCTCGGCGCTGGGTCCGAGCCCATGAAGCCGCCCATGTTGATCACGTTGCGCCCGCTCTCGAGCGCTATCGGGCCGGCGGTGCTGGAGCCGACGGCAGCGACGAGATACGTGGCCTTGCCCTGGTGGGCCTTCAGATAGGAAATGAGGGTTTTGCTCACGTTGGCCCCAGGACCAGCGCCAACGCCCACACCGGCGCCCAAGCGCGCTGCGACGCCATTGCCCCTGCTCGCGCCCGCGAACGCCCCTGCCGGTGGAGCACCCGCGGACCCCGCTGCAGTGGACCCACCGCTTGTGCCGGTCCCGGCACGCACGCCGTTTCCGAACAGGTTCGGTGGGCTACCCGCGCCCGCTTCACCGGCAGCCGGAGGGGCACCGCCCGACACGCCCCCGCTCGGTGCGCCCACGCCAGGGGGGCGCAGGCCCACGCCTGGAGCACTACCGGCACGCAAGACCCTCCTCCCAAAACCAGCGCCTGGGGCACCGCCGCCGGGACCGCCAACACCCAATTCAGCGCTGACTGGGCCGGCGAGCGGATCGCCGCCGCTCAGCGTCTTGCCGGCCGTGGCCAGGGAATAGGCGGTTGGACCGGCGAGCATCGCCACCAGGCCGGCGACCGCGGCAACGAGCGCAACCTTGCTGCGGATTGAAGTCGACCCGAGGACAGGTGTGGACCGAGCGAGCAACAGCACGCAGGCCACGAGCACAGCAGCCACCATCACCGCAGGGGCCAGGTCAGGCACAAAGCCGCTGGCGCGATCGAGCAGCACGGCCGCCAGTGCGGCCGTGCCGATCAGGCTGACGGCGAGCGCCACGCTCCACACGAGCGAGTCGCGCGAGCGGTCCCACATCGCCACTGACCCACCAGCCGCAAGCACAGCTACGGCCGGCGCAAGCGCCGTCGTGTAATAAGGGTGAAAGATGCCTTTGGAAAAGCTGAACACCGCCCAAGACACCAAGGCCCAGCCGCCCCACAACAGGTAGGTGGAGCGCAAATCGGTACGCGGAGCACGGCGATAGGTCCACAGGCCAAGCGCCAGACCGACCACGGCAAGCGGCAGCAACCAGGCGATCTGACCGCCGACGATCGAGTTGAACAACCGCAAAGGCCCGGCGGTCCCGCCGAAGTTGGCGCCGCCTCCCGGCCCGCTGCCTTCGCCTGACACGCGGCTCAGCCCGTTGGCGCCGAAGATCAACGAGAACCAAGAGTTGTCGGTCGTGTCCCCTACCCAGGGCCGATCGGCCGCGGGGATCAACATCATCGTCCCGTACCAAACGAAGCTCACGAAGAACATCGCCGCGCCCCCGGCGAGCAACTGCGTGAGACGTCGCCGGATCGTGCCTTGCCCGGCGATCAAAAGTGTCAGTGCCAAACCGGGCACGATCAGGTAGGCCTGCAGCATCTTGACGTTGAAGGCAAGCCCGACGAATACCCCGCACAGCAGCACGTCGCGCATGCGCCCAGACTCGAGCGCCCGCACGAGCGCCCAAGCGGCAGCCACCTCCAGCAGCACCAGCAACGCATCGGGATTGTTGAAGCGGCTCATCGCCACGAAGATCGGCGTCAACGCCAGCATCAGCGCGGCGAGGACCGCCGCGCGATGCCCGAGCGTGCGCTTGACTGCGTTGTGCAGGAGCAGCACAGCCCCCACGCCACACAGCGCCTCGGGCGCGAGCATCGTGAACGTCGAGAAGCCGAATAGGCGGCCAGAGAGCCCCATCAGCATGTTCGACAACGGCCCCTTGTCGAGGCTGTCCGAGCCGCTCGTGTCGACGGCATTAGTCAGCCAAGCCTTCCAGCTGTGGCTGGCCGCCTGCGCGGCCTCGGCGTAGTAGGTGTTCGCATAGCCATTGCGAGTCAGCCCCCAGAAGGTGAGCGCACCGGCGAGCACCGCGACAAGCCACAGCAGCGGCCGCGACCAGGCAGGGTCGGCCTCGCGGCCACGCACCAAACGACGCAAACCCGAGCGCGCACGTGACGAAAGACGATCGAGGTCGCTGGGGACCCGGGTGGGGGCGCTGACCTGCGGCGTTGACATGCGGGCTCCCTTTCTCGTGGGACGGTTTTCACACCGCGCTCCTCAGCCGAGGTGACGCGAGTCTTGACCAGGTGCCCAGCATCGGGGAGCCGCACTAGCGCAAGCTATGAGCCGTGTAAGGCGAATGTAGGAGTTCTCCGCAAGCGCTGCTGGGCACGTCAGAATCGAGACCATGAGGATTTTGGTGGTAGAGGACGACCGGGCCGTGCGCGAAGCGTTGCGCCGCGCGTTGACGCTCGGCGGCTATGAGGTGCAGACCGCGGAGGATGGCGAGCAGGCGATCGAGATGGTCGTGCAAAACGTGCCCGATGCCGTCGTGCTCGACATCGGCCTGCCGGGCATCGACGGCCTGGAGGTGTGCCGACGCCTGCGGCTGCTCGGCAATCGCGTCGCGATCCTGATCTTGACAGCGCGCGAGCAGGTCAGCGACCGCATCGACGGCCTCGACGCCGGCGCCGACGACTACCTCGTCAAGCCGTTCGACGTCGAGGAGGTCAAGGCCCGCCTGCGCGCGCTACTGCGACGCACCGGCTCGACCGGAGACCCCGACGCGCTCGCTTTCGCCGAGATCCGGCTGGACAGCGCCCGCCACGGCGCCGAGGTCGGCGAGAGCTTCACCGAGCTGACGCGCACCGAGTACCAACTGCTGGAGCTGTTGATGCTCAACCAGAAGCGCGTGCTCCCGCACAGCCTGATCTACGACCGCGTGTGGGGCTATGACTTTGGCCCGGCGTCGAACGCGTTGCGCGTGTATGTCGGTTATCTGCGGCGCAAGTTGGAGGGAATTGGTGCGCGCCCGTTGATCCACACCGTCAGAGGCGTCGGCTATGTGTTGCGCGAGCCATGACGTTGCCGATCGCCGATGTCGGTAGCCGGTACCGATCGTTCCGATGCCGACGGTTTTCCAGACGGGGCGCGCCCTGACGATGACCGTCCGCTCCACTGAGGACAGGTCTGGTGCGCTCCACCGAGGACAGGTCTGTGCGCTCCACTGAGGACAGGTCCATGGTTACTCCATATGGGCACGCCAGCAATTACACATCATGCAACCAAACGGTTGCATGACACTTGTGACGTGGTACCAAGTTTCAGCGATGTCCTGCACCCAAACATCATGACCCTGCGCGCGCGCATCGCGGCCGTCGCCGGGCTGGCGGTCGCGCTGGCCGTGCTCGTCGCCGCAATAGGCCTGTATGTCGCAGTGCGCTCAGACCTGCGCAGCGAAGTCGACAAGTCACTGCGCCAGCGCGCGGGGGCGTTCATGCCTCGGGGTCCGGAGAACAGCGACGGGAGCGAGTCGGAATTGCCCGAAAGCCCATCCCAGCAAGGCAGCTTTCCCCCACCCAACGGGGGCGGCCCGCTTCCAGGCGATCATGACGGCGGTGGCTTCCCTAGCAGCGTCGCGCCCACGCCGCTTGGCGGACCCCCTGGCTACGTGCAATTCGTCTCACCGAATGGCGCCGTGCACGTGCCCGCCGGCCAGGGCTCTTCAACGACCATCCCCTTGAGCGCCGCGGACAAGGCGATTGCGCGCAGCGGCAAGGGCCAAGCCTTGAGCGATCGCACGGTCAAGGGCGTAGAGCTGCGCGTGCTCACACAAGGCAGCGGCGCACGCGGCGCTGTGCTGGTGGCACGCCCTCTCACCGAGCTCAACAACGAGCTGAGCCGTCTACTGGTGATCCTTGCGATCGTCGGTGTCGCCGGCATCACGATCGCGGCCGCCCTTGGCGCCCTCGTAGCGCGCGCCGCGCTTGCCCCGATCGCGCGTTTCACGCGCCGTACCGAGACGCTCGCCGGAGGCCTCGACCTCTCCCAGCGCCTGCCCGACAGCGGCCGCGACGAGCTGGCGCGACTTGCCACCAGCTTCAACGCCACACTCGACGCACTAGAGCGCTCGGTCGAGTCCCAGCGCAACCTCGTAGCCGACGCCAGCCACGAGCTGCGTACGCCAATAGCCAGTCTGCGCGCCAACATTCAGGTGCTGGCAGACGCCGAGCGCTTGCCGCCCGAGGACCAGGCGAGCCTGCGCGCAGACATCGTCAGCGAGCTCGACGAGCTCACGCGGCTCGTGGGCGACGTGGTCGAGCTGGCGCGCGGCGCCGAGCCCAAGGACGATCTCCACGACGTGTCCCTGGATGAGATCGTACGCGGCGCGGTGCAGCGTGCACAAAAACGATCGGACACGACTTTTCAAGTGAATCTGGAGCCAACGCTCGTCCGCGGCGAAGCCGAGCGCATCGACCGCGCCGTGTCGAACCTGCTCGACAACGCACGCAAGTGGAGCCCGCCCGAGGAGCCGATCGAGGTCGATCTGCACGATGGCCTGCTCAGCGTGCGCGACCACGGCCCCGGCTTCGAGCAGGCCGACCTGCCACACGTGTTCGAGCGCTTCTATCGGGCCGACCGAGCGCGCAAGCTGCCGGGCTCGGGCCTTGGCCTGGCGATCGTGCGCCAGGCAGCCGAGGCACACGGCGGACACGTCGAGGCCGAGAACGCGCCCGGCGGGGGTGCGCGCGTGCAGATCAGCTTCGGGGCGGTGATATACCCAATAGAAGCGATCGACCTGCAAAGCCGATGAGCACGACCGACATCACAAAGCCGACGCCCGCCGCCGACCCGGGAGCTGACGGGCCGAGCGAGCACGAGTTGTATGAGCTCGATGTGAGCGGCATGACCTGCGGCTCATGCGCGGCGCGCGTACAGAGCGCGCTCAGCGGACAGCCGGGCGTGAGCGAGGCGCTCGTCAACTACGCGACCGGGCGCGCGACCGTCGAGCTCGTGTCGGGCGCGCTGGACGCCGAGCAGCTCGTTGGCGCCGTGCAGGCTGCTGGCTACGACGCGACGCCTGTCTTGCCGAGCGCGGGCGATCAGGCGCACGCCTTCGAGGCACTGGAAGAGAGGGAGACTCGCGAGCAGGCGAGTCTGCTGCGACGTATCGCGGTTGCGGTACCGCTCGCCGCCGCAATCGCTTTCCTCACCTACGCCTATCCACACGACCAGACTGCCCGCTGGATCACGGCCGGCCTTGCGATACCTGTGCAGTTCTGGTGCGGGTGGCCGTTCCTGAGCTCCGCGTGGGCGCGCGCGCGCGTGCGCGCCACCAACATGGACACGCTGATCGCGCTGAGCACGCTGGCGAGCTTCATCTATTCGAGTGTGCTGCTCTTGACCTCGAGCCCTGTGTACGAGCACGGCGTGCCGGTCGGCAAGTTCAACATGCCGCTCTGCTACGACATGGGCGCGATCATCATCGCCGCGCTCTTGATCGCGCGCTGGTGCGAGGCCAAGGCGCGCAGCCGCAGCGGCCGCGCGGTCCGCGAACTGGCGCGACTCGGCGCCACACAGGCACGTCTGGTCGATCCCGAGGACCCGCAAGCTCCAGAGCGGCTTGTGCCCGTCGAGGAGGTGCGCCGCGGCGACGTGTTCCTCGTGCGCCCAGGCGATCGCGTGCCCGTTGACGGGATCGTGATCGACGGCGCCTCCGCCGTGGACGAGTCGATGCTCACTGGCGAGTCGCTTCCAGTGGAGAAGGACACCGGCGCGCTACTCACCGGCGCAACGCTGAACGTCGATGGGGTACTGCGCGCACGCGCAACAGCGGTCGGCGCTGACACTGCGCTCTCCCAACTCGTGGCGCTCGTCGAGCGCGCGCAAGCCTCCAAGCCACAGATCCAGCGACTGGCGGATGAGATCGCGCGCTACTTCGTGCCCGGCGTGCTCGTGCTCGCCGCGCTCACCGCGCTTGCCTGGGTCCTCACCGGCCAGGACCTGCAGGGCATGTTCGCCTCGATGCACTTGCAGCGCGGCATGGACGCCACGATCGCGGTGCTGATCGTCGCCTGCCCCTGCGCGCTGGGGTTGGCGACGCCAGTTGCGATCCTCGTCGGCACCGGGCGCGGCGCCAATCTCGGACTGTTGATTCGTAGCGGTGAGATCCTCGAGCGCAGCCAGGAGCTCGACACGATCGTGCTCGACAAGACCGGCACCGTCACCACTGGGGAACTGTCGGTAGCCGACATCTGGACGACGCGCGGCGAGCAGCCCGAGCGAATTCTGGCTCTGGCCGCCAGTGCCGAGGCGGGCTCCGAGCATCCGGTCGCCCTCGCCGTGGTCGTCGCCGCGCGCGAGCGAAAGCTGGAGCTCGCGCAGGCGAGCGACTTCCGCTCGACCCCGGGGCGTGGGGTGCGCGCGCTCGTTGACGGTGTCGAGGTGTGGGTCGGGCGTCCGCGGGAACTGGAGCGCTCGCCGGAGCTTGGGCCAGTGCTCGAGCGCTGGGAGTCCAGCGGCCGCACGGCAATCCTGATCGAAAGCGCTGGTCCCGTGAACACCCCTCTTGCGGCGCACCCCGAAAACGAAGACCCCGCAAACACCCCCCTTGCCGCGCACCCCAAGAAGCGCATACCCACCGGCGCCGACACACACACCAGCAGGCGGATCCTCGGCGCGATCGCGCTGGCAGACACTGTCAAGCCCGAGGCGCGCGCGGCGATCGACGGCTTGCGCAGGATGGGAATCGACGTCGAGCTCTTGACCGGCGACAATCCGCGCGCCGCGCAGGCGGTCGCGCAGGCCGTCGGCGTAGAGCGCGTGCTCGCGGAGGTAACACCGAGTGGCAAGCTCGAGGAGATAGCGCGGCTGCAGCGCGAAGGGCATCACGTGGGGATGGTCGGCGACGGCGTCAACGACGCGGCGGCGCTCGCTCAGGCCGATCTGGGGATCGCGATGGGCACCGGCGTCGGTGCCGCGATCGAGGCGGCCGACATCAGCGTGCTGTCCGGCGACCTGCGCGGCGTGGCGCGCGCATTGCGCCTTGCCCGCGAGACCTACACAATCGTCCTGCAGAACCTTGGCTGGGCGTTTGGCTACAACCTGATTGCGCTGCCACTCGCCATGACCGGGCTGCTCAGCCCGGCGCTTGCCGCTGTGGCGATGGGACTGTCGAGCATCACGGTCGTGCTCAACAGCTTGCGGCTACGGCGCTTCGGCAGCGCCGGCAAGCCGACGCCGGTGCGCAGCCGTCGCCAGCACTACGCGAGCATCGCGACTGCCGCAGTGATCCCAGCAGTGCTGCTTGGCACGCTTGTGCTCGCAGACCCCAACTCCTTCGCGGTCCCCGACAGCGCCTCGGAGACGTTGCACGAGCCGGCCGGCGAGACGCTCGAGGTCTACATCGAACGGCTCAAACCTGGCACCGTGAACCTGCACCTCTACCTGCAAGGCACAGACAGCACGCGTCCGAGCTTCCACACACTCTCGATGCTCGCCACCTCCGCTACCGGCACCCACGCAAAAGTCAACTTCTACGTGGCCGGCACAGGGCACGACATCGCCGAAACGCAACTCACACGCGGCGTGTGGAAGTTTCAGATCGCCGGTAGCGACGGTACAGGCCACAGCCTGAGTGGCTCGTTCGCGGTCCCGGTCAACTAGCTCAAAAGCTGCATGGCGGCAAACATGTACGCCATGCCCAAGGTCATCGCGAACATCGAGACGCGCAGGTCGCGGAAGCAGACGAGCGGCTCCGCCGCCTCGATCGCCACCGCCCCGCCAGGGGTAACCGAGAAGCTGCCGCTCCACAGCGTCTTGTGATCGACGTCGCGCATGCGGTCGGTCACCCACAGCAGCGATTGCGCCACGAAGTAGGCGACCAGAACCCAGGTGAGCGGGGCCTGGAAGCCACTTGGCGACCACATGTAGGCCATCGCTCCAAGGTCAATCGCCATCACCAGCCAAAGCACATTGATCGCACGACCGCTCAGCGCTTGAACAAGCATCCACGCCAGCGCGGCAAGCGCGCCGTTGGCGAACACGAGCTGCCAAAAGCCGGCTGGAATGTTGAAGTGGTCGATCGATGAAGGCGCGAACATGAACGCCATGCCCAGCGCCATGAGCACGTGGCCGGAGTGCCAGATGCGACGCTGACCGTCGCTGTCGAGTACGTGACGCGTATGGATCACGATGATTGCGATGAACACGAGCGTCCAAATCACCGCGAGCCAAGCCGGGAGGATGTTGGTCGTGCCGTGGACGGCGCTCATCGGCATGCCCCCGATCGAGCTCGAGTGACCGCCACCGTGGCTCATGCTCATGTTCATGCCGCCCATGACCGCGCGAACTTATCACAGAGTTTCTGGCCCGTAAGCCGATATCCAGCTCTCCCGCCGAACGACTAGGCACCACTCCTAGCAGCACCAAGACCGGAGAGCTGGGTTATGATCGCAGCGCGATGAGCGGCCTTGGCCTTGCGTTCAGAGGACGCGTACGCCCGCTATGGCGCACGTTGTCGGCGCTCGCTCTGGTCGCACTCGTGGCGGTTGCCCTCGCCGGCGAGTTTGGGGCTGTGCAAGACGGCGTGCTGATCATGCTCCCCGCACTGCTGCTGGCGGTTGTGATGTGCACTCGTCCATATCTGGGCGAGGCGGCAATCGCACGCTTGCGCATCCGGCGTGCTCGGCGTAAACGTCGCCTCAGCTCGCCGGCTTGTGCGCTCCTACCCTTGGACTCGCCCGCACGCGTGTCACGCGGGGGACGTCTGATTGCTGTGGCATTGGCGGGGCGCGCTCCACCGCTTGCGCTCGCGGACCGTCGCCGAAGCTGAAGCGCCTCGGCGGTCCGCGTCTCCAGCGCGAGGCCCCGCAAACCCGCGAGGGCGAAATCCAGGACACCGGCAGATAGCACATCTGTCCGGGTCGATCAGCGGCAAAGGAGTCGCCGTCATGTCCAATTCTCACAACCGCCTGTGCACAGTGGTGCGCACCCCATCCCCATGAGCGCCTCTCCCAGCGCTCAACCAACCCAGGCCCGAGATCCGGATGCCCCAGATCGTGAATCCTCTCGATCTCCACTGGTCACCGCGCGCGGCGTCCAGATCGCGCTAGGCGTGATCTGGCTGCTCGACGGACTGTTCCAGTTCAAGAGCTTCATGTACACGCACGCCATCGTTACCGAAGTGTTCGCACCGGCAGCGAAGGGCCAGCCGAACTTCATCGGTGGACCGATGAATACGTTCGCCAACTTCTATGGGCACGACCTGACACTGTGGAACACGCTTGCGGGAGAGATCCAGGTCCTGATCGGGCTTGGGCTGATCCTCAGCAAGAAGACCGTCAAGGCGGCACTGCTCGTGTCCTTCGCCTGGGCGCTGATCGTCTGGTGGTTCGGTGAGGGCTTCGGCGGACTGACGTCGAACACGCTTCCCTCGCCGCTGATGGGGGCGCCAGGGGCGGTGATCTTGTACGCGATCGTCGGTTTGCTTGTCTATCCGACGCGCAAAGAGCGGGGAATCTCCCCGGCCGACACAGGTCCTCTTGGCGACCGCGGTGGGCTGTGGGCGTGGTCTGCGCTGTGGATCGTCTCGGCAGGGCTGTGGCTGGCGAACATCAACCGCGCAAAGGGAGCGACTCAGGAAATGATCAATGGCATGGCGGAAGCCTCGCCACACTGGCTCGCGAAGTTCCAGACCTCAGTCGGCAACCACACGCACACGCACGGCACCACGATTGCCATCGTGCTTGCGGTCATCTCAGTGGCGGTTGCGCTCGGGGTATGGACGCCGCTGCGCTGGCCGGCGCTCGCGCTCGGGATCGTCGTCTCGCTCGCCTACTGGGTGTTCGGGCAGAGTCTCGGCGGGCCGTTCTGGGCCGAATCGGCCACCGACGTCAACGCTGGGCCGTTGTTCGTGCTGCTTGCGGTCGCGCTGTTCCCAGTGGCACAGGTGGGGACGGTCGCGCGGCGCTCGCGGGTGACTGAGATAGAGAAGGTGCGAGTGCCTGGGATGGCCTAGGCCAACTACCACTCTGACTCGCGGTGCCCTCAGGCGTGCGCGGCGAGGCTGTATCCGGCCGCCTCAACGGCGTCGCGGACGGCCTTGTCGTGCACTGCGGCACCGCGCACGACAAGCTCGCCGCCCGCGAGGTCGACTCGCACCTCGCTCACGCCCGGAAGCTTCCCCACTTCAGCGCTGACGGCCGCGACACAGTGCTCGCAGGTCATGCCCGTCACCGTATAGATGTGAGACTCGCCGTCGCTCATGAAGCGTGAGCGGGCGGGGCCGGCGGGCTTTGATCCCCGTCGTCGCGCGGTGCGTTTCGGGTGCTCCACCAGCTCCAACCGCCGACGGCGGCGACCGGCACCACGAACATCGCGGATACGTACCAGTGCATCATGCAGGCAAGCACGGTCATCGCTGCTCAATTTACCACGCCTCGCCGGCGCGGTGGCGTCGTACGACCAGCACAAAGAGGAGCGCGAGCGCGAGGATTGCCACGAAGGCAACGATTGCTCCTGTGGGCGCTTTCGAGCCCTCCGGCACCCAATACAGTTCTCCGTGAATCGCGCCCTTCTGCGTCCCCACGGAGATCGGCACTTCCCAATCGAAGACGAGCGTGCGCTTGCTCTTGTTCGTGACGATCGGAGGTGTCACCGGGCTCATGTAATGGATTCGATGGTCGTGCCATTCAAATTGACCGGTGCGATCGATCACCACCCACTTCGGAGCAAAGCTCGCGCTTGCGCTCGACGGGACCTTGACGTTCGCGTAGAAGCTCGTGTTTAGGTAGACGGCAGGGGAGCGCACGTTCTCTTCGGTCGTGCCGTCCGCTTGCACCCGCGCGTAAGGCTCGCCCGAGTAGCCGTAGATCGTGACCGTCTTGCCCGTGTGGTTGCGCAACAAGATACGGTCGGCGAACTCGAGCACTTCGAGGCTCAGACCGGGCACCTTGGGGGTGACCGAGGTGATGTAGGAGCGGTAATTGTAGTTGCTGCCCTGGTCTTCGATCGGGCTATCGCTCTCAGTTGGCGTGCCCGACCGGGGGGCCGCGCCGGCGGCTTGAGCGCTTCCCAGCAACGCCAAAGCAAGGACGGTGAGCAGAGCCAAGATCCGCTGCGGCCTCACGTACCCACCGCCGATAGCAACCACAGTCCAAAGCTCGTGAACGCGACCATCACCGCGAGCATCCAGTACTGCGAGCGGATCGCCTGTTCCTGGTTGGGATAAATGCTGAGCGCCCGGTCGTGCGCAAGCGCGAGCCCACCGACGTGTCCACTGACGAGCGCTGCCACCTGCACATACCAGATCGCCGCATAGGAGATGATCGTATAGTCGATTGTGTAGGTGCTCGTGCCGAAGTAATTGGCACCGTTGCCGAGCGGGTCGGAGGCCAGATAGCCAATCGCCTGGCCCTGCCAGATGAGCAGTGAGAAATAGTGAGCCAGCACGTAGGCGAAGCCGATCGGCACGAGTGTGTGGACGAACGTGCGGCTTAGCTCGGGCATGTCGAAGCGCTTGCTCACGCTGTGCACGCCAATGATCCCCAGGCGATAGATGCCGGCGATGAGCAATACGCACAGCACAAGCCCAAGCGAGTAGGTCAGCTCGAGCGCCGGGGTCTGGTTAAAGCCGAGGTCGGCGAGGAGGCTCTGCAGGCTCGGCTCGTTTGTGCGCCAGATACCGCCGTTTGAGAAGCCGTCGAAGGTGGTGGTGCCGATCACCGCGCACACAAGCCCGATCGTGCCGGCGCGGATCTGCATATCTGGTAGGCCGCTCAAGAGTCGGCGCGAGTAGACCACGCCCTGCTCGTCTTGGCAGAGCACCGACATCCGCGAGAGCAGGTTGAAATAGGCGCCGAAGCCGTCGGCCTGCTCGCTCCAGTCCTCGATTCCAAACAACGCCATCCCGGCAAGCATCGTCGCGAAATAGGCGAGCGACAGCGCCGCCAGCGTGGAGGGCTGGTCGCGGTCGGGGAAGATGTAGACGAGCTCCATCCAGGCAAAGCCGACGATCACGACCATCGCGGGCCACATGCCCAGGCGTTCGGGGTAGCGTAGCGGGGCTCTTGCAAACGCTTTGGGAGCGAGCTTGCGGCCTGACCAGCGAACCAAACGCGCGAACGAGCGCCATGGGCTGAAGGCCCGGAAGATGTCGCCGAAGACGGCGCTTGCCAGCGGGAAGCCGACCCAGAAGATCACGTAGATGAACGTCGGGTCGAAGTTGACCGACCATACCTGCGTGCCGTCGAAGCCGCTGTAGAGCACCAGCGCGAACAGCGCCAGACCGACCAGGCTTGCCAGGTGCGCGAACAGGCCCGGCATGACAAACAGACGTTTGCGATGCTCGCTCTGTAGCCGTGGGCGCACCCAAAGTGTCGAGAGCGCCACGAAGGAGACCACGAGCACGATCGCCGCGGTCCAGCTGAACAGCCACACGGGGATCGGCAGGTCAGCCCGGCCCACGATCCCGTGCGCTGAGGCGGCAGCAGGGAACACCAGCGCCGCGATGCCTAGGCCGCCGAGGGCGGATGGCAGCAGACGGCGTGCGGAGAACATGCGCGCGCCAGTGTATGTCAAGCGAAACCGCGGGGGGCCAGGGTTCTCGGGCGCACAGCACAGCGTGAACCCGACGATCGGCTCCCTCCACACGGCCCCCGAGCTTCGCTTCAAGTCATAGGCTGCAACTGCGATGCAACCCTCCACGCTCGCCACGTCGACCGCTTTCGCGGCGCTGACCCAGCTCGGACCGCTCGCGCTATTCGGCTTTGCCTATGCCAAGCGCGTGCACACGCTTGGGCGTGCCGGGCGGCCCGTCGAAGGCTGGCGCCAGGCCTGCTTCTATGGCGGCTTCGTCACGATCGGCGTCGCGCTCACCTCGCTCGGCGGCGACAGCCAGGAACTGCTGAGCGCGCACATGGTCGAGCACCTGCTGCTGGGCGACATCGCCGCGCTCTTGATCGTGCTCGGCCTGACCGGGCCGCTGATCGCGCCGATCCTGCGCATCAAGCTTTTCGACTGCCTACGCATCCTCGCCCATCCCCTGATCGCCTTTCCGCTTTGGGCGATCGACCTATACGTGTGGCATCTGCCCGTCTTCTACGAAGCCGCGCTGCGCCACGCCGGCATACATGCGCTCGAGCACGCGATGTTCCTCGGTTTCGGCATCAACATGTGGATGTGCCTGTTCGGGCCACTGCCGATGCCGAGCTGGTTCGGCAACGGGGCGAAGCTCGGCTACATCGTCGCTGTGCGCCTCACCGGCACCGTGCTCGGCAATGTCTTTTTGTGGTCTGGCACTGTCTTCTACCCGTACTACATCCACGGCGACGCTGCCTGGCACATCTCCCCGATCGCCGACCAGAACCTTGCCGGCGCGGTGATGATGATCGAGGAGAGCATCCTCACGCTGTGCCTGTTCTGCTGGCTGTTCTTGCGCACCGCAAAGCAGGGCGAGGAACGCCAGGATCTGCTCGACTTCGCCCAATCTCAAGGGTTGGAGCTAAGTGAGGAGCGTGCGGCGCGCGCCGTCGGCGCCGGCCGTGGAGCGGAGCTGCGCAAGCGTTTGGAAGGCGTGCCCGGTCCGGTCGAGCAGTAAAATGCTTGGCGCGCTTGAGCACTGGGCCACGCCCAGCGGTAGAGCGAGAGCCGTCGGCCGCCCCTCGAAAGTCGGTCGCCCCTCGAAATCGACGCCTCCGCGCGCGGGGCCACCATTTTTGTGACGATGCTTAGCTCGAAGCTAGCAGCGGCACGTCGTGGACGATTTCCTGCGGGGTGAAGCTTGCCGCATATAGCGTCGTGACCTTGCCCTGAGCGCTGATCCCGTAGACCAAGCCGGTGTGGTTGACCAACTGCGGCTGCTGGGCATCCTGTTCGGCGCCCACACCCCATGCCTTCCATACGCGGCCCAGTTCTTTGGCCGAGCCGACTAGGTACTGCATGCGCCCGGTCATGTCGTGGCGCTGTAGGAACGTGGCGACCGCAGCAGGAGTGTCTCCGCGAGGATCGACCGACACGGCGATCACCTGCACCTTGGCGGCCTTGGCCGGTCCCAGCATGTTCAGCGCAACCGCCAGGTTGGAGGCGATGATCGGACACACATCGGGACAATGGGTGTAGAGGAATGTCAGCAGCACCGCCTTGCCCTTGTACTGGTCGATGTTGACTTGCTGGCCCTTGTAGTTACGCAACGACAAGGGGAACTCGGGCGCGGGCGGCGAGGCGAGCGAGCCTGCGTACTTGGTGGAGGCGATTCCCTGGATACCGGCCACGCTCGGGCGTTTGCTCGGGCTCCCGGTGGTCAGTAGCGCCACCCCACCGGCGATCACCACGATCACGACCAGCGCGAGCACGATGCGCAGATTCAGCGCCCCACGTGATGGTGGCTGGGGGGACTCGGGAGGCTCAACCGGAGATGCGGGCTCGGCTGCCATGAGGAGTTGAACCTAGCACCACCGTCGGTCACTGGTGGTCGATTCGAGAGTGGGCACGATCGACTTCACCTGGCCAGAAGTGCCGTGTACGACACGAATCTCACCTCATTTAGACGCCTGTTTCACGCACTCCTTCCCGATCACCGGGCGGCCGTGGCTAGAGTCATTGCCTTGCGGCTTTCCCCCACACCAGCTCACCGTCGAAGTGCCTCCCAAGCCGACCGCTACAAGTGGATCGCTCTGTCAAACACAACGCTCGCGGTGCTGCTGGCGACGCTTGACGCTTCGATCACGCTGATCGCGATGCCCGACATCTTCCGTGGCATCGAACTCGATCCGCTGGAGCCGGCCAACAGCTTCTACCTGCTGTGGATGATCCTCGGCTACCTGGTCGTCTCGAGCGTCCTGATCGTGAGCCTCGGCCGCCTCGGCGACATGTTCGGGCGCGTGAGGATCTACAACCTCGGCTTCGTCATCTACACGATCGCCTCGCTGCTGCTGGCGATCGACTGGATGACCGGACGAGCGGGGGCCGACTACCTGATCGTGTTCCGCATCGTGCAGGGGATTGGCGGGGCGTGCCTGCTCGCCAACGCCGCCGCGATCATCACCGACGCTTTTCCCGTCGACCAACGCGGGATGGCACTTGGCATCAACAACATCGTCGGCGTCAGCGGCATGTTCGTGGGGCTGATCCTCGGTGGGCTGCTCGCCCCGATCAACTGGCGGCTGGTGTTCTTGATCTCGGTGCCGGTCGGCCTGTTTGCGACGGTCTGGGCCTACCTGAAGCTCGAGGAGCGCAGCCAGCCGAAACGCTCCTCGATCGACTGGTGGGGCAACGTCACTTTCGCGCTCGGGCTCGTGCTGGTGATGGTGGCTGTCACCTATGGGATCCGCCCTTACAACGGACACGCGACCGGCTGGGGCTCGCCGCGCGTGCTCGCGCTCCTGGCGGCCTCAATCATCTCGCTGACGGCGTTCGTGGCTGTCGAGCGGCGCGTTGCCGAGCCGATGTTCCGCCTCGCCCTGTTTCGCATCCGCGCCTTTACGTTCGGAACGCTTTCGACGTTTCTCTCCGCGATCTCGCGCGGTGGGCTGATGTTCATGCTGATCATCTGGCTGCAAGGGATCTGGCTGCCGCTGCACGGCTATTCCTTCACCGAGACGCCGCTGTGGGCCGGGATCTACATGCTGCCGCTGACCCTCGGGATGCTGGTTGCAGGACCCACTTCGGGCTATCTCTCAGACCGCTTCGGCGCTCGCTGGTTTGCCACTGGCGGCATGCTCGGCGCTGCCCTCAGCTTCGCGCTGATGATGCTGTTGCCAACCGACTTCAACTACTGGATATTCGCCTTGGTCCTGCTGCTTACCGGCATCTCGATGGGGATGTTCGCCTCCCCCAACCGCGCGGCTGTGATGAACAGCCTGCCCGCAGCTGATCGCGGCGCTGGGGGCGGTATGAATCAGACCTTCCAGAACTCCGCTCAGGTGCTCTCGGTTGGGATCTTCTTCACTCTGCTGATCATCGGCCTTGCCTCGAGCCTGCCGGCAACCGCACAGGCCGGACTGCAGGCCCACGGGCTCTCCGCCGAGGTCGCCGGACGCGTTGCGCACGCGCCGCCGATCTCGATCCTGTTCGCCGCCTTCCTCGGCTACAACCCGATCCAACAGCTTGTGGGCAGTCATGCACTGAGCGGATTGAGTGCACACGCCCAGGCGGTCCTCACCGGCCATGCCTTCTTCCCCCACCTGATCTCCACTCCCTTCCGCGACGGCCTGCACGCAGCCTTCTTGTTTGCGATCGTCGCCTGCCTGATCGCGGCCGGCGCATCCATGTTGCGCGGCGGTCGCTACCAGCACGTCGAGGAACCGGCCTCCGAAAAGGCCTCTCCCGAGAAAATCCGAGCATTGGAGGAGCAGCATGCACGTTGAGTGGTTCGGTCAGTCCGCCTTCGCCCTGACAGCACCTGAGGCCAAGGTGTTCATCGATCCCTTCGGCGATCTCTCGCCGATGGCCGAGCGCGGCATTCAGTTCGACTATCCCGCGATCTCGGTCGATGGGGTGCACCTGCTGCTCGTCACCCACGAGCACCTCGACCACAACGGCGTGGAGGCGATCTCTGGCGAGCCAGCCACTCTGCGCTCCACAGCCGGCCGCCTGGAGTCGCCGATCGGCGAGATCGTGGCGGTCGCCTCCGAGCACGACGAAGCGGCAGGCACGCAGCGCGGGCCAAACACGATCTTTGTGTTCACACTCGACGGCGTGCGGGTCGCGCACTTCGGCGACTTCGGCCAGAGCGAGTTGCGCGCCGAGCAGGCGGAGGCGATCGGCGAGGTGGACATGGTCATCCTGCCGGTCGGGGGTGGACCCACGATCGGGGCGAGCGGCGCCAAGGCGATCGTCGAGCGACTGAAGCCGAAGTGGGTCGTACCGATGCACTACCGCACTGCGCGTATCGGCTTCCTCGAGGACGCCGAGGAGTTCCTGGGGCTGATGGACCGGGTGGAGCGCCTGGACGCACCGAGCTTCGAGACCGGCGACCTCGCAGCTGCGGACGGGCCGGTCGTGGTGATGCCCGCAGCGCCATAGCCCCGTAGCGCCATTGGCGCTGTAGCGCCGGGCAGGCTCTCTGGCGTGCCCGGGTCACGCAACAGCTTGCAACCGTCAGCTACCGATGAGCGTCGATCCGCCACGATGCACGGATGCCGCCTATGCGCAACCTGCTCAACCTCAAGCAAGTCGACAAGGGCTACGGCAGCCGCTCCGTGCTGCACGACCTCACCCTCGGGATCTCCGCGGGAGAGCGCATCGGCGTTGTCGGGCAGAACGGCGGCGGCAAGTCGACGCTGCTGCGGCTGATCGCCGGCGTGGAGCAACCGGACGCGGGAGCACTCACGCGCGCAGGGGACATTGGCGTGGCGCTGCTCGGCCAACAGGACGAGCTGGATGCCCACACAACACTTGGTGAGGCGCTCGTGGGCGAGCGCCTCGAGCACGAATGGGCAGCGGACAGGGCGTTCCGCGGCGTGCTCGATGGACTCATGGGAGGTGTAGAGCTGGAGCGCTTTCCCGCGGGTATGAACACCCCGATCGCAGGTCTCTCGGGCGGCGAGCGCCGGCGCATCGCCCTCGCACGTCTGCTGCTCGATCCGCCTGAGCTGCTGTTGCTGGACGAGCCGACCAATCATCTGGACGTCGAAGGGGTGGACTGGCTCGCCCGCCATCTCGCTCAGCGACGCGGGTCGATGTTGGTGGTGACACACGACCGCTGGTTCCTAGATGCCGTGTGCACCGCTACCTGGGAGGTGGCCGACGGCACGGTGCACCAGTACGAAGGCGGTTATGCCGCATACGTCCTCGCGCGAGCCGAGCGTGACCGCCAGGAGAGCGCGAAAGAGAGCAGGCGCCAACAGTTGATCCGTAAGGAGCTTGCGTGGCTGCGGCGCGGGCCACCGGCGCGTACTACCAAGCCGAAGTTCCGCATCGAGGCAGCCAACGCACTGATCGCTGAGGAGCCACCCGCCCGCGACCGTGCCGAGCTGCTGCGCTTTGCCAGTTCGCGCCTCGGCGAGAAGGTGCTAGATGCCGAGGAGGTATCGCTCACACTAGGGACGCGTGAGGTTTTGCATGAACTGACATGGCGGCTTGGACCTGGCGAGCGAGTCGCGCTTGTCGGTGTGAACGGGTCGGGCAAGACCTCGCTTGTGAAGCTGCTCGCTGGCGAGATCGAGCCGACCTCGGGCACGGTCGAGCGTGGCAACACGGTGCGGATCGCCCATCTTTCACAAGATGCGGTCGAGATCCCTGGGCAGTTGCGCGTGCTCGAGTCGCTACAAGAGATGCGTAGTCATGCGGTGCTTAGCGACGGGCGCGAGATAACCGCTTCACTACTTTGTGATCGCTTTGGCTTCCGCGGCGAGAAGTCGCGTACGCTGGTGCAAGATCTCTCCGGCGGTGAGCGCCGCCGCCTGGCGTTGATGCGGTTGTTGATGAGTGGGCCGAACGTGCTGCTGCTGGACGAGCCCACAAACGATCTCGATATCGACACTCTGACCGCGCTTGAGGATCTGCTCGACGGCTGGCCAGGAACGCTCGTCGTGGTCAGCCACGACCGTTACTTCGTAGAGCGGGCGTGCGACGACGTATATGCGATCACCGCCGCTGGCGGACTGCGCCACATTCCAGGCGGGATCGACCAGTATCTGACGGAGCGTCACTCATCCGAGGATCCTCAGCCGTCGTCCTCATCACAGCAGCGCCGTCAATCTCCAGGGGCCGCGGCCCGCGCCGCGCGCAAGGACACCCGCCGGGAGGAACTCGAGGTCAAGCGCTTGGAGCGCTCGATCGAGAAGTTGGCCGAGCGCGAGAGCGGTCTGACTGAGGAAATGCACGCGAGCGCCAGCGATCACGCGCGCCTCGCCGAACTGCAGGCCGATCTGGAGGAGCTCCTCGCCAAGCGCGAGCGGTTGGAGACGGCTTGGCTCGAGCTGTCCGAGTCACTCGAAGTCAGATGACATGTACCCCGCGCTCGGGGTACATCGCCATTTCAGAAGAACATAGACGCGGCGCACCAAGCGAACGCCTCTACCACGCGCGTTATGTACCCCAACCACTAAGGTCCGCACATGACTTACATACCCCCCAAAGAGATTCTCGAGCGATACGCCTCGGTTTTGATCGACTTCGCCCTTGGCGGCGGGTCTGGCGTGCAACCCGGCGAGGTGGTGCGTGTCGCTGCCCCGGAAAGCTCAAAGCCACTGTATGCCGAGCTGCGCAAGGCCATCTGGCGTGCCGGCGGGCATGTGATCGGCGCATACGAGCCCGACGACGACCGGCGCACAAATTTCTCGCGCGATTTCTTCGACGGCACGAGCGACGCCCAGCTCGACTACTTCCCCGCCAAGTACATGCGCGGGTTGATCGATGAAATGGACCATCAGGTCTCGATCCTTGCAGACAGCGATCCACACGCGCTTGAGTCGGTCGACCCCGGGCGCATCATGCGCCGCGGCGAGGCGATGCGTATCCTGCTCGACTGGCGCTCGGAGAAGGAGAACGCTGGTCGCTTCAGCTGGACGCTCGGCCTGTATGGAACGCCGGCGATGGCCGCCGAGGCCCAGCTGACGATCGAGGAGTACTGGGAGCAGATCGTCCACGCTTGCTTCCTTGACATGGAGGATCCGATCGCGCGCTGGCGCGAGATCGGGCAGCGCCTTGACGAGACCAGGGAGCGCCTGGACGCACTGGACATCGAGCGCGTCCATGTGCTTGGCGAGGACGTCGATCTTTGGGTGAGCGTCGGCGAGCAGCGGCGCTGGCTGGGCGGGCGTGGGCGCAACATCCCCAGCTTTGAGATCTTCACCAGTCCCGACTGGCGCGGGACCGAAGGCTGGATCCGCTTCAACCAGCCGCTCTATCGGTATGGAAATCTTGTCAAGGGCATTCGTCTTGCCTTCGCCGATGGGCGCGTGACCTCGGCCAGTGCCGAGGAGAACGAGCGGATTCTGACCGAGATGATCGCCACCGAAGGGGCCGACAAGGTCGGCGAGTTCTCACTCACAGACAAACGCTTCTCCCGGATAACACGCTTCATGGCGCATACGCTGTATGACGAGAACGTCGGCGGACCATTCGGCAACACTCACATTGCACTCGGGCGCTCCTACCAGGACGCCTATGCAGGCGATCCATCAGAGGTCAAGAGCGACGAGTGGGACCGACTCGGCTTCAACAATTCCAGTGTGCATACCGACATCGTCTCCACCAGCGACCGAGTCGTCACCGCCCAGTTGCGCGGCGGCGAGGAGCGGGTGATCTACCGCGACGGAGAGTTTCAGCTCGACTGATTCGTCTCGGCCCACTCCGCGATGGCCCCCGAGCCGACGATCACGCTGTCGCCATCGAGCACAAGGATCGGGACCGCGCGCTGCCCGCTCAGCCGCTCGACCTCGGCGCGATCGCGTGCTCGGCTCGGAAAGGTCCAGAGCTTTAGCATGCCGCCTTTGACGGCCTTGATCTCATAAGCGTGGCCGGCGTTGTCGAGCGCCTTTGCGGCCCTCCCGCACGGATGTGCAATCGGCGCCGGCAAGCCGCCGAAGGATGTGCCGCTTGAACAGACATATAGGACCACGTCGACCATCTTAGGAGAGCGATCCGTTTTGGGTTCGGTGGGTGGCCGTTTGAAGCGGAGAAAATCGGACAGACGATCATGCGAATAGGCACCTATACGAATGATCTCTTAACCGATTTTTCCACTATTTATCTGGCTGGTCGCCCCTCTCCATGGATGAAGAACTCGCGCGTCGTCTCGACCTCCACGCTCCAACCAAGCCCGGCGAGTCGTGCCTGCAATCTGTCTGGCTCATGGAACTGCTTGACGATGCGGTACTCGCGGCCGTCGGCCAGACGACGCAACATCGTCGGATCCTCTGGTGCGGAGAGCTTGTGATCTACCGCCGAGGCCAGATCGTGGCGTGAGCTGTCAACGAAGAACACCCGGCCGCTCGGCTTTAGCGCACGCGAGACTTTGTCCCAGAAGGCGTCGAAGCGCTCGTCGGGCACATGCGAGAGCCAGAAGCTGAAGAAGCACACGTCGTACTTGCGCTCCGGCTCCCATGCGAAGAGGTCGGCCTGAACGTAGTCGACTCGCGCATACCCCACGCGCGCGCGACACAGCTCGAGCATCTCCGGCGAGCCGTCGACGGCGGTCACGCGATCGGCGTGCGCGGCCAAGCGCTCGGTCCACAGGCCAGTCCCGCATGCCAGCTCCAGCACCTCACCTGTCAGCCCAAACCGATCTAGCGCTGCCTGCACTTCGGTCGCATCGGAGAACCAGCGTGCGTTCGTCTCTTGGCCGTGGTCGTAGCGCCCGCGGCGCAGCCACCAGTCGTCGTACTCGCCGGCCCGTTCGCGGTAGTAGTGGGACTGTTCGGCGAGCAGCAGCTCTATGTCTTTCATGGTCGAGGTCCTTCCGTTTTGCACGATTGGGCGATGAGCCTTGGGAATTCAGATGATAATCATAATCTGAGTTGCTGTCATCATCTATGCCATGGTGAGCACAGGCAAGAGCGACATGCGAGAGCCACTTACGCGAGGACCAACCAGCCAGCGGGCTGGCGTGCGGCCTACTCGCGCACAACGAACTAGCGGGCAGCGGACCGCCCCGCCGCGGCTGACTCGGGCCGCCAAGCAAGAGCAAACCCGCGCGCAACTGATCGACGCCGCCGCGAGCGTATTCGCGCGGCGCGGCTTTCAAGCAGCCACGATCGAGGAGATCGCCGAGGAGGCCGGCTACTCACACGGGGCCGTCTACTCCAACTTCGCCGGTAAGGAGGAGCTGTTCTTGGCCGTCTTCGAGCAGTACATGAGCGAGCGCGTGCAAGAGGTCGCCCTGGCAGCGGAGACCGAGGGGTCGTTTGCCGAGCGTGCGCGCGCCGGCGCTGACCAGTGGATGCAACGCTTCGCCGGCGACCGCGACACCTTCCTGTTGCACCTGGAGTTCATGATCCACGCGGCACGCAACCCGCACCTCAGCGAGCTGCTCGGGCAGCGTATGGCGACACTGCGCTTGGAGATCGAGCGCCAGCTGAGCAGCCGCGAGGCGCTGTCGGACAGCGCACTGCCACTGCCGGCCGCCGACCTGGCGTTGATCCTACGCGCGCTTGGCATTGGCCTCGCCGTCGAGGCGCTTAACCAGCCCGGCGAGGTCAACACTCGCTTGTATGGCGACTTTGTCGCGCTCGTCGCTGGCCTGCTCGGGGCAACTTGAAAGAATTGGCTCGGATGTCCAAGCCGCCCACCGACGACCTCAAGACTCCGAACACGCGCACGGGCCAGACCACGGCCGGACACTCGGATCCCAACGGCCAAGATATGTCGATCGAGGAGCGCAGCACAATCGCGCGCCTGACGCGCTTCGTGCTGGCCCACCGCCGGCTGGTGATCGCCGGCTGGCTCGTCATGCTGCTCGCGGGAGCAATCGGCGCCCCGCACGTTTCCAGTCGCCTGCAGCTCGACTTCTCGCTTCCTGGACAGCCGGGATACGAGACTGCTCAGAAGATCGTCCGAACCTACGGCAACGGCGGCATCATCCCACCGGCGATCGCGGTTGTGACAGTCCCTGCCGGGCAGACCGTGCGCGGCGAGCAGGCACGGATTGCGGCGGCCTTTCAGCGCGTCCGGGCCAACATGCCCTACGTCCGCGTGGTCGACTTTGCCAGTACCGGCGACAAGCATTTGATCACGAGCGACGGGCACACCACCTATGCCTTTCTGTTCACGCCGCTGGAGCGCACGTTCACCGCACCGAAGATTCCCCAGCAAGCTGAGCGACTGCTCGCGGCTACACTGCCCGCGGGCACGCGGACACGCATGACGGGGCTGCTCCAGCTCTCCAGCAGCGAAGAATCCAAAGGCGGACCTGGGGTCTTCCTGGAGACGGTCATTGGCGCGCTCGGCGCACTGGCTGTGCTGGCCTTCGTGTTTGCCTCGCTGCTCGCCTTCGTGCCATTGCTGATCGCGGCGGTCGCGATCCTGGCAACACTGCTGGTGATACTGGGGCTCACCTACATCGCCAACGTCTCTTTCCTCGTGCAGTTCCTCGTCTCGCTTGTTGGGCTGGGCGTCGCGATCGACTACTCGCTGCTGATCGTCACCCGCTGGCGTGAGGAGCGCGCGCATGGCCACGAGAATCAGGAGGCGGTGATGGTGGCGATGGCAACCGCAGGACGAGCAGTCGTACTGTCGGGCCTGACGGTCGCCATCGGCCTTATCGCGTTGGTCGTGCTACCCGTGCCCGGCCTTCGTTCTGTGGGCTACGGGGGCATGCTGATCCCTCTGGTCTCCACCGGTGTCGCGCTGACTTTGCTGCCGGCCCTGCTCGGTGGCATTGGGCCACGGGTGGATTGGCCACGGGTACGTCAGGAGAACCAAGCTAGTCGCGCGTGGACCGCATGGTCGCGAACGCTGGTGCGCCGTAAGTGGCTTACGAGCGGGATCGCGATCGCGATCCTCGTGGTGCTGATCATCCCGTTCTTCAGCCTCACGACGGGTGAAACTAGTGCGAGCGCGCAAGCACGCAGCGGACCGGCGCACGCCGCCTATGAACAGATTCGTGCCGGTGGTGGCTCAAGCGGCGTGATCACGCCGCTTGAGGTACTGGTGCGCTCACCGCAAGCCACCGCGGTGCGTGCGCAGCTGGCGAGCCTGCCGGGGATGTCCGACGCGCTGTACTCGACGGCGCCCGACAGCAATCGCACGGGCACGAGCATCATCGTGGGCGTGCCCCGCGAAGAGACGGTCAACTCGACAACACTCGGCGCCGTCCGTACGGCGCGCTCGGCCCTGGAAGGCCGGCCCGGGGTGATTGGGATCGCAGGAGAGGGACCGACCGAGCTCGACTACCAGCACGCCGTGTTCGGCAACTTCCCACTGATGTTCGCGATCATCGCACTGCTCACCATCGTGCTGCTAGCGCGGGCCTTCCGCTCGGTCGTGCTCGCGGTCAAGGCGGTCGTGCTCAACCTCGTCTCGATGGCGGCGGCCTTCGGCTTCATGACCTGGTTCTGGCAGGAGGGTCACGGCTCACAGTTGGTCTTTGGGATTCCCGCCACGGGAGCAATCACCTTCTGGGTGCCAATCCTCGTTTTCGCTTTCCTGTTTGGACTCTCGATGGACTATGAGGTGTTCATCCTCGCGCGCGTGCGCGAGGAGTACGACCGCACCGGCTCAACCGATGAGGCTGTCGTGACCGGACTGGGACGCACAGGGCGCCTGGTGACGAGCGCTGCTTTGATCCTGTTCCTCGCCTTCGCCTCGCTGGCCTCGGCCCCGAATACCGACATCAAGGTGCTGGCCACGGGCCTGGGCGCCGGCATCCTGTTGGATGCCACCGTTGTGCGCGCGCTGCTGCTCCCCTCGCTCGTAGCCCTGATGGGCAAGTGGAACTGGTGGTTTCCCGCTCCCGTGGCACGACTGTTGCGCGTCCCGGCGAGACATCCGGCGCAGGTCGATCCTGCTCAGGCCGGCGTCTGAGCAAGGTCGCTGCTCAAGCCGGCGTCTGCACAAACATTTGAGGCGGTTGCTCTCTCCGGTCGTTGCCCAAGTGGTTCGCCTGACGGTCAGATAGAGCGCGGGAACCGCCATTTCGGTGGCGGACTTTTACGGATGGCGCTCGCCCGCCTGGCTGGTTGACTCGCTTGGTGAGCCCGGCCTCACCGCGGATGGATGGGTCGCGCTCCTGCCAACTGCGAGCGATCGCCCACGCGCCGCTCGACAAACCCGAGAGAGAAAAGCGAGACGCGATGAGCGACAAACCGGTTTTCATCTATGCAGCGACATACGCCGACCAGGCGGACGCGCTCGCCGACTACGACAGCCTGATCGAGCTCCACCGTGCCAAGCTTGTCGGCACCTACGACGTGGCACTCATCAGCAAGGACTCAGAAGGCAAAGTGCATGTCGGCAAGCACGAGAAGCCCACCCAGCACGGCGCCTGGGGCGGGATCGCCGCCGGTGCGCTTGTCGGGGTCTTGTTCCCGCCATCGATCATCGGCGCGGCCGCTGTCGGCGGCGTCGTCGGTGGCGTCGGTGGCCACCTGCGCAAGGGCATCTCGCGCGGCGATGCCAAAGAGCTTGGCGAGCTCTTGGAGAGAGGCGAGGCAGCGCTGGTCGTGATCGGCGAGTCGCGCCTGGAAGAGCAGCTCAACAAGGCGCTTGCGCGCGCTGAGAAGTCGATCGAGAAGGAGATCGACGCCAACGGCGAGGAGCTCAAGCAGGAGCTGCGGCGCGAGCTCGACGAAGTCGAGACATCCTCGGCCGGATAGCGCAGGTCGAGCACGACCGGCGTCCTAGCCGGTCGTGCGCCAGCGGTAGGCACGCAGCGTTGCCGGAACTACGACGGCGAGCAGCGCGAAGCACCAGAGCACCGAGGAGATGACCGGATGCTGTAGCGGCCACGCGGCGGCGCTCGGGATCGCCGTGGGGTTTCCGAACAGCGTGCGGATGGCGGCCGCCCAGCAGCTGATCGGGTTGTATTCCGCGAACTGGCGCAGACCGGTCGGCAGACCGCCGACCGGCACGAACGTCGAGGCGATGAATGTAAGCGGGAAGACGATCAGGAAGGCGATGCCGGTGACCACGTCGGGCGAGCGGGCGACGATGCCGACGAGCGTGCCAACCCACAACATCGTGACCGCGAGCAGCGCGAGGATCGCAAAGGCGGCGAGCGCGTCAGGGGCGCTGCCCTGGATGCGCCAGCCGACGATCAGACCGCTGATGACCATCACCGTGATGGCAAGGACCGAAGCGGCCAGCTCCGCTGTGAGATGTCCGAGCAGAAAGGCTGAACGGTGCATGGGCAGCGAGCGAAAGCGGTCGAGAATGCCCTCGCCGAGGTCCGTTGCCATCGAGGTGGCGGGACCGATAATGCCGAACGTGAGCGTCTGCACGAGGATCCCGCCAATCAGGTACTCGCGGTAGCTGCCGCCCGGGACCGCGATCACGCCTCCGAAGACGAAAGCGAACAGCAGCACGAACATCAGCGGTTGGACGGTCACGTCGATTAGCTTCTCTGGTATCTGGCGGATGTGGGAGAGGCTGCGTCTGGCGATTACGAGACTGTCGGCTGCCAGTTGACGCAGCGGCATCGAGGGCTGCTGAAGGATCGGTTGTTGCTGGCGGATTGGCTGCTGGACTGAGCTCATGAAACAAGTGCCTCCTGCGCGTGGGGAGAGTGGGTGATGGATAGGAAGACGTCATCGAGCGTGGCCTCGCGACGGTGCACGTCCTTGGCGTCGACGCCGGCTTCGTCGAGCGCACGCACGACCTCGACCAGGCGCGTGTCGGTGCGCACCGGGACCGTGAGCAACAACTGCTGCTCATCGGAGGAGCAGGCCCCGTCGGCAAACGACTCGAGCGCCGCTTGCGCCGGCTGCAACTGACCCACGTCCGCGACCGCGACCTCGATGCGCTCGCCGCCATAGCGGGCCTTCAATTCCGCGGGGGTGCCTTTCGCGGTGATGCGTCCGCGCTCGAGCAACACGATGTCATCGCTGAGACGGTCGGCCTCCTCCAAATACTGGGTGGTCAGAAGCAGCGTCGCCCCCTCCCCCACCAGCTCGCGCAGCAGCTCCCACAGCTCGTTGCGGCTCTCGGGGTCGAGACCGGTGGTCGGCTCGTCCAGGAACAGCACGGGTGGCGCGGCGACAAGGCTGGCGGCGAGATCGAGCCGGCGCCGCATGCCGCCGGAGAAGTCGCGCACGAGCTGGTCGCCCGTGTCGGCGAGGCGCAGACGCTCGAGCAGCTCGATTGCTCTTGCGCGAGCGAGTGCACGCGGGAGGTGGTAGAGACGACCGATCATCTCGAGGTTGGCGTGGGCGCTCATCAGCCCGTCCACGGTGGCCGTCTGACTGGCCAAGCCGATGCGCCGACGCACCTCACCCGGCTGGGTGAGCACGTCAAAGCCGGCGACGGTGGCACTGCCCGCGGTGGGCAGCGCGAGCGTCGTGAGAATGCGTATCGCGGTTGTCTTGCCGGCGCCGTTGTGGCCGAGCAGGCCGAGCACCGTGCCAGCGGGAACCTCGAGCTCGAAGTCGCGCAACGCCCATTGCTCGCCGTAGAGCTTGCCGAGACCGTCGGCGACGATTGCCGGTGAAGAAGCTATCTGGCTCATTTAGTACCTCGTACGTTGATATCGTACATCGTACGCACAAGCTTAGCAGTACGCTGTACTAGATGTCGTCACCCCCTCAAACCGACAAGTCTCCCGCCCTGATCTGGCTGCGTGAGGAGCCGGGCACACGCCGCCCAAGCCACTCGCGCGCGCAGATCGCCGCCGCCGCGGTGCGGATCGCGGACACGGAAGGCTTCGACGCGGTGTCGATGCGCAGAGTCGCCCAGGAGCTGGGCGCCGGCACGATGACGCTCTACCACTACGTGCGTAACAAGGACGAGCTCGTGCTGCTGATGAACGACACCGTCATGGGCGAGGTGCTTGTGCCCGACGGGGAGCTGCCGAGCGGCTGGCGCGAGGCGATCACAACCATCGCCCGCCGCTCGCGCGCCGCTTTCGAGCGTCACCGCTGGACGCTGGATCGAGTGACCGACATATCGATCGGCCCGAACGGGATCAAGCACTTCGAGCAGTCGCTGGAGGCGGTGCAGGACACCGGGCTTCCCGCCGAGCAGAGACTGGGCCTGATCAGCCTCGTGGACGAGTACGTGTTCGGCTACAGCCTGCGCGAGACGATCGACTTCGGTGGCGAGACGGGCGACGAGCAGTGGCCTCCAGGCACGCTCGAGCTGTTCGAGCGTGAGCTCGAGAGCGGCGCCTACCCCCGCATCGGCTCCCTGATCGCCGATGAGCTGCACACCGACAACGTCGCCGATGGCACGCGCCGCGTGATGCAGATCATCTCCCAGCCCGAGCGCTTCGAGGAGGGCCTGCGCCAGCTCTTGGATGGGATCGAAGCTGGGATGGGCAGCCCACCCAAGAGCGGTTGATCGCCCGGCTCCCGGCTCCCGGCTCCCGGCTCCCGGCTCCCAGGACCTTAGCCCCTCTAACCGCGCACCGTCTGCGCCTCGAGCGTCTGCTTCACGACGTTTGTTCCCTGTTGCATCGCTTCATCGGTCGGTGCGGCGAGCTCATTGGGTAGTAGATCCGCGATCCACACGAATCTGCAGGCGTTCTCCCCGGCGGGGAAGACCTGGGCGTAAGCATTGTGGTGGGCGTAAGGCCCACCGACGATCGACCATACAAGCCTTCGAGCGTCGTCATCGCGATCGACAAGCACCTCCCGGACGACCATGCCGTTCGCGAACGTGACGATCCTGTCTGCTCCGTCGAGCTTGGTATCGACTACGAAGCCAGGCACAAGACGCACATGTAGAGCGCCCCAGTCGCGGAGCGCGTCCCACACCGCCTCCGAGCTTGCGTCGATCGAGATCTCCCTGTGGATGTGCGCCATCTCTTCTCCTATCAATCGGATAACTGCAAGCACAAGGGCTTGACCTCAGCCCTCCCCAAGAGTATTGCTTCGCAACACTAAACTATCATTCCATTTTTTAGTGAAATACTAATTAATAGACGTAGCCGGTCGACGATATATGCTGCTTGTAATGCGCTGCCGTTGTGGGCACCCCAAGCACGAGCACCAGCACTATCGGCGCGGCACCGACTGTGCGCGCTGCTCATGCGTCAAGTTTCAGTGGCGCTGGCTGTCGTTCTCCTCCGACCCCGCTCGCTCCAAGCCGAAGACCAGCAACCAGCTGAGCACTTGCCGTCAACCAGGCTCGCTGGTCAAAGCCGCCATCAGCTCGCTCGCGCGATATCGACACTGACCTCGTCGGGAGACGTTCTAAGTCGAGATAGGGCCGACCGCTGCGTGCCGACGATCCGAGTCGGCGAGCACATCCGGCTCGGCCGCCCGCAGTGCACGCGTCAACAGCCGCCAGAGCGCCGCTCGTTCCTCCGCGTCGAGCGCCTGTAGGACCTCGTCCTCGATCGTCTCCTGGGCGCGCTCGGCGCTGACCAGCGCGCGGCGACCCTGCTCTGTCAGCTCGACGCGATGGCGACGACGGTCCTCTGGGTCGCGCCGCCGCGCGATGTGCCCGAGATCCTCCAGCTCGTTGAGGAGCAAGACGACGTTGTTGGCGTCCATGCACAGCGCCTCGGCCAGCTCCTGCTGGGGGGCGCCGTCGTGGTCGCGCAGATAGCTGAGCGCCATCACGAGCCGCATGTGAATGCCCAAGAGCTCCTCGGTGCTGCGCCGGTAGACCTGCTTGGCCAACCGCGTCAGCAGCACCATCGAGCCAAGGTCGGCTGTGTGATTGTGGTCGCCCATAACGAGCTGATTATACCACGATGCAGCAATGATCACCGATAACAAGATGATACTTGTTAGATGGATTATCCCTGCTATGTTGTCCCCCTGACCCAGATCGGAAGGAGCAACATGAGCACCGCCACCGCCCAGCCAGAAAGCATCCAACGCGCCCAGAGCGCACGCCAGACAGCCGGCCAAAGCGAGGCCGAGCGCAAACGCGAGCGCCGGCGCTGGATCGCACTTGCAGTGCTTTGCCTCGGGCAGCTGATGATGGTGCTGGACGCGACGATCGTGAACGTCGCACTGCCCTCGATCCAGCGCGAACTGCACTTTTCCCAAGGGAACCTCACGTGGGTGATCAACGGCTACCTCGTCACCTTCGGCGGCTTCTTGCTACTCGCAGGCAGAATGGGCGACCTCGTCGGGCGCAAGAAGGTCTTCTTGACGGGCCTCGTGATGTTCACCGCAGCATCTGTGCTTTGTGGGTTCGCCCAGGATCAGACGATGTTGATCGTCTCGCGCATCATCCAAGGAGTGGGCGGCGCGGTTGCCTCAAGCGTGATCCTTGCGATCATCGTGACCGAGTTTCCCGAGCGGGCCGAGCAAGCCAAGGCGATGGGCATGTACGCGTTCGTCTCGGCCGGCGGGGGCTCTGTAGGACTGCTGGCTGGGGGCGCGCTGACGCAGTCGCTTGATTGGCACTGGATCTTCTTCGTCAACGTACCGATCGGCGTGATCGCATTTTTGTTCGGCTGGATGTTGATCGAGGAGAACGAGGGGATCGGTCTCGCCGGCGGCGTCGATGTGCTCGGCTCGTTCCTGATCACACTTGCGACGATGCTTGGCGCATTCGCGATCGTCAAGTCCAGCGAATACGGGCTGCTGTCGGCGCGCACGCTCGGCGTCGGTGGAGCATCGCTGGCCTTGCTCGGCGGCTTTCTGTTGCTCGAGTCGCGGCTTGCCAACCCGATCATGCCCTTGCGCATCTTGCGCCAGCGCATGCTGATGGGATCTAGCCTCGTGCGCGGACTGCTCATCACCGGCATGTTCTCCGCGTTCTTCCTCGGGGCGCTGTACCTGGAGCGCGTACTTGGCTACGACGCGATCGACACCGGCCTTGCATTTCTACCGCTGACGTTCTCGATCGCGGCGATGTCGATGGGCATCTCAGCCAGGGCCGTGCAGCGCTTCGGTGCTCTGCAGACGCTGATGGCCGGCCTGGCGGGGATCGTCATCGGCCTGCTTCTGCTCGCCATCCAAGGGCTTCACGCAAGTTACTTCCCAGGGTTGTTCTTCGCGTTCCTCACACTCGGGCTCGGCGCCGGCGCGTCGTTCCTGCCACTGCTGACGATGGGGATGTCCGATTCGGCTCCCCGCGACGCGGGGCTTGCGTCGGGGATCATCAACGTATCGGTGCAGCTGTTCGGCGCGATCGGCCTGGCGACGCTTGGGACGATCGCGACCGACCACACCAACTCGCTGAGCGCAAGCGGGGATTCGCTGGCCAGTGCGCTGACCGGCGGGTACCACCTCGCCTACCTGGTTGCGGCTGTGTGCGTCGGCCTGGGTGTGCTTGCCGCGTTCCTGGTATTGCGCCCTCCGGCCATCGCACAGCAAGAGACCGTCTCGGGGGCCGAGGAGCTCGAGCCGAGAGCCGATGTCGAGTTGGTCGCCGCATAGATCTCACCCGACACATCTGGCATTGCTGTTCCACCTGGCGCATGCGCCAGGTGGCAGGGCCGCGCATGCGCGGCCCTGTTCCGACTCGTGCATGCACGAGTCGGCCGGACGGTGCATGCACCGTCCGGGTCCTCGCCGCATGCGGCGAGGACCTCCCTGACATTTGAAATGTCCCAGATCGGCGCGAGCGTCGGATTAGAGGAGGCAAGCAACGAAAGGAAGCTCGTGTCTGAACACGTCGTCCTCATTTGTCTTCTCATCGCAATCGCCAGCATCGTTGTGTTCTTCTTGCTGCGCTCCGGCGAGAACCTGCGCTTCGAGACGCCCGTCGACTCGCGTCACATCGTCATGGCCACCGTTGCCATCGTCGCCACCAAGCGCCACTGGCAAGTCATGGTTCAGAGCGATGACGGGGCAAGCTTTCGCTACCACCGCAGACCCAAAGCGCTTGTAGCGCTTGTCCTGACAGTTTGCTTCTTGATCCCGGGAATCGTCTACATGGTGCTCGCCGGCAAGCGCGAATCGCTTGTCCTCAACATCTACAGCGACAAGACCGGGATGACAATTGCCCAGCTCACCTCAAACGGCTTCCGAGGCAAGGCCGCTGCTCGCGCGCTGGCGCGACAGATTTCGGTGCAGGCAGGAACGATGGGCTTGGGCGGTATGACAGCGCCTAGCACCAGCTAGTGTCCCGAGTCACAAATCCGGTGTGTATCACCCGGATGGATGGTCGTGATCTGAGGTTCGACGATATCGGCCTGCGTGCCGGTAGCACGTGGGCCGATATCGGCGGGCCTCAGGCGCGATCAGGCGCCGGGGAATGCCAGCGAATTTGTGACTCGGGACACTAGGAGTGCTCAGCAGTATCGAGCTAGACCGAGACAACGGCCTGGGATTCGAGGTCGAGCAGACGCACACGGCGGTGCGTCAGGGCGTGCCCCACGCGGCACATGCGACCGGCGGCCTGGAGGTCGGCTCCGCGGACCCCTCAGCGACGCTGGTCGTGTCCGTATCGGCGTTGGGGTCCGACGCTAACTTCATCTTGGTCGAAGCGATCGGAAATAAGCTGACCGAGTGGCAGCCCCTCGAGGCTGCAGACATGGACAAGATACGCGCCGATCGCTCCGACGCTGGGCTCAAAGGCTGGTGAATGGCCAGCGCCCGCCTCGTCATGAAGATGCTCCAGCGCCTCGGTCGCCGATAGAACCAACGCCGTGAGGACTGTTCGCGTCGACTGCAGCGAGGCCGTATGAGACTGGTCCTCTAGTACCTTGGCGCGCTTGGCGAGCTCGGACAACGACGGCTCTGGGGGGAAGCCCGGCTCAAGCTTGATTAGACGGGGAGCACCCACAGGCTCAATCTAACGAAGCATCCCGACGGGGAAGATCGCCTCGTCGCTATCTGCGTGAATTCATGCACGCATCTACGTGGATGAGCGCCTGCGACTGAACCTGCTCACGGGGTGGACGCGCGTCGATCCTGACGAGTATTCCCAGCCGCTCGTACAGGTCGATCAGCCCAGCCTCGGTTCGGATCCAACGCGCGTGACGGCGGGTGATCTTCTCGAGCTCGCCGTCCTCGGGTCGAGGCGTTAGCGAAACCTTACAGCGCCTACACAGGTCGTCCTCGCCCTTCCGGGATGGGGCATAGCACTGGGGGCACTCGAGGCGGAGTTCGAGTCGCTGCACGAGCTCGTCGTTCGGAACCCCATTGAGGAGTAGCACTAGGTCCGGCTCGCCGAGGACCGCGACCATTTCCGCGTGCTCGTCCGCCTCGCCGGGAAAGCCATCCAGCACCAGGTCGGTCGCCGAGATACCGTCGAGCTCACGCTCCAGAAGCTCGTACATCAACTCTGGGGCAATGCGCTCACCGGCCGCGATCGGCAACTCGATCTGGCGGCCGATCTTCGATCCTTGAGCGATCTCGCGGCGAATCAGCACTCCACCGCTGACATACTGACCGCCGCGATAGTAAGACAATGCCTGACCCAGGGTACTCTTGCCGGTTCCCTGCTGCCCGATCAGAAGTACGATCAATTTGCCCAGCGCTCCCGTCTCGATTTCGCGTACCAGATCGTACGCAACCTCATTTTGTCGCGCCGGAGACGCGGCTAAGCTGAGCACATGTTTCTAGCCGACTCCGAGTTGCTGCAGAAGCTCCGGGGCGAGAACCCGATCGTCGACGGACTTCGACTCGAAGCAGGCGCCAACGACAGCAACGAGTCGCCGGTTCAGCCCTGTTCTCTGGACCTGAGAATCGGCGAGGTCTTCGACCCCGGAGCCCTGCCCGGCAAGCCGGGGACGACAGAAGCCCCACTCGATGCGATGGAGCTGCGACCCGGGCAGACAGCGGTTATAACGACGCGCGAGGAATGTCACCTTCCCGCCGATCTCGGCGCGATCGGGTTTCCCCCCAACAGTGTGTCCTCCAGAGGCATCCTGATGACCAACCCCGGTCACGTTGACCCCGGTTACGACGGGAAGATGACGTTCACCGTCATCAATATGGGGCAAGAGAACTACATGTTGGTCACGGGTGCCAAGATCGTCACACTTCTTTTCTTCACCCTTGAGCCCCCCGCAAGCAAGGACCTGCGCGAACGCCTCGACGGTCGACCGGAAACCTCGAAGGTCAAAAGCCTGCTCTCGGTCCTCTCCGCCGATTTTCTCAATATCTCGGGGCGTGTTCGCGAGGCGGCCGCGACAGAGGAGCAGAAGACGAGGCGAAAGGCGCTCGTCGCCCCAATCCTGGTCAGCGTGGTTGCCGCCATTGTTACCGTCATTGTTGCCATCGTTGGCCCTACGGCGGTTCTTCGCGGAGAAATCAGCGACCTGAAGGCGCAAGCGAGCGCCTTTGCCGAGTCCAGCAAACTCGAAAGGGAAGTCGCTTTGTTGAGGAGACAACTCGCACACCTCGATAGCTTGAGCCATCTGAAGGTCAGCAAAAAATGAGCGTCGACCGCAGTCTCGGCCACGGCGCTTCGCGCGCGCCCGAGCAGTGGGGAGATGTCAGGCTCGCAGTCGTAGCCCGACCCAGCTTCGACCGGGAGTCGATTGAAGGGTTCCTCCGCGAGCAGAACCTCAGCTGGCGCTCCGACGGGGAGGCCACCGATGCCGAGAACATGATCGAGATCGCAGGCAGGATTTGTTACATGTCGTTCGGCGAGCGCCAGTCGCCGAAGAGCAACCGGGAGTACATCCGACACCTGATCGTGCATGGACACGAGAGCGTGCTGGAGCACGCGAGCTGGAGTTTTCTCATTAGCGGGGTGAGCCGCGGTTTCTCACACCAACTCGTCCGGCACCGAGTCGGTTTCGCATTCAGTCAGCTTTCGCAGCAGTACGTCGATCACGACTTGGCCGAGACAGTTATGCCGGAGGTGGTGAAGGACATCCCGGAGGCCGCGAAGCTGTGGCAGGCCTCGGTCGACCGCGGTCTCACCGACTATCGCGAGCTGATGCGGGTTCTCGCAGATGCTCCGTCCGACCTTGCCCCCCGGGAGCGTTCCCGTCTTCTGCACAGCGCCGCCCGCTCGCTTCTGCCCAACGCCTCGGAGACCAAGCTTGCCTTCAGCGCCAACGCACGTGCGATCCGCCACCTCCTAGCCACCCGCGGCGGGATCGAAGGTGACGAAGAGATGCGGATGATGTCGGCGTCCTTGCTTAGCCTCATGCGCGAGGAGGCACCGTCGGTCTTCGAGGACTTCTCGCTCGAACAGTTGAGTGACGGGATTCCAGTAGTGCGCCAGGCCCCACGAGGGGGCTGATTGTCCGACTACGCCCGCAACGATGCCGCCGGCGACAACCGCCGGGGAGCCGCGGGAGAGCTTGTCGTCGTCACCGGTCCTTCGCACACCGGCAAGAGCACACTGATTCACGAGCTAGTCGGGCAACTCGATCGTCCGAGCGACATCGTCTCAATCGACGAGGTGATCGGTGCGAGCAAGCTCCCACCTGAGCTCCGCTGGGAGCGCGGTCTGCATGCGGCTTACGATGCCGCCGCGGAGCGAACGAGCAAGTTGCTCGCTAGCCGTGGGCTGGTCTTCTACGAGAGCACCTTCACCTACGTCCCCCCCGACTCCCGACCAGCCCAGCTCCACCCCGAGCAGTTGCACCGCCTTCTCGAGATTGCCGCCGAACACGATGCGGACGCCCTCGTCGTCCAGCTGACGGCTCCCCTAGAAGTTGTCAAGAGCCGCCAGGAGCGGACCACCCGGCTGACGGATCGGATCGTCACGGAAGCCTGGCGTATGCACGCCGGGACAACCCTTGAGGTCATGCGGTTGCTGCCCCTCGACACTTCGGAGCTCTCAGCCCAGGAGGCGGCGGCCTTGGTCCTCGGCCATATGGGCGGTCAACAGCCCGCTTGAGCCTGCACTAGTGCACTTTGTTGGACTTTTGAGCGGTCATCCGCCAGTAGGCAATGACCGCCGGCCTAACGCTCTTGATCTGTCGGGCGAACCAGGAGCTCGTTGATCGCGACGTGACGTGGGCGGGTCACCATGTAGAGGATCGCGTCGGCGATGTCGCGGCCCTGCATTGGCGATCCAAGCCCAGGCCGGGAAGCCAGGGCCTCTAGGACCTCGGGCCGATTGTGGCCCACCAACTCCGTCGCAACGGCGCCGGGCTCTACCAGACCGACGCGCACGTATCGGCGAGTGATCTCCTGACGCAGCGACTCGCTGAACGCGCCTATACCGTGCTTGGTCAGGTTGTAGACGCCGGAACCGTTATTGATTTTGCGCCCCGCAACCGAAGAGACGTTGACCAGATCAGCCACATTGCGTGGCCCTTGCTCGGCCGCCTCGAGCAGGTACGGCAATGCCGCATGCGCGCAGTGCAGAAGAGCGCGAACGTTGATGTCGATCATCCGCTCCCACTCCTGAAGCGGCGCCCCCACGATCGAGCCGAGCAGCATCACGCCGGCGTTATTGACGAGCACGTCGATCCTGCCCACCTTGGCCACCACCTCACTCATCACCCGCGGCGGTTGGGCCGCATCGGTCAGGTCGGCAGCGATCACAAGCGGCGTCGGTCCTACTAAGGCGATCTGCTCAGCGAGGCGCTCCAGCCGTTGCGCACGACGAGCAACGAGAGCGACAGTTGCGCCCTCTGCGGCAAGCGCCAGTGCAGTTGCCTCACCGATGCCACTGGAGGCACCCGTGACGACGGCGACGGTTGAGTCGAGCGCAAGCGAGTCAGGCATGGGCGCTCAGTATCTCAGCCTCAGCGTGAAAGCCCCAACGGGCCTGTCAGCGCACCATCCGCAGGCGCTCGATCGCCGCGCGCACATGCACGTGGATGGGGTGAGGTTCGCCTCAGCAAGAGCGCCATCAAGGTCGCCAACGTGCAACAAGGTACCGAGCCCGAGCATGCGCCGAGGAGCATTGCGTCAATGGAGGTGGACGATCCTTGCACGACGACCTAATGTGTGGCGCTGGGACAGTAGCTACAGCTGCTAGGCAGTATGTGAGGCGGCGCTGTCTAGCTCTTGCAAGAGGTTTTTGACTCGGCGGGCTATCTCCTCGCGGGTGGCCCGTACCTCGGCGATCGGGCGTCCGGCGGGGTCGGGTAGCTCCCAATCGACGTAGCGCTTGCCGGGTATGTAGGGGCAGGCATCGCCGCAGCCCATCGTGACTACTACGTCGGCTTGTTCGGCAAGCTCGAGCGTAAGTAATTGCGGGATGCAGCCGGCTAGGTCGACGCCAAGCTCCGCCATGACTTCGACTACCTCGGGGTGGACGTGATCGGCCGGTGTGGTGCCGGCAGATAGCGCTGTGTGCCATCCGGCCGCTTCGCGCTCGAATAGCGCTTGGCTCATCTGCGAGCGGCCCGCGTTCTGCAAGCACACGAATAGCACGGTCGCCATCAGCCGCTGACCGCCGGTTGACTGATCGCAGCGTCTGTTCGCTCGTAGTGAGGGACCACCAGCTCGGCGGCGTCGGCCGGCGTCACGTCCGGATACAGAACGCGGATAGCAAGGATCGCGCAGGAACCGCCGACGAGCTGCGCGACCACGTAGCCAGGTACGGACACGGGCGCGATCCCGGCGAAGGTGTCCGAGAACATGCGACCTACCGTAATCGCGGGGTTAGCGAAGCTCGCGGAGCTTGTAAAGAAGTAGGCAGCGCCGATGTATGCGCCGACTGCTGCCGGTGCGGCGCTCAGGCGCTTAGTGCGTGCCAGCGAGAAGATCACGAGCAGTAGCCCGACGGTGGCGATCACCTCGCTGAATAGGTGCGCAGGCGTGGCGCGATGGTGCGTGGAGATACTAATGGCGGCGAGCGCGAACATGCCATTGGCGGTGATCGCGCCGAGCACACAGCCAGCTACTTGCGCAGGAATGTAGGCGAGCGCGTCGCGCCAAGGCAGCCCGCCGAAAGTTGCGTCGGCGAGCGAGACAACGGGATTGAAGTGCCCGCCGGACACCGGGCCAAACATGGAAATGATCGCCGCCAGTCCCATCGCAGTTGCGGCGGCGTTCTCGAATAGCTCCAAGCCCACGTCTCCGGGTGAGAGTGTCTGCGCTGCGATGCCTGAGCCGATCACGAGCGCTGCAAGGAACGCGGAGCCCAATAGCTCGGCAAGTAGACGGCGCGCGAGCGGAAGTTGAGCCATGCGCCGGATCGTATTACATTGACATCTCTCACTTCAATAGATATAAGTAGATCGATGAGCGTCGCTTTGGAGCTAGCCCCAAAGCAGAAGCGCGGGGCCGGTGAGCGCTGCTGCAAGCCAGTCGTCTACCCCGATGTGCAGCGCGAGCAGGCGCAGCGTATGGCCGAAGTCGCTAAGGCGCTCGGCGACCCGATCCGGTTGCAGCTTGTGGACGTGCTGCGCAAGCACGCCGGCAAGGTGTGCGTCTGCGAGCTCGTGCCGCTGTTCGACATCTCACAGCCCACCCTCAGCCACCATCTCGGCAAGCTGCGCGCCGCTGGGATCGTGGACTCCGAGCGTCAAGGGCTGTGGGCTTACTACTACGTGATCCCCGACGTATTGGAGGAGCTATCCGTATGGCTGAGCTGAGTACCAGCGACAGCTTGCCCTTGCCCGCGAGAACACCGGGCAAAGCCGACGTCGAGAGAGGACCACTGACGCTGGCGAGGCGGTTGGCGGGCGGCCGGAGCCCTCAGCCGATCTCTTGAGCACACTCTCATGCATGGCAGCCATCGGGATCGACATGCCGATCGGTTTGACGAGTGGAAGCGAGCCCAGGAGGGCGACAAAGCGGCTCGTGAATTCGTCGGCCCAGTTCTTCGACGGACCCGATCAGTCAGCCTCTGCTCCCTCCAAGCCTGCAAGATAGTCTGCAGTCTCAGCATCTGGGGCCAGGAGATATACGGCTGTGGCGATCCCAGCGAGTGATCCCGCCTCCCACAGCATGCTACTGAGACCGGTCGCGACCAGTTCAGACCGGAAGCTGCCACTGGTTCGGCTCAGCGAATAGACGATCGAGTAGATATGCAGGCCGACGAGTCCAAGGACGGCGCCAAGCAAGCCACAGACAACGAAGAACACAAGGCCACCCGTTATCCCGTCGGCCAAGTCAGGAAGCCAGCGCGCGCTAGCGAAAGCGCCGACGCACAGACACGCTATGAAGATCGCAACCGGGACAAGCATGCGGACATAGTGGTCGGTGCCCCGGACGGCTTTTTGCGGACAGCGGAGAGGATCCAAAGGCGCTTCCGTGAGACACGTCAAGCCTCGTGCCAACAGTCAAGCCGCGGTGCCGAAAATTTGAACTCTTTGTCCGCACGAGGGTTTCGTGTATGAGCCATGCGGCTGCCGGACCCTCTCGTCGCGCTCGCTCTAGCAAGAGCGGTCTCGCCGTCCGCTGTGCTGTGCCATCGCGTCGCGAATGGAGGCGCAGCCGCCAAGTGAGCCTCCTCTCTGGCGCGTGGCGAAGCTGCAGGTAGCGATGCACGAATCGTGCGTTGGCCTAGCACTTTCGAGCTTCGACCGCTGCGGCATCGAGGAGCGACGTTGTCGGCCGTGGCCGTGGAGCTAGATGCTCGGCGGAAAACGCACCTCCACGGCCAGCCCCCCCTTGGGCCGCGCACTGATGATGAGCTGGGCCTCGTGGGCAGCGACGATCGCCTGCACGATCGAGAGCCCGAGGCCGTGACCATCCCCGGAGCCGGTGCGGGCTGCACCGTGGCGCTCAAATGGGGCTTGCAGGCGCTCCAGCTCGTCATCTGGGACCGCCGGGCCGTCGTTAGCCACCGATAGAACCGCGTCCCCGGCGGCGGTCGTCGTGCTCACGTCGATGCCTCCGCCGGCGACGTTGTGACGGATCGCATTGTCGATCAGGTTCGCCACCAAGCGCTCCAGAAGCTGCCAATCGCCTTGGATACGGGCTGGGTTTAGGGCAGTGTGCAGTTGCAATCCGCGACGCTCGATCTCCCCGAAGCGTTCCTCGATCGCATCCCCGGCCAGCGCCGCCAAGTCGACTGGCTGGCGACGCTCAAGGCCGCGCTCGCCGCGGGCCAAGCTGAGCAGCGCGTCTATCAGCTGCTCCAACTGCTGCTCAGAGGCGAGCACGCGATCGTGCGCGGCGCGCAGCGACTCCACGCTGGCGTTGGGGTCAGCCAGCGCCACCTGCGCCAGCGTCTTCAGCCTGGCGAGCGGGGTACGTAGCTCGTGGGAGGCGTTGGCGACGAACTGGCGTTGCGCCGCGAAGGATGCCTCGAGCCGTCCCAGCAGCCCATCGAAGGTGTCGCCTAGCTCCTTGAACTCGTCGTCGGGGCCGGTGAGCGCCAGCCGCCGGTGCAGGTCCGTGGCTGAGATCTCGCGCGCAGCGCCGGTGATCGTGCGCAGCGGGCGCAGCACCCGCCCCGCAACCAGCCAGCCGAGACCCATCGAGAGCGCCGCCATCGCCACCAGCGCGATCAGCGACACGAAGGCGAGCACGCGCACATCCGCGCCGTGCTGGCCCGCGTCGAACACCCGCACCGCAGCTCCGCCTGGGAGTGAGGCCGGCGGTGCTCCTTCCATCTTTTCGCGAAGCCCCGCGACTCCGCTCGGCGAGGCGCCTGAGGGCGCCCCGCGCACTTCGGTGTGGATGATCGGTGCGGGGAACGCCTGCGAAGAATAGGCGCCGTGGGTGCGCGAAACGGCGGCGTAGGTGATCCCCAAGAGGGCCGCACCGGAGAGAAAGAACAGACTGCCGTAGAGCACCGCCAGGCGCAAACGGATCGTGCGCCGCGGCAGGGGCAGGCGCCGCGCGAGCAGTGTCAGTCGGTTGCCGAGGCTCACGGGCTCAGATCCGGTAGCCGGCCTTGGCGACCGTCTCGATCAGCGGCGGCTCCCCGAGCTTGCCGCGCAGACGGCTCACGGTGATCTTCACGGCGTTGGTGAACGGATCGGCGGCCTCGTCCCACACCCGCGCCAGCAGCTCCTCGGCCGACACGCAGCGGCCCTGCGAGGCAAGCAGTAGCTCCAGCACGCCGAACTCCTTGGGCGTCAGCTCGATCTCCTGCCCCCCACGCGTGACCCGATGCTGCGCCGAGTCGAGCACGAGATCCTCGCGGCGCAGCAGCGGCGGGATCGCCGGCTGGGCACGCCTGGCCAAGGCGCCGATGCGGGCGACCAACACGGAGAAGTCAAAGGGCTTGGACAGATAATCGTCGGCGCCGAGCGCGAGGCCGCCGACCACGTCCTCCACCATTCCCGCGGCCGTCAGCATCAGTATGCGACCACGACACTCCTCCCCCACGAGCGTCACGCAGAGCTCGTCCCCATGCATCCCCGGAAGGTCGCGGTCGAGCACGATCACGTCGTAGTCGTTCACGCGTGCGCGGGCAAGCCCGGCCGGACCGTCCAGCGCGACGTCCACCGCCATGCCTCCCTGGCGCAACCCGAAGGCGATCGCCTCGGCCATCTCCTCGTCGTCCTCGATCACGAGTATTCGCACGCCATGAGGCTAGCCCTCGCCGGTTTCGGCACGGTATCGCCACGCAGCCCCGCGTCGATACGTTCCCGAAACCGCGCATGGCGTACAAGCAGCCAGAACCGTCCCACGAGCTGCCAAGGAGACGACATGCCAGACGACGCCCCACCACTCGATGTTCGGAGGACAATCACGACCCGGCCACTACGCGCGGCCTGCGCCGCGGCGGCGCTCCTCCTCACCGGCGTGCTCGTCGCGGGCTGCGGCGGCGGGTCCCCAACCGGGGGCGTAGCAAGTCTGGGGACGCACACCTCGGCGTCACACTCCTCGACGGCCGGCGCAGCAAGCCCAAGCGAAGACCACGAAGCATCGCCCGCCAGTCAGGCGGTCGCGTACACCACCTGCATGCACACGCACGGCGTACCCAACTTCCCCGAGCCGCAAGTCAGCGAACACGGCGGTGGGGTCAGCATCAAGATGGCCGTTCCCGTCGGCGTCGGAAAGAACCCCAGGTTCAAGGCCGCCTCGGAAGCCTGCCGCAAGCTCCTGCCCGGCGGTGGGCCGAACAACCAGGCTCCGCTGACACCTGGACAGCAGGAGCAGTATCTGAGGGCGGCGGCCTGTATCCGCTCCCACGGTGTGCCGAACTTCCCCGACCCGACGTTCTCCGGCGGCGGCGTCCACATCGAACACCAAAAGCTCAACGAGAGCTCGCCCGCGTTCAAGGCGGCGGTGCACGACTGCGAATCGTTGATCCCCGGCGGCGTGCACGGCGAATCCGTCCACACCCAGCAGGCCGCGCCGGCCCACTGAGAAGGGCCGGCTCCTCAGCTTTCTTTCAGGTTCGCCTGTCAGCATCGGCGCATGCGGCTGCTGGTCGTTGACGACGACCCTTCTGTACGCGAGGCGCTCGAGCTCGTGCTGGACCTCAACGGATTCGGTGTGGCGAGCGCCGCCGACGGCGGCGAGGCGATCCGTGCGCTCGCGGTTGACCGACCCGACGCGGTGATCCTCGACGTGCTCATGCCCGGCCTGGACGGCTTGGAGGTCTGCCGGCGGATGCGCGCGATCGGCGATCGCACACCGGTGCTGATGCTAACGGCCCGCGCGGAGGTGTCAGAGCGGGTCGCTGGGCTAGAGGCTGGAGCCGACGACTACCTGGTCAAGCCGTTTGCCAGCGAGGAGCTGATCGCCAGACTGCGCGCCCTGCTGCGCCGCACCGGCTGGGAGGGCAACGAGGAGACCCTGCGCTTCGAGGACCTGGAGCTCGATCCACGCGCGCACGAGGCGCGCCGGGCGGGACGTCCACTCGAGTTGACCCGCACGGAGTTTCTGCTACTGGAACTGCTCATGCGCCACCCTCGACGGGTGCTTTCGCGCACGAGAATCTTCGAGTGCGTGTGGGGCTATGACTTCGGGCCGGCCTCCAACTCGCTGGAGGTGTACGTCGGCTATCTGCGCCGCAAGACCGAGGCCGGTGGGAAGCCGCGTCTGGTGCAGACGGTGCGCGGAGTCGGCTACGTGTTGAGGTGCTCGCCCCAATGAGTTTCCGTCGGCGCGTGGTGCTGTTGGCGGCCGGTGCGGTGGCGGCGGCGATCGTGATCGCGTCGGTCGTGGTTTACGTGGTGACCGGCAACGAGTTGAACGCGCGGATCGACGCCAGCCTACGTCAAAAGCTCACTCCTGGCCATTCGCAGGCGGTGCAGATCAGAACAGTGAAGGTGGGCGCGGCGGGGCTCGCCAAGCTGATCCGGGAAGGCAAGCTGCCGCCCGGAGCGTCGGCCCCGATTGGCTCGGGCCAGTCGGTGGAACGACTTGCCCTGCCTCGCGGCGCCGCGGTCGCCGGGGGATCGGCCTGCGCGAAAGCGGTGCTGCGCTCGCTCGAAACGGCCTACTCGGGTAAGTCATCCGGTTCGCTCTCATCCGGGGGCACCTCTCCTGCGCATCCCGCTCGCTCACCGCACTGTGTCGCTCCCGTCAACCGGCTCGTGCTGCCCGCTCCGACACCAGGCAGCGCAGCAGGGTACGTGCAATTCTTCCAAGCCAACGGGCAGGTCCTGCGCCCGGAAACCAAGGGATTGCAGCTTCCGGTCACCGCCGCCACCCGGGCCGTGGCGGCCGGCCGGCGCGGCGCTTTCTTCAGCGAAACGATCGTCGCCGGCACACCCATGCGGATCTTGACCAAGCGTGCGCCGGAAGGAGGGGTATGGCAGGTGGCGCTGCCACTGACCGACGTGGACAGCACACTTACGCACCTGAAGCTGGTGCTCGCGCTCGTGTGCCTGGGTGGGATCGCGCTCGCGGCGGCGCTCGGGCTGCTCGTCTCGCGCACGGCGCTGATCCCCGTGCGCCGCCTGACGGGGGCCGCCGAACGCGTGGCTCGCACTCAGGACCTCGGCCATCGCATCCAGGCCGGCGAGGACGACGAACTGGGGCGGCTAGCGCAGAGCTTCAATACGATGCTCGCCGCGCTCGAGCGCTCGCGCCTGGCGCAGCGACAGCTGGTCTCCGACGCTTCGCACGAGCTGCGCACACCGCTGACGAGCGTGCAGGTCAACCTCGACGCGCTTGCGATGGGCGAGGCACTGCCCGCACCCGAGCGTGCTCGCATCCTCGCTGCCGCCCAGGCGCAACTGCGCGAGCTGACGGTGCTGGTGGGCGATCTGGTCGACCTATCCAAGACCGAGGTCGAGGAGGTCGAGGTCGAGGATGTGCGCCTGGATCTGGCGGCCGCCGGAGCGCTGCAGCGCGCACGGCTGCATGCGCCGCAGTGCCCGATCGTGCTCGATGCCGAGCCCTGCCTCGTGCGAGCCGCGCCCGCGCGCTTGGATCGGGCGATCGCAAATCTGCTCGATAACGCCTGCGAATGGAACCCGCTCATCCCTGACCACGAGGGTGAAGCGGCGGGCGGCCCCGTAGAAGTGCGCGTGCGCGACGGTGCGATCGAGGTCCGCGATCATGGTCCGGGAATCTCCGTGGAGGATCTCCCCCGCGTGTTCGACCGCTTCTACCGCGCGCCCGGCGCCCGGGGACGACCCGGATCGGGGCTCGGGCTGGCGATCGTGCGCCAGATGGCCGAGGCTCACGGTGGATCGGTGCACGCCGCCAACGATCCCGGCGGCGGTGCCCGCCTGACGCTCGAGCTTCCACCGCTTCAGATAACCGATGCCGAGATCGCCGCATCGAAGCTGGACGCTCCGAGCGCGTCGGGCGTTGCCTGAGGGAAACCCTCACCTTCTCTCAGGGAATCCCTCACCTTCTCTCACCCAATCCCTCGCTGCCTCTCAGCCGATTCTCAGGTTGATTGCGCATGATCTTCGGTATGGCGCCGAGGAGAATCAACCTCAGCGCGGTCGTACTCGCGAGCGTCGCGCTATCGGTCGCCGGCTGCGGCGGAGGCTCCGTCAACCCGGGCGTTGCGCGTCTGTCCTCGGGCACATCGAGCGCCGCGAGTTCGAACGCCTCGGCTGGCGCCAGCGCAGGCTCGCCGGAAGCCGCGGCGCTCGCGTTTGCCGCCTGTATGCGCGCCAACGGCCTACCCAACTTCCCGGATCCGAAGACCGGCGGCGACTTCCTCTTTCACACGGGCAGCGGCGCCGATCCCTCATCGCCCGCGTTCAAGACGGCGCAGACGAAGTGCAAGAAGTTCCTGCCCCAGGGACCCGACTCCGGTGCGCCTCCATCCGCAAAGACATTGGCGCATTACCTGACGGTCGCGCAGTGCATGCGCCGGCGCGGTGTGCCCGAATTCCCCGACCCTCGCACCACCGCCCCATCCAATCCTCGGGCTGCCCTGGGCAGTGAGGGCGGCGTGATCAGCGATATCGAAGGCGTGATCTTCATATTCCCCGGCAGGATCGACCAGCAGTCGCCGGCGTTCACACTAACAGCAGCCGAGTGCGCGTTTCCGCTGCACAACCACTGATGTGCCACTTAGCAAGTTCCTCGCTTCTTCTCAGCCGATTCTCAGGTCGTGTTCCGCATGATGTCGTTGCGTCGCGGCGGTGCCGCGTAGCAACTGCTGTCCCCCCCAAGGCGAACCCCGGTACCTGAAGGTTGAGGAGATCGAGATATGACGAGAACCATTCTCACCCCGGCCATGCTCGCCGCCGCCCTGGCGATTGCTGGCTGCGGCGGCTCCTCCTCGAGCCCCGGCGTCGCGCACCTTGGCTCCAGTACCTCCAGCAGCGCGGACCCGGCCAGCAGCGGCTCGTCCTCGGCGGAAGGCGAAAGCAGCGCGAGCGCCCAACAGAAGATAGTCGCGTTCTCGCATTGCATGCGCACGCACGGGGTGCCGGAATTTCCCGAACCGAGCGAAGGCCACGTGCTGATCCGCCGCAGCGACCACAACGGCCACGTGACCGGCGTCAACCCACAGTCCGCGCAGTTCCAGGCCGCCAGCAAGGCCTGCGCAAAGCTGTCGCCAAAGGGAGGCAAGCCCCCGAGCCCCGCCGAACAGGCGAAGTTGCAAGAACAAGCGCTGAAGTTCTCACAGTGCATGCGGACCCACGGCGTTCCGAGCTTCCCCGACCCGCAGTTCTCTAGCAGCGGCGTCGGCGGCGGCATACGGATCGGGGGCAAGCAGGGTGGCCCGAGCCGGATCGATCTCAGCTCGCCCCAGTTCCAGGCCGCCCAGAAAGCGTGCCAGTCGATCATGCCGGGGCCGAAGGGCGGCCCCGGCAACGTGGCATTGGCCCCGTGATCGCTACGGCGAGTGGGTTCGGGCGTGGGCTCAACGTGAGGCCGGCGTTACCTTCCCGAAACCGTCGATGTCGTAGAAGCAGCGCAGCGCATGTCCAGTGAAACGACGCCCACGCAGATCAGCCTGCCGGCCGCTCGCGCCCGCCGCAGGGTCATCGCGGCGGCGGGATTGGCATTGGTTGTGGCGGTAGTGGTGCTGGTCGCGACCGACCCGTTCGCGGGCGGCGGAAAAGCGGGCACCGGCGTACTCGACAACGCTAGCGCCACCTCGCTGGCGACGGTGAAACGGCAGTCGCTCTCGCAGCAGACACAGGTGAGCGGCACGCTCGGCTACGCCGGTTCCTCCAGTATCCGCGTTGCCTCTGGGACGGCGCCCTCGGCCGTCCAGCAAGCCAGCCAGCAGGTGGCGAGCGCCGAAACGATGCTGGCCGCGGCCTCATCGACGCTGGCCTCCGACACAACGGCGCTGGCCGGCCACCGGGCGATGCTTGAGGCGACACGAGCGAAGGAGGCGGTCGACTGTGCGGGCGCGGGTGCCGCGGAAACCACATCCGCCAATGCTTCGCCCGCAAGCGAAAACAGCTCGCCGGGCGCAGGCGGTAGCTCGTGCTCGAGCGACGTGCAGGCCGTGTCCTCGGCGCAACAGAACGCCACCGAGGCCGCCGACAAGCTCGCCGCCGACCGCTCACAGGTCTCCTCCGCGGAAAAACAGCTTGCGAGTGCGCGGTCCAATCTCTTCAAGGCGCGCTCCTCGGCGGCGCTCTACGAACAGGGCTCGACGTTCACGGCGCTGCCGTCGGTCGGCCAGATAGTCGCGCGCGGGCAGAGCCTGTACGAGATCGGCGGCCAGCCGGTGCTGCTGCTGTACGGCGCAACGCCGGCGACGCGGGCTTTCGTCTTGGGCATGTCCGCAGGGCGCGACGTGGCCGTACTGAACGCGAACCTCAACGCACTCGGCTACGGGCACGAACTCGTGGGCGATGAATTCACCAATGGCACCGCGGCGGCGATTCGCGCACTGCAGTCCGCGCGCGGCGCCTCGGTGACCGGCGAGCTGCTGGTGGGATCGGTCGTGTTCGAGTCCGGGCCGGTGCGCATCACGAGCGTAACCCCCACGGTCGGCGCGACGGTCATGCCGGGGCCGGTCCTCGCGATCACCTCGACCGCTCGCCAGGTGAAGCTCGCGCTCGACGCCTCCGAGCAGAGCAGCGTCAGGGTCGGCGACACGGTCACGATCACGCTGCCCGACAATCAGACCACGCCGGGCCGGATCACCTACGTCTCAAGCGTCGCCACCTCGCCATCCTCAAGCGGTAAAGGCGGAGGCGAAGAAGAAAGCGCGCCCACTGTCGAAGTGCAGGCCACCCCGACCGACCCGGCGGCGACGGGGCACCTGGACCAGGCGCCGGTGAACGTGGAGATCACGACCGAAAGCGCCCAAGACGTGCTGGCGGTGCCCGTCGATGCGTTGCTCGCGCTCGCCGGCGGCGGCTACGCCGTGGAGCTCGCTGACGGCCGCGTGCACCGTCTCGTGGCCGTCACCGTAGGCCTATTCGACGACGCCGAAGGCCTCGTGCAGGTCAGCGGGCAGGGTCTGTATGCCGGGCAGCGCGTGGTCGTGCCGGGAACGTCATGAGCGAACAGCCGACAGGCGTCGCGTACCCGAACGACGGCGAGGCGCCGGCGGTGCTGGAGCTACGCGGCGTCAGCAAGGTCTACGGAGCGGAGCCACCCGTATATGCACTGCGAGACGTCAGTTTCGCGGTGCGCGAGGGCGAGCTGGTTGCGATCGTCGGCCCGTCGGGCTCGGGCAAGACAACGCTGCTGCACGTGATGGGCACGCTCGAGCGCCCCAGCGCGGGCGCGGTGTCGATCACCGGCCTCGACGCCGCGCAACTGTCCGACCGCGAGCTCGCTGCGCTGCGCGCTACCCGCGTCGGCTTTGTCTTCCAGCAGTTCTTCCTCGCCGAGCACTCCACAGCGCTCGAGAACGTGGCCGATGGTCTGCTCTACGCCGGCGTCGCCGCCGCCGAGCGCCGGGAGCGGGCGGACGCGGCACTCGCGCGGGTGGGACTCGCCGAGCGTGCCCACTTCCGCCCAAACAAGCTCTCCGGCGGAGAGCGCCAGCGCGTGGCGATCGCGCGAGCGCTGGTCGGACGTCCGGCAATCGTGCTCGCCGACGAGCCCACCGGCAACCTCGACAGCGCCTCGGGGACAAGCGTGCTGGAGCTGCTGGAAGAGCTGAACGCCCAGGGCGCGACGATTCTCGTGATCACCCACGACCACGACCTCGCCGTCCGCCTGCCCCGCCAGGTCCAGGTACTTGACGGCCAGATCGTCGCCGACACGGGGGGACGTCATGAAGCGCGAGCGCACGGAGCGCAGCTCGCACCCGACGCCGCAACAGACGCGAGACACGTCGCCCCCGACATCGCTAACGACGGAGCGCTTGAGCGATGATCGAGCAAGGAACGGGCCGGCCGACTGGCTGCCTCGCAGCACACCGACGCCGGCGCCACGGCCGGCTCGCCGTGCTGGGAGTGATCCTCCTCGCCGGCCTGGGTTGCTGGGCGGGCGCGATCGGCGGCGCTCCGGCGTTTGCTTCAGGCGAAACGAGCGTGCAAGGCGGCAGCGGACCCGGCGGTACGCAATCCTCGCCCACGGGCACCTCGGACTGCCCCTCGCCCAACCCTCCCAACCAGCTCACGCTCGTGGCCGGCACCCCCCAGACCACCGCGCTCGACACGGCATTTGCGGGCGGACTGCAGGTGGCGCTCTCCAACAGCGACGGTTGCGCGGTCATCGGCGCCGCCGGAGTCCCGGTGACGTTCAGCGCGCCCGCGGGCGGCGCGAGCGGGCGCTTTGCGACCAGCAACTCCGACACTGCCACGGTCGGAGCCGACGCTTCGGGCGCCGTCGCCGCGCCGACGTTTACCGCGAACGGCACCGCCGGCAGCTACACGGTCACCGCCAGTTCGCCGTACGGCTCGGTCTCGTTCTCGCTCACCAACACGGCCGCCGGCATCACGGCGCGACTTGCCGCGATACCCCTGAAGCACAGGTCGACAAGGGTCGGCAGCCGCTTTCCCCAGCCGCTGCAGGTCCGAGTGCTGGACGCCGCGGGCAACCCGGTGGTCGGGGCTGCTGTCGCATTCACGCTCGGTTCCGCCACCGCCGGACGTTGCGGCGCGGGCACGGCCGCGAGCGCGAGCTTCGCCGGCGGAGGCACCCAGGCGACAGCCACCACCGGCGCCAGCGGCATCGCCACGTCACGGGCGCTTGTGGCGAGTGCCGCCGCCGGTTCGTTCAGCGCCACTGCCTCGATCGCCGCCGGCGGTGGCGCGGGCGGGGCGGAAAGCGCCGGGGGCGCCGCTCCGCCCGTCGCGCCGGTCGGCTTCTCGCTGACGAACCTCGCCGGCGAGCCCGCCAAGATCGCCCCCGGTGTCGGCTCCACCCAGTCGACACTCGCGGGGAGCGCGTTCCCGATCCGCCTTGCGGTCACCGTCACCGACGCCGACAAGAACCCGGTACCGGGGGCGCTCGTCACCTTCTCGGCCCCCGCCACCGGGGCCAGCGGACGCTTCGCGCTGCACTCTGGGGGCAGTCACGGCCGAGCCCACGTCTCCTATCCCCGCAGCGTGAAGGTCAAGACCGGGGCCTGCGGGATCGCCATGGCGCCCGCCTTCACCGCCTCCAGCCAGCCGGGCGGCTATGTCGTGAAGGCCAGCGCCGAGCCGGCGCGGGCGGCGGCGTTCGCGCTTGTCAACGAAGCTCCCGGCCAGCCTCTGTGAGGACGCCGTGAGTGCCGTCGCCGACCCCGCCGGCAACCAGAGGGCCACCGCGGATCTCACCCCGCGACGATTGCGAGCGTCCGACCTCGCACGCGTCGCGAGCGTGGGGCTGCGCACGAGACGGATGCGGGCCGGACTGTCGGCGCTTGGGATCGCGATCGGGGTCGCCGCGATCGTAGCGGTGCTCGGCCTGTCCGCCTCCAGCCAGGCGGGACTGCTGGAAGAGATCGACGAGCTGGGCACCAACCTGTTGACGGTCACCAATGGCCAGAGCTTCGCCGGCAAGACGGCCGAGCTGCCACTGGTGGCGCCGGCGATGATCGGGCGCATCGAGCCGGTTGAAACCGTGGCTGAGACCGGGAAGGTCGAAGGCAAGGTGTATCGCACGCCGCTGATCCCGGAAGTCGACACGAACGCGCTCAGCGTCGAGGCAGCAAGCCTCGACCTGTTGCACACGCTGGGCGTGCGTGTCGTGCGGGGACGCTATCTGAACGCGGCCACCGCGCAGGAGCCCGTCGCGGTGCTTGGCGCGGCCGCCGCGCAGCGGCTCGGCGTCGACCACATCTATCCCGGCGAGCGCATCTGGGTCGCAAACCAGTGGCTCTACCTCGTCGGCGTCCTCGGCCCCTCGGTGCTGACCCCCGAAATCGAAAGCGCGGTGCTCGTCGGCTTTGGGGCCGCCGAACGCTACCTGCACTTCGACGGACACCCCAACACGGTCTACCTGCGCGCCCAGAATAGCCAGGTCGCCGCCGTGCAGTCGGTGCTGGCCGCCACCGCCGACCCGGAGGCCCCCAACGAAGTAAACGTGAGCCAGCCCTCCGCCACGCTCACCGCCCGCGCGGACGCCCAGAGCGCGCTGAACGGCCTGTTCCTCGGGCTGGGCGCAGTTGCGCTGCTGGTTGGCGCGGTGGGCGTGGCGAACATCATGGTGATCTCCGTCTTGGAACGCCGCTCGGAGATCGGACTGCGTCGCGCGCTCGGCGCCACCCGCGGGCAGATCCGCACACAGTTCCTGTCCGAGGCAATCCTGCTCGCGCTCGGCGGCGGCGCCGTTGGCATCGCTGCGGGCGCACTCGCAACAGCCGTCTACGCCGCCACCAAGGGCTGGACAATCGTCGTGCCCACCGTCGCCTGGGCCGGCGGGTTCGGCGCGGCGCTTTTGATCGGCGCCGTCGCCGGACTGGTGCCCGCGCTGCGCGCTGCCCGGTTGTCGCCGACCGAGGCACTGCGGACGGTGTGAGCGCTCGCTGGCCCACTACGAGCAGCTCGACAAGAACGGCGATGTTCAGCCATAGCCGGGACAAGACGGTAGGAGTCGAACTACCTGCTGAGCCCCATTCGCCTGACACTCAGAAAAGACAACCTCGGACAACTAGGACAACTGTCATAGCGGGTCAGGATTCGAACTGCAACCTTCGGGTATGAGCCGGGATCAAAGGCCCCGCGCTCTGCGGCTCCCTGGCGTTCGCCCCTCTAATTCGCCAATACACCGGTAGGTACTCGGCCCCCGATTCAAGGTGGGGAAATCCACAGGCACGAGTGAAGGCACTACGCGATCGAGGGCTAACGCTCAAGATGGGAACCATAACCGTCGAGAGTCTAATTAATGGTAATTTTCAGACCAATCGACTTGTGTCGGCTGGTGCGGCGACCTTTTCGTGACGCGCTCGCAGTGGCGGCCTGTGCGTGGTGGCTTTCAGTAATCGCGGCCATGACCCCGGGCATAGCGCCAGGCCAGCCGACCTCGGCTCGATCGTGTACGCCAGCCGCTTTCACGGGGCGGGTCGGTCCTGCACGCCCATCACGGTGCGAACGACGAGCACGGTCAACTTCAGGACCACGCGGACGGCGCGGACACGTGGGTGTTCGCGGCCCGACGGGTTTCGCGGGACTACCCGGCCCGGGCGGACCAGAAGGCCTACATGGTCTGCTTGGTGCCACAGGACCGGCCGGACTCATAGGCGCCACGGGTGCCACAGGATTTGCAGGACCACCAGGACTCCCTGGCCTTATCGGCGCGACGGGATCCGCGGGACCAACCGGACTGGCAGGCGCCGCCGGATCCGAAGGACAAGCCGGACCCAAAGGCGAAACCGGCGCGACGGGAAACGCAGGACCAACCGGCCCCAAGGGCGAAACAGGCACGGCCGGCCTGTCGGGCTCAGTTGGTCCCGCAGGCGCGACCGGGGCTGTCGGTCCGGCTGGCCCTGAAGGCTCGTCTGGATCGCCGGCTTACGCGGAGTTTTACGCTCTCATGCCGCCGGATAATGCGGCGACGGTTGCGGCCGGTGCCCCGGTCTCCTTTCCCCAAAACGGCCCGACGGAGGGCGGCGTCGTTAGGATCAACCTGGGCGAATTCGTGCTACCCCACGCGGGTACTTACAGCGTGGATTTCTCGGTATCGGTAACCGAGCCGGGTCAGCTGGCGATCGCAATAGACTCCGGGGGCGGAATGGTCGAATTGCCATATACGGTATATGGGCGGGCGACCGGTACAAGTCAGATCGCCGGCGACGCACTCATCACAACCACCGCCGCGAGCTCGAAGGTCGAGCTTCGTAACCCGGCGGGAAACACTCCGGCGCTCACGATCACACCGCTCGCCGGAGGCACGCATCCTGCGGTTGCTTCGATTGTGATCCAGCAGCTGGGCTGACACGAGTGAGCGCTGCTATCGGTGACGGGGGAATATTTCTTCGTTGCGAATTTCCTGCGAGCCGTACTGCAGGGATACGTTCTTGCACTGGGGGACAGAGTTGAAGTTGGGGCTCGTTGAACTGAGGAACGGATAAGTGATCGACGAGGGGTTGGTCTGTCCGCTGTCGAGGTGCCCGAACAGGTGCCCTACCTCGTGTGTCATTGCGTCGCAGAACCACTGGAAGGATTCATCGTCCTGATGCCAGCTTGGCCAGAGGGAGGTGTTGATCGTGATCGTGCACTTCTGCACTTCGGTCCACATCTCGACGACGGAATTAGCGGGTTCGGGGCTCGTGACTGTTTCGTAGCTGGAGTTGGGAAGCTGATGGGCACTGGTCACGATCGTGGGAATTCCGCAGGCTGGTACGCCGTGCCAGTAACGCTCGGCGAGCTTCAATGAAAGCGCCACTGGGTTTGTCGTTGGCGCGTGAGACGGTCCGCTGTGAGCGTCGGCTGACGCGGGCAGGAGCAGTGTTGTTGCGAGGATGACTGGAAGCAGGAGGCGAGCCATGCCTTACATGCTGAGGCCGGCGAGCGCCCTGTTCTTCCTCCGAGGAGGGTGGTCTTGGGGGGAGTAACGGGGGATCTGGGGGTGAGGCGGGGCTCACCCTTGCGCTGATTGCTGCCGATGAAGACATACTCGCTGGCCCATGTCTGGGCCGCCTATGCCATCACATACCCACATCACCGTAGTCCTCGCTCACTTCGACGATCTCTTCGCCGGGGGGCTGCGCAAGCTGATCGAGAGCGATCCGAGTCTCCTGGTTGTCGCTGCCGATGTGCAGCAGCGGCGAATCGGTGTCGTGCTGAGGGCTCACCGTCCAGACGTCGCGATCCTCGACTTCGGTGCCCTAGTGAAGTTGGCTGAGGTCCGCGAGCTCAGCAGCTCCTATCCCGCGACACGATTGCTTCTGCTCGGGCACGATCCCGCGCCGGTCGAGTGCGCGCAGGCGCTTGCGTTCGGAGCCAGCGCCTGCCTCGGCGGGAACACGCAGTCGCGTGATGTGATCAACGCAATCCACCTCGCATCGCGGGGACTCCAGGTGATTCCCCGCGCGCCGGCAGGCTCAGGCGCTTCGGGGAGCCCGGGTGTGGGCCTGCTGACAAAGCGTGAGGCCGAAGTGCTTCCCCTGCTCCAGCAAGGTCGCTCCAACGCACAGATCGCTCTCGCCTTGGGGGTGGGTGTCGAGACGGTCCGCACCCACGCACGCAACATCTACCGCAAGCTTGGGGTTCGCACCCGTCGCGAGCTCGCCGCGCCACCCGCACCTGAAACGGATCAGCAGCCCAACCCGGACACGCGATCCCCCCGAGCCCGCACCCTCACGCCTCATCGACGCCCTCGCCGCGAACGTGGAGTACGACACATCTAAAGGCGCCTCTCAACCCGAGCCACCGCAGCCATCGTGACCGCATCGGGCATAGATCGTGCGCAAAATCGCGCTCGACTTATGACTTGCTCGCCTGCGACTCATGCTATGGCGGCAACCTGTCGATGACATAACAGGTCGAAAGAGACCGGGGAGCCATTCCCCTTCTATCGCGGCTAGTCAAAGCCGCAGTCAGGAGACGCCCTATGAATAGCGGCGTCCCATCGCAGCACCAGACGCCCACGCATCGCGGCGTCTCCCAGCAGCACGAGCCGCCGACCGGCGACTCCCTCGCAGTGAAGAGTCGTTCCCCCTGGAAGACAGGGTGGAGGACCTCTCGAGTGGGATTGATCCTGCTCGGCTCGTTGTTCACCCTGATCTTCGCGAGCAGCGCCCTTGGCGCCACGACCGTGGGGCTGGGGAAGGCCGCGAGCTTCTCGGTGCTGGGCGGCTCGACGATCACGAACACGGGTCAGACGACGATGTTCGGCGATCTCGGTCTCGCTCCCGGCTCCTCGGTGACCGGCGCCCCGGTGGTACTCGGCGCAGAACATGTCGATGACGCGGTGGCGAATGAAGCGAAGAGCGCCCTCACGACCGCCGCGACTACAGCGGCGAACGAAGCGAGCAACGGATCGGCTGGGGAAGATCTCGCCGGGCACGCTTTCCTGCCGGGCGTCTATACCGCGAGCAGCTCGCTGCTGCTCTCTTCCGGGAGTGTGACGTTGAACGCTCAGGGTGACCCGAATGCGGTGTTCATCTTTCAGATCGGCTCCACCTTGACGACGGGCTCTAACACAAGCGTCTCCCTCATAAACGGGGCGCAGGCGTGTAACGTCTTCTGGGAGGTCGGCTCCTCCGCGACGCTTGGGACCGGCACACACTTCGTCGGCACGATTATGGCCGCGGACAGCATCACGGCGAACACCGGCGCGACGATCCACGGTCGGCTGCTTGCGCAGACCGCCGCGGTGACCCTCGAAAACAACACCATCACCACGTCCACCTGTGCTTCCAGCAGCAGCGGAAGCGGCGGCGGCACGGAAAACACCACCCCGCAAGAAACAGCCGCGATCGAAAAAGCGACCGCCGGCGGAGAAACAATCACAACCACCGGGGCAGGCACGACCACCAGCAGCGGTGCAGCGGTGACGACAACGGGCGCGGGAGCCCTTGTCTCGAGTCCTGGCGTCAGCACTACTACCCCGATTGCGTCGAAGACGACTGCCAGGCGCCATATACGCCATAAGCGCCATCGCGCGCGCAAGGCGGCCAAACCGCACTCGCCCGCACGACCCGCGCTACCGCACCGGAGGGGCACATTCACCGGCTGAGTGTTGTCGGGCTGGCTGTGTGCCTGCTCGGCTTCACGACAGGCTCAGCACTCGGCGCAGACATTCCAACACGGGTGCAGGCCACTCAGCAGCTCGCAGAGCTGCTGAGTGGCCATGCCGCACACAGCGCACCGGCGGCCGGCTCGCCCCAGGTGGCGTTCGTCCGTGATCGTAGGCCGATCACGGGAGAGCGGACGACGCTGCCGGTGATCGGACACTCGACGGCGCCAGACGCGACGCCATGGCTAGAGGTGATGCTTCCCGGCCGTCCCGACGGATCGACGGGATGGATCGCCAAGGAGGGCACTCGCGAGCTCGTTACGGGCTGGCGCATCCTGGTGGATCTCGGCGCACGCCGCGTAACGGTCTACCACGACGGACGCGAGGCGAGAGCCTTCCGAGCAGTGGTGGGCAAGCGGTCCACGCCGACACCGACCGGCCAGTTCTTCGTTGAGGAGACCGTGCAGCTGCAGCCCGGTGAGGCCGACGGTCCGTTCGCGCTGGCACTCAGCGCACGTTCCAATGTGTTGCAGGAATTCGAAGGCGGTCCCGGCCAGATCGGGATACACGGTCGACAGGGCCTCGGAGGAACACTCGGCAGAGCCGAATCACACGGTTGCATCCGGCTCGCCACCGCGAGCATCGACTGGCTGGCTGTCCGCGTCGGGCCAGGCACACCCGTGAAGATCTACTAACCATCATCAAAAATTGACTATATGAGTCTAATTTCTAGAATAATAAGGGCCTTAGCTGGACGGCGTGCCGATACATTGGGTATGCCTCAATCGCCAGCAACGATGCCGGAGCCGGCCAATCTCGGTGACGCATCGACTCGTACATCAAAGAGCCGCAGATGGTGGATGGTCCTTGCCTGCTCGATCCTGATCGTCGGCATGGTGGCCTCGCTCGGCAGCGCGCTGCTGTGGCGCTCGAGCGTGAAAGCGAATGACAGGCAGCAGTTCCAGACCAGCTCGACCGATGTGAACGAGACGGTCGAGACGCTACTGCGTCGCGACGCTGACTTTGTAACGACTTTGCGTAGTGTGCTGACGATGCAGCCACACCTGAGCGCCACGCGCTTCGACCAGTGGTTCTCCCAGCTGCAGGGCAGACAGCGGGAGATGAGTGGACTCGGAACCACCGTCGTTGAAGTGGTGCCGCCCGCTGAGCTGGCCGCCTTCCAGGCACGACGCGCCGCCAATCCCGCGTTTCGAGCGTTCGTCGGGGGTTCGGTCGTGCCTTTCGCTTCTGGCGGGCGTGCACGCTACTGTCTGCTTTCCGCTGGAGGGACCGTGACGCCTTACACACGGGAAGTGGGGCGGTTGGTGCAGGGCGATTGGTGTAGTCCCGCTTCGCCGATCGGCGGATTTCAGGATGGTGGCATTCTGCAGGCGCATCTCCTGCAGAGGGTCACCGACAGCGGCCAGTTCTTGGTTTATCCCGTGACGGTGCAGGGCGTGAGCACGCTGTTCATCGAAGCCGCGTTTTACCGGCGCGGCGCGAGCCTTCGGAGTGTCGTACAGCGCCGCGCAGCGGTCGCCGGCTGGGTCGGGAGCTCGTTTGGCATGACCGCCTTGATCCACCAAGCGATCAGCGACAACCACGGCCTCAGCGTGACTCTTTATCACAGGAACCCCGGCCAGAGCGAACAGCTGATCGCCCGCGTCGGTACGACTTCTCTGGCGAGCGCTTTCACCCATGAAACCACGATGCAGATCGATGGCACGTGGCGGGCGGTCGTCCGAGGCACGGAGGCCGCAAGCTGGCTCTCGGCCAATCTGCAGGGTCTGCTGGTCCTCATTGGAGGAGGGATTGTCAGCCTCCTGCTGTTCGCGCTCGTGCTGGTACTGACGCGCTCACGCGAGCACGCCCTCGGGATGGTCCACGAGAAGACCGGAGAGCTCAGACACCAGTCGCTGCACGATGCGCTTACCGGCTTGCCCAACCGCGTGCTCGCGCTCGACCGCGCGGAGCAGATGCTCGCTCGCGCGCGGCGCCAGAAGATCCCGGTCGCGGCCCTGTATCTCGACATCGACGGCTTCAAGCACGTCAACGACACCTTCGGACACGCCGCCGGCGACGATCTGCTGCGAATCGTCGCCACCCGCCTGGAGGGAGTCGTTCGCGAGGGCGACACCGCGGCGCGCCTCAGCGGCGATGAGTTCGTCGTCCTGGTCGAGGGCTCCGCGCTCGACGCCGGCCCCGAGCTCGTAGCCGAGCGTCTGCTGGAAGTACTGCGCCGGCCTTACGAGATGGACGGTCAGACCGGCAGGCCCTTGGCGCTCACGGCGAGCATCGGCATCGCTCTGGGCGTACGAGCGAACGCCGCCGAGCTTTTGAGCGACGCGGACATCGCCCTGTACGAAGCGAAGGCCGCCGGCAAAAACCGCTACATGATCTTTCAGTCCAGCATGCAGACCGCCGCCCGCGATCGGCTCACGCTCGAGATGGACCTCGCCGAGGCGCTCGATCAGCACCAGTTGTTCCTCCAATACCAGCCAACCTTCGATTTGCAATCCGAGCGGGTGATCGGCGTCGAGGCGCTGATCCGCTGGAACCACCCCACGCGCGGCGTGATTCCGCCGATCGAGTTCATCCCGATCGCCGAGGAAAGCGGGCTGATCGTCCCGATCGGACGCTGGGTGCTCGACGAGGCTTGCCGGCAAGCCTCGCTCTGGTACGACGATGGCCACAGGATCGGGATGGCGGTGAACGTGTCCGGGCGCCAGCTCGACGACGACGAGCTGATCGAGGACGTACGCACCGCCCTACAAGAGAGCGGCCTCGACCCCACAACGCTGACCCTGGAGATCACCGAGACCACACTGATGCGCGACGCCGAGGCGACCGCCAAGCGCCTGCACAAGCTCAAGCAACTCGGCGTCCGCATCGCGATCGACGACTTCGGTACTGGCTACAGCTCGCTCGCCTACCTACGCCAGTTCCCCGTGGACGCCCTCAAGATCGATCGCTCCTTCATCAGCGGCATCGCCGGATCGAAGGGTTCGGCAGCGCTGATCCACACACTCGTGCAACTCGGCAAGACACTCGACATCGAGACCCTCGCCGAGGGCATCGAGGAGCAGTCCCAACTCGAGACACTGCAACGCGAACACTGCGACCACGGCCAAGGCTTCCTATTCTCGCGTCCACTCGACGTCAACGCAATCGAGGCCTTCCTCCACACCAAGGAGTCCACCACACCCTCCCTGGCGCCTGGTTAGCGACCGATGAGCAGTTGAACGGCACGCAGTTTGGGACTGTCCGAGCCAGCGCTGGACCTGGAGGATGTTGCGTCCTTCGGCGAAGAGTCGCGAAGCGACGGTGTGGCGGAAGGTATAGAAGCCCGCCCACCCGACGGCTGCTCTTTGGATCGTGACCGAGACCGATCGGTCGTAGGGTTAGATGGAATGCTTACCGATCGGCTGAGCGTAGTGCTGAAGGAGATAGTGGACGCCGACGTAGACGGCTCGGCCTCGATCGTCGATCGTGTATGTATGGCCGCTGTGAGCCTACTCTCGCTCAAGGGCGCAGGGCTTTCGCTGATGGTAGACGGAGAGTTGCGTGGGACTGCTGGGGTGTCTGAGCCGGGCATCGCGATGGTGCAGGAATTGCAGCTCACGCTGGGTGAGGGGCCATGCGTGGATGCGTGGACAAACAGAGCCCCGGTGTTGGAGGCGAACCTTGCCGATCCTGCGATCGTGCGCTGGCCGGCGTTCGCCCAGGCCGGCGTCGATGCAGGCGTGCTGGCGGTGTTCGCCTTTCCTTTGCATCTCGGCGCCATCCGAATCGGAGTGTTGGTGCTCTATCGCGGTCACCCGGGCATCTTGAACGCGGATGAGATGGCATACGGCCTGGTGCTGGCCGATATGGCCACCCAGGTGCTCCTTGCCCTACAGGCCGGTGCCCCGGCCGACGTGCTACACGAGGTCTTGACGAGCGAGCCTTCGCACTGGGCGGAGGTTCATCAGGCGACTGGGATGGTCTCTGTTCAGCTTGGCGTCTCCCTGGATGAGGCCTTCGTCCGCTTGCGCGCTCATGCCTTTGCTGAGGGACTCCCGCTGCGAACCCTCGCCCGCGAGATCGTCACGCGACGCCACCGCATCCAGGGACCAGAGTGACGCGCGATCACGACCCTAACTGCTCTCTAGTGGCAATATTCGCGTTCGTAGCCGTAGAGATCGAGATCAGACCATGACACGCGAGCAGCGCATTGTAAAGACGTTCGTCGAGTTGGCCGACACGATGGTCGATGACTTCGACGTGATCGAGTTCCTGCACCGTTTGGCGGAGCGGTGTGTCGAGTTGCTCGACTGCGCCGAGGCGGGACTGCTGCTTGCCGACGCCGCCGGCGTGCTGCGCGTGATGGCATCTTCGAGCGAGCGCTCTGACGCGTTGGACCTGTTGCAGTCCCAGAACGAGGAGGGACCGTGCTTCGAGTGCTACCAGCGTGGAACGCCCGTATCCAGCGAGGATCTCACGGCCGATGCCGGGCGTTGGCCAGCGTTCGCGCCGATGGCGATACAAAAGGGGTTTCGTTCAGTGCAAGCAATCCCGATGAGGGCGCGTGGAGAGACCATCGGGGCGCTGAACCTGTTTCGCGCAAACACAGGGCGTTTGGTCGAGCAGGACTTACCGCTAGGGCAGGGGATGGCCGATATCGCCGCAATCGCGCTGCTACAAGAGCGCACCGTGCGCGAGGCACATGGTGTGGTGGAGCAGCTTCAGGGCGCGCTCAGCAGTCGAGTGATGATCGAGCAGGCCAAGGGCGTGCTAGCCGAGCGCGCCCACATCGATGTGGATGCCGCGTTTGCCCGCCTGCGCGCTCATGCTCGCGAACACAACCTTCGCCTCAGCAACGTTGCTCGCGACCTCGTCGACGGGCACCTCGACGCTGCCTCGCTCAGTAGCCCTATGCGCGGCGCCCCAACATCCAAACGCTGACACTTCGTCTCTCAGGCGAAGGCGTTGCCGATGGTACCGCGTGAGCTATCGGCGTTTGGACTGACTGCGGAACCTAAGCCAACATTCGTAACTGCGGCGGTGGCCATCTGAAGAGAGGTTTATTCTGTTCGATTGACAGAACTTGTCGATGTGCTAGGATGACTACTGTCAGTGGCCTGATCCACTGTCGCGTCGCTCCAGACCCTGGTGGCGTTGTTAGCTACGGGAATCAATTTCTGGAGCGTAATGTTCGTAGAGTACGAAGCCCAACCCGCCGTGCCGGATGCAGCGGTTGCGACCGGATCGGACGCTCGTTACGACCTCCGAGCATCACCTCTGCCGTTCACCGCCTTTGCGCATCTTGAAGGCGCTAGAGCCATCGTAATGCTCAATGGCGAACTGGATATGGCAAGCATCGCAATCTTGATCGACTCAATCTTGATCGACTGTTTTGTGGGGACTACGTTCGCCGTCGAGGAGGTAGTGCTCGACTTCGCAGAACTCGACTTCATCGATGGTTCCGGACTGCTAGCCATCGCAGCTGCCGCACAACAAGTGACTGCTCATGGAGGCTCAGTGAGCATCCGCTCACCGCGCACGCAAATCCAGCGACTGCTCGAGCTCGTTGACTTCAAGCAGATCGTGGCCATCGAGCCATGAGTATCTGCCCAAGGTGGGGGAAGACCTCGACCTTTGCGACGGCGGAGGACGAGGCCCTCTTTGCCGCGGTTGTCGCACTCAATTTCGAGGCCGTCGTGGAGACCTACGACCGGCACGCCGGCGCTCTCGGCAGTCTCGCGCTGCTCACCATTGAGGACGTAGAGTTCGCCAAGGATGCTGTTGTCATGACTTTCGTCACTCTCTGGCGTACGCCTGCCAGCATCGACTTGGAGGAACAGAGCCTTCGAGCTGCACTGGCTGGCAACGTCTACACTCACTGCGCGCACGAGCGGGAGATGCGCGGTGGATCTGGGCAGCAAGCGAAAACCTGCTGGAACTCGCAGCCAACGGCTCAAGCGAACTTCCTTCTCCCGTCCCGCACTCAGCGGGACCTACTGGGCCTGGTTCTGCTCGGCGAGCATAGTCACCGACAGGCGTCGCGCCGGGTTGGCCTCAGCGAGGAGATCGCGGCCAAGATGATCACTGCTGCAATAGAGCACCGTAGGCTCCAGCGCCTGTTTGACCTCGTGGACTTCGAGCGGATCGTGGCCGTTTAGCCATGGTCTGGGCGATCACAGGGCAGTCAGACCGTGACACTCTGAAGTCGAGATCAATCAAAGAGTGACAGGAGTGGACACGCAATCTGCGGAGACCACAGGACCGCTCGGCGGTGGTCAGCTCTTGGCGGCCATCTCGACAAGTATCGTCGGTACCCTGCGCGAGCATTATGGGCGGGGGCCAATGAAGGCTAAGACGTACGTGCTTGACGACATCATTGTCGTTGTCATGCGCGGAAGTGGTTTTACGGCGCTCGAGCAGACGATCATGGATAGTGGTGAGCCCGATCGCGTCATCGCTATGCGCGAGGACTTCCAACGCATCATGGCCAAACGTTACACAGAGAGGATTCAAGAGCTCACTGGACGTAAAGTTGTGGCTTTCCTCAGTCAGGCTCATGTGGAGCCCGACATCACGATGGAGATTTTCTTTGTCGATGGGCCACTCGAGGGCTTCGGAGCAGTCGAGATAACAGACCCCGACTAGCCGTCCCGGGCACACACCGCGCCGAATGGTCCGACGGCTATTCTGCTCAGTGTGTCTGTGCCTCGGACACCGGGCGGGGCTTACCGAGGTGGTAGCCTTGTGCGTAGTCGACGCCGTGCTCCTTCAATAGCTGGACTGTTTCACTGTCACCAACGAACTCAGCGATCGTGTACTTTCCGAGTCCCTTTGACATCTGCACTATCGAGTCAAGGATCAACTGATCGGTGCTGCTGGATGGCAGGTTGCGGATGAACTCGCCGTCGATCTTTACGTAGTCGAAGGGAATGTGCTTGAGATAGTAAAAAGAGCCGAATCCGGCACCGAAGTCATCGAGTGCAAAACCACACCCAAGAGCCCTCAGCTTGGTCGCAAAGGCGCGCGCACGGTCCATATTTGCGATCGCAGCAGTCTCAGTTACCTCGAGTATGAGGTTTGCCGGATTGATCGCTCTGTCCTTGAGGCCTTGCTCGATCAGCGTGAGCAGCTCGGGATCTCCGACAGACCGGCCGGAGAGATTGACCTCGAGGCGCACTTCACAGCCTGTGTCACGCTGCTCAGCGATCAACTGCATCGCCTGGCTTAGGACCCAGCGATCGATGTCCAAGATCAGTCCTGAGCGCTCCGCTGTGTAGAGGAACTGTGCTGGCAAGATCAGCTCACCTCCGTCGCCGGGTAGTCGCAGCAACAGCTCCCATTGGGAGACGCTGTCGTTGGCGAGCTTCACGATCGGCTGACAGTAGAGCTCGAACAGGCCATCCTGCACTGCGCGTCTGACGCGCTCGGCCCAGGTGATTCTCGATCTCATTCGCTCTTTGGTTGCTTTGCTTGCGACCGCGACGCGATCCTTGCCGGCTTCCTTGGCGGCGTACATCGCGACGTCGGCATCGATCAGGATGTCATCGGGGGTCAGATCCTTACCGGGCTTTTGGAATCCAGTGATCCCGACGCTGATCGTCACGCGTCGGCCCTCACCGAGCGACAGCGCACATCCATCTCTTACGGCCTCGAGCAGGCTGCTGGATACCGTTTCGGCCTCGCTCACGGCCGTGTGTGGCAACAGCACGGCGAACTCGTCGCCTCCGAGGCGCGCGAAGATGTCTGTCTCGCGAAGCCGCTTGCGCACGATCCGTGCGAGATCGCTGATTACCTCATCGCCGGTGCTGTGCCCGAGCGTGTCGTTTACGTACTTGAAGTCGTCGAGGTCGAGAAACAGCACTGCGCCCCCGTCGCCGTAGCGGCGCGCATAGGCAATCTGCTGCGTAAGCTCACGGACGAAGCCACGACGATTCAATAGTCCGGTGAGAGGATCGTGCTCTACGAGATAGCCCAGCTCGCCCTCGTAGCGCTTGCGCTCCTCGATGTCCTGCAACTGGCGGATGCAGTAGAGCGGATTGCCGGTCGCGTCACGCACCAGCGTGGCATTGACCGTGACCCACACCGCATGACGTTCGGCGTGGAGTAGACGTTGCTCGAGCTGAAAACCGTCAACTTCTCCCTGGTTAAGCCTCGTCATCGCCGCGATATCGGTCGGTAGATCGTCCGGATGTAGAAGCGCGTGGATGCCCGTCAGTTGGAGCTTCTCAGAGGAATATCCTGTCAACTCGCAAAGCGCCCGGTTTACTCGCAAGAAGCGGCCCTCAATCTCCGGGTCGATGCTGATCAGAGCAATGCCGATCGGAGCATCCTCAAATGCGCTACGCAGGTACGCTTCGACATCTGGCGTCGAGTACACGTCAGCGCCATCGCTCGTCTGACGCGAGCCAGACGTCCGGGTTGCCAACCGGGTCAGCCCATTACGAACAGCTGGCTCATCTGCCGATCCAACGCGACTCTGGGGCATGACCAAGACCTCCGTAGGCACAAATTTGCCGGCGAGGCGCGGTCCGCGAAAGAAGCAGTCACGAAAGTGTCTGTCTACACGTCCAGCAACCAACAGCACATAACCAAACCACTGATAGCACGAATGGGAATACGCTAAGGCTGAACAGTAGCACGCTCAGCAAGTCATAAGCAGGTGGATAGAACGGCCGTGGCACGGATGATCCTGGGGTCGACGTGATTATCGACATCGATTCAAGTATCAGGAGAGCTCGGGGTCACTGTATATTAGGATTATTCCGTATATCCATTTCGTATTGCTTATGATGCGGCTAAGGTAATAGCGGTCGGAATCGACGGTACCGGCATCCTGGGCAGTGTTACCGCTTCCCCCTCTGCAGCCATCGCGGCACCTCTCTCGGCCCCAAGCTTCTCCAGTCCTCAAAGGCAACGGTCGCAATCCCGCAGTTGTTTGGCATACCGTCGCGCTTGCCCGCTGGATCTGTGGACACGAGGATTGGGGCAAGCTGTCCCAGCTCGGTCGTGCTTTGTCAAGTGCGCACCACGATCACGACAAGCCTCACATCTCCGCCCCGCACCTCTCGTGTGGATGCCATGACGAGGACCTCAGTGATTCTGGGATCGACCTCCTCCTTGCTAGGCGGCGGGCAGCGCTCCACAATGCACGCGCGTCTGTCCCCTATGGGTATCGCGCTGCTCTCTCACCGGCATAAGCTGAAAGTCTCTATCGCGGTCACGATCAGCGTCCCTGGGGGGCCGCTAGTCATGCGATCGCGGACGCTTGTCCTTACCCATAGCTGAGCGCCCTTGACCAGCGATGCTGCTCCCTGGTCATTGCATTTCTGGCACCAGCACGAAGCCGGCGCGGCTGGCGGCGCGCCGGAGCTCGGTGTCGAAGCAGGCGAAGTGGCTGCAGCGTGGGTCGAGCTCGCGGACCGCAAGAGCGCTTGCGAGCTGTATCGCGTCATATGCGCGCAGTGCGTGGCTCGCTGCCTCTCGCGCGCCCGCGACGAGCACTGGCTCGGTCGGGGAAACGATCGTAAAACGCGAACCCGAGTCGAGATCGCCGTGGAAGTCGAACTCGAACGCACTGACCAAAGTGCTGGCAGCTGCATCCTCCAGCTCGCCTGTTCGTGCCTTGCGCCACAGCGCGGAGGGCACCTCCACACGCGCGAGTGTCGAGACGATGAGCGCGTCGAGTGCACGGATCGCCCTATGCCCATCCTCATCGGCATAGAGCTTCACGAGCGCCGACGAATCGGCAAAGGTACTCAGCTACGACCCTCAGCGACGAAGTCCGACAGCGGCCTGCCACGCCCGGCGGCGGCGCGAGCGCGACTCAGCGCGCGCTCTGACGGACGCCGAGTCGGGAGGCGCTCGGGATTCAGCAGAAGCCCAGCTCGCCCAAGACGCTCCCTCAAGCTTGTGATCTCATCGCCCGCGAGGTCCGGGTCAACCGCAGCTGAGAGAACCTTGACGGCGTAGCCGTTGACGCTCTCCTCGCGATCACGTGCTGCCCCCTTGAGCTGCTCAGCGAGCTCTTCAGGCACTCGAAGTGTCAGCTGACGCATAATGTCATGGTAGCAGGCATGGATCAAATGGGAGTCGTTACCCAGGCCCAAACCAAGTGGAGTCGGCGTTTTGCGGGAATCTGTAGGAGAGCTACGTGCGGGCGGTCGTTGTGATGTCCGGCGGACCTGGAAACTCGTCGGTGGTGCCGATGAGGATGGTGAGCAGGTCGCTGATCCGTTGCACGCGGCCGAGACGGTCGGGGAGCGGAAGGCCGGATTGGATCGTGTACTGGTTGCGTCGTCCGTTGCGCTCGCGTGTGATGTAGCCACCGTCCGCGAGCTCCGTGACGATCCGGTGCGCGGCGCGTTCGGTGATCCCGACCCGCTCACTGATCTCTCGCAGAAGCACGCCCGGATCGTGAGCGATGCAGGCCAAAACCTGAGCGTGGTTCGTCAAGAACTTCCAGCGATGCGTCGTTGTCTCAACCATGTATCAAGACTAGCGTATCTGGATATCTAATTCATAGATATAGATTTCATGCTATGTTGTTCAAGTCTGCGGTGCTCTTCTGGTCGCTGGCGCTCATGCGCACATCCAACGAAACGAGGAACACCATGCCCAGCACAGTCGTGCCGCACCCACCCGCCGGGACCACTCCCAACGGCATAGCGCCCACCGCTGTCGCCGATCCCGTCCCCGACCCCCAGCCCAATCGCGCGCCGCGAAGCCCGCTGCTCGCGAAACTGACCAGTCTGACCTCGATCGCCACCGTCGCCGCGGCAGGCATGATCGTCGTCGGCGCGCTCGCGCTCGTCGGCGGCCACTACGACAAGCAGGTGGTTCACGACCAACTTGCTCCGCAGAAGATTTTCTTCCCAAAGCCCGCAACAAACCCAGGGTTGGCCGCCTACGCCGGCCAGCAGGTGCTCACCGGCAAGCAGGCCAAGCTCTACGCCCAGAAGCAGATCGGTGTAGACCTGACGAAGGTTGCGGGCGGCAAGACCTACTCACAGGTCAGCGCCGAGTGGATCGCCGGCGGTATGAAGAACACGACACTCGCAGGTGAGCGCACCACCCTGTTCATGGGAGAGACGCTGAACGGTCTACTCCTTAACGCCTGGGGATGGTCGGTCATCGGGATGATCGCCACCCTGGCCGGATGGATCCTGATCCTGCTCGGCGCAGTGCTGTTCCTGCTCCCGCTCGCGAACTGGCAGGTCAACCTCATACACCGCCGCTCCGTAGTGGCCACCGCCTGACACGCAAACGTGATTGCCGCTCACCCGTCGTGGGCGGCAATCAACTCAGACCCTAACGCCGCGACCGTCCCCTCAAGGAATACGCTCGTGACACGTTCGACGAGGCACCCGGTCTCCACAAGCTGGCAGTTGTTCTTATGTCAAGCTGATTTGCGAAGCGCCACGTACGGCGTGTTGTGTGCCGGGACATTTCCGGCGATCCAGGCGAAAGCAAATCGGAGGAAGGCATGAGCGACGATCAGCAGGCAGCGGAGTGGAATGTGGCCGACTGGCATGGCAAGACGCTTGTGGATGCCGAGGGCGAGAAGATCGGCAAGCTGCAGGAGGTCTACGTCGACGTCGAGACCGATGTCCCTCAGTTCGCGACGGTCAAGGAAGGTTTCATCGGTCGGCACCTGACATTCGTGCCCCTCGGAGGGATCAAGGTCGGCCCCGACGAGCTACAGGTTGCTGTCTACAAGAGCCAGGTTGAGGCCGCGCCCAACATCGAACTGCAGGGCGACGAGCTCTCACAGGCCGACGAGTCGACGTTGTATCACCACTACGAACTCAACTACACACCCCCGAACACCGAGAGCGGACGCCGCCTCGCTCGTCGCTAACGAGGGTCCTGAGACCGCCACACTCTCAGGGCGAGCATGTCAGCCGCATCATCCCTGTCTGCGGACCCGGCGCCCTGATCGTGCTTAAGCTCTCGCCCTCGCCGACCGCGGCGAGCCGAGCTAGTGGAGTCATAGCGGGGGAACGACCCGCTCCCGTTAGCGACCTCTCGGTGCCTATGAGACGAGCCGTGCCCGGCTGGCCCGGATCGTAGCGAGCAGCAGGCGGCGGGCTTTCCAACGAGGCTGCCGTTAGATCGCTGGGGCAACGCTCGGGCTTTTTCCACTGGGTCGCGGGTGCGGCGGGGGTCGAACCCTCTCTGGACACCGCATCGAGCTCCGGTTGTAGCGGTCTTGAAAATCCGCGGGCCAGATTTTCGGAGCCTTCAGTGGCGCGCGGATTTTTGGCTTTGTTGAGCCGTTTTCCGCATGTTGTTCGGGATTCGGCGCGTGGACTGGTGGCCGCAGTCGCGCGCTATTGCCGCCTGAAACCGCCTGAAACCGCACGATCCGCGGTCGGACTGGCGCGAGTTTGGCGCGAGCAAGGCCGAGTTGGTTGAGGGTTTCAGCGGCATCAGACGGCAGCCTGACAGACGCTGTGCACTCGTGTTCCGCATCATCGGACACTAAGGAAGCCGACCGCCTCGCACCAACTGCCCCAGTAGCCACCATAGGTGACGATCCCGGCGGTGAGTGGAGCGACGACCTTCGGGAACAGGGCCTATCTCGAACACCAGTGCGATTGTTGGCTGACCTCACCGCCCAGGCGCGGCGGCGCCTCATCGCCTGTCGTCTCCGTTCGAGGTTAATTGCGTGGCGACGGGCTACCCGGGCCGTCCTCTGTATCCGTCTTCGACGTTAGCTTCCATGGGCGACGAAGCCGCCTGCCTTCCTCCGCCGGTCGCCTCGCTGATGTCGAAATGCTGCGCGATCTTGGGCAAGATCGCGATGAGCTTCTCCTCTCATCCAGGCCAGGGTCGCATTCCGCTTAGGGATGACCATAGTGCGGACATCATCGTTTGTCGAGTGGCTGAGTCCCGCACCGTCGGCCGCGCCGCGATCACCAGAATGATTCCAACGATTATGCTTCCCAGATGTTTATCGTGCACCACAGGCGAGGGAGACATCCCGCTCGCGGGGCGTTGGCGGGGAACCGTGACCGATGACCCTCACGACCCCGAGCCCCACGTCAAGGACAATCGGGGCGCCGGCACAAATCTGCCCAAACCAGACTATCTGCCGCTCGGCGTGCGCGAGTGGGCGCTTGAACATAGTGAGTTGCTTGAGTTGATCGTGAGTGAGTTCGTTGCCACGGGCACGTGGCCCTCGCTGAGCGATCTCAGTCGCCGGCTCGCGCGGGAAGGACAGCCGGTTGCGCTGCGCCCGCTGTTCTGGGAGATGCCAAAGCCGCTCGGATTGCTAGCGAGCAACCCCGAGAGGGTCGTGTTCAGCATTTTCGGGGTGCGTATGACACGCACCGGGGAGAGTCTGCTCATGGGATTCATGGAGATCCTGGCGCTCGCAGCCGAGCGCTATGCCGGAGATGACCCCGAGCCGGTCATCACGCGCAGCGATGTCCAGCGGGCCGTCAGCGGCAGCGATGAGGGACACGTCACTGCGGTCAGCGAACTGCTGTTCGGCGCCCCATTCCTCGGCAACGGCACCGGCGCCGCTAGCGAGGAGTGGCGGTTCACGATTAGCGACGACGTAGTGCGCTACATAGGCGCCCGCGCCCCCGATGATTATCTGCGAATCCGGGGAGGCGAGCTCGCCGGCGCCCCGCAGCTCGGGTGGCCGGTGTCAACGCTCGAGAGGGCAGATCCTGACGGCTACAAGACGCCGGCCCAGGATCACGTACGCCCCGAACGACGA
>DASYNL010000039.1:0-37001 GCA_036008605.1 Solirubrobacteraceae bacterium | reverse complement strand
TGTGGGTTTACTCGTCGGCTACGGAAACTGGTTTCAATACGAACGAGGGTATGTTGACGGGCGCTAATCCGAGTATCACGGCGTTGCCTAGCGGCGGTTATGATGCCGCGTTTCAGAACAACAATTCTGATCTCTCTATTTGGGCGTCTAGTGGGTCGGGTGTAAATACTGTTCTCGGGGTGGAAAAAGGTACGACGCCGGGTATTGCGGCGGCCTCTGGTGGAGGATATGAGGTGTCTTTCCAGGCAAATACAGGTACTCTCTGGCTATATTCATCGTTGACTGGACAAGGCACAAACACAAACCTAGAAATGGACAAAGGCACCAACCCAACCATCACGGAATGAGAGTTGGTCGCCCCGAGCCGGGCGCTAGCCGTATAGCCCAAGGGGGAGACGATGAAAAGGGTACTTCTGCGCTTTGTACGCCACATAGTGCGCCCGGTGCGCTCTGCGATCGAGGATCGCCAGCTGATAGCCGAGCAACGGCGCGGCGTGCTTGGTCCAGCGCACTTGCGGTGGCGCGGGAACTCGTCGCTAGATAACCGCCGAAAGTGGTCGGACTACGACTGGAGCGGACGTGGCGAGGAGTGGAATGCTTCGCCCGAGTGGAAGCAGGCACTTATCGAGAACGTACTTGGTCGCTGGATTCCAGAGGGCGTCTCTGTGCTGGAGATCGGGCCAGGCGCTGGACGTTGGTCTCAGGCGCTCGTAGCGCGCGCTTCGTGCCTGGTGCTTGTAGATGTAAGTGAGCGGCCGCTTAAGCTGTGCCGGGAGCGATTCGGCGGCGATGCACGTGTCCGGTGCATCCTCTCATCTGGGAGTGATCTCCCTAGTGTCGAGGACGGCTCGATCGACGCTGTGTGGTCCTTCGATGTATTCGTGCACGTGGCGCCGCGGGATCAAGCAGCCTATCTTGAGGAAATTGCGCGTGTGCTCACACCGGGCGGTGTCGCGGTTGTTCATCACCCCGATGGACGCAATCGGGGCCAACTGCCATCTCGCCACGGCTGGCGTTCACCGATGTCGCGTGATCTGTTTGCGACCCTTGCGGTCGAGCGCGGGTTGCATGTGGAGCACCAGCTTGACTCCTGGGGTCCCAATGAGTGCTACGACTTGAGCGGTTATGCGGATGCCATCACCGTATGCAGACGCTGAAGCTAACCAGGAAGGTGTCGTGGTCCCTAGCCACTACGGCAGTCGCTCAGCGCCAATGAACACCGATCGCAGACAACTATCCGAATGGAGCCAGCCGAGTCAACGGAGCCGATTGGCTGCGGTCGCTGGTGGGCGAATGACGCTTAAGCTGCAGATTCAATAGCTCGCCCAAGAAATCGAGGACGCCAACGAACGAAGGCGTCGGGACACGCCTTGAGCAGCTGTCGTCTAGGCTGCGCTGAGTCTAAATGGGACTATTGGCATGGCACTGGTAGCCTGGCGATGGGCGCGCTCCTCGCGGCGTTTTGTTGTGTGGTCCGGCGGATGGGCCGGGACCGCAAACGCCATGATCGACGAAGCGAACAGCAATGGAGTCTCGGCAGGAGAACAGCTCGGTCTAAGGCCGTTGGAAGGGGACCCGCCAAAACCCGGCCGAAAAGGGGGTTGCCAGGGCGTCGGCCCGTTGACGTGACCAGGACCGCACAAGGCCCTCTATAGCAACTCGTGGCGCCCGGTAGTGTTCCTGCAATCGGGATACGCGTTTGCGAGGTCCCGCCAGTCCGCTCTCATGGCTACTACCGCACCTCACTGCACCAACGCGTCGTCGACGCAAGCCAGCAAAGGCTGTTGGTCGGCGCTATGGCACAGAATGCCGGTGCTCGTTTTCCTGTGCTTGCTGGCGCTCATCGCAGCTCCCGCGGCGGGCCGCGCGGCTGAAGGCCCGGGAGCCCCCGGTGTCGTCGCGTGGGGAGAAAACGAAGTCGGGCAGCTCGGAGACGGCACTACCGCCGAGACCGACGCGCCCGTGGCGGTGCCCGGCTTGAGCGAAGCGACCGCGCTCTCGATCGGCCGGAGGTTCGGTCTGGCGCTGCTGAGCGACGGGACGGTCATGAGCTGGGGCGAGAACAGCTGGGGGCAGCTGGGTGACGGCACTGACACAGGTCCGGAAACCTGCCACGCGGCATACGCGGCCGCGGCAGGCTACACGGTCGGGTGCAGCACGAAGCCGGTCCCGGTAAGTGGATTGAGTGAAGTCACGGCGATCGCAGCCGGTGCTCAGCACAGCTTGGCGCTGCTGAGCAACGGCACGGTGATGGCGTGGGGCGCCAATGAAAGCGGGCAGCTGGGCGATGGGAGCATGAGTGGCCCGGACCATTGCTACACAGAACAAGAGCCAACCCAGTGCAGCACCAGTCCGGTCCCGGTCAGCGGATTGAGCGAAGTCACGGCGATCGCGTCTGGGCAGAACTACAATCTTGCGCTACTGAGAAACGGTACGGTGATGGCCTGGGGGTCCAACGGCTGGGGCGAACTAGGTGACGGCACCAGCAATTGGGGAGATGACGTGCCCGCCCCCGTCACAGGCCTCAGCGGCGTGACGGCAATCGCGGCCGGCGGCGGCAGCAGCCTCGCGCTGTTGAGCAATGGCACGGTGATGGCGTGGGGCGCCAACGAATTCGGGCAGCTCGGCGATGGCACGCTCACTCAGAGCGATGTGCCCGTCGCGGTGAACGGACTGAGCGGCGTCGGCGCCATCGCCATCGGTGGCGCCAGTCTCGCGCTGCGCGACGACGGGACGGTCATGGCCTGGGGCAGCAACATCTCAGGACAGCTGGGCGACGGCACACAGACCGGCCCGACGGAATGCTTCCCGCTGAACTTCTGCAGCCCCACCCCTGTCCCGGTCAGCGAACTGAATGGCGCCAGGACGATCGCCGCAGGCAACGCACACAACCTGGCGCTGTTGGGCGACGAAGAAGTGATGGCCTGGGGCGAGAACTGGGACGGACAGCTCGGGACCGGCAGCACGGTCAGCACCGACACACCGGTCCCCGTACCCGGACTAGTCAATGTGAGCGAGATCGCGGCCGGTGAAGATCGGAGCTTCGCCTACGGGGTGCTGGACGAGGCGAGGCCTGAAGTATCCGGATTGAGCCAGGTCATAGTCCAGGCGCCGCCTGTGCGGCGGAGGCCGGGGCCGCTGGTTCGGCTAATAAGTGCACGCCTGCACGGCGATGTACTGCTGCTCACCTTTGAAGGCGCCTGCGCGTCCTGCGGGGTGAGGTTGACCATCGCCGCCGTCCCAGGGTCCGGCCGGGACAAGCGCGCAGGTTCTGGTGACGCCGCCCGTGTGTCTCGTAGGCGTGAACCGCTCCGTTCCATACGGACGTCCGGGATAGTTCAGGCGAGGACTGTCACGCTCACCAGCGCGAAAGAGCGTTCGCTCAAGATCTCACTAGACGCGGCTGCACGCGCGCTACTGCGCGTTACTCGCAAGCTCTCGCTCACGTTGCAAGGCAACAAGGGCGCCACTCTCGTGATTGACAAGACACTGCGGCTAACGGCCTCTCGCCGGGGTCGATAGCGGACGTCTCGCGCGGCGGCGGCGGCACTTGAGCGGATCATCGCTGCCGCGACGAACGCCGGTGGACGCCTGATTGCCGTGGACGCCATTGATGACGCTGCACGCGGCTTCTACCGCCGCCATGACTTCCCACCGATTCGAGGCTCGCGTCGGCTGGTAATGAAGATCGCAACCGCTCGTGCAGTCCTCGAACGAGCGTAGGCTCGCCGACCGGACGACACGACAGTATTTACGTGGATGCCGACAATAAGCCGCTTCTTTGGGATCACGATCGCGATGTATTTCGATGATCACGGGCCTCCTCACTTCCACGTGCGGGCCGCGGGGCACGGTGCGAAGGTCCGTATCGATACGTTGGAGGTGCTGGTGAGCGATCTGTCGCGCCGCGAGCTTCGGTTCGTGCTCGCCTGGGCGGAGATGCATGCGGCCCGAGCTTCACGAGAACTGGCGCCGAGCGCGGGAAGGTGTCACACTGCAAGAAATCGAGCCGCTGAGATGATTGGGCTGACCCCAGACATAACGCAAGTGAGCGTTCCGCGACATGGAGCTTTGCGACTCACGTTCGCCGACGGCGTGGCCGGCGATGTCTACGTATTGGACCGTATGCGTGGCCCTGTCTTCGAGTATGCAGTGACCCCGGAGGGGTTTGCCGAGGTCAGCGTCGATGCCGAGAGCGGCACGATCTGTTGGCCGGGCGGGGCAGACCTGGCGCCTGACACGCTCTATGAGCGTGTGCGGACAGGCATCTGGCCCGGCCAGAGCCAAGCAGCGTAGCTCTCGCATGAATGGCGAGGTTTGCGTTGTGGCACATTAACCTCTCTGACTGCGATCCCAGCGTGGGTGAGGTGTACCCCGCGTGGTGAAGGGACGCTTGGTGTGCGTCACTCGCGGGCCACAGAGGCCGCCACGACTGGTGTAGCAGTGCTGCTACACTTGCTCTCATGGCGGTCACGATTCCGCAGCGCGAACTCCGTAACCAAATAAGCGACGTGCTCAGGCGCGCCGAAAGTGGGGAGCACTTCACGATCACCGTAGGCGGACGGCCAGTAGCCGAACTTGGACCTCTGGCCAGCCTCCATAAGCCAGCAGCACCGGGTCGACTTGCAGCGATCCTCGCAGAGGCGCCGGCCGACACCGCGTGGGCCGCGCAACTGCGCCAAATGCGTGAGGAAGACCTTGCTGTGGCCCAGGACACCTGGACCACTTGACGGCGCTGATCGACACGAGCGTCCTGATCGAAGGTGTCACGCCTGAGATCAGTGAGTCATGGGTGGTGAGCGCCATCTCGGTGGGCGAGCTCGAGGCGGGAGTGCTGTTGGCGCCTGACAGCACTACACGTGCCCTGCGGCTGCGGCTGCTGTCCGCCGTGCTCGCAGAGGCCCCTGTCGTCGATGTAGATCGCACGGTCTCCGCCCGCTACGGCGAGCTGCGCGCCGCTAGCGGAAGGCGACCGACGAATGACCTCTGGATCGCCGCAACCGCGCTCGCCCACGATTTCACGCTCATCACGGGCGACGAACGCCAAGCCGCTCTGCCACTTGTCCGCGTGACGCTTATCCCGCATGGCGCGTGAGCCCATCTCCCGTGGCTGACCGGCGAAGGTCCTGTCGAGGTCGATAAAGCTCCACATCGTGCTAATTACCCCACGAATTAGCACGACTATTGCCTAGCTAGCACCAAGCCGCGCTGGGTCGGTGGCATTTGAGCAAAGAGGACTTGACGTACGCCCTTCGTTCCTGTTGACTACCGGCCGATGGCGATTGGCCGATATGTTTCTGACAGCCGGGCTTCGGCGATGGGTGCTTCGTACACGAGTCTCCGCACGCGCCATTTGGGGGTCTTGAGCGTTGTCGATCGATAATGCCGCGACTCCCGATGGGAGCCGTGAGCTGGCGCGCGAGCAGATCAGGAACCTGCAGCGTCGTCGCCTGCTTGACGCGATGGCCCAAGTCTTGGTAGAGGAGGGTTTGCGTGGCGCGACGGTCTCCCGCGTATGCGCTCGGGCAGGAATATCGCCGTCGTCGTTCCCCAGCCTTTTCTCGAGCGTCGAAGACTGCCTGCTTGCCCTGTTCGCGCAGGTGACGACGCGTTCTGTCGATGCGATCGTCGAGGCGTTCGAGCGCGAGCCTTCCTGGGAGGACGGCGTGCTCGCCGGTCTCGAGGCTTTGCTTGTCTTCCTGGACTCGGAGCCGACGCTGGCACGGGTATGCCTGGTCGACGGCCCCTCCGGGCCGCCAGAGGCACTCAGACGGCGCGCGGAGTCCTTGCGCCCATTGCGGGCGCTCGTTGACGGCGGGCGCAGGTCTTTGGCAGACGAGCAACAGCCGCCGGCGCTGACCGCCGACGCGACGATCGCCTCCGTCGCGGGCCTCTTGCACGCCGCACTCTGCGAAGGCCAGGCGCCGCCCTTCATAGGGTTGCTCGGGGACCTGGCTGGGGTGGTCGTCGCCCCCTACCTGGGCGTCGCCGCCGCAAGGAGCCAGATCGAGCGAGGCAACGCTCGTGCTCAGATCCTTGCAAAGGAGACGAGCGCGCCCGCAAGAGAGCAGGCGGTGGCGATCCCAAAGGTGGTCCGTCACGCAAGCGCCCACCGTCGGCGCTTATGCCTGGCCTACCTGGCCGAGAACCCGGGAGTGAGCAATCAAGCGATCGCGGCCGGAATCGACCTGCACCATCACGGCCAAATCTCCACAGCGCTCTCGCGCCTTAACGAGGCGGGCCTGCTGGTCCTGAAGCCCGGGGGCGCGGGCTTAGCGAATGCCTGGACACTCTCGGCTTACGGCGAGCAGGTTGCGCGGGCGCTGGGAGGTTGAGGGGGCGGGCCTGGGTGGGAGCGGCCAAGGACCCGTGTTCGAGCCGCTGGCCGATCCCGGCTATGTCGCTCAGGTGCAAGTAGATGACCAGTTGGCCACCGTTCTTCCCGACAGCTATCGCGAGCTGTTGGATCTCCTCAAGCGGCAGATCGGCTCGGCCCGCACACGGGCGGCGCGGCTCTTGCCCCCGACTTCCTTGTGCCGGACGGCAGCAGGCGAAACCGCCTGTCGTCGTGCGTCTTCGGCCCCTGCGCCGAGTACCGTCCCAAGTGCGGCCTACGGTATTTGGCGATGTCCATCCAAGCGAGGCGACGCTCACGATGAAAGACCCCGGCCGGTTGGGGCGATGACGTTGTTTGTTGGATCCCCCAGGTATCTAGTGGTCGGATCGGAGTCTTCAGCTTCGTGCCCAAGCCGAGACCTGAGGATGGTACATAGGCCAATATAGACATCTATATTAGATTCTGCTATACACGCCTATAAATGATTAGAAGACATTGACAAGATGCAGCGAAGCGCAGGTGCTTACAACCCTTACACTCCCGATTCAGGGGTTCGACCTCAAGCGCTGAGCGGTCGGGACACCGAGCTTGCCCATCTCTCCAGCGTCGTCGCGCAACTTGCGGCAGGTGGCACCGAGCGGCACGTGCTCATTACCGGCCTTCGAGGTGTAGGAAAGACGGTGCTTCTCAACGAGTTTGAGACTATGTGCCAAGAAGCCGGCTGGCCTGGGGAGACCAAGGAGGTTGGACGTGCCACCTCCATTGCGACTCTCGTCGGACGGACGACTCGCAAGGCGCTTCTGCAGATGAGCGCCAAGAAGCGGGCGGGAGACATGCTCAGACGTGCCCTTGGTGCGCTAAAGGCGTTTGAGGTGGCCACCGGCGAGTTGTCCTTCAAGCTCGATGTGGCAGCTGCCGTAGGCGTCGCTGACTCCGGTGACCTTACTGAAGATATGCGTGATCTGTTCGTGGCGGTTGGAGAGGCCGCTCAAGAGTCTGGACTCGGTTTCGCGCTGATCCTAGACGAGATCCAGAATCTGAGCCGCAGTGACTACGAGGCCCTCATCATGGCACTCCACAGGGCAAAGCAGCGACGCCTGCCCGTCGCTTTCGTCGGCGCCGGTTTGCCTCTGATTCCGTCTTTGACGGTTGAGGCCAAGTCTTACGCCGAGCGCATGTTCGTCTATCCGTCTATCGGAGAGCTCTCAGATGAGCCTGCACGCGAAGCCCTGATTCTCCCTGCAAAGCAACAGGGTGTCTTATGGGCAGAAGACGCTGTTAACGAGGTCCTCGCTTACACCGAGGGCTACCCTTATTTCATCCAGGAGTACGGACGGCGTGCCTGGGCTCTAAAGGCCGGAAATAGCATCACTTTGCAAGACACCAAAAACGCCAAGGTGCTAGTCGAGGCCGATCTCGACGAAAGTTTCTTCGAGGGTCGCATTGGGCGGCTCACACACGCCGAGACCGCCTACGTGAGCGCTATGGCAGAGCTTGGGGATGGGCCACAAGCAGGAGCCGCGGTCGCCGAGTTGCTGGGGCGTAAGCCAACCTCGTTGTCGCCAGTGCGCGACGATTTGATGCGCAGTGCTGTCATATATGCCCCAAGACGGGGCCTAGTGGACTTCACGGTCCCGCACTGCTCCGCGTTTATCCGTCGTCATTACCCTATTCGAAGAGAGTAGTCGACTCCGTTGTCGTCGCGCATCTTTTGAGTCCTGCGCAGATCTCGGCGTTGCGCCGGCCTGATGCGCCGGTATGAGACGGATCGCGCGCCCCTTGGCGCTGTGGCCTCGTCTCCATAGTCGTGATCGCGAGCGCATGTCTTGTCGCGGTAGCGCTCGTTAGTCGAGGGTCGACGCCTCGGCGGCGCATACCGTCCCATCTGCGCCATCCGGTACTTGGCGATGTCGTTTCCCATCCCTAATGGGTGCTGGGGTGCCGTCAAAATCAACTACCTGACTTTCCCCTATCCATCGCCTTGGCAAAGGGCCATGATGATCGATGTCACGAGCCGATGCCCATTCGGTCCCGTGCCCCCAAGGGGGGCTGGCCGGCCCGTCCACAAGCGCTGAGCGCGCGCGCATGTGGGCGGGCCTGTCGTTCGTCTGGCCCCGGTTCGCTGGATCGCTTTGCCAGGCCGCTGGGGTGGCGAGCTCAAACAAGCAGGCCGCGATAGTCTGCCCCCCTTCGTAGTGGCGACAAGGCATTAGTCAGGTACCTGACTAATGCCTTTGCGTCACGGCAAGGTCCCCTCCAATGGAAATACTCCCAGCGCGTATCCCCGGCCCCGTCTCGATCGCACCTTCGATCTTTGCCGATGAGCGCGGCTTCTTCGTCGAGACCTACCGGCAGCAGTGGCACGCAGAGGCGGGCATTCCCGAGGATGAGCGGTTCATCCAGGACAACCATTCCCGTTCCAGCAGAGGGGTTGTCCGCGGAATGCACTTCCACGTCGGCAGCGGCGTGGCCAAGCTCGTGCGCTGTGCGCGCGGCAAGATTCTCGACGTGGTCGTCGACCTGCGCCGCGGCTCGCCGACGTATGGCGAGTGGGAGGGTTTCGAGCTCGACGATGAGAGCATGCGCATCCTCTATGTGCCCGTCGGCTTTGCCCACGGCTTCTGCGTGCTCAGCGACATCGCCGACGTCAACTACAAGCAAAGCGCCTACTACGACCCGGCGATCGAGCGCGGCATCGCTTGGAACGACCCCGATGTGGCGATCGAGTGGCCGCTGCCTGTGGATGAGCTGATCGTCTCCGCCCGCGACTCAGCAGCCCCCCTCTTGCGCGAGCTTGCGCCAGAGCTGCCGTTCGAGTACTCCGGCTGAGCCCCGTCCGCCGATTCGCTTGGTCGCTCGGCTTGCCGGTCCGCCTCGCCCATCTGCCGGCCGTGCTAGCCGACCCGCTGGCCGACCCACCCGCTGGCCCAGCCGGCCGACCCACTCGCGCTATAGCTCGGTCACGAGCAGGCGATAGCCGAGGTCTAGTTGCTCGAGCGTGAGCAGCTCGCGGTTGCGCTGCTGCCAGCGGCCTGTGCCGATGTCCTCCGCGAGTTGCTCGAGACCGTCCAGCAGGAGTCTGGCGCCCGGCAGCTGAAACGTCGGTATGCCCGCACGTATCTGCTCGTCGAGATATGCCTGTGGGTGGCGCCAATGGGCGGCCAGCAAGCCGGTCTCGCAATCGTGGGGGATAGGGACCGTCTCGACATGCACCTCGTCGCCCATGCCCGCGCACTGTTCCTTGATCGGCGGGAAGCGCTGGCTGTGCAGACGCCCGAGCTTGGGCAGGTAGTCGCGCAGCAGCCAAAAACGATCGGCATAGGTTGGGTCGTAAGTGAAGATGACTACGCGCTTGCGCGCGACCCGTCGCAGCTCGTGCACGCCGATGCGCCAGTCGGACCACTGGTGCATCGTCAAGCATGCCATCGCGGCGTCCATGCTGGAGGACGGGATGGGTAGGCTCTCGGCGTAGCCTCTGATCGGTGTCGTCAGCCCTCGGGGGCGCCGAGTGATCCTTTGCTCGGTCGGCTCGATCGCCAGCACCCAACGGTCTACCGGCTCATACTCCGCCGCGCCGGCGCCGACATTCGCGACCGACCGTGCGTCGCCTAGCGCACCGTGGATCTGTCTGACGATCCGTGGGTCTGCCGGGCGCAGGACCGGCTGCTCGTGCGCAAACCGCTCGTGGGCATCCCCGTTGTGCTCGTGAGTGTGACTCATAAGAAGTAAGCGGACGTTTCCGCACGGGAATCGAATCTCCTGCAACCTTCATTATTTGGAAAAGTTCCGCTTAACGCGATATGGGTTCCTGGGTCGGCATGGACTCGTGTGTGACGTTGGATAACTGGTCGTGGGAACTGGGGGTGCTCGCACACGGGTATGCGCGCGAAGCCGGGGCCGGCGAGGGTAGGAGGTAGGCGCGCGCGCGATGGGGTACGGATGCAATGCTTATGCCCGATGTCCAGTCGTATCAGTCTTCTGCGCCGGCGTGTCGGCGAGCTCACGCTCACGCCCGAGCAATATGCGCTCGCGGCATATGTCGCGCTCGGCGCGCTCACCGTGATCGTGATGAGCGGGGCCGCCGTGCGGCTGACCGGCTCGGGGCTCGGCTGTCCCACATGGCCACGCTGCTATGGCAAGATCTACCCGCCGCTGCAAACCCACGCGGTGATCGAGTTCTCAAACCGGATGATCACCGTTCCGGTCTCGATCGCGGCGATCGCTGCCTTCGTGCTGGCCTTCCGGCGCCGGCCTTATCGACGCGATCTGATGCGCTTGAGCGTGCTCTTGCCGCTCGGAGTGCTCGCCCAGGCCGTGCTCGGCGGGCTGACCGTGCGCGGAGCGCTCGACTATGGCTGGGTCATGGCTCACTTCGCCCTTTCGATGCTCGTGCTCGTGGCGGCCGTCGCGCTCGCTTGGCGCGCCACCTATGAGCCCGGAGCGCGGCCACTGTCCAGCGACAGGCGGCTCATCCTCTGGACACGCGCCGCTGTGGCGCTGGGCGCCTTGACGATCTTCGCCGGCACGGCCGCCACGGCCGCTGGGCCGCACGCCGGTGGGTCCCCGGGGCAGAAGATCAACCGGTTGGATTTCGACGGCAAGGGCACGATGGACTTCGTGATCCACCGCCACGGCGAGATCGCGCTTGTGTTCGGGCTCGTGGCGCTGCTCGTCTGGTGGCTGGCGCGGCGGCCCGCTCGGATCGGCCCCAGCGGATCGGTCGCCGGCCCGGCAGATCCGCTCGTGCGCCGCTTCTCGACGGTCACATGCGTGCTGATTGCCTTGCAAGGAGCCGTCGGACTCGACCAGTACGAGACGCACCTTCCGACCGAGCTCGTCTGGGTGCATGTCAGCCTTGCTTCGCTTACCTGGCTGTCCGTCCTTTGGACCGCCTGCGCCGTCGGTCGTCTGCAGCCGCGGCTGAAGTCCGCGGAGGAGGTCGTCGTTGCCGAACAGGCTCCCGAACAGGCTCCGTTTCCGGCATATTCCCCGGAAATTAGGGCCTGAAATGGGCTCGCGGACTGGCTCTAGGCGTGCGGACGTCCTTGCTAACCGTTAGCCTGGGCCGCAGTAACGAAACTCGAGAAGGGACTGCCATGACGAAGAACGAGCTGGCTGATGGGGTCGCGCAGCGAACGGGCTTGGCGGGAACGCAAGCACGACAGGCGCTGGAGGCGGCGATCGAGTTGATCTCCGACGAGCTGGCTGGCGGCGGCGAGGTCGCTCTCGCCGGTTTCGGCAAGTTCAGCGTCAGTGCTCGCGCTGCCCGGCAAGGACGCAATCCCTCGACGGGGGAGACGATCAACATCGCGGCAAGCAAGGCCGCGAAATTCTCCGCTGCGAGCGCACTGAAGAAGCGTTTGAATTAGTAGCCGTCCGCCCGACCCACGGAGCAGATGGACGTCGAGCAGCGGCGAGCCCGTCGTGAGGCACGTCGGCGCGAAGTTGAGCGCAGACGTACGCGGGGGCTCGCCGCAGTAGCACTGATCGTCGTCCTTGCGATCGTCGCCGTCGTCGCGCTTGGCCCGGGCGGCAGCTCTTCTAAAGGCGGCTCGCACGGCGCATCCGTGAGTTCTGCTGGCGCTGGTACCGGTGGCTCCAGTCAGGCCGGCCGGCCGGGCTCTAGCGCCGCGGGCGCCGCCGGCAGCAAGAACGGCGGCTCTGGCACGATCCTCGCCTCCACCGGGCGGCCCTCCAGCGCCGGCACCGCCGGCACAGCGACTGGGCCGCTCGGCCACGAGTCGGTGCCGATCTTGATGTACCACGTCATCAACCCGCCGCCGGCGGGCGCGAAATTCCCCGGGCTGTACGTGTCCCCTGAAGAATTCGCTGCTCAGATGCGCGCGCTCGCCGGTGCCGGCTTTCATGCGGTGACGATGGATCAGATGCGAGCCAACTGGACGCGCGGCACGCCCCTGCCCGCCGGCAAGCCGATCGTGCTGAGCTTCGACAACGGCTACCAGTCGCAGTACACCCAGGTGCTGCCGGTGCTGCGCAAGCTCGGCTGGGTGGGCGTGGAGAACATGCAGCTGACGGGGCTGCCGCCTTCGCAGGGGGGCTTGAGCGACACGCAGATCCGTGGCCTGGTGGCCGCCGGCTGGGAGCTCGACACGCAAGGGATCAGCCATGCCGACCTGATCACGCTCGGGCCGACCGCGTTGCACGAACAGGTTGCTGTTGCGCGTGCGCAGGTGCAGCGTCGCTACCACGTGCCAGTCAACTGGTTCTGCTACCCCTCGGGGCATTACAACTCAACAGTTATAAACGCGGTCAAGGCCGCAGGATATGTGGGCTCCACCACTGTCGTGCCCGGCTGGGCCTCGCCCAGCGACGATCCTTATCGTCTGCCGCGCCTGCGTGTGCTGGGGGGTACGAGTCCCGGATCGTTGCTTGCCGAGCTGACCGCGATTCGTTCGAACCCGGCCCCGCCTGCCTCATATGGAGGCGGCGAATGACCCACCAACGACGAATCGATCCGGTTCGAGCAAAGTCCGCTCGTGAGGTCTCGGGCGAGCGGGAGGAGCTTGGGGGCGAGCGCGGGACACATCCGAGGGGCTCGGGACACATCCGAGGGGCTGATCGATAGGATGCCGCCGATGAGAAACGTGCCCGGCTGGGGCTCCTGGAGCCTCGATCCCCTTGCGATCATTGCGCTGCTTGCCGCCGCGCTGCTCTACGCGCGCATGTACCGGCGTGCCGCCTCGCGCTCTGATGCGGTCGGCGCCAGCCACTGGATCCCCTACGCCGGCGGTCTGATCGCGCTCACGATCGCTCTGCTCTCACCGCTGGATGCGATCGGCGACAGTTGGCTGCTTTCCGCGCACATGGGCCAACACGTGCTGCTCTCGGACATCGCTCCGGCGCTGCTGATACTTGGGCTGCGCTCCCCGGTGCTGTCGCTCGGCCTCGCCCGGCCCGCACTGCGCGCTGTCGCTCCGGGTGGACGTTGGGGCAAAGCGCTGGCGGTGGCGACCTCGCCGTGGGTAGCTATCCCGCTGTGGGCGCTCGCCACCTGGGTCTGGGCGATTCCGCCGGTCTTCGACTTCGCCGCCCAGCACACCGTCGTGCACGCCTTCGAGCACGCCACGCTCTTCTACACAGGGCTCGCGCTTTGGTGGCTGATCATCGATCCGATGCCGCGTGTGCGTCCCCGCCCCGACGGCCAGCGTCTGGCGCTGCTTGGCTTCTCGCGCATCGCCTCCGCTGCCGTGTGCCTTCCCCTGACTTGGATTACCACCACGCAGTACCCGCTCTACGCCTCCGCTCCACGCGCCTTTGGCATCTCGGCAATCGCCGATCAGCAGATCGCGGGCGCCGGCATGTGCTTCGTCGAGTTCCTCGTCTTCGGCATCGCTTTCGCGGCGGTCTTCATCAGCATGCTGAGCCGCGACGACTCGCGCGTCGCGGCGGCCGAGCAGGCTGCCGCCGGTCACTGAGGTTCAGGCGTACACCAGCTCGGCGTTCGCGCCCATCGCTGCGGGCTCCGGCTTGAAGGGCGTCAACCTGATCGCTGGTGGCTGCTGATCGGGTAGCGCGAGCACGAGTGCGATTCCCTCCTCAAGACTCTCCCGTAGCTCGTCGAGATCCTCGCCGGTCGCGAACACACCGGGAAACTCATCCACGGTAGCCCAATAGGAGCCATCCTCGTGGCGGACGCTGACGTGTAGGGATTGATTCTGGGGCATTGCGCCCCTCATCGTACTGCGAGCCGATCAACCGCAACCCGTGTTGTTGCCGCACGACGAGCACGTGTAGCACGAGCCCGTGCGCTGCATCATGCCTCCGCACTGGCTGCACGCCGGGCCGAGGTCCAGGCCCTGCATGCGGGCCGGGACGACCGGCGGGGAGTCTGTCAACGCCGCCGCCGCCGGGACGCTGTCGGCGCCGCCCGTGCTTGCCTCCGGGCCGGCCGTATCGGAGGAGGACACCGACTGGGCGGCCTCCTCGGCCAGCTTGCGTGCCCGCACCGCCGGGGTGAGGATGCCTAGTTCCTCTTGAGCATCGGTGTCCAGGAAGCGGGAGGCCACCCAGCGCAGGATGTAGTCGGGCATCGACTTGGCGAAGGGGATCTCCGGGTTGCCGGTGATGCCCTCCGGCTCGAAGCGCATGTAGCTGAACTTCTCCACTAGCGTCTCCAGCGGCACCCCGTACTGGAGTGCGATCGAGATCGCCGTCGCGAACGAGTTCATCATGCCTTTGATCGTCGAGCCCTCCTTGCCGATGTCGGTTAGGAAGATCTCGCCCACGCTGCCGTCCTCGTACTTGCCGGCAGTGATGTAGCCCTCGTGGCCGCCGATCGAGAACTTGTGCGTGATCGATTCGCGCTCGCGCGGCATGCGCTTGCGCCGCGGTCCGGCTTCAGCCAGTGCCTTGCTGACCGCTTGCTCCACGATCTCCTCGACGTCCGCCGGTACCGGCGCGTCCTTCTGGGCATCGGTGCGCAACGCCTGCGCGGTCTTCGAGCCGTCGCGGTAGATCGCCAGGGCCTTGATGCCAAGGCGCCAGGCCTGGGTGTAGGCGTCGGCGATGTCCTCCACCGTCGCCGTCTGCGGCAGGTTGACGGTCTTTGAGATCGCACCGGAGATGAACGGCTGCACGGCGCCCATCATCTTCAGGTGGCCCATGTGGCTGATCGCGCGCTCGCCGACCGCCACGTCGAACACCGGCAGGTGCTCCGCAGCCAGGCCTGGAGCGCCGATGATCGTGCCGTGCTCGGCCAGGTGCGCCTCGATCTGCTCGACCTGCTGCTCTGAGTAGCCGAGCGTCTGCAAGGCCAGCGGCACGGTGCGGTTGACGATCGTCATCTGGCCGCCGCCGACAAGCTCCTTGAACTTGACCAGCGAGAAGTCGGGCTCCACGCCCGTCGTGTCGCAGTCCATCAGGAAGGAGATCGTGCCGGTCGGTGCCAGCACCGTTGCCTGGGCGTTGCGGTAGCCGAAGCGCTCGCCCAGCTCCACCGCCTCATCCCAGGATCGCCGCGCGGCCTCCAGCAGTTCCGTGTCCTGGCAGATCGTGTCGGGGATCGCGTAGGAGGAGTCGCGGTGCATCTGCATCACGTTGTTGTGCTCCTCGCGGTTCACCTCGTAGTGCTCGTACGGGCCGAGCGCGGCAGCGACGCGCGCGGACTCGCGGTAGGCGCGGCCCGTCATCAGAGCGGTAATCGCCGCCGCTGTGCCCCTGCCCGCGTCGGAGTCATAGGGCATGCCGTTACTCATCAAGTAGGCCCCGAGGTTTGCGTAGCCGAGGCCGAGCTGGCGGAAAGCGCGCGCGTTGACGCCGATCTGCTCGGTGGGGTAGCTGGAGGGGCCGACGACGATCTCTTGTGCCAGCAGCACGATGTCGACCGTGTGCTCGAAGGAGCGCACATCCAAGGTGCCGTCCGGGCGGCGGAACTTCATCAGGTTCAGCGAGGCCAGGTTGCAGGCCGAGTCGTCGACATGCATGTACTCAGAGCATGGGTTGGACGCGTTGATGCGGCCGCTTTTCGGCGACGTGTGCCATTGGTTGATCGTCGTGTCGTACTGCACTCCGGGGTCGGCGCAGCGCCATGCGGCCTCTGAGATCTCGCGCATCAGCTCGCGTGCGCGAATTGGCTCGCCTACTGGCTTGCCGGTGGCGCGTGCGGTCAGGTGCCAGTCCTCGTCCGCCTCGACGGCGCGCATGAACTCGTCGGTGACGCGAACTGAGTTGTTGGCGTTCTGGTACTGGATCGACTTGAAGCCCTCGCCGTCGATCGACATATCGAAGCCCGCGTCGCGCAAAGCTTCGGCCTTGTCCTCCTCCTTGGCCTTGCACCAGATGAACTCGCGGATGTCGGGGTGGTCGACGTCGAGCACGACCATCTTTGCCGCACGGCGCGTCTTGCCGCCGGACTTGATCGTGCCCGCCCACGAGTCGGCGCCGCGCATGAACGACACGGGGCCGGAGGCGGTGCCGCCCTTGGCCAGTGGCTCCATCGAGCCGCGGATGTTCGACAGGTTGATGCCTGAGCCGGAGCCGCCGCGGAAGATGTTGCCCTCCTTGGTGTTCCACTCGAGGATCGACTCCATCGTGTCCTCGACTGACAGGATGAAGCAGTTATGGACGGCGATGTTGTTCGATAGGTACTCGCCAGACTCTGTCTGGATGTCGTAGACCTCCATCTCGCCTCGATCCTCGATTGCGACTATCTCCTCCTCGCGCAAGTCAGGGCAACGCTTGGGATTGCGTAGATTCAGCGAATCGAGCAACTTGTCCGACTTCTCCTTAGAGATGAAGCCGATCATCTCCGAGAAGCGCGCACGCTCCGAGCCGATTGAGATCGACACCTCATGCATGTCATGGCGGTCCTCTCTACTCTCGGTCTTGCGGGTTCGCCGCGAGTAAATGCCCAGCGCACCGAGCAGCAGCTGCACGTCCTCGGTCCACTGCTCTCCGATTACTGCAAAGCCGATGCGCGCGTTCTCAAGCTCGTTGCGACGCTGCACCGTGATGTAACCGTCGGCCTGGAAGATGCTGCGCAGGTAGGAGACGATCTGGTCATGAGAGGCGGTGAAGAGTCGAGTCGGAACACGGATATCGGTGCCGCGTACCAATAGGCCCCACGACTCGACGAACTCTCGCAATACCTCACCGTAAAGACGAATCCGCCGCACACGGATATGTTGGGTGTCGGCCTCGCGTATCTTGCGGTGGACGTGCGGGAAGGCGACGTCGAGATGACCCATGACCCACTCATACTCCTCGTCGGTGGCCACCTGAAACTCGATCGTCAACGATCGATTTGTGCCTGTGTACTGGCCGACGAACCCATCGGCCTGTAGCCAGCCAGCGAGCGCGGCCTCGGAGAGTGCGACGCTGTCTACCTCCTCGGCGAGATCCTCAAGTAGGGATCCCTCATATGAGCCCATGCCGACCGCGACACGAATCGGATCGCTGACCTTCGCGCGATGCGGATACAAGTGCATCCGCATGCCCACTTCAAGCTGGTCCATGCGCAGCCATGCCGGCTCGGAGCGTCGCTCGGAAACGGCCTTCACGACATGGTCGGGCGTAGCTTCGACGAAACTGCCGTTGCGCAAGCGAGCACGAAGGACGCGCTTGCGGCCGTTGGCCTTGGTGGCCACGATACGTGTCACGCCGTGGGCGTCGTACACCTCGCTCCCAACTTGATCGCGCTCCACGAGCTCACCGATCGGCACCATGCCACGCGGTGTCGAGACGAGTTTGTGATAGGGCTGGCAGGCAGAGCACTGGGGGGACTCCTCGAAGCCGACGTTGAACCACACCGGGCTGTTGAACGCCGCCAGCTGGTGCAGGAGGATGTGGGTCAGCTCGGCCTCGAAAGCCTCGGCGTCCTGCTCGCTTGCGAAGTAGGCGCGCTCGCGACCCCAACCCGCGATCGTGCCCGCGACGCGGCCGATCATCTGCTTGACCGAGCGCTCGCGCTCGGGGTGGCCGATCTGGCCGCGGAAGTACTTCTGAGCCACGATGTTGGTCGCGTTTTGGCTCCAGCTCTTGGGAAACTCGACGTTTGCCTGCTCGAAGGCGACGCGGTCGCCGTGGCCGATGCGCGCGTCGCGCAGCTCCCACTCGACCGTCTCGAAAGGGTGCGTTTCGGGGGAGGTGAACAGGCGCTCGACGGACAGTGCCTTACCGGCGCTCGTGTCCTCTGCGATCGTGGGGTGCGGGGTGAAATCCATCGGCCTTACCTCCTCTGCGCCGTATTGTGCGACGCCCACTCGACTCTGTTCACTTGGGGGTCGAGAATCCTCTCGCGCCACCCGGACAGACTGTCGTTAACCTCAATTTTAGAGGGGTTTTTAGCCGCTACCTGCCCAGACGGGCCCAGTCGCCGAACTCCGCCCACGTCTCAGAGGCCCGGTATGCGGCCTCGCGCAACGAGTGCGTCAGCGAGATCGTCCAGCGCGGCTCCAGCGCAAGCCAGCGCCCCAGCCCCCACACGATGCAGCCGAGCAGGAGCAGTGCGCCGAGAAGCGCAAGCGCCAGCGCGACGGCGGACAGCCCTTTGGCGCTCGACTTGGGCTTGTGCGCGACGATCGCAGTCGTCGACCCGGGCGTCGTCGTGGGCAGCGTCGAGGTGGCGGTGCTCGCCGTCTGCGTCGCGGCGCTCGCGGGCGTGGTTGTGGGGGGCGCCACGGTCCCAGGTTGGCCCGCGCCGGTAGGAGCTGAAGTACTCGTCGTCGCTGAGGCTGGCGTGGTGCTCGCCGGGACCGTCGTGCCGGTCGGGACAGACGTGGCCGGGGCTGTCGTCGTGGCGATGTGGACTTTGGCCGACGCCGGGATCTTGATGCCCAGAATCTTGCCCGTCGTGGTCCCAGCCGCTTGGGCGCCGGCCGGGACGAGGACTGCGAGGACACACGTTGCCACCACGATCAATGCGGTGCGTGCTTGGCGCAAGCTGTGGCTCGGGTTGACGGTCATCGCTTTCGCCATGCTAACGGCAGCTCCCTTACTCGGGTAGGGCCGGCTTACCGGTCTGGCACGTAACGGCAGCTCGGGGTAGAGCCGGCTTACCGGTACTGGCACGAACGTCTGCGCGCGTAAGCGCGCCTCTCCCACCTCGACAAGGCTCTGAGAAGGTCCGCGCTGCTCATGCGTTGGGCGCTGACAGCAGATCCTCTATCTCCGAGAGCGCCTGCTCGAGCACACGCGCCGCGGGTTGCTCACCGTCGAGCGGGCGGATGCGCCGCGGCTCGGCATGTGCGAGCTGCTCGTAGGCGGCGGCGATCGCCTGGAAGAAAGATTCGTCCTCGCGCTCGAGCCGGTCGGGCCTGGCGCCGCGCGTCTGTTGTCGACCGCGCCCGGTGGTCGGACTGATCCGCAGCAGCAGCGTGCGGTCGGGGGCGCGCCCGTCGGTGGCGAGTAGGTTGATGGCGCGCACCTGCTCGATGCCGAGCCCGCGACCGGCGCCTTGATAGGCAAGCGAGGAGTCCACGAAGCGGTCGAGCAGCACCCAGCTGCCATCGTCGAGCAGCGGCCCTACACGCTCTTGCACAAGCTCGGCGCGCGCGGCCGCGTACAGCAGCGCCTCGGCGCGCGCCCCGATCTGTAGCGCCGGGTCCTTCACCAGCTCCCTGATCCGCTCCGACAGAGCCACCCCGCCCGGCTCGCGCAACAGCTCGATCCGCACGCCGCGCTCTTCGATCGCCTGCGCCAACGCTTGCGCGAGCGTCGACTTGCCCGCGCCGTCCAAGCCCTCGATCGTGATCAGCTTGCCCTTGCTCACGTGTGCAAGGTACATGCGTTTGCGGCATGCCCTCGCGCGGCGGACACGGCGCTGCTTGCGTGAGCGCCTTGTACAACTGCGTCTATGCTCGCACGGTGCTTTATTTTGTCGATGAGAGTGGGATTGATCTAAAAGAGGCCCCGTGCTCCGTGCTTGCGTGTGTGGGAGTGGAGGAGGCCGACGTTTGGCCTTTCGCCCAGGCTTTTTTGAAGCTCAAGGAGGATGTTTTGCGTTTCCCTCCCACTCAGCCCTATGAGGCCAAGGGAACGAAGCTCCTGACCAGGCGCGTCTTCAAACTGGCCACGGCGGCTCCTGCTCTTTCTGAGTCAGACCGAGCGGCGGCTATCGACGTCTTGCTAGAGAAGAATGCCCGTGGCGAGGACGCGGGCTTCGAAGAATTGGTCGCGATCGCGCAGGCAAAGCTCGTGTTCGTTGATAAAGCTCTAGATCTTGCTGACCGGTTCGGCATGACGATCTTTGCGTCGATCGTGCCTCGCGACGCGCCTCAGCAGCGCGATGGATCCTTCTTGCGCAAGGATTTTGCGTACCTATTCCAGCGTATCCATTGCCATGTGTGCGAGCGGGCCGATCATGCTCACGGTGTGCTCATCTTTGATGAGCAGGACAAGGCATTGTCTCAGGGTCTCTTGGATCAGATCCACCGATACTTCGAGGAGACCGATAGAGGCAAGCAGCGTGCCGAACGCATGATCCCGATGCCATTCTTCGTGCACTCCGAGTTGACGCCCATCATCCAACTTGCAGATGTCGTGGCTTACATCATCAACTGGGGTCTAAGGATGCCTCGAATGCCTGAGGTAGCCCGAGCTGAGCTAAAACCGTTGGCTGACAAGGTTTTTGGGCTTCGTTACCAGGGCAATGAAGTTCCTGTTGTATGGCGCGCCCAGGCCCGCAAGAAACGGGCATGGGGTATCGCATACATTGAGGATCTTCGGCCGCACGGCGAGAAACCGCAACATGACGACGCTCTTGACCTGGACGAATCCGAAGGAGTGGATGGGATGTTGGGAGCCGCGCCGTCCAGGGCATAAAAAAAGGGAGTGCCCCGTCGCCGAGACAAACCCTTCAATCCGGCACGATAACAGCGTTACCACAGGGTTGCAAGGGTGAGGCGGCATTCTGCGCGCCGAGCTGCTCATGCAGGTGCCCACGGCGGCGGGCGTCGCGGCAAGGGCTCTGGTCGCCTCCGTGTCGGGTCGCCTCTAGGATGGCCCAGTGTCGCCAATGTCTGCCGCGCCGGTTGCCGTCGAAGGGGGCCTTGCCGGGATCGAGCCTCATCCGCACGCACGTGCCGTGCTGCTGCCGGCGCTGCCCCCAGACGGCAGCCCTTCGCACGCCTACCTCTTCCACGGCCCGTCGGGCACCGGCAAGCGCACGGTCGCACGCGCGTTCGCGGCGGCCTTGCTTGCCGACGGCGCGCAGCAGCCGCAGACGGTGCTGGCGCGCGTGCAGCGCGGCGCCCATCCCGATCTCACTTGGGTGACCCCCAGTGGGGCAAGCGAAGTGCTTGTCAGCGACATCGACGAGCCGGTGGTTGCGGCCGCGGCACACACACCCTTCGAGTCGACCCGTCGCGTGTTCGTGATCGAGGCCGCCGGCAGCATGAACGACCAGGCCGCCAACCGTCTGTTGAAGACGCTGGAGGAGCCGCCGCCGTTTGCCCATCTGATCCTGCTGGCTGAGCACCGCGAGGACGTGCTGCCAACGATCGCCTCGCGCTGCCAGCAGGTGCGCTTCGACCCGCTCTCGGACGAGCTGCTCGCCGAGCGCCTGCAAGAAGGAGGCGAGGGTGCGCCGAGCATCGAGCCCGAGCGCGCCGCCGCCTGCGCGCGCCTGGCTGCCGGCGACGGCCAACTCGCTGAGTTGTTGGCCGGCGAGCGCGGTATCGCCCTGCGCGAGTGCGCCGAGCAGTTCGTGCGCTCGGCGTTGCACGACAGCGTCGAGCAGCGACGCTGGTTGGGGCTGCTCGAGGCTGCCAAGGCGGCTGGCGCCGTGGCCGCTGCCGCGATCAGCGAGCGCCTGCACGAGCAGGCTCAGCTCTTGCCGAGCAAGGAGCAACGCAAGTACGAGCGCGAAGGCGCCGACGTCGTGCGTCGCGCCGAGCGGCGCGAGCGCACCGTCACACTCGACCTTGGCTTGCGCTTGGCAGAGCTGTGGCTGCGCGACATCTGGTGCCTGCTCGTCGGCGCCCCTGAGCTTGCTTTTGCCTGCGACCGCTCGGTCGAGCTGGCGACCGACGCCGCCGGCCGCGACGCGACGTCGCTACAGCGCGGTGTCGAACTCGTGCGCGACACACGCCTGCGCCTAGACCTGAACGTCTCCGAGGAGTTGGCCCTGGAGGCGCTTGCCTATCGTCTCGCGGCTCTGTTTGTTTTGTCTTAGGCCATGGCGCTGGAGGTGCAAAGGGGGCCTGGACATGCAGGCCATTTTGAAAGACCTATTCAGGCTTCGCAATCTTCTTCAGGCTGTCGCGGCGATCGGCCCGAGATTCGGCGTCAGCCCGTAAGTCTCAAACGCCATGAAGCGTGAGAACAGCCGGTTCTCGGGGCCGTGGAAGTCGGCCGAGCCGGTGCTCAGCAGGCCGAGCTCGGCGCAGCGCTTGGCCAGCAGCTCGGTCTGCTCTTGCGTATGTGTCACGTAGAAGGCCTCGATGCCGTCGATGCCCAATCCGCGGAAACGCTCGACCATCGCCAACGCTTCCTCTGAATCCTCCACGTCCCAGAAGGGGTGCGCCCAGATCGCCACTCCGCCGGCCGCGTGGATCGCATCTACTGCCTCTTGCACGGTCGGCGTGACGCGCAATGCGAAGGCTGGGCGGCCCTCGATCAAATAGCCTTTGATGAAGGAGCCGATGTCGTCGATCTGCTCTTCGCGCAGGCGCTCGGCATTGGCGGGATGGCCCAGCGCCGCTTCGGCAAGGTGGGGTCGCCCGATCGGCTCGCCGGCCTTCACGCGGGCGTCAATCGCCTGCTGGTCGAGCTCGATGCCCAGGCCGCGCAGGTTGTCTGCCATGCGCAGCGTGCGCTGCTCGCGGTCGGCGAGAAAGCCGGCAAGTGTTCTCGTCAGCTGCGGATCGCTGTGGTCGATCAGGTAGCCGAGGATGTGCAGTTCGCGTGCCACGCCGCTGTCGCCGCCATCGCCTGCCTGTTCCCCGTCATGGGGGGCCACCAGCTTGCCTGCCTCTCGCAATGGGGGGTGCCCTTCAGGGTGCGATGGGTGGTCGATCGCGGAGATCTCGATCGCCGGCACGACGACGACGCCGTGCTCGGTGCCAGCCTTCAGCGCCTCGTCCACACCCGCGACTGTGTCGTGGTCGCTAAGCGCAAGCAGCTGTACGCCCGCCTGCGCGGCTCTCGCCACCACTTCGGCTGGCTCGAGCGCGCCGTCGGAGCGCGTGGAGTGCGACTGTAGGTCGAAGCGCGGCGTCTGTGCGTGGCTCGGCTCGGGCACGGGCACGGGCGCAGACTATGCGATTGCTGGGTCCCGCGACGTGTGCTTACGCTGCGCGTGGGGCGCAGCCGTCGGGACGCGTGTCCTTGATGCGCACCTCGTCGCCCCTGGTCGTCGTATCGCATTGCTCGAGTTCGAGCGATGGCTCGACGAACGGTGTGACGCGTTTCGCAACGATTCCTCGCAGCGTCCTGACTGCGTCGTGGTAGCGCCCAGCCGGGTCCGCTAGCGCTTCGTCCTGCTCTGAGCGTGTGCACAGACAGTCATGCGCAGCGTCGGTCTCCAGAGCACGCGCCATCGCCTCGTCCCACATCGCCTCCAGGTATGCAAGCGCCGCCCCGACTTCCTCCTCATGGAGCTGCTCTGGCGCCTCCAGATGACGCAGCACAGGGAGCACCTCCCACTGCAGCCAGTGCTGCTCTGCGTCCGCACGCAGTAGCAGGCGAATATCTGACGGTAGGAATGAATCGAATGATCTGGACATGAGTGCTTGGGCCGCATCGGGGACCTGGCCTATTCATGGCTTCGACTCGGGTCAGGTTCGGCTTTAGGAGGATGGCCGCACATTCCACGTTTTTCTCCGCAGCTTCCCCTCTTTGCTGTGGTCAAATGCTCAAACACTCGGCCAACTCTTGTCGGTTTCGCAACCAACTTCAGGCAGATGGCTGGACGAGCCCAGCTCACGCAGGCAGATGGCTGGGCGAGTTCGTGCAAATCGCGGCCTGACAGCAAGCAGGGGATGGGAGGGGTGCTTGCCAACACTGCACCAAGTGGCTGACCTCCTAAAGATGCTCCCAGCTGTGGGCCGATGCTTTGAAGTAGATGCCGACCGTTCACGGCAACATCCTGCGACTGCCCAAACGTCCCGATCCCGCGAGGCGCCTACCCGGCCAACACGCGCGCGCGACGTTCCTACGGCTGCGCTTGCGCACGCTTGTGACGCTTGGTGTGCTGGCCGTTCTCACGACTGTCTTCGGGAAGTCTTTCGGCTTGCACAGCCCGCTGTTCATCGGCTCCGAGCTTGCTCTGTTGATCACGATGTTCGTCGTATCGCGCTATGTCCTGCCGCTGGTCGAGCGCCATGATCGCGGCGCCGCTGGGGAGGAGCATGTCGGCGGCTTGCTAGACGAGCTCTCAGGAGACGGCTGGCGCGTGATCCACGACGCCAGCTTCAACTATGGCAATGTCGACCACATCGTGCTCGGCGCTCAAGGCGTGTTCACGGTTGAGACCAAGAGCCGCCAGGGCGAAGTGCGCGTGCGCACGATCCATGGCGGGATTCTGCGTCAGGCCCAGGATCAGCGCGAGACGCTCGAGCGCATAACCGGTGAGCAAGTGGAGCCTTTGGTCGTCTTCAGTCGCGCTTGGGTAGACAAACCCTTGGCCCGTCGCCGTGGCGTGCGCGTCATCCCCGCGCGCATGCTGCTGGACTACCTCAGGCGCCACGCGCAGACGCTGACGCCCGAGCAGGTCGAGCAGGCGCATACTCGCGTCGTGGCAGCTCTTGCGGAGAGCGAGTCTCAGCCCGATAGGCTTCTTGGGTGGCCACCGCCGTCGCGCAGCCGCTCGTAGAGCCTGCAGAGCAAGCTCAGCCCCTCGCCGAACCCCCCGCCGAGGCGCTGCCGCGTGGGCCGCGCCTGTCTCCGTTTGCTTTGACGTTGATCTGGTCGCTTGCACCCGGCTGGGTGATGGACCAGTGCGTGCGCCGTCTCGGCGACAGCTTCACGCTCACGTTTTTCCCGAGCGGGCGCAAACTGGTGATGGTCAGCGACCCTGAGGCGGTCAAGGCGGTCTTCACCGCGCCGCCGGAGGTGGCGCCCTCGGCGGCGGGCGCCTCGCCGATCGCTTCGATCATGGGGCCGAGCTCGGTGATCACGTTGGTTGGTCCTGAGCACATGCGCCAGCGCAAGCTGCTGCTGCCACCTTTCCATGGCGAGCGTATGCGCGAGTACGCGGAGGTGATCGTGCAGGCAACGCGTCGCAGCATGTCCGAGTGGCCGCTCGACGAGCCGATGAAGCTGAGCGAGCGCACACGCTCGATCACGCTCGAGGTGATTCTGCGCGCTGTCTTCGGTGTGGAGGCTTCGCGCATGGACGCGCTGCGCGACGCAATCGGAGGGCTGATCACGCCGACGCAGTTCCCGGCGTTGCTGCTGTTCGCGCTGCGCGGCCCGAGCCTCGATCGCCCTGGTGGGTCGATCGGACGAGCGCTTGACCATCTCGACGAGGTCATCTATGCCGAGATCTCTAGACGCCGTGCCCAGGAGGATCTAGGGGAGCGCGCCGACATACTCTCGCTGCTATTGCTCGCGCGCGACGAGGACGGCCAAGCGATGACCGACCAGGAGTTGCGCGACGAGCTCGTCACGCTGTTGCTCGCTGGTCATGAGACCACAGCCACATCTGTCGCCTGGGCGATAGAGCGGCTCGTGCGCCACCCCGACAAGCTCGCTCGTCTCGTCGCGGAGATCGATGCGCTATCGCCGACATCCCCAGACGGGGGTGCCCCGAATGGCTCAAACGGGGAAGTGGCTGATCCTCCGTCGCGGAGTGCTTCCCATAGCGAGGGATACCCTGAGGGGCGCACCCTGAAGGGCGCCCCCCATGTCGGGGGGCAGGCAAGCAAGCAGGCAGGTGGCGATGCGTACATGCAGGCAGTCATCTCAGAGACGCTGCGCGTGCGCCCCGTCGTGCCGCTTGTGGTGCGTGTGCTGCAGAAGCCTTTGCGCGTCGGCGCTCGCGAGCTGCCGGCCGGGACTCGCGTCGTGCCCTCGATCTACCTCACCAACCGCAATCCGAGCGTCTATGACTCGCCTAAGGAGTTCCGTCCCGAGCGCTTCTTGGAGCGGTCCCCGGAGACGTTCTCCTGGATCCCGTTTGGGGGCGGCATCCGTCGCTGCATCGGTGCGTCGTTTGCGACCTTGGAGATGAAGTTGATCCTCCAGACGATGCTGAGCGAGCTGGCTCCAAGCCTGCCTGCACGCGGCGGGCGGCTGTTCCGCCGGGGCGAGTGGAGCCAGCGGCGCGCGATCACGCTCGTGCCCGCCGGCGGTGCGCGCGTGGTCTGGCGTCGTCGCTAGGGCGCCTGTCGTCTGAGTCGTCGTGGGCGGTGTAGCTGGGACCGTGCCCGTGGGGCGTTCGTGGACTCTTAGACCTCTTTCGAAATTGAGACCTCGTTCGAAATGCTGTGCGGCGGGCGTTTGTGGATCATGAAAAGCTGGGATGTGTGGCTCATCTTTTTCGAATGTTCTCCCAACACCCCCCTTTTGCGAAGGCTTAGATAAAGGTTAGGTACCAAAATAAACCCCGCAGCTCTACCCAAAGGGGGTATCGAGCGTGCAGGGTCGTGCAAAAGGGGTAGACCGTGTCGGTCATGCAAAGGGGTATGAGCGTGTCGGTCGTGCAAAAGGGGTATCGAGCGTGCAGGTCATTTTGAAAGACCCTTCCGAGCCATGTGCCCCATGTTTGGGTGCCTGCGCCGAGTACCGCCCGCAGCGAGGGGTAGCTTTGTGGGATGCTCCAATCGAGCCTCATAGAGGCGTCCTCCTCCAAGGGGTCGCCTAGCCCCGAGCAGTTGCTCGAGCGTTTTGGTCTTGAGTCCTTCAGGCCCGGCCAGCGCGAGGCGGTACAGGCGGCGCTCGAAGGTCGCGACAGCCTTGTCGTGATGCCCACTGGTGGGGGCAAGTCGCTCTGTTATCAACTGCCCGCGCTCGCCGGCGAGGCGCTCGTAGTGGTCGTGAGTCCGCTGATCGCGTTGATGGCAGATCAGCTTGAGCGTCTGCGACAGGCTGGTGTCAATGCGGCGATGTTGGCCTCGGGGATGGCCGAGGGACACAATGCGCAGGCACTGCGCTCGATCGCCGCGGGCGAGGTGCAACTTGTGCTGGCGGCACCCGAGCGCTTTGCTTCACGTGCTTTTCGTGAGACGCTCGCCACACGTGAGGTAGGGCTGTTCGTTGTTGACGAGGCCCACTGCGTGGCGGAGTGGGGGCATGACTTCAGGCCCGACTATTTGCGCTTGCACGACGCCATCGAGGCACTCACCCGTTCGGGTACCCCCGATGACGGGGGGAGGCCGGCCGGCCGGCCGGCGGTGATGGCTACAACCGCGACCGCCACACCGCGTGTGGCAGAGGAGATCGCTGACCGTCTCGGACTGCGTGACTGGCTGGCGGTGCGTTCCGGTTTTGACCGTCCCAACCTGACGTTCGACGTGGTGGCGCTCGAGGGCAAGGGTGCTGTGGCGCGCAAGCGAGCCACACTGTTGTATGCGCTGGAGCGCGAGGATGCGCGACCGGCGATCGTGTACTGCGGCACGCGCAAGCACACCGACGAGGTCACCTCGCTGCTCCGGGAGCACGGGATCGATGCCGTCAGCTACCACGCCGGGATGTCCCCGGACGCGCGCCGGGGGAGCCAGGAGGCATTTATGAGCGGGCACGCCGAGGTAGTGGTGGCCACCAACGCCTTTGGCATGGGGGTCGACAAGGCGGATGTGCGCACGGTCGTGCACTGGGCGGTGCCCACGAGCCTTGAGGCCTACTACCAGGAGGCGGGCCGTGGCGGGCGCGACGGTCGACCCGGACGAGCGCTGCTGCTGGCCTCGCGCATGGATCTCGGCCGGTTGATCAGGTTCATCAACGAGCGCGAAACCACAGTAGAGGACGTAAAGCGCTACGTCGGCAGTCTGCGCATGGGCGCTGTGGATGGGATCGCCACGATCGGTCATGGCGAGTTTGGGGGCGCACCCTCTGGGGCACAAGCGGGCGAGCGCGAACGCGTACTGCTGTCGATTGCCGAGCGAGCCGGCGCCGTGGAGTTGCAACCCGGTGGCCCCGAAGGGCTGCTGGTACGGCTCACCGGCGAAGGTTCGCCGCGCAAGGCCTACGCGGCGATCAAGGCGGCCAAAGACCGCGGCTGGGAGGCTTACCGCTCGATCGAGCGCTTCATCTCGAGCGCCGAGACGTGTCGCCGCCGTCAGATCCTCGACCATTTCGGCGACAGGGAGCCATGCGCGGCCGAAGTGCGCTGCTGCGACGTTTGCGAGCCCGACGCGGCGCTGGTGGAGGCCTCATTGGCGACGGTGGGACGCGGCAGTCGTCGTGCACGCGCGACAGCGAGCGTGAACGGAGTGCGGTCTCGTGGCAGTGGGGCGAGCGCGCACGAGCCTGCAAACAGTTATGACGCAGTCGAGGAGATCGAGCTCGATCCTTTGGACGAAAGCGCGTTTGAGAAGCTTAAGGCATGGCGTATGGGGCGCAGCGAAGGCAAGCCTGCCTACACGGTGGCCGCCAACGCGGCACTGGAAAGGGCGCTGCGAACCAGGCCCGCAACTCTCGAGGAGCTAATCGAAGTGAAGGGAATCGGGCCGACGTTCTGCGAGCGCCATGGCGAGTCTCTGCTGCAAGCCCTGGCAGAACTCTGATGAGCTTTCCACGTGACCCGTCGTCGCGCGCGTCGCGGAGAACCGATACCTGCCGACGTCGCTAGCATCCATAGCTGCGCCGACGTAGCTCAGCTGGTAGAGCACTTCACTCGTAATGAAGGGGTCCGGGGTTCGAGTCCCCGCGTCGGCTCTCAAAAGCCCCGCAAATGAGCATTTTTGCGTTTTGGTTATCTTACGCGGACGTCAAATATGTCCCGAATATGTCCCGAGGAAGTGCTAGTGTCCAGCTGTGGCACAGATCGCCGATGTCCATAAGACCGTTCCGCAACGACCTCGGGAACGGATCGGTCGTGCGTTCGGGCAGCCCCTCAGTGGGCATGTCTTTCGGGTCGAGCGCAAGCGCGGGCCGATGTGGTACGCGAAGTACCGCCTCCCGGACGGTCGCCAGGTGCAGCGCAAGATTGGCCCGGCGTGGACCGAGCGAGGCAGGCCAGCCGCCGGGTATTTCACGAAGCGGACAGCGGAAGATTGGCTGCGGGATGTATTCGACCAGGCGCGTCAGGGCACCCTGCCCGGACTGGTGCGAACTGGTGCGACGGTTGCCGATGCGACGGCGGAGTACCTGCGCTACATCGAGCATGACCGGGTGCGCAAGCCCTCCACGGTGCAGGGGTATCGCTGGATCATGGATGCGCGCATCGTCCCCGAGCTAGGGAAACTCCGCTTGGAGGATGTGACGGCCGAGCAGGTCGAGGAATGGCTCGCCGGAATGCCAGGCAAGCCAAGTACGCGCCGCAAGGCGCTTGTGCTTCTTCATGGGATTTTTCAGCGGGCTCGGAAGGTCTACGCCCTGCCGATCAATCCAGTGGCCGACATCGAGAAGCCACCACTCCAGCGAAGCACCGATATAGAAGTGTTCAGCCCCGAGGAGGTGTGGGCACTTGTGCGCGCGGCGATATCCGAGCAGGACTCTGCAATCTTCCTAACGGCTGCCTTCACTGGACTGCGGCTGGGTGAGTTGATCGCGCTGCACTGGCGTGACGTGGACTTTCCTGGTTCTGTGCTGCGCGTCCGTGCGAGCTATGCCGCTGGAGCTTTCACAGCCCCGAAGTCGGGAAAGGTGCGATCCGTGCCGCTTGCACCGGATGTAGCGAAGGCACTTGCTCGACTAGCTGAGCGCGACTGGTTCACGGGCGAGGACGATTTGGTCTTCCCCGGTGAGGTCGGTGGGTTTCTCGATGGCTCGGCACTGCGGCGTCGCTATAAGGACGCATTGAAGCGCGCCGACCTGCGTGCGTTGCGCTTCCACGACCTACGCCATACATTCGGCACCCGCATGATCGCGAAGGCGGACATTAGGCGTGTGCAGGAGTGGATGGGACACGCTGATGTCCAAACGACGATGCGCTATCTCCACTATGCACCGCATGAGGAGGATGCGCGGCTTGTTGCCGAAGCGTTCCAAACGGATATAGACGCCGCTGTCGATACGGCATAGAGCGCTTTCGTCGGTTGCAGTTGCCTTGTGGTTTTCGTGGGCCGTGTGTGGATTCGTGCCGGGACTGCGTCCCGGATTAAGAATCCGCTGGAGCGGATTAACCCTCCAGCCCTGACGGGCTGGGTAGGGTTTTGACCGTCGCGGACCGTGAGAGGTATAGATTGATGAGTGGTTGTGGTGGTGGTCCACGACGGTCAAAACCCACCCAGCTGAGACCTTCTGGAGGGACGGAACGGGGTTGGTGGTGCCCGCCACCGTCCAGAATGGACGCGATCGTTTTGGTTGGGGTGTCAGGCCCTGAGCGTCGGCGTACTGGCAGTCTCGACGTCGTCGACGGTCCCTGATCGCTCTTTTCGGGACGGAACTGCAGCACTAAGGGGTCGAGCGTTCTGGGTCGCGCAAACGCCGGCGTGACCCTTGGACGCTGTCTCGGGCCTCGTTGCTTGTCCCGTTCGCTGTGGTTGGACGGATTAAGCATGTGTACGGGTTTTCTAATGGCACGGAGGTCGTGTTATGCAGACAGAAAGGGATTCCCAGATCGTCTCCTGGGTCGGTGGACTCGGCGCAGCCGGCGCCGAACATGTGATGAGCGAATTCGGAATGAGTCGCAGCATCGCCTACCAGCGACTAAACTCCTTGACACGTGACGGGCTGCTCGAGCATCACACGGTGCTCTACGGACGGCCCGGGATGTACACCGCGACGCTCGCTGGCCTGCGCTGGAAAGGCATCGGTCACCTCGGAACTTTCAGCGTGCGACCCGGTAGCTTCGAGCACGCCTGGCAAGTCGCGCACACCGCTGTCCAGCTCGGAAGGGCGATGCCTGACTGGGAGGTAATGAGCGAGCGCCAACTCAGATCGGCCGAGAGCGAATACGGCAAACTCCTCGCTTCAATACAAGTCGGCCGCGCCACAGCAGGCGCGAAGCTTCACCGTCCCGACCTCGTCCTGATCTGCAAGAGAGGACTCGTCATACCGATCGAGGTCGAGCTATCGACCAAGTCGGCCTCCAGGCTCGCCGCGATCTGCCGCGGCTGGGCCAGAGCACGCCACATCAACACCGTCTACTACCTCGCGGCACCCGGACCAGCACGCGCCGTCACACGCGCAGTCCGTTCGACCAATGCGGGCGACCGGATACAAGTGCTCGGACTCGATGACATCCCGACGCTCGCAAACGAGCAATACGTCGCCGAAGACAAATTCGCACCAACGGAATCAATGGACGACGAGGACTACGGCGAGACCGAACCCAGCGCAAGCGAGGCATATCAATGATCCCGACGACACAAAACCACAACGTCGGGGCGCGACGACTCGACGGACCACTACTCCGACCCGAGCAAGCAGCCGAACTACTCGCCGTCAAGCCCAGCTGGATCTACGACGCAGTCCGCACAGGACGCCTCCCATGCCTACGCATCGGACGACACATCCGCTTCACCCAAACCATGCTCGAAACTGGCTCACAGAGCAATAAGGGCGAGGGTTAGCCACGTCGGAAATCGCTGGGCCTCTAACAGGTGCCCGGACGAGATCACCTCGACTCGTTCAACCCGAGTAGGCCACAAGCTAAACGAGCATCAATTGCACGAGGGCTCAGTCCAGTGTGTTCAAGCAAGTCGTTGTCGCCGGTTACGATCGCCTCGGCCTCGGATGCACGGGCCAGCGCAACGAGGTAGTCATCCTCTGCGTCTCGCAGTATCGCCTCGATATCGGTGGGATCGGCGAGCATGACTGCTATGGCGGAAAACGCGTCGATTGCTTCATGCGCCTCCATCTGACTCAGCTTCGCGCGGAAATAGGGCTTTCCCAGGTTGTCCAGTACCTCTCCTACTAGCAATGGGCACGCAACGGCCTCCAGATCGCCGTTGTGGACACCTGCGAGCAACAGCGCAGGCGGTGCATCCGGTCGTCCCGCGAGCGCGGCGAGCAGAATGTTGGCGTCAAGGACGAAGCGGCTCAACCGGCGGCTCGGCGCGCAGCTCGTTCCCTACGCGACTCGCGTACTGTCTGCACCGCCTCGGCCATGACGTCATCGTCATCGACTCCGGCAGCAGCATTGCGCTCCTGTACACGCCGGATCGTGTCGAAGCCGAGCTGAATCCGTGCCACGCGTTCAAGTGCCTCACGGGCGCTCTTGCCCGGAGTGCGCTCGCGTAGCCTCTTCAACAGATCGCTGTCGAACTCGACGGTTGTCGTTGCGGGAGCGTTCATGGCTCATGGATCGTATCGCCGCCTTGGCTGAGCTTCAATGGGCAGTTGAGTCTGCCCGATTGTTGCTGCCTTAGGGAGCAGGGGAGCCCGCGATGCACAGGCTGGTGGCTTCGATCAAGATGAACGAATGGCCAATGCCATCAATCCTCAATCGATCATTGCTCATCTAGATTCCGTGCTTGAGCACCATCGCAGAGAGACCTTCATGGCTGATCCCGAGCCGGAGGAAGTGCGTGGGCTTATCACGCGCTGTATCGCTGTCATTGAGCGATCTGCGCCTACCGGAAGCGCATACGCACGGGCGGTCGATGAAGTGCTTGTCGAGGAGGGGTCGCCGACTCTTGGTACCTAGAACAGCTCATTGGTGTGGTTCGAGCCCTTCGTGAGGACTATGTCGGCGGCTTCATGCAACAGGTTGAGGAGCTGATCCACGCGGGGGTCTTTGATGACTTTCTTGAGATGGCCAACGAGCTGCTTGCAAAGGGTTATAAGGACCCTGCTGCCGTACTCGGCGGGTCCGTGCTTGAGGAGCATCTTCGTAAGCTTGCGATCCGGGCAAGCGCAGCGATCTCTTCGGACGGGAAGCCAGTCAAAGCCGACCGGCTCAACGCGGATCTCGTCAAGGCGAGCGTCTACAATGTCCTAGAGCAGAAGGCAGTGACCTCGTGGCTCGATCTGCGCAACAAGGCGGCGCACGGTCACTACGCGGACTATGACGTGGGCCATGTCGATCTCATGCTCCAAGGTGTCCGGGGCTTCCTCATGCGTTATCCCGCTTAGGCTCCAAACTCCAGATGCAGTCAGCGAAAAAGTGTCCCAATACGTGTCCCCAAATAGGCAAATATGAGGCTGTTTCGGGACGTATAACACAACTCAATCTGGCTCAACCAAGCCGAACTTGACTCCGGGTGACCCTCTCGTAATGAAGGGGTCAGGAGTTCGAGTCTCCTCGTCGGCTTACACGGAAAGCCCATGGGTGCTGGGCATTTGGCGAGGTTGGGCCGGTCCAGCAGTGACTCCTGATCGGCTCATATTGGCCGGCGCTGCTGTCGTTCAGGAGACCGAGGGAGTGCTTCGGGGCAGGGGGGAATGCTTTCTTTCGCGAGCGTCGTGCGGAACAAATGGACCTCAGGTGGTAAAGACGATGCGTTGTCCGGGCGCAGTGGGAGCGCTCCAAGCGGACTCGACGTCGCTGAGGGCCGTTGCAACGGGATCGACCACGAATGTGCCAGCGGTGATTTGCTCGGCGAGCTCGGGCAGCTCTGCGACGATTCCAGCTGTCGTGAGCGAGCCTTGGCCGCTGCCGAGCAGTTGCAGGTTTGCGGCTCTCAGAGCTGCGGAGGGTAGTGTGATCGTCGTGCCGGCCATCGACCCGATTTGTATCCACGACAGCGGCTTGCTGCGCTCTGTGCGCCCCTTGACGAGCGCAGGAATTGCTAGCTCGGTTGCCGAGCCCCACAAATAGTCGATCACGACATCCACATCAGCCCCTGCCGCTTCGAGTGCCAGAGCGACCTCGTCCGGCTCGCCGGTCAGCGAGACTGTCTCATCAGCGCCGAGGCTGGTCAGGGCGGCAAGTCGCTCGACGTTGCGGCCAGCTGCTGTTACGTGGCCGGCTCCAAGGAACTTCGCGATCTGCACAGCCATCTGTCCCGCGTTCCCGGTTGCGCCAAGCACGAGCACCTTCTGCCCTGCCTCGAAGGAGATCCGCTTACGGAGCGCCACCCATGAGGACATGCCGGGATTCATGGCGGCGGCGACTGCCGTCACGTTCGCATCGTCGGGCAGCACGACGGCGCGACGCTTGTCGATCACGGTCCGCTCGGCCATCGTCCCAAACACGCCATCGAAGGCGACGAAATAGAGCAGCTGACGCTCGGCGGAGCGGCCTACGCCGTCGATACCGGGTATCAGCGGCAGCGTCTCAGCGCTCGTGTAGTGACTGCCCGACGCACCCGAGCGAACCCGAGGGTGAAGCCCGGCGGCGAGAACATCAACGACGATCTCGTGCTCGCTGCTCGGCTCTGGCGTCTGAAAGGCCTCGTAACGAGGAGGTGCATCGAAGGAACGGACAACCGCTGCGTGCATGACGATCTCCGGGCAGGTTGCTCTACTGCTCGGGCAGGTGGCCTACCGCTTCGGGCAGGGCACGGTCGGATCGATCGTGACCTCTTCGCCGCTCAGGAACGTCAATTCGACCCTGCCGGTGAAGCCGCCTTTCGGGCACGTCTTTGGCACCGTACCGTAGGAGATCAGCTTTTTGCCTTGCTTGTAAGCCGCGCCGAGCTTGCCCTTGATCGACAGCACCGAGGCGTAGGGTGCACCGGGCACGGTCAGCACAAGCGGCACTGGCACAGTGAACTTTGGGCCGAATGGGGGGAGTGCTGTGGAGAAGCTGCCGGTCGCGAGTACTTCCAGTACGGCCGGTTCCCTACCTTCGGTATAGAACGCGATCTTGTTTTCGGGAGCGAAGAACGCCTGGATGGTGGCTTTCTCTTGGACGCGCGTCCCGCCGAAGCTAACAACTCCAAGAACTTCTCCCGCTGGGCCGGCATATGACTTCTTAGGGCACTGTTGGACTTCGTGGCTTTCGAGCACCGCTGTCGGGCAGGTCGCAAAACCGGACTGGTGGAGCTTGGTGCCGGATGGAAGCTCGACTACGACCTGGGTGATCGGCGAGGGGAAGCCGCCGTATTCGGTGCCGCTGATCGTGAGCGTCGCTTCGAGGGCGGCGCCGGCGCCGAGAATGTCTCCGGTGCCAGGGTAGGTGGGACTGTTGGGCTTGCTCGGTTCGATCGGGATCGGCACGATCTTGGCTTTGACGGCAACCACTGGCGCCGCGAGCGCGGCGGTGGGTACCGCCAGCGCGGCGATGCCCAGGCAGAGCGCAAGCGACAGCCGGCGGAGTCCGTGAGCTCCCCTGCTCGCGATCCTGTGCTTGCCCTTGTCTTGTCCTGCGTTCCCGCGCTCAGCAACCATCGTCTTCCCCCGTTCGCTCCCTGTTTACTCTCTACAGATAAGAAAGCATAGTCTTGAGAGTTAGGTGTAGCTCCCAGGCATGTTAGTCAGCTCGCGTAGGCGCTCAAGAAGTTAGGCAGCTGCTCCCATCGGTCGCAGCTCCTCGCTGGCCGGGATCGTCTGGCGCTGTAGACGGCCGTTCTCGCCTACGACATACGCGCCCATGCTGAGCAGCGGTGGCGAATAGACGTGCAGGGTAACCGCCGGGTCGCTGCCGGCGTGGCGCACGCGGTGGATGTCGGTTGCCGAGAAGTGGAAGCTCTCGCCCGCTCGCACGAATCTGTCGCTACCAGGACCGTCGAGCTCGAGACGCTCCTCGCGCACGCAGCCGCTCACGACCGACACGGCTCCGCAGGAGATGTCGTGGTCGTGAAAGCCGGTGTCGTGATCTTCCATCCAGCAGATCAGCCAGGCTGTCACGTACTCGTTGCTGAAGATCTCCTCATAGTGGCGCTGGGTGCGGTCGTGCTTGACGAGGTCGATCCACAGCTCCGGGGAGTTGGCGAGGTCGCCCACGAAAGCCTCAAGCTCCGTCCCGCATAGGTTGCGTCCGCGAGGCATGCGGACGTAGGAGAGCCCGTCGCTCATCGAACCGCTCTCCCGAGCACGGCCACGCGCTTGGGCCGGGGGTTCGCAGTCGGCTCGCTGCGCTGCGTGCCGACAGATGGGCGGCGCTCGGTCCGTCGTCGGGGCGGGTGCTCGACTTGACGCTGCGGACGCTCGGTCCGTGGCTCTGGGTCTCGTGGGCGCTCCGCCCGTTGTGGCTCGCGCGCGAGGAGGCGATCGGCGTTGCTCGCGAGGGACTCCCAGTCGAGCGCTTCGCGAATGCCGTGGCAGTCGGGATCGACGACCGGGCGATCGGAGCCGTAGAGCAGTTGCTCGCTCCCCACGAGACGCTCCATCAAGGAGATGGCCTGGGGGCCGTTGGAGGAGGTGTCGTAGAAGATCAGGGGATCCTCGACGCCGATCGCCGGGCCGCCGCGCGCGAGCAGTCGCTCGGTGTGCAGGGGAGCAAGCCCGGCGAGCATCGCGAACACCACGCGCAGCTCTGGAAACTGGCGCCGAGCCGCCGTTACGAACACGAACCAGGCCGCGTGCACCTCGGCCACGTAGCGCGTCAAGGCGGGCCACCACAGCGGGTCGCCAAGCGTCGCTTCGTGTGTCGGTAGACGAGTTCCCGGTCCCGGGTGGACGAACAGTGGGACACCGTGCTCCTGGATGCGGCCGAGCACCGGGGACAGGCGCGTGAGCGTGTCGATGCTGCCAAGTGCTCCGGCCGGCAGCGAGATGCCGACGCAGCCGCGCTCGAGCGCTCGGTCCACGTCGTCGGGGTCGAGGCGCTCGAGCGCCAGCGCTCCCCATACGCCGAAGGGCTCGCCAAGCGCCAGCGCACCGTCGTGGTAGGCGTCGATCAGCTCCGTCGCGTCCTGGCGGGGAAGCGACTCGATGCCGAGCGGGCTCGACAGGCACACGAGCGTACGGTCGAGCCCGTCGCGTCGCGCAAGCTCGGCCCGGCGTGCGCCATCTTCGCTGTCGAGGTCGATCACATAAGGCCGCTCGCCGGCGAGGAACAGAACGGTCAGACCGTGTTCGTCGCGCACGAACGGGTGCTCACTGCGGCGGGCTAGTGCCTCGACTAGCGCTCCGGTCCAGAGGTGTTGGTGTATGTCGGTCTTCATGGCTAATCTCCAGATTCTCGATCGAGTTTATGAAGAATAGCATATGGGCGGGGCGTTTGTGGGTGATGTCGCGGGAATTTGTGGCGAGGGTGATGACCTCTGGACCAGGGATCCGGATTACAACTTGAAGGTTGTATATCCGGGTTTCCTAGTCTGGCGGCAGCTGG
>DASYNL010000038.1:0-27936 GCA_036008605.1 Solirubrobacteraceae bacterium | reverse complement strand
TGCTGCATCGCCGCACGGAGCTGTTGCCCCCTTGCGGAGACTTCAACCGCGGAGACTTCAACCGGCCATGAACCGCTCCACGTCCGCACGACGCGCAGCTTCGGAGACCGTCAAGCCTTCCCCGTATTCTGGCGACGTCGTCTGTCCGGTTGGCTTGAGCACATGCGTCGGCGGCGTTCCGGTCGCCGCGAGCGCTGCGAACATGCCGAGCAGTTCTGCGCCGCTCATGTCGGAGATGATCGCCGGCGGCGCGTTCCAGGCGATCAGCGGTAGGCGCAAGAAGCTCGAAGGCGAGAGCAGCTGGTCCTTCATGTCGTTGAACAAGGCCTGCTGGTGTTCCTCGCGCTGGATGTCGGTCTCGTTCGGAGCGCACAGATTCTTGCGTGTGCGGGCGATGGCGAGCGCTTGCCTGCCGTCGATGTGGTGGGAGCCACTGCTCAGGCGCAGAGTGAAGCCACCGTTGGCCGAGCCCCCGTCGAGCTTGGAGACGATGCAGCTGCCGCTATAGGTGACGCCGCCCATCGCATCGATCAGCTGCGGGAAGTTTTCGAAATTGACTTCCACCACATGGTTGATTGGGATGTCCAGCCAATGCTTGATCACCGACACCGACTCGGCCGGTCCGCCGTACTCGTGCGCCGCGTTGATCTTCTCAGGGCCATGACCGGGGATTTCGACGATCGTGTCGCGCGGGATCGACAAGCGCGCAGCGTGCCCGCCGCCGGTGCGGATCAGCATGATCGTGTCCGAGCGTCCGAAGCCGGTCGTTTCCGCGCCCGGTTCCTTCGAGTCCTTCTGGCGGCGGTCGGAGCCGAGCACGAGGATGTTGTTGGCCGAAGTCAACGGGAAGCCGGAAGGGTCGAGCACGCTCGCGACGTTGGACGGGAGCGAGGTGCGCTCGAAGTGGGCGCTGATTAGGAACAGGACCAGTGAGAGCAGCAACCAGGCGAAGACGAGCGCGACCAGCCCAAGGATTATGCGCCTGGGAGTTATGCGCTCACGCCAGGGGCGCCGACTTGTCGTGTTTGCGCCTGCCCCCCGCGCGCGCGGGGGTGCAACGCGTCCAGCGGGTTCCTCACCAGGCTTGCGCGGCCGGCGCGGCCCCCTCGGAGTGACGCCGTGCTCCAGCGCGTCTTCGCGCTGGCCGGGCAGACGGGGAACCGCGCGGTAGCGCTTATATTGCGGCTTGTCGTTGGGGTCGCGGGGCATGGGCTGTGGCCAGTCGTTGGGGTCGCGGGTCGTGGGACTGCGGTCACTGTGCCCGGGGCCTGGGTGATTGCCGTGACTGGACGGATGAACGCAGACCCCGGTCGAGGGACTCGTATCGGAGTTCGCCGGCAAGCGGCGGGACCCTATATTCCTCGGATGAGCACCCCGGATGGCGCAGTAGGGCGGCTGGTGGTGTGTCCAACTCCGATCGGCAACCTGGGTGACGTGACGCTGCGTGTGCTCGATGTCTTGCGCGATGCGGACGCGATCGCCTGCGAGGACACGCGCCGCACACGGCTGCTACTCGACCGCTACGAGATCGTGGGCAAGCTCGTGAGCTATCACGAGCACAACGAGCGCGAGCGAGCGCAGGAGCTCGTGGCGCGGATCGAGGACGGTGCGGTGGTTGCGCTTGTGTCCGATGCGGGGATGCCACTGGTATCGGACCCTGGCTACAAGCTCGTGCGTGCCTGCATCGAGGTTGGCTTGCTGGTTGAAGTGCTGCCGGGCGCGAGCAGCGTGCTCACGGCGATCGTCGCCTCGGGTCTGCCCTCAGAGTGCTGGTCGTTTGTCGGCTTCTTGCCGCGCAAGCGCTCTGAGCTGGAGCGAATCCTGACCGGTGCGCTGCAGACGCTCGTCGCGTTCGAGTCCCCCCAGCGTCTCGCGGCGACCCTGACGTCGCTCGCCGAGCACGATCCCGATCGCCCCCTGGCTGTTTGCCGCGAGTTGACCAAGCTGCACGAGGAAGTCCGTCGTGGCAGCGCAGCTGAGTTGGCGGCCTTCTATGTCGAGCACCCTCCGCGTGGGGAGATCGTGCTCGTCGTTGGCGCCGCTGCGCCCGGCGACGCCGATCAGGAGCAGGCATTGACGGCGCTACGCACACTGGTGGACGCCGGCGCTCGTGCACGTCCGGCGGCGGGCGTGATCGCCAAGCTCACGGGCGTCGCCGCGAACGAGCTGTACAGGGCGCTCACGGGGTCGTCTTGAGGTTGCTGCGCCGCGTACCGTCGCAGTACGCCAGTAGCCTGGGAGGGGTATGTCCTCCTTTTACGTAACCACCCCGATCTACTACGTCAATGCGGCGCCCCACTTGGGTCACGCGTACACGACGATTGCCGCCGACGTGCTGGCGCGCCACCATCGCCAGCGCGGCGAGGACGTGTTCTTCTTGACTGGGACAGACGAGCACGGCGAGCCTGTGGCCGACGCCGCGCATGCGCTCGGTGTGGAGCCGCAGGAACTGGCGGATCGCAACTCCAAGCGCTTCCGTGCGCTGGCTCCCAAGATCGCGGCGAGCAACGATTTCTTCATCCGCACGACCGACCCGGAGCACATGCAGGTGGTGCAGGAGGTTCTTTCGCGGGTCCGCGAGAACGGGTACGTGTACATGGGCACCTACGAGGGCTGGTACTGCCCCAAGTGCGCCGACTTCAAGGCCGAGAACGAAGTCGACGAGGGCGAGCTGTGCCCGATCCATCACGTCAAGCTGACGCGGGAGCAGGAGGACAACTACTTCTTCGCGCTGTCGCGCTTTCAGGAGCCGCTTGAACGGATGTATGCCGAGCACGAAGACTTCGTGGCGCCGCGCAGCCGCTACAACGAGGCGCTGTCGTTCATCAAGTCGGGGTTGCGCGATGTGCCGCTCACCCGCCATAAGCTCACCTGGGGCGTACCGGTGCCGTGGGATGAAGAGCATGTGTTCTACGTGTGGTTCGATGCGCTGCTCAACTACTACTCGGCGCTGTCCTACGCGCTTGTCCCAGTGCAGGAGAGCGTGGCGGCGGTCGGTGCCGAAAACCGCGATGCCCCCCGCGCGCGCGGGGGGCATGCCGCTTCACAGACCCTTACCGACACCTTCTGGCCCGCCGACGTGCACCTGATCGCCAAGGACATCCTGCGCTTCCACACCGTTTACTGGCCGGCGCTCCTGATGGCCGCCGAGATCGAGCTGCCAAAGCGTGTGTTCGTCCATGGCTACCTGCTGATGGATGGCGAGAAGATGAGCAAGTCGCTCGGCAACGTGCTCGACCCGTTCGAGGTGATCGAGCGCTTCGGCTCTGATGCGCTGCGCTTCTACCTGCTTCGCGACGTGCCTTTCGGCCAGGACGGCTCGGTCTCCACAGCATCCTTCGAGCAGCGCTACGAGTCGGAGCTGGCCAATGAGTACGGAAATCTCGTAAACCGCACGCTCTCAATGATCGTGCGATATCGGCACGGCAGCGTCGAGTTGGGCACCTTGGATGACGAGCTTGCCGCCGACTTCGAGGGTCTGGCCGGACGGGTCGTGGTGCTGCTCGACGGTGTCGAGTTGACAGGGGCGCTCCAGGAGATCTGGACACTGGTACGACGGTTGAATAGGTACGTCGAGGAGCAGGCGCCTTGGGGATTGGCAAAGGACGAAGCGCGCGCGATGGATCTTCATCGCGTACTGCTGTCTCTTGCGGAAGGGTTGCGAGTGGTGTCGGTATTGCTGCATCCCTATCTACCCGACAGCACCGTCAAGGTGCTGCAGGCTTTGGGCACGCCCGATCTCTCGCTTGCGAATGCCGACTTCGGCGTAGGTGGCTTGGGCGCTGTGAAAGCAATCCCGCCGCTGTTTCCCAAGGAGGACGCAAATCGGTCGTCTGCCCCAACAGCAGCATGAGGACGGCTTCGACGCGGGCGATGCGGGAGCGAGCATGATCGACAGCCACACGCATCTTTACCTGTGCGAGGAGCCTGACACGGAGCTGGTCGAACGGGCCGTCGCGGCCGGTGTCACTCGCATGCTGACCGTCGGCACCAACAGCACCTCCTGTCGCGCCGCGCTCGCTGCCGCCGAAGCCTTTCCGCAGGTGTATGCGGCCATCGGCCGCCATCCCAACGAAGCACGCGGCTTCGACGACGCCGATTTGGCCGAGCTACAGGCGCTGGCCGCGCACCCGCGCTGCATCGTTATCGGCGAGACGGGACTCGACTATTACCGAGAAGACACACCGAGGGAGGACCAGAAGCGAGCTTTCTCCGCGCAAATAGCGTTGGCCCGAACTAAGGGCACGCCCCTCACAATCCATACAAGAAACGCCGACGAGGACACTCTCGCACAGCTCGCCGAAGAGGCTCAGGGATTGAGTGTCGTCATTCACTGCTTTTCGATGCCCGACCGCCTCGATGAGTGCATCGAGCGCGGCTACATGATCTCCTTTGCCGGCAACGTCACTTATAAAAGCGCCGCAGATCTGGCTGACGCGGCGCGGCGCGTGCCGGCCGAGCGTTTGCTGGTGGAGACCGATGCTCCCTACCTCACGCCGCAAGTGGTGCGCAAACAACGCAACCAGCCCGCTTTTGTTGCATATACGGCAGAGTTCATCGCCGAGCTGCGCGGCGTGTCTGTGGCTGAGCTCGACGCGACGGTGGAGCGCAACGCCGAGCGCGTCTTCGGATGGTGACTCGCGCATGAGGGACCCAGGGCTACCCATACGGGAGGCACCTTGACGGGCACAGCCCAGTCGGCGCAAACGGGGAGGGCCACTCGTCGCAGCAGAGAGCTGGGACAGAACTTCCTACGCGACCCCAACATCCTGGATGTGATTGGGCGTGAGGCGGAGCTGTCGGCGGACGATGTGATCCTTGAGGTCGGAGGGGGCGAGGGGGCTCTTTCGGCGTATCTCGCACCGCGTGTGAGCAAGTTGCACGTGGTGGAGCTCGACGAGCGTTTGCGCGGTGCGCTTGAGGGCAGCGTTGCGGAATTCGACAACGTTTTGCTGTGGTGGGGGGACGCGATGCGCATCGATTTTTCCGCGATGCAGCCGAAGCCAACCAAGATGGTGGCCAACCTGCCCTACGGGATCGCAGCCGGTGTCATCTTGCGCACGACCGAGGAGCTCGAAGATGTGGCGTTGTGGCTGGTGATGGTGCAGCGCGAGGTTGGCGAGAGGCTGGCAGCGACGCCTGGCAACGGCGTGTACGGCGTCAGCTCGGTGCTCGCGCAGTTGACAGGTGAGGTGAAAGTGGTCAGGAGGATCCCGCGGACCGTGTTTCGCCCCGTGCCAAACGTGGATTCGGTATTGGTCAAGATCATTCGCAGGGGAGCTGCGCCGACGCTTGCCGTGCGCAAGCTCGTCGGCGGCGCCTTCGCGCACCGGCGCAAGGCGCTGGCGAGATCACTCGTGCTCTCGGGTACGCACCGCACGCGCGAGGACATCCGCGCGGCGCTGGTCGAGCTCGGTCACCCAGCCGACGAGCGCGCTGAGCGCTTGGCGCCCGCGGAGTTCGTCGAGCTGGCGAAGGCGCTTGGGCTGTGAACGCCTCAGCGCTTGCCTTGCCGCTGCGCGCGCTGGCTCCCGCGAAGATCAACCTGGGTCTGTTCGTCGGTTCGACCCGCCCCGACGGGCGTCATCAGTTGGCAAGTGTGATGCAGTCGATCTCACTTGCCGACGAGCTCGTATTGCAAGCTGCGCCGGCTAGCGCCGAGCACGACGAAGTTGTATGCGATGCAGTGTCTGGCGAGAACCTGGCGGCGCAAGCGCTTGAGCTGTTCCGCGCCGCCACTGGGTGGGATGTGGACCCGCTGCGGCTGCAGATCGACAAGCGCATACCCATAGCTGCGGGCCTGGGCGGTGGTTCCGCGGACGCGGCCGCGACGCTGCGCCTCGCCACAGCTGCCTCGGGGCTGGGGGATCTGGATTTATTGTTCGTGCTCGCTGCCGAGCTGGGCGCCGACGTCCCCGCCCAAGTGACGCCCGGGCGCTGGTTGGCGACCGGTGCCGGTGAGCAGCTGCAAGCACTGCCCGATCCCGTCTCGCCACTGGGCGTGTTGGTCTTGGCGCAGGGCTCGGGGCTCTCCACGGCCGAGGTGTATGCCACCGCCGACCGGATCGGCATCGCCCGCGATGCGCGCAATCTCAAGGAACATCGCGAAATGCTGGTGAAAGCGTTCGAGCTCGGCTCGGCCCTGCCAGCCGAGACGCTCCTTTTGCACAACGATCTGCAGTCCTCGGCTGTGAGCCTGTGCCCAGAGATCGAAAATACGCTCATAGAGGCCCGCGAGGCCGGCGCTGAGACGGCCTTCGTCAGCGGCTCTGGACCCACCGTCGTGGCCTTGTTTGGACGCGCAAACGGCCTGTCTCGCGCCGAGCGTGCCGCCGCTGGCCTAGCCGGGCGCGAGCCGAGCGCGCTCGCCGCCGTATCGGTGGACAGCGACTTCGCGCGCGTACAGCCCCTGGGTACGTAACAATGCGATTTTCATGAGCACCAACGACATCACCTATCTCGTAGCCGCATGCGCGGGTGTGTTCGGCTTTGCCCTGTATGTCGGGTTGATCTTGGTGCCGGCGTGGGGCTCCTACTCGCGCGTGTGGGAGCGGGTGGCGGCAACGGTCCTGTCGCTGTACGTGCTGGGTGTGCTCGTCGGCGCCGGTGTGCTCGCAGCGCTCCTAGCCGTCTACCTCTGGGGTTAAAGGCATGTCCGAGCTCGGTGGCTTGGATGCCGTCACAGAGGCGGTGGAGTCGGGTGCAGGTCTGCCCGAGGTTGTGCGCGCCGCTTCGCGCGCGCTCGACGCGAGCCTTGCCGTTACCGACGCGGCCGGTGCGACGATCGCTGTAGCAGCGCGCTCCAGCGCCGACGAGCGGTCGTTGCTTGCCGGCGGCGATGACGTAACGAGTCTGCCCCTGCGCGTCGCAGATGCGGTTGTGGGAACGCTATACATGCGCGCGCGCACCGATCCAAGCCCGCTGGTGCGTCGCTTGCTGGTGACGATGATCGCCTCCGAGGTCGAGCGTGTGCGCGCGCCCGATCTGGCTTCCGAGAACGCGGCCGCGGATTTCCTGCGCGTCGCGCTCGCTCGCAACCAGATTCCCCGCGAGGAGCTGATCGCACGCGGGGCAGAGCTATCGCTTGAGCTGAAGGACGGGGCGAGTGTGATCGTCGCTCGCGCCCATCCTCAAGCGCCAACGGAGGAGGGTTGGCGCGCTCGCGCTCGAGCGGTGGCCGAGCGTGGCGCCCGCGCGGTCGTCGGTCGTTCGATTGCCGCCCTCTCAGAGCGCGACGGCGCCGCTGGCGTTGAGATCTTGCTGCTGGTGCCGGGCGGCGAGGAGCCGGTCGCAGCCCGCGCCGCCGAAGGCGTATTGCGCGAGATGGAAAGCGCGCTGTCGGGTTACACGTTTGCGCTGGGCCGCAGCCGCATAGCCGAGGATCCAGGTGAGCTATCGAGGGCCGCCGGCGAGGCGCTGCTGGCCGCCAACGTCGCCGAGGGCGGCTCGCAAGAGGGAGTCCTGGCCTTCGAACAGACCGGCGCCTACCGCCTGCTGCTGAGCGCTATGAGCGAGAACCCAGCCGAGTTGCAGCGCTTCTACGCCGAGACCGTCGAGCCTCTGGTCGCCTATGACGAGCAGTACGAGACCGACCTGCTGCAAACGCTCGAGACGTTTCTGGAGGCCGACGGCAACGTTGCCGGCACAGCGCAGCGCCTGTTCACGCACCGCCACACCGTCTACTACCGCTTGGAGCGTGTGCGCGAGCTGACAGGCCTGGACGTCAGCTCCAGTGATGGACGCGAGAAGCTGAGCCTCGGCTTGAAGGCAATGCGCGTGCTCGGCATCTCCTCCACGCGCGGACCGGCGTCTGAGGACGGTGCTCGCGGGGGCCGCGTCCCGCGGCGCTCCTAATCGTCCGGCGCCATCACCGAGCTGGAGTGTTGGTTCCGCGACGCCCAATCGCGCCAGATCGCATAGTGCGTGCGCTTGTGCTGTCCGCGGTGACCTGTCAGAGGCGCAGTGATTAGCCGCGCGAAGCGAACTCCACCGCGTAGGTGGCTCCCGGCAGCCCATCCGTTGACTTCTGTGGCGCCGCGGGTGCAATGCCGACGCCGATGTCGCGATAGTCGCCGCTCAGCATGATTTCTCGGTGCGGCGGTGAGAGCATCCAAGCGCGCACCATCGCGGCCGGAGTGGCGAGTGCGCCGCTACCCCAACCGATGTTCTGGCCCGCAGAGAGACTGCGTGCACGGGCGGCGTAGGCCGAGTCCTCGATGCGCTGCATCGGAGTCCAGCCCGACAGACTGTCATCGCCGAAGTATTCGCCGATCACCATTTCGCTGGCCTGCTTAGTGCCGATATGCCGCAAAGAGCTGTTGGAGTGCAGCGGCTCGAGACGATATGCAAGGCGCTCATGCTCGATCAGGCACAGCGTAGCGGCGGTCACGCGAGTCAGGTTTGCGCGCGTGGGTTGCAAGCTCGTGTCCCCGCACGCCAGCGCGCTTGGTGCAAACAACATAGCCGCAGTCGCCAACGCCAGCAGCCCGGCCATCACCGGGCGCCTTCGTCGCCTCACCACGGAGCCCCTACCCCATGACACGGCAATGATTCTTGCAGGAGTGCATGATGAAATGTAGCGGTCTTGTTATGCCATTCATCTCCAGTGCGCAATCAGGCCTCGCGGAGAGCCTCGTCGCTCGTCGCGCGCGCCCGGGGCCGTGTCAACGGGGAATAGGCTTCGCGGAGAGCTATCGTCGGCCCTCGCTGGGGACACCCGTGCCATCATCAGCGAACACGACCGCAGACGGTGGGGAGTGGGGTAATGGCAGCCCGGGAGACTTTGACTCTTCAAGTCCTGGTTCGAGTCCAGGCTCCCCAGTTCACCGCTGGTGTGCGGAGTCCCAAATTCGGTTGTATTGCCCCGGCGCCTGGACGCGCCTGAGGCCCGCCGGTATCGGCCCACGTGCTACCGGCACGCAGACCGATATCGTCGAACCTCAGATCACGACCATCCATCCGGGGAATCCTCACCGAATTTGGGACTCCGCACACTGGCGTCCGCGCCATCTAGAGTCTGTTGCGATGGCTGCTCCCACCGTCCTGATCCTCGCCGCTGGCCAGGGCACCCGCATGCGCTCCAGCACGCCCAAGGTGCTGCACGAGCTGTGCGGCATCCCGATGCTCTTGTGGCCGGTGCGAGCGGCGCAAGCAGCCGGCGCTGCCCGCGTGGTGGTGGTCGACTCGCCAGCGCTGGCTCTGCAGAAGGTGCTGCCCGATGGGGTCGAGCTCGTCGTGCAGCCGAAATCCGATGGCACCGGCGGTGCCACGCGAGCCGCCGCCGAGCTGATCGACCCCGCGTCGCCGGTCGTGATCCTCAGCGGGGACGTCCCGCTCGTCAGCGCACAGGCGATCGAGAAGCTTGTTCAGGCGCACGCAAGCAGCGGCGCGGCAGCCACGATGGCCACGGCGCTGCTGGACGATCCAAGCGGCTACGGCCGCGTGGTACGCGATTCAGACGGCTCGGTGGCACGCGTTGTGGAGACCAAGAAGCCTGGCGATGCCACCGAGGCCGAGCTCCGGATTCACGAGGTCAACTCCGGCATATACGTGTTCAACGGATCGGCCTTGCTCAAGACCTTGCCACGGCTCACCTCCGATAACGCCCAGGGTGAGCTCTATCTGCCGCAGGCGCTCGACCTGCTGCGCTCCGACGGCGAGTCGATCGCGGCTCACGTTGTCGAGGACGAGGGCTTGATGCTGGGCGTAAACGACCGTGTCGCGCTCGCCCAAGTGCGCGCGCTCGCCCAGCAAGCGATTGCTGAGCGCCACATGCGTGCGGGGGTCACGATCGTCGATCCGCCGTCGACCGTCATCGACATCGACGTGCAGATTGGCCAGGACACGCTGATCGAGCCGGGGACGGCCTTGAAGGGCTCCACGATTGTGGGCGCCGGCGCGGTCGTGGGACCCTCAACGACCGCGATCGACTCGCAGATCGGCGACGGCGCATATGTGCGTGTGTCGTGGTTGTCGGAGGCGGTGCTGCACCCCGGCGTCACGGTCGGGCCTTTCGCTTATCTGCGCCCCGGCGCCGTACTGCGCGACGGCGCAAAGGCCGGGACGTTCGTCGAGATCAAGAACTCTGATATCGGCGAGAACGCAAAGGTGCCGCACCTCTCCTACATAGGAGACGCTGATGTCGGCGCGCGCACAAACCTAGGGGCCGGCACGATCACAGCCAACTATGACGGTCACGCCAAGCACCGCACGACGATCGGCAGCGGCGTGCGCGGGGGAGTGGACACTTCATTCGTGGCTCCCGTCACGGTAGGCGACGACGCTTACACGGCCGCCGGTTCGGTCATCACTGGGGACGTCCCCCCAGGTGCGCTAGCGGTAGCGCGTGCGCGTCAAGAGAACCTCGAGGGTTATGCAGGCCGTCGCGAGGAGCAGGATGCTTGATGTGCGCTGTGGTCGCCTGCCATGGAAAGGAAGAGGCTTGATATCTCCAGAGTTCGCTCGCCGCCGCGAGGATCCGGCCTGATGTCTCTACACTCCCGGAGAAGATGAGCGTGATCGATACGCGCACGCAGGTGGCCCCGACGAGCCTGCCGATCGACTACGACAAGCGGTTGATGCTCTTCTCAGGGCGCGCCAACCCCCAGCTTGCCGTCGACATCTCGGCAAAGCTCGGCGTCGACGTGGGTCCAGTCACGCTGAAGACGTTCTCCAACGGAGAGGTCTACTGCCGCTACGAGGAGTCGATCCGCGGTGCCGACGTGTTCATCGTGCAGCCCACCTGCGGAAACCCGGCCACCGGGGTCACCGCGAACGATTCGCTGATGGAGCTGCTGTTCATGATCGACGCCGCCGTGGGTGCCTCTGCGCACCGGGTGATCGCGGTCACGCCTTGGTTTGGCTACTCCCGCCAGGACAAGAAGTCAGCCCCCCGCGAGCCGATCTCCGCTCGCTTGGTAGCGCGCATGATCGAGGCCGCAGGCTCCGACCGCGTGCTCACGATGGACCTGCACGCCGGCCAGATCCAGGGTTTCTTCCAGAAGCCGGTCGATCACATGACGGCACTGTTCATGCTCACCCAGTATTTCTCCGACCTCGGACTTTCAGATCTTGTCGTCGTCGCCCCCGATGCGGGCCGGGTCAAGCTCAACAAGCGCTTTGCCTCCAAGATCGGCGCGGAGCTGGCGATCCTCGATAAGGAGCGGCCCGCCCAGCAGGTGGCCGAGATCGGCTACGTGATCGGTGATGTAAAGGACAAGACTGCCGTGATCGTAGACGACATGATCGACACGGCCGGGACGCTCAAGGCGGCCGCGCGCACCGTGCTCGACGCTGGCGCCAAGAGCGTCTACGCGGCCGCCACCCACGCGGTCTTCTCGGGCGACGCCTTCGAGAACCTAGCCTCCTCGGACTTCAAGGAGATCGTCGTCACCGACACGATCCCGGCGCGGGTGGGCGGGACCGATTATCCAAGCAACATTCGCGTGCTCCCGTGTGCAGAGTTGCTGACCGACTCGATCCGCCGCATCTTCACTGACGATTCCGTCAGCGAAGTGTTCGGCGGTGAGAATCAGCTGTTCTGAGCCGCGGAGCTCGTGGCCCTTGCCGCAATCGACCGTGTTCGCCTCGCTGTGGCGTTGCTGTCGCGCGCTGCCGCTCTCGAGATGACGGCTGCGGGCTCGCCTGAGCCGTCAGCTCAGCCGCCGCTGCGGTCGGTCTCACGGCCGACCCCGCTGCGTGACCTCTTCGGACGGCTGCAGCGCAGGCACATCGTTCCGATCGTGCTCGTGCTCGTCATATTCCTGGTCCTCAGTGCCATGCTCGCGCGCTTCCTCTCAGCTGAGAACGTCGAACGCGACGATGTGCTGTCTGCCCTAGAAGCGGAGACGGCGGGCAAGGAACAGGCGCTCTTCTCCAAGCTCTCCGGCTGTCGGACGGTGCCCGACTGCGTATCCGACGTTAAGTGGAACGCGACCCGTCTGCGCCGTAGTGGCGCGATCAAGATCGTCTCGCTCACCTCTGCCACCTCTTATTCGCTGGGAGGAGCAACGGGTCATACGCGTGTGGCCTGGGTAGTGATCGGCAAGCTCCCAGTGGTCCAGTGTCTCAACGTCAAGCGCACCGGCAGCTTCTTCACTGGTATCTCGGTTTCGCTGCTGGCGCTCAGCAAGCCGATTCCAAACGAAGGAAACTGCTGAATCGGTAGGGCTGACTTTCAGGCTGGGAGACGATCCAATCGCGCCCAGTCGACCTGGTGGCAAGGCGGGTCAGGTCCCGAACGATGCGGATTGCTAAAGTCCTCGACCTCCTATGGCCACCGCCACCACCAAGCTCGATGTAGCAAGCCGCGCCCCCGAGGGCTCGCGCTCCGCACGGCGCCTGCGCCGCACCGGACGCATACCCGGTGTGCTCTACGGTGGCGACATTGAGCCCGTCAGCTTCAGCGTCGATGCGCGCGAACTGCGCGTCGCACTTGCCGGCTCCGGTGCGGTGGTCGATCTCAGCATCGATGGCGCCAAGGCCACGCCGGTCGTGCTCAAGGAAGCCCAGCGCGACCCGGTGCGCGGCGAAACCACACACGTCGACTTGCTGCGTGTACGTCTGGACAAGCCGATCCACGCGGTCGTGCCGCTCGAGCTGACCGGAGTGGATGAGACCCCCGGCGTCAAGGAAGGCGGCATTCTCGAGCAGCTCTTGCGCGAGCTGAACATCGAAGCGCTTCCGACCGCGATCCCCGAGTCGATCGTGCACGAGCTCGGCGAGCTGAACATCGGCGACACACTTGCCTTGGAGGCGATCTCCGTCCCCGAGGGCGTCACGTTGCTCGACGACCCGACCACAACGGTTGCCTCTGTCTCGGCACCTCGCCTGCAGACCGAGGAGGAGTCCGAGATCGAATCCGAGACCGAGCTCGTCGGCGAGTCCGGCGGTGACGAGGCGGCCTCTGATGACGGCGGCGCCTCCGCCGAGGAGTAGCTCTGCGCCCCTTCGGCGGTGGGGCGCCAGTTGACTGGCTGATCGTCGGGCTGGGCAATCCCGGTCGCGAGCACGCCGACACTCGCCACAACGTCGGTTTCATGGTGGCCGACGAGCTCGCTTCGCGCTGGGGCTTCCCGCGTCCGAAGGACCGCTTTCGTGGCCGCATCGCCGAGGGGCGTACGCCGACAGTAGACGGTGGCGCGCTTGGGGGTTCGCCGGCTGGAGGCGTTGGAATTGCGGACGGTAGCGAGCTGGGTGGCGCGCGAGGCGGCATATCCACAAAACCCGCTGCCCCCCCCACGCGCGGGGGGCAGCGCGTTGCGTTGCTCTGGCCACAGACCTATATGAACGACGTGGGACGCTCAGTCGGACCGGCACGCGGCTCGTTGAAGGTGCCGCTGGAGCATGTCCTGATAGTCCACGACGAGATCGATCTGCCTTTCGGCGAGGTGCGCACACGGCTCGGCGGGGGACTTGCCGGTCACAACGGCCTCAAGTCGCTCAAGCGGGAGCTTGGCAGCGCTGACTTCATGCGCGTAAGGGCCGGCGTGGGTCGGCCCAAATCGACCGATCCAGAGGTCGTCTCGGCCTACGTGCTCGGACGTTTTCGCGAGTCGCCTGAGGAAGTCGGCGACCTGATCGACCAGGCTTGCCAGGCCGTCGAGCGTGTCGTGCTAAGTGAAGGGCAGTAGCCGATGAACGCCCATTTGAACACAGCCGGCGCTTGGCGGCGCGCGGCGCCGGTGCCCTTCAGGGTGCGAGCAGAGGGGCGCTGAAGCCGTGGCTTTGCGGGCGCTACTTGGTGCCATCGACCAGGACGCAGGCGCGGCTCGACTCGCAAGTGAGGGAGGGCACGCTTTCGTATCGTCTTCGTTGCGTCCATACGCGATTGCTGCGCTGGCCGATCGAGACATTATGCGCCCGACGCTCGTGGTGGTTGGCGACGATCGCGCTGCCCGTGACCTGGCGGGAGACCTGCGTGCCTGGCTCGCGCCGCGGCGCGTGCGTTTCTATCCGTCTCGTGGCGTGGCCTACGAGTCGCATCTGACTCCGCCGCCGCATCTTGTCGGCCTGCGCGTCGCGGCGCTCGATGCTTTGCTCTCGCCCACAAGCGATGCAGATGCGCCCGTGGTAGTGGTCTCCGCCGTAGCCTTGTCGGAGAAGGTCCCCGACCCGCAGCTACGCCCACGCTCGTTCACGCTGCGCGTCGGTGAGCTGCTCGATCTCGATGAGTGCGCCACCGAGCTGGTGGGCGCTGGCTACGAGCGCGTCGATCAGGTGCAGGAGCGCGGCCAGTTCGCCATGCGCGGCGGACTGCTCGACGTCTTCCCGGCCACCGAGGAGCACGCCGTGCGCGTCGACATGTTTGACATCGAGATCGAATCGCTGCGCTGGTTCTCGACGTTCACGCAACGCTCGCTAGGCGACATCGCGGAGGTGGAGATCGCCCCGGCGGCCGAGCTTGCGCCCGAGCATCGCGAGCTGGCCGAGATCGCAGCCGCCACAGGCGCGTTCAGCTCAAATGAGGACGATGCGGCCGAGCGCCGGCCGGATATCGCGGAGCTGTTGCCCGTTGAGCGCTTTGGCGCACTGCTCGAGCTGATCGAGGGTGGGGCGGAGTCCGGTTGTCAGGTGATGGTGGCTGCCGAGGAGGAGCTTGCTCCAGCGCTTGGTGACCACTGGAACGATGTGTGCGCAGCCTTCGCTGACGAGGACGCCCACCACCTGTATGTGAGCCCCGAGGAGGTGCAATCCAGTTTGGCTGCACGCACGAAGATCTGGCTGTCCTCGATGTCGAGTGGGCAGGAGATCGAGCTGCGGGCATCCGCTGCAGACACTGCTGCGCGCTCTCTGGCCGAAGCTGAGCCGGAGCTCGAGAAGCTGGTGCGCTCGGGCTATCGAACCGTTGTCGCCTTCCCGAGGCGTGGGGAAGGCGAGCGTGCCGCCTACAACCTCGGTCGCATGAAGGCCGACTGGCTCGACGCCGAAGTCGATGTCACACGTGCCCCGCTGGAGCCTGCGCTGCGCTTTGCCGCCGCGTCCTTGCGCGAGGGCTTCGTTGCGCCCTCGCTGAAGCTTGCCGTCTTTCCCGAGCACCGGTTGCTGCGCCGCCGTCGCGCGGAGCGGTCAGGCGGTGCTGGTGCCGACGGTGTCGGTGGTGCCCCGGGGAGGCGTGGGGCATTGCGCTCCTTCACAGAGCTGCGCACAGGCGACATCGTGGTGCACGAGGATCATGGCATCGCCCGTTTTGCGGGCTTTGAGACGCGCACGGTCGCCGACGTCACGCGCGACTACCTCTACCTCGAATACCAGGGCGACGACAAGGTCTTCGTCCCCACCGACCAGCTCGCCAAGATCTCCCGTTATGTCGGATACGGGTCCCACCCACCCGGGGACGGCGGGCCGCCACTGTCGAAGCTCGGCGGCACCCGCTGGGAGGCGATGAAGGCGCGCGCGCGCCGCGCCGCACAGGAGCTCGCGGGCGAGTTGCTCAGTCTGTATGCCGAGCGCCGCCGTCGTGCCGGCCACGCCTTCGAGCCCGACACGGACTGGCAACGCGAGTTCGAGGAGCGCTTCCCCTATACCGAGACCGCCGATCAGCTCGAAGCGATCGAACTGGTCAAGGCCGATATGGAAGCTCCACGCCCGATGGACAGACTTGTGTGCGGCGACGTTGGCTACGGCAAGACCGAGGTGGCCTTGCGCGCGGCTTTCAAGGCCGCTGGCGATGGCAAGCAGGTGCTGATGCTCGTGCCCACCACGATCCTTGCCCAGCAGCACTACGGGACCTTCTCAGAGCGCCTGGCTGACTACCCGTTCACGGTCGAGCACGTTTCGCGCTTTCGCAGCACCGTCGAGCAGAAGGCCGCGCTCGCGGGCTTCTCCAGTGGTGCGGTGGACATTCTGATCGGCACCCACAGAGTGCTCTCGCGCGACGTGCGCGCCAAGGACCTGGGCTTGTTGATCGTCGATGAGGAGCAGCGCTTTGGCGTCAAGCAGAAGGAACTGTTGCGCCAGCTCAAGCTGAAGGTGGACGTGATCTCGATGTCCGCCACCCCGATCCCGCGCACACTGCAGATGTCGCTCGCGGGCTTGCGTGAGATCTCTGTGATCGAGACGCCACCAGAGGGACGCCGGCCGGTCAAGACATACGTGGGCGAGTACGAGGAGGAGCTGGTCAAGCGAGCGATCCTGCGTGAGCACGAGCGCAAAGGCCAGGCCTTCTTCATGCACAACCGGGTCGAGTCGATCGACGAGACGGCAGAGCGCTTGCGTGCGCTGTGCCCGGGTGTGCGCTTCGCTGTAGCCCACGGCCAGATGGGCGAGGGGGAGCTCGAGGCGGTAATGATGGACTACCTGCAGGGTGGCGCGGACGTGCTCGTGTGCACCTCGATCATCGAGTCGGGCATTGACATTCCTCAAGCCAACACGCTGATCGTCGAGCATGCGGACGCCTTTGGCCTATCTCAGCTCTACCAGATCCGTGGACGTGTGGGGCGCAGCCGCGAACGTGCTTACGCCTACTTGCTCTACGACTCCGCTGCGGCGCTAACCCCCGAGGCCGCCCAGCGACTGTCGGCGTTGTCGGACTACACCGAGCTTGGCGCCGGCTTCAAGGTTGCGATGCGAGACCTGGAGATTCGTGGCGCAGGCAACCTGCTCGGCGACGAGCAATCCGGTCACGTCGCCGCGCTGGGTTTCGAGCTGTACATGCAGATGCTCGACGAAGCGGTACGCCAAGCGGGTCCAGCCGAAGGCGAGCAAGGGCAGGAGCTCCCCGAGCCTGTGCGCCTGGATGTCAACGTCAACGCTTATGTCCCGGCCGACTATGTCCCTTACGAGCAGGCCAAGATCGAGGTCCACCGGCGTGTCGCCTCGGCGCTCGAGGTCGCCGACGTCGAACGCCTGCGCGATGAGCTCGAGGATCGCTTCGGCCCGGTACCAGAGCCGCTCGCCAACTTGCTCGCCCTGCAGCGTGCCCGTATCAAGTTTGGCCAGGCCGGCGCGCAGGCTGTCAGCTTCCGTGGCGACCGACTGGCGGTGACACCGATCGAGCTTGACTCAGTGCGCGCCAAGCGCTTGCGCGAGGAGCTGCCCGAGGCGCTGTACGAGTCCGGACGCTCGCAGGTCTCGGTACGTGTTCCCAAGGAGGGCGAGCAGCGTTTCCCCACAGTGGTGCGCGCTGCCGATGTGCTGCTTGCGATCGTGCGCGAGGCCGCTTAGCGATCCTCGACCGGCCTGTAATGAGCGCCTCTGCAGGTGCATCAAATAACGGATAGGGGGCGACCCTTCCCTTCCTAACGCGTGGCCCTGGCCGGGGCTGCGTCAAATCCGGGAAGGGTGCTTAGAGACCTTTAAGGAAGTCGTTAAGCACAACATGGGAAGTTTCCGCTAGAGTGCCCGCGTCGTGTCAAAGCTAACGGGTCAAATCGCGGCGCTCGGCGCCGTTTTGGTTACAGGGGTAGTGCTCACCGCATGCGGAAGCAGCGGCGTGCCTGGCAACGCTGTCGCCAACGTCAACGGTACGCCGATCACGGTTTCCACGTTCAACCACTGGATGACTGTCGCTGCCAACGCAAGCTCGGCCTCGACGACGACAGGCGCGACGACCCCCAAAGTTCCGGTGCCCGACCCGCCCAGCTACACAAATTGCATAGCGCATCTCCAAGCCACCACGCCCAAGCCGGCAAAGGGCCAGGCGAAGCCGACGGCCGCGCAGCTGAAGACGCAGTGCGAACAGCAGTACACCTCGCTCAAGCAGTCGGTGCTGGGTTATCTGATCTCCGCCAACTGGGTGCTCTCCGAAGCGGCTGAACGGGGCGTCAAGGTCTCCGACGCGGAAGTAAAGAAGCAGTTCAACCAGATCAAGAGCCAGCAGTTCCCCACCGAAGCGGCTTTCCAGAAGTTCCTGGGCAGCACCGGCTACACGGTCTCTGATGTGCTGCTACGGGTAAAGCTCGATCTGCTCTCGACCAAGCTCCAGCAAAAGATCAGCAAGGAAGCGGGCGCCAAGCCCACTCAGAAGGAAATCCAGTCCTACTACGAACAGCACAAGTCTCAGTACGGACAGCCCGAAAAGCGCAACATCTTGATCATCCTCACCAAGACGCAAGCGCAGGCTGAAAAAGCCAAGAAAGAAATCGAATCGGGCAAGAGCTTCTCGAGCGTCGCCAAGGCCGACTCAATCGACCCGGTTAGCAAGGCTGCTGGTGGATCGCTCCCCGGCGTGGTCAAGGGGCAGGAGGAGAAGGCACTCAATGAAGCTGTCTTCGGTGCAAAGGTGAAAGTGCTGGGCGGACCGATCAAGACACCGTTCGGCTACTACATCTATGAAGTCACGAAGGTGATCCCAGGCAGCCAGCAGGCACTCTCCAGCGTGCAGTCCACAATCAAGCAGCAGATCACCGCCGAAAAGCAGCAGAAGGCGGTCAGCGAATTCGTCAAGAACTTCCGCAAGAAGTGGACGGCGCGCACCGAATGCCGCAACGAATACTCGGTGCAGGACTGCAAGTCCTACAAAGCGCCGAAGACGTCCACAAGCACCGCGACGCCGTAGCGCTAGGGCTGACGAATCAATAGATGGTGGGTTGAGGTGGTCGGGCCGTGGATGGGATGCGCCGCACGCGATGCGGAGGCGTGCTGGTGGCACGTCGAGCATCGTGGGCGGGGCAGACCGCCGCGGAACGGCCGCCTCAATCTCGACATATATTGATTCGTCAGCCCTTAGATCACGCACAGTCGCTGCTCGCGCTCGATGAGCTGACGCACCTGCTGCGGCGCGAGTGTCCATGGGATCGTGAGCAGGACGAGCGCTCGATCGTGCCGCACACGGTCGAGGAGGCCTATGAGCTGGCCGACGCTGCGCATCACGGCGACGACGCCAAGCTACTCGACGAGCTGGGAGATGTGCTCTTCCAGGTGATGTTTCTCTCTTTGCTGCTCGAGGAGCGTGGCGTCGGTGATCTCGGGCAGGTGGCAGAGCACTGCCGTCAGAAGCTGATCCGTCGCCACCCCCACGTTTTCAGCGACACACAGGTGGCGGACGCCGGCGAGGTGCTGCGCAACTGGGACGCGATCAAGGCAGGTGAACCCGGTCGCGAGCAAGGTGTATTCGGTGAGGTGCCCGAGAACCTCCCGGCGTTGCTGTATGCACGCAAGTTGCAACGCAGGGCGGCTACCGCGGGGTTGCATCCATCTGGGCAGGCGCTGGACGCCGATGGCTCAGATCAGCAATCCTTCGACGCGATCGGCGAGCGCCTGTTTGCACTCGTCGACGAGGCGCGCTTGGCGCATATAGATCCCGAGCTGGCTCTGCGTGCAGCGGCACAGCGATTTCGTGAGCGCGTCGAACCCCAGGAGACAGGACCACAAGAGTTGGGACCCCAAGGAGAGCAATGAGTCAGATCGAGAGAGTCCATGCCCGTCAAATCCTCGACAGCCGGGGGAACCCGACCGTGGAGGCCGAAGTCGTTCTGCGTTCCGGGGTCCACGGTCGCGCTGCAGTGCCCTCAGGAGCCTCTACTGGCGAGTTCGAGGCCACGGAGCTACGCGACGGCGGTGAGCGCTGGCAGGGCAAGGGCGTCACGCGCGCAGTGGCAAGCGTGGACGGCGAGATCGCCAGCGCGGTAGTCGGGATGGACGCAGCGGACCAGCGAGGCCTTGATGAGGCGTTGATCGCGCTCGACGGGACTCCCAACAAGTCGCGCCTTGGTGCTAACGCGATTCTTGGCGTGTCGCTCGCGACTGCCCATGCCCAGGCCGCCGAGGAGGGGTTGCCGCTATGGCGCTATCTCGGTGGCGAGGCCGCCCGCGTGCTGCCCGTGCCGATGATGAACGTGCTCAACGGTGGCGCTCACGCAGACAACAAGGTGGACTTCCAGGAGTTCATGATTGTGCCCTGCGGAGCGGCCAGCTTCTCGGAGTGCTTGCGCATTGGCGCGGAGGTGTTTCACGCGCTCAAGCGCACGCTGCATGAGCGCGGTATGTCCACCGCTGGCGGGGACGAGGGCGGCTTCGCTCCAGATCTCGGCTCTAACGAGGAGGCATTGGAGATGCTGGTCGCCGGTATCCAGGCTGCCGGATATGAGCCAGGCGCCGATGTCGCGATCGCGCTGGACCCTGCCACCAGTGAGCTGTTTGAGGACGGCGCCTACGTGTTGGAGCACGAGGGTCGTACGCTTAGTGCCGTAGACCTGGCTGATTACTGGGCCGAGTTGGCTGCGCGCTATCCGATCGTCTCGCTCGAGGACGGTATGGACGAGCAGGACTGGGATGGTTGGAAGGCGCTCACAGAGCGCCTCGGTGCGAGCGTTCAACTCGTGGGTGATGACCTGTTTGTCACCAACACCGAGCGGCTAGCACGCGGGATCGAGCTTGGCGTTGCGAACTCGATTCTGATCAAGGTCAACCAGATTGGGACGCTGACAGAGACGTTGGCGGCGATCGCAATGGCGCGCGAGGCGGGCTATACGGCGGTCATGAGTCACCGATCTGGCGAGACCGAGGACGTCACAATCGCCGACCTGGCGGTGGCGACGGGCTGTGGGCAGATCAAGACGGGCGCGCCGTCGCGCTCAGACAGGGTTGCCAAGTACAACCAGCTGCTGCGTATCGAGGAGCAACTTGGCGCAGACGCCGAGTTCCCCGGGCGTTCGGTGTTCCGCGGCTGAACGTGCAGGAGGAACGCCTGTGGGGGCGAATGCGTCCCTATGCCTGCTGTCTCTGCGTCTGCCTCTAGAAGGCTACATGCCCGCCGAACGTCCTCGGTCAGGTAGATGTCCCGTGTGCGCTGGGATCGCGTCGGGCGTATCGCGATGCTGGGCGTGATGGTTGCGATCGCCTATCTCTACCTGAGCGCCGGTGTGCGGCTTTTCTCCGCTTGGGGCGAGTCCAAACGCGACAATGCTCAGGCCAGTGTGCTCGAACGCCAACACAAGGCCCTCCAGCAGCAACACGCGCTGCTCTCAAGCCCCGGCACCGTACAGGCAGAGGCGCGACGGCTGGGCATGATCCATCCGGGTGAGCAGGCTTACATCGTGAGCGGCTTGCCGGGGAACTGAAAATTGCTTGGTCTTAGAGGAACCAAATTGCGTGGGTCCTGAAACTCCCAGCATTTTTGAGTGCTGGACCAGTATTTAGGTGCCTAAATATCTTTGCTGGTGTCGGTGCAGGGGGCCTTTCCGGGTACGAGTTTCGGCAGTCGCGCCTCGCACCAGCATCAGGGGCGTCCATGCCGACCTTGCTCAGTGCTGTGGCGGCCTGTCACGGTTCGAAGTGTCGCTGCTAGCCTCGCCCTCGTGTCCGGCTTCGAGAACGCCATCAACCAGTGGAGAGAGGGCGAGCGGCGCCTCTCCCGAGCAAGCCCCGAGCAGTCGCACTTGCTGCAGCGCATTGCAGACACGCTCGTGGTCGAGCTACGCAAACGCTTGGGCGGGCGCTTCTCCGCAGAGGAACTGGCGGAGCTCTACGGCAAGGGAACCTCATGGTGCCTGCAGCTTGCGATGGAAATCGCCCCTGAGGACCCTTGGGCGTGGGATTCGCGGACCGTCGTGGACGCAGCCTTTGCGCGCTACCTGCGCGAGGCCGTCGACTACGCCGGCGGGCGCCTAGTCCCAACCGAGAGCTAGTGAGCTAGTCGTCTGAGCCGGTGCGGCGGATCACTATGCGGTCCTCTTCGACAGTGACCTCGATCGGGCGATGCCCGGCCCAGTGCTCGGCGTAGATCGGGTTGTCCTGGATCGCGGGGTCGAGCCATAGCCCGTAGCCCTCTTCGCCGTGGTCGAATGTCCCCTCGAGTGGCCCCGAGTCGCGTGACGATCTGCGTCCACGGCGGCTGCGTCTACGTCGCGGGCTCGCGGGAGCGTCGTCCTCGTCATCGCCATCGGCTTTAGCCGCCGCTTCTGCCTCGGCCTTCTCTCGCTCAGCCTCCATCGCTGCCTCCAGTTCGGCCGCGATCAGCTCGTCGTCCTCGGCGCGCAGATCGATCTCCTCGGGGTAGGCGACGGCCGTCTGGGCGCCATCGGAGGGGTTGTCATCGCCGAGTAGGTCGTTTTGGCGCTTGAACTGCTCGATCTCCTGGACGGTGACCTCGAGCTGGTGGGCCACCCAAGCATCGGTACGACCTTGTCGTACCCAGCTTCGGATCTGGTTTAGGTGCGGGCGCAGTGATCTTCGAGCCATGGACGGCCCGGGAGACTAGCGCATGCTCGGCCGGCTCGCGTCGAACGTCTGAAATAGAGACGCCAGTGAGTAGCCGCTAGGCACTTGCGCGATCTTCTCAAGCTGCGGATCGCACGTTTAAGCCTCTCGCTCGCGTTCAGTGGAACGGATGACTATGCTTGCCGATAGGGCGGGGCCGGGGGCGATCTCGCCCTCTGTCCATGGCCAACTAGAAGGGTGCAACCGATGCTGGTTCTGACGCGCAAGCCCAACCAGAGCATCATGATCGGCGATGACATTGAGGTCTCGGTGCTTTCCGTGGTTGGCGAGAAGGTGCGGATCGGCATCCACGCACCGCATGACATCCCAGTATTTCGGACCGAGATCTACGTCGAGATCCAGCGCGAAAGTGGCGAGCAGGACAGTCCTTCAAGCGAGGCCGTCCGCACCGAGGTGGACGACGCGCTGGACAAGCTGGGCGAGTCTTCTTAGCCGGCAAGCAGTGGGCTGGGCGCGTATAGGCATCCCACGCAAACCGGTCGGCGTGCAACGCCCCGGGCCGCCCGGGCCGCCGAGAGGCTGCTAGCCGAGCAGCAGGTACAGCGTGCGGAACATGACCACGGTCACCACGGCCGCGGTCAGTATCAAGGTCAGCACGAGCAGTACGAAGCGGACCGAACCGCGCTTGTGACGCCGATCGACCTCGCGCTTGATAGCGCGCTGCTCGGCGGTGCGCCGCAGGGACGCCCGCCGATGGCGCTCCATCGAGATCTCGCGGGCAAAAGCCCGCTCAATCTCGGTGAGCGATTGCCTCATCCTCATTGTGAGAGGCTCCGGTAAGGCTGGCGATGCCCTCTAGGCAACGCGGGCCTTACCCTCGGCGCGCTCGTATACCTCCACGAAGCGCAGATAGTTCTCGGCGATCTGGCGTGCACCCTCGGAGCGTTCGATCTTGCCGTCGACATATTCCTTGAGTGGGTTCCACCAGATCGAGCGGCCGATCGCAAACCCTATGAAGCCGTCCACGGGGGCGGCCTGCTCGAGCCAATGGTCGACCTTGGCGTCGTCGGCGCCGCGCCCAAGTACGACGCACACGACGCCGTCGCGCCCGCCGCTACGAGCCTGCTTGACGAGCATCTCGCAGTCCGAGCGCTCGTCGACGCCCTCGATCTTCCAGATGTCGACCTCGATGCCGGCATCCTGGATCGCGGCGATGGCGCCTCGCATCAGCTCTGGGCGCAGCTCGGCGTCATAGCGATCGCTGTCGCCGCCCACGGCCTGCAACTGGGCCTCCTCGGCGGGCACGAGCAGCTCGAACAGAAACTTGCGCTGCTTTGAGTGCAACCAGTCCGAGAGACGCTTCAGCTTGCCAAGCTGCTCCGCATTTTCCTCGGCATTGCCCTCCGGGTTGTAGCGGACGAGGACCTTCGTGAAGTCCGGGTCGAAGCGTTCGATGTGCTCGCCGAACTCATCCGCGTACTGGAAGTCGAACATATTCTGGCCGGAACGCTCGGCCGGCATTGCGAGCTTCAGTCCTTGGGCGCGTGCTTCGGTCGGGACGGCCCCCCCGAACTGCTCGTCCACGAGCACACCGGTCACCGAGGCGTCCGCTCCGGAGGCCACAGCTCTCTGCAGACCCTCGAAGATCAGGTGCTTGGCATCGGCGATCATCGCGGTCTGTTCGGGGTCGGGGTCGCCCTCGATACCGAAGAACTTCTTCTGGAAGGAGCCTCGGTGGTCGAACGCGAGGATGTAGAGCTTCTTCTCGTAGCCGAGTTGCATCGATCGGTTTCCTTTAGCTGTCGCTTGTACCGCCTCGCCATCGCGCCAGCAAGGACGCTTGCAGGTCGCTGGCGAGGGACGATTGCACTCTATCGCCGGGACCCTTGCCGGGGGGCCGAGATACGCCCTTAGAATGGACCGATGCCCTCAGGCGCCGATCTGTTCGTGGTCTGTAAGAAGTGTGGCTCAGAGGTCAGCCCGTATGTCACGGAGTGTCCTTACTGCGGACACAGGCTGCGACGGCGGGCACCGAAGCTGCCGCGCGATAGCTTGCGTGAGCCGCGCAAAGGTCCGCTGCGGCGGGCCTCGCTCGGCCGCTTGCGCGGCGGTGAGATCGCCGGCATACGCGTCGATACCTCACCGTACGCGACGATCGCCCTCCTAGCCGCGAGCTGTGGCGTGTGGATCGCTTCTCAGGGCGCATACGTGAATCTGGGCAAGCTTGTGATCGTGGGTCCACTGAACGGCGATTGGTGGCGGTTGCTGAGCAGCCAGTTCGTCTATGGCAGCGGCTTTTCCGCCGGCATGTTCATGTTTGCCACGTTGCTCTGCGTGGCAGTCTTCGGGGCGCTGATCGAGCAGCGCCACGGGCCGCTCGTGGTGCTCATCTTGTTCTTCTTGGCCGGTATCACCGGCGGTCTCGTCGCCGAGGCGGTGTACACGTTTCCGATTGTCAGCGGCGCAAATGCGGGCGCACTCGCGCTGTTGGGGGCGTGGGCGGCGCCCAAGCTCCTCTCGGCGCGAGCCGGTGAGTACTACGACGGTGACCTGCTCGCCACCGCCGCAATCGCAGCTGTGCTGCTGGCAATGCCATACGCCCGACCGGAGGTCAGCTGGCTGGCAGGAGTCACCGGTGCGGCGCTTGGTCTGACGCTCGGCTTCGGCTTGAGCCGCGCGAGGACGGTTTGAATGAATGCCCTGTGGGTCCGATGGTGGGGGACAGACTGCTCTCAGCGGCTTATGATGGAACGGCTTTGCCCGACCGTTCCTATACGGCAGCCGAAGTTGACACGGCGCTCGAGGCGCTGGTCGCACCTGGACGTCTCGCCCACGCACAGGATGTCGTGGTGCACGCGGCACCGGTCCTTCAACGGATACTCGCCGAAGCGCTAAACGAAGGCGGCTGGTTTGGAGCGGCGCACGACGCCGACGTGAGTCGCATCGTGGGAGAGCAAGACGAGCAGGAGTGCGCCCGTGCGGTTAGCACGCTGGTTGCCGAGCAGACCAGGCTCGGCATGTTCGTAGGTGTGGCCGTAGGCTTCGAGCTGGCGCATGAGCTTGCCACTGCGAGCGAGCCGGCCATCGAGGATTCGGTGGGTGGGCAGTCACGCGGGAGAGCCACGGGCGGAACGTCTGGCGGACAGGAACCGTCAAAAAACCAATCATCGACAGAGGAGCACTGACTATGCAGATTCGCTTTCTCGGCCATGCGGCCTTTGAGCTCTCAGACGGCGACACCTCGGTGCTGATCGACCCATTCCTGACAGGCAATCCCAAGGCAGCCGTCGCGGCGGAGGAGCTGAGCCCAGATGCAATCCTCTTGACGCATGGTCACGCCGATCACATCGGCGACACCGTGGCGATCGCCAAGCGCACGAGTGCGCATGTCGTGGCGATCGTGGAGATAGCGAACGAGTTGGGCGAGGACGGTCTCGAGAACGTGCACGACCCCAACATCGGCGGCACCGTCGAGTTCCCGTGGGGCTCGGCCAAGCTGGTCCCAGCCTGGCATACCTCAACGACCCCAAAGGGTACCTCCAACACCCCCGCGGGGCTGATCATGAAATTCGGGGACAAGACGATCTACCACCTCGGCGACACCGGGTTGTTCTCCGATCTAGCTCTGATTTCTAAGCAGGCCGGTGAGATCGACGTGGCGTTGATGTGCATCGGCGGGCACTACACGATGGATCGCCACGATGCCGTCGAGGCGGCGCGGATGATCGGCGCCAAGCAGGTGATCCCTTGCCACTACGACACGTTCCCCCCGATCGAGACCGACGTGCAGGCATTCAAGGCAGACGTCGAGGACGCCGGCTCCTCAGAGGTGATTGTGCTCGCGCCCGGCGACACCCATTCGCCATGAGCATGACCCACGCCGTAGTCCTGATCGAAGCCGAGCGTGACGCACTATCCACGCTTGGCGGCGAGCTCGCCGACATCGAGGGAGTAGCCGAGGCCTATTCGGTCACCGGCCAATGGGACTTCGTCGCGATCGTGCGCGTCCCCGACCACGAGCAGCTTGCTGATGTCGTGACCGACCGGATTGGCCAGCTCTCCGGAGTGGGTCGCACGCAGACGATGGTCGCGTTTGCGGCGTTCTCCAGACATGACCTCGAGGCGCTCTTCTCGATCGGCGAGTAAATCGCTACCGACGCGACGCTATCCCGACGAGTGGCTCAGCACCTCCCATGACCTCGACTGCCTGCGAGTGGCTTAGTACCTCATATGACCTCGATTGTCTGCGAGTGGCTCAACGTCTTCCTACGAGTCGATTGCCCGCGAGTAGCTCAACACCCTATGACCTCGATTGCCCACGAGTAGCTCGAGACGCCCTATGACCTCGATCCCGCTAAAGCCCCAATACGGCCCCACACTTGGGAGGCTGCTCGAGCCACGCTGGCGTTCGGCGGCTCCGACGGTGCGCGCACTTGTGATCGTGGCTGGTGTCGGCCTGCTGGCGCTGATGATCGCGATCGTGCTGAGCCTGCTCAACGCCTCCTATTCGCAAAGTGGTGCCGTGCCCTTCAGTTTCGAATACAGGGGCCTCTACAGGACGAGCCCAAATGCGGGTGGCTATGTAAGGGTCATGCGCAGCTCCGGGAAAAAGCTCAAGGACTCCTATGCCGTGGCGCCACTCGCGGTTGGCCCATATAGCGGCAGCATCACCGGCGAGCTACCGCTTGCCGCCGCTGCTTATACACGCACGCTGGCTGCTCGCTTCTCCGGCTTCAGGCTGGAAGGTGAGGGCAAGACTCGCATCAGCTCCGCTCTCGCCGGCTACGACGTTCTCTACAGCGCTCTCGTCCACGGACAAAAGCTCTATGGGCGCGATGTAATCCTGATCCCGCCGCACCATGGCGCCCGCCAGGGTGTCGTCGTTGAGATGCTCAGCAGCGAACCTGCCAGCATCTCAAAGCCGGTGGCAAGCTCAGGAATACTCGAAACGCCGCTAAAGACGTTCGAATTCGGTTAGGCCTACGGACCAAGCGCTCTCGCTTGCTCTGGCTATTCCCCGGTGCTGTCTGTCGACGTTGCGTCGTCCGAAGTCTGAGTAACTGGCTGAGGAGCACTGACCACGACGTTTGGAGGCGCTGGGTTACTGGTTTCTTCGCTGGGAGGTGTGGGAGTGGTTGTCGTGGGAGTGGTGGTTGTGGGGGGCGGTGTGGTCGTGGTTTCTTCGGTTGTCGGCTGCGGTGTTGTGGCAGTCGTTTCGGTTGGTGTGCTCGCCGCCGGAGCCGGCGTGGCGCTAGGCGCTTGCGCACTTGGCAGTTGTGTCGACTCGGTCGTGACCTCGGTCACCGGCAGCGCCGGCTTGGGAATGGGTCCTTGTGCGGTTGTCGGTGAGGTAACCGTCGAAGCCGGGACTACCGCGGCGACGGTTGTCGGGGCGGCACCTGTTGCCAACGAGACCTTCGACTTGTGGGGCGGACGGCGCCGCACTAGCGCGGCCGTGCGCTTCACCGGGAGGCTAGAAGATGAGACCGTCACTGGTTGAGCGCTCGAGCGTGTTATGACCGGCTCGCTCGCGTGCACTACTGGGAGAGCGGCTGCAGTGGCCAGTGCGTGGTGGTGACGCCGGGGAGTGCTAGTGGTGTGGTCTGCGGCCACTGTGCCAGCCGTCACGATCGCGGCTACCGCCAGTCCTGCCGCAGCCTTGGTCGCCAGAGCGCCGACACCGGCCGTCACGAAGCTGCCGGTTGCACTGGCCCCTCCGGCGGCTCCCGCGCCGGCGGCCGCGGCGCCCGCTCCGCTGGCGCCAGCCGCATGGGCCCCCCCGGCGCCGGCGGTTGACCCCAGCTTTGTGAGCACAAGCTTCTTGAGCATCAGCAGCGG
>DASYNL010000037.1:0-122038 GCA_036008605.1 Solirubrobacteraceae bacterium | reverse complement strand
ATAAGCGCGGCGCGCGCGTCTCTCCCGAACGTACCGTGATCGACATCCGGCCACTCGGCGCAGGCGACGGCAGCGACGGCTATGAGGTCGAAAGCATCCGCTCGGGCGCATGGATACGTCGCGAACGCCAGGTGCAGCGCGCGCGCGGCGTGGTCGTATCGGCCGGGCCCCTGGGCACGAACACGCTCTTGCAGCGCTGCCGCCTCGGCGGCTCGCTGCCACGCATCTCGAACCGCCTCGGCGAGCTGGTGCGCACCAACAGCGAGGCGATCCTCGCGGTTACCGTGCCCGAGGATTATCCGGAGAACCTGATCAAGCGGGTGGCGATCACCTCCAGCATCTATCCCGATCCGCACACCCACATCGAGACCGTCACCTACGGCAACGACGGCGACTCGATGAGTCGCCTGAACACGCTGTTGACGGGCGACGGCACGCGTGCGACGCGTCCGCTGAAGCTGCTCGGCCAGATTCTGCGCCACCCAAAGCGCTTCGTGCAAGTTGTGCGCCCCAAGAACTGGTCGCGGCGCACGATCATCATCCTCGTGATGCAAACACTCGACAACGCGATCGCGCTGCGCCCCAAACAGGGGCCTTTCAAAACGTTGTGGCTGAGCACCGAACAGGACCCCGAGCGGCCGATCCCAACATTCATCCCGGTCGCCAACCAGGCCGCCGAATGGTTTGCCAAGCGCACGGGCGGGATCGCGCAAAGCTCGTTCACCGAGGCGGCATTGAACATTCCGACTACCGCCCACATCCTCGGCGGAGCGGTGATCGGGGCCAACCCTGAGCACGGCGTCGTGGACGCCCACCAGCACGTGTTCGGCTACGAGAACCTGCTCGTGTGCGATGGTTCGGCGGTTCCCGCGAACGTAGGCGTGAACCCAAGCCTCACGATCACTGCGCTTGCAGAGCACGCGATGAGCCATGTGCCGGCGGCAAGCGAGTCGGTCGTGGCAAGCACGCGAGTCCCGGCAACTGCTTAAGCGCTATACGCTGGCGTCGAGTTCGGCGAGCGCAGCGATATCTTCGAGATCCACGCGACGCGCGCTCGCACGCTTCATCCCTACCAGGTCGTCGCGGCCGGCCACGGCGAGCTTCAGCTTCCCGAGACGGATCTCGAGTGCACGATCACGGAGATCGTCGTAGGGCGGAGCCCCAGGTGCATCGTGCAGCACATCTATAGCTCCATGAGGGGTGGCAAACTGCCACAATGTTGCCCGTGGCAACATGGCCGCGTCGATCTTCAAGCCCTCGCTTCCCGGGTTGAGTATCTTCGCATCGAGCGCGTTCAGAGCATCGGCAAGTCTCCCTAGATTAGATTGCTCGGGAAGGGGAAACACGTCGATGTCGACGGTCGTGCGTATGTGGCCATGGGTTTGGACTGCAAGGCCGCCAACGATCACGTACTCGACCGCATGCTCGGCGAGCACTTCGAGGATTCGCTCAGCGTCGAGAGGCGTGTCGCTATCCACCGCGAGCTTCTCGTCCTGCTTGACGTAGACGCCCAGCCAAGCGATTCGCCGAGATAGCAAGCGCGAGTCGTTCCTCGGGTGAGCGTTTACGTGAGGCCTCTAGGTGAAGGGGATCCCACCTGCCCTGCAATCTTGGCGCCCGCAACTCCGGCTCTCGTCCCATCGCCAAGAGGAGCGAGCGCACCGTCCCCCATGTCGGCTCTGTTAGGCCGCGCTCGATTCTGCTCACCGCCGCCTGCGTCGTGCCCGCCCGTATGGCAAGCGAGCGCTGACTCAGACCGAGTTGTTCACGGTGCTCTCTCACCATGCTGCCAACATCCATGATATATAAAAGTATATCGTTGATTGGCGTACTGCAGGCGGGCGCACCGCTCACAGGCGGCTCTGAATACGAGGCACCAACGCGGAGGCAGAGTCGATCTTCCCGGCGTGCAACCGCAGACGCGCGCCACCGCTCAAACTCAGGAGCCGATTGATCACACCGTCGCGATCGGCGTGGAGTAGAGCGATCGTCTGCCAGTGGCCGCCGCGATCCTGTCGTTGTAGGAGGGCAGGCTGGCCGGCGCGCATCAACAGTGCCCATATGCGTAGCTGCCGTCGATTCACACGCAGAGGGTCGAATGGCAGCGTAAAACCCTGCAGGAAGGGCTTGGGGCGAGCAAGGGCGGTGTCACCGCCAGGCCCAGGGGCGTATAGCCCGGCAGGTCGTGGATAGAGGTTGATGCTGCCATCGGGTGAGGCTAGTGGCGTCCCGCCGTAGGGGTCGATGAGGAACTGCCAGTCGACAAGGCTCACACCAGCCACCCAGAGACGGTGTAGCGCCCGAGAGACCCAAGCGGCCTGCGAGGCTTCGGGCACACCGCTGGGGCTGGGGGGAGAGCTCTCCCAGTTGAGCTCTGTAACCCACAACGGATGTGACCCTGCGGGCAAGACCGTGTGCTGGTGCTCCGCCCGGGCCAGCAATCCGGTGACCTTGGCTATGTCGGAGATCGCCACATCGAGCTTGGAAACCGCCGGGACATCCGGGTTGAAGACGGACAGTGGATGGAACGCCAGCACGTCTAGATGGGGCTTCTGCTGGCAGCTTGGCTTTGCCGCACCAAGGCAGAGTAGTCCTTCCAGAAAAGTCACGGGCGCCATCGCACCAACACCGGTAGGTTCGCCCTCGGGAGCGATACCTGCGGCAGCGACCGTGTCGCTCGGCTGGACCGACTTGACGCCCGCGTAGAACCCGTTCAGCAGCTGGCGGTATAGCTGTGGCGAGAAGGCACTCCAGCGGCGGCCGACCGCCACCCACTGAGGCTCCAGGTAGCGCGCGAGGTTTGGCTCGTTCCAGGCTTGGAGGAGTCGCACACGCGGCAGTGCGGCGCCGGGATGCAGCGGATCGGGAAAAGCGCCGTCATAGCGGCTGGCAAGGGCTGCCGCGAATTCTTCTAGTGCCGTCGGGCTTGGCGCCCAGCTGCCAGGGTAGGCGTAGGGCCAGCGGTCCGGCGCTTCGGCAAAAGCCGGCGCATGGGAGACGACCAGTAGCGGTTGCAACCCGGCGCTCACAGCACTCTCCACAGCCGCGTCGAGCTGGGAGAAGTCGTAGCCGGGACTGGCCGGGTCGCGTGCCTGAAACCCCGCCGGCGGGGTTGCTTGCACGACATTGCGCCAGTCCACGGGAATGCGCGCCACGCTCCCGCCGAGCGCCCGCACCCTGCTCATCGTCTGCGCCCGAACCGAGGCGTTTTCGTTCAACATCAGCGCCCCGTCGGACACGCCCCGCGCGAGTCCACCGTGCGGGAAGGGACCGTCGAGCAGAGCGTGGTTCTGTGCCCGCACAAACGAGGGCGGGGTATTCGATGGTTCTCTCCCCGCCGGCGGCTCGACCCCAAACGGCCGCGGCGGTCCGTCCGCGCCGGTGCGCGATGGCAGGGGAAGCACGGCGGGAGGCTGCAGCCAGGCGATCGCGCTGAGCAATACCGACGCGGTTTGGAGAACGCGCTTCAACGTCTATCCAAGACCGACGCGAGCCCGTCTACCGTCAGGATCGACGGGTCGAGGTCGATATCCGCGGCTACGCCAGCTGGAAACGTGGTTCTAGCGATGGAGCGTGAGGAAATGACGTCCAAGCGCGAGCTTGGCACCCGAGCTTGCGGTCAGCGTCGTGATCAGCACCACTTTCGCGCTGTGTGCGTGCTTGAGCAGGCGCCGACCGATGGAGGTGAGGTGCATCGTGACTGTGACGGTGCCTGGCGCCTTGGCGGTAGCGGTGCCTTGCGCAAGCAGCAGCGCCTTGGGTTCTTTGCGCGGTCGCATGTGTTTGCTTGTCGCCGCGAACGCTGGCAGCACACCGCTGTGCTGGTAGAGGTCCTCGATGATCGTCCCAGGTTGGTTGATCGTCACGTGGGTCGACCAGCCGAAGCGGAGCAGCTTGGCGATCGAGATCCCGGTGAATTTCGAGAACGCCCCGGCAAGCGCGAGTGGCGGCGGTGGAGGGGATGGCGGTGGTGGCGGCGGCGGACAGCCACCGACCGGACGGTCGTACTCGCTGGAGTACGTGAACGTGGCGCCACCGCCAAGCGGCGAAGTCAGCGACTCGGCGGCATAAACGGTCTGGCCGCTCGCAAGCGGCGCGAGAAAATCGCCCCCGAAGCTCGACCCGGTGAGCACCTGGATCTGAGCCAAGCCGCCATTGTGCCTGGCGAAATAGGAGGTACGGGGTCCGACCGTGTAGTACCCGCCTTCGACGGTATAGCCGGCAGTGCGCTGGCCGGAGAAGTTGGTCGAGCCGGCGCAGACGGTGGATTCCAGCGAGGGCAAGCCATCGTATGTGACAATCGTGGCAAACCCCTGAGATTCAAATGTGACCAGATCGCCCACCTGCGGCACCTTCGAGAGCCACGCGTGGCCTTCACCTTTGTTTTGTTCCACGACGAGACCGTTGTGGGTGAGCGACACGGTCACTTCGGCTTTCGAATTGACGCCGGCGCTGACTTGCTCAATCGAGTCTTCGGGCTGAGTGTCCGCTCCCTCGACGACCGAGAGCGAGTATTCGGGCGCTTTGTGTTCGCCCGCGACCGCTGGCGCTGCCAGCACGGCCCCGGCGGCAGAGGCCGTAAGCAGAGCACAGAGCGCGCCCAAGAGTCCGCGCAAGCTAAGGAGACAACCGGTTCTCACTGGCACGAGAACATATTCGTTCGCCCGGTCGGAATATTTAGCCTTGGGTGAGAAGTTGGACGTTCAGCGCCCGCCGGCCATCGCCGGCAGGATCACAACCGTGTCGCTCTCGGCAACAGTCGTGTCCAGTCCATCCAACACGCGCACGTCCTCGTCGTTTAGGTAGACGTTGACGTAGCGGTTCAGCTCACCGTCGGCCGAGAACAGCTGATCGGCTGTCGCCGGATGCGAGTCGGCAAGGTCGCGCAGGATCTCTCTGACGTTATCGCCGGAGGCTGAGACCTCGCGCTCGCCGCCCACGGAGGGGCGCAGTACCGGTGGGATCTTGATCTTGGCCATTGGGAATGATTACCAGGTATTGACGGTGAGTGAGTTAGCGGTTCGCTGGCCAAGCCAGGCAAGGACGTACCCTGAAGGGCATACCCATTCTGGGCACAGTCAGGCAGCTCACGAAGTGTGCTTGGCACATGAGCGAACGAGGACGCAGCATGGCGCCGGTCAGCGGGCCGCTAACCGGCTGCCGCACAGAATGCCTCGTAGTCCGGGAACACGCCCATCTCATCGTCGGAGATCTCATCCGGCGGCCGCGAGCAGATCGGGCAATCAGGGTCGCGATGGACCTTGACCTCGGTGAGCGTGGCGGCCAGCGCGTCGTACAGCAGCAAACGCCCAATCGCGGGGTCGCCAATACCCAGGATCAGCTTGACGACCTCAGTCGCTTGCAACAGGCCCATCGTGCCCGGGAGCACACCAAGCACGCCGTTGGCGCCGCAGGAGGGTGCCAGCTCAGCGGGTGGCGGCTCACGGAAGAGGCAGCGGTAGCACGGACCCTCATAGGGCTTGAACACCGACAGCTGACCGTCGAAGCCAAGGATGGAGGCGGACACCACAGGGATCTTCAGGCGCACGGTTGCGTCATTGAGCAGATAGCGTGTCGGGAAGTTGTCGACACCGTCGACGATCACGTCATAGCCCTCGATGATCTCCATGATGTTCGACGCGTCGAGGCGTACCGGGTACTTGACGACCTTGACGTCCGGGTTGAGCCCGTGGATCGCCTCCTCGGCTGAGTCCACCTTGGGGATGCCGACGCGCTGAGTGGAATGGATCACCTGTCGCTGCAAGTTCGAGAGATCGACCACATCGTCGTCGACGATCCCGAGCGTGCCGACGCCTGCCGCAGCCAGATAGAGAGCCGTAGGTGAACCGAGGCCGCCGGCGCCGAGCAGCAGGACCTTCGCGTCGAGCAGCTTCTGCTGGCCGTCAGTACCGATCTCGGGAATCAGCAGGTGTCGCGAGTAGCGGTCGCGCTGCTCAGCTGAGAGCGTGCGCGGCACGTCCACCTCGTAACCGCGATCCTTCCACAGGGTGATGCCGCCGGTCATCGACTCGACGTGCTCGTAGCCCAAGTCCTGTTCAAGCGTCCGAGCCCCGTAGGCGGAGCGGTTGCCCGAAGCGCAGTATAGGATCACGTGGGACGAGCGGTCCGGCACGATCCCCTCGATACGCGTCTCCAGATAGGAGCGCGGCACATGCTTTGCTCCCGGCAGCGTCCCCGAGGCAAGCTCCTCAGTCTCGCGTACGTCGATGATCGCGGCACCCTCCTGCAACAGCTCCTTGACCTCGGCGGGGTCGACCTCGTGAATCTCGCTCTTGACCTGGCGAAGCAGGTCCGCGCTGGACGGGCTCATCTGAAATCTCCTGAATTGCGGTCGGAATTCACGGAACTTCAGAAAGTATAGCGCCCGAAGCTCGGCATTTGAATGGGTCGTCCACGCGCGCGCATCTCCCCTACCCTTGCGTGCCGTGCGCTACCAATCTCGCTTCGTGTTGCCGGCCATCACCGCGATCCTGGCGATTGCGCTGGTGCTGGCGATCGTTCTTGGCAGCGGTCACGACGGCTCCTCGACTGGCTCCAGCACCTCCAACTCCGACGCCAACTCCAACGGCGGCTTCGACGGTGCCGCATTCCCTCCCAGCGTGCGCGCACACGATTTCACGCTGACAAACCAGCGCGGCCAGCGCGTATCGTTGAGCGCATACCGCGGAAAGGTCGTGGTACTCAGCTTCCTCTTCTCCAAATGCCGCACTTGCGTGCTGGTCGCCGACCAGGTACGAGGAGCTCTCGACGAAATCGAAGGCAAGCGAGATGTCGCGACGATCTTCGTGAGCACCGACCCGCAGGCCGATACCCGCGCGAGCGTGAGTCGTTTTCTGAGCGAAACCTCGTTGCAAGGGCGGGTCGAATATCTGACGGGGACACCTCAGGAACTGGGGCCAATATGGAAGGCCTATGCAATCCCTCCGGTAAGCGCCGGCAAGGCAGCCTCCGAAGCCGGGTCCACGATCCTGTTGATCGACCGCGACGGCACCGAGCGCATCGGCTTCGGCCTCGAACAGATAACCCCCGAAAGCCTCGCCCACGATATCCGACTGCTTGCGGGCGCCTGATATCGCGCGATTCCACCTGATACGCGCGATTCCCTCACTCGCTGTGCCGCCCCATCTGCCGACCACCAGCATCAGCCAACGGCCGACCGTGAGCATCAGTCGCCCCACCGGCCGACTCGCGAGCATCAACTGGAGGCTGATACCCTAGCTGTCAGGTAGGTATTCACAAGATGATGTTCTCAACCAAGGCCGAGTACGGCGTGCGCGTGATGGTAGAGCTGGCTCGGCGAGCCGGCGACGCTCCCGACGGCGTCGAGTCGGTTGTGCCGCTGGCGGAGATCGCCGAGCACGACGGCATGCCGCTTGCCTACCTGGAGCACCTCGTCGCGCGTTTGCGCAAGGCGGGCCTGATCGACAGTCGCAGAGGCTCACGCGGCGGCTACATGTTGGCACGCGGCACCGAGCAGATTACGATGGCCGAGGTCGTCGAGGCACTGGAGGGTTCGATCGCCCCGATCGAGTGCATCTCTCAAGCCTCGGACGGACGTGTGGTGTGCTCGCGCGAGTCCGACCCTGACCATGTCTGCCCCACCAAGCTGCTGTGGACGCGCGTTCGCTTCTCGATCGTACGTACGCTGCGCGAAACGACCCTCGCCGATCTCCTCGCAGGCAACGAAGCACAGATCCTCACAGCCAGCCCCAACGGCGCCGCCAATGCAACCTCCACGCCACTCCCCACCGCACCGATGACCGCCTCCGCCCCACTTCCGTCGATCCCCGCCTGACGCTTTTCAGTTCCCGTCCCCGTCCCGCTTAGAGCAAAGGAACCATGGCCGACCTCGAAATCATCAATCTGCACGTGCGCACCGAGGATCGTGAGATCCTCAAGGGCGTCAACCTAAGTATCGACAAGGGTGAGGTTCACGCCCTCATGGGACCCAACGGCTCAGGCAAGTCGACGCTCGCCAACACGATGCTCGGCCACCCCTCCTACGAGGTGACCGAGGGCAAGATCGTGTTCAAGGGCGAGGACATCACCGAGGCCGAGTCGCACGAGCGCGCCAAGGCTGGGCTGTTCCTAGCATTCCAATATCCCGTGTCGATTCCGGGCGTGTCGGTAGCCAACTTCCTGCGCATGGCGATCAACGCGAAAAGGGAGGAGCCGATCCGCGTGAAGGAGTTCGGCGTGCAGCTGCAGCACGCGATCGAGCTGCTCGACGTCGATAGAGCTTTCACTTCCCGCCACCTCAACGACGGCTTCTCCGGCGGCGAGAAGAAGCGTGCGGAGATTCTGCAGATGGCGATGCTCTCGCCCGATATCGCGATTCTCGACGAGACCGACTCGGGTCTCGATATCGACGCGCTGCGCACCGTCGCCGAGGGCGTGCAGAAGCTGCACGACGAGCAGGGACTGGGCGCGCTGATCATCACCCACTACCAGCGAATCCTGCATTACGTCAAGCCTCAGTTCGTGCACATCCTGATGGACGGGCGCATCGTGCTGGAGGGTGGAGTCGAGCTTGTCGAGCGCCTGGAGCGCGAGGGCTACGACCAGATCCGCCAGGAATTCGGCGAGTCGGGAGAGCTGGCAGCATGAGCGCGGCCAATGGCTCCGCGACGGCAGGCGTGGGTGCCTCAGACGATGTGACCGGCGCCGGCGAGGGCATCGTCGTCAAGCCAGGGCGCCATCGCGAGGCGTCGCTCTACCACGCGCTGGCTGGTGCCGGCGACGGCGACGGGCGCAAGACGCTTTCCGAGCTGCGCGCGGCTGCGCGGGAGGCTTTCGAGCACAGCGAGTTGCCCGTGTGGCGCCGCTCGGGCTTCTGGACCACAAGCTTCTCCGAGCTGGATCTCGCGACGCTCGCCCAGCGCGAGCACGCAGCGGACGCAGCCGTGCCGGAGTTCATCGGCAGCGCAATTCCCGATCGCCCGCGCGCGGGACGGATCGTGCAGCTCGACAGCTCGACGGTCCACGTCGAGCTGGATCCCCTGCTCGCTGAGCAGGGCGTGATCCTCTGCTCCCTGGAGCAGGCCGCGAAAGAGCACACAGAGCTCTTTCAACAGTGGTATTCCAAGCGCCTGACGATCGACCGTCACAAGTTGGAGGCCGCCAACGCTGCTTTTTGGAGTGGTGGGGCGTTCCTGTATGTGCCCGACGGGCTGCTCGTGGAGGACCCGTTCGAGATTGTCTACGCGATCGGCGGAGCAGGCGTGGCGCAGTACGGCCGCACGCTCGTGATCGGTGGCAGCGGAAGCGACTTCAAGGTTCACGAGCACGACCTGGCCGCGGATTTCCAAGAGGGACAGTCGCTGCACGCGGGCGCATTCGAGCTGTACCTCACAGATAATGCCCGCTGTCGCCTAGCGCAGGTCCAGGATTGGGGCTCAGGCGACGTATTCGATGCTTCCACCCGCTTCGTCGGCGTCGGTCGCGACGCCTGGTGCCACTGGCTGCCGGCGCTGCTTGGCGGCCATCTGGTGCGCCACCACCTCGAGCTTGCTGTCAGCGAGCCGGGCGGGGACATGGCCTTCCGCGGACTGTTCTTCACCGAGGCCCAAGAGCACCTCGACACATTTGCTGTAGATCTGCACGAGACGGGTCCCTCTGGCGGGGACGTGCACTGGCGTGGGGCGGCCACGGGCGCGAGCCGGGCGAGCTTCGAGGGCTTGATCCAGATCGACCCGGGCGCGCAGAAGACGCACACTTATCTGCAGATCCACACGCTGATGCTCTCGCCGAAGGCGCGCCTGGACGCGATTCCCTCGGTGCTCGTGTCTGCCGACGACGTGTCGGCCTCACATGGCGGCACCGTTGGCGAACTCGACGAGTCCTCGATCTTCTACATGGCTAGCCGCGGCCTGGACCGCCCCTCGGCCGTGCGCCTGCTCGTCGAGGGCTTCTTTGAGCCGGTGCTCGGCCAACTCGAGGACGAACCGCTGGAAGAGCTAGTGCGGACGAAGATCGCCGCCAAGCTTGCGGCGGCGCGTGAGGACATCGAGGCCTATGCGACAGCCAGATAAAACGCTAGAGCGCACGGCGACGGTGAAAGTTATGTGCTCTTTTTTGCGAAAACTACTATAAGAGCTACTTATTGTAGTCACCATGGTAGTTGACACAAAAAATATACATACACCTCACCCTCCGACGGGCCTAGCCGACAACCCTGGCAGCGACCGAGTCGTCCGGTCCGCCGACGCCCAACGGCTGGACGTACGTTCCGATTTCCCGATTCTCGCCCGCGAATTCGACGGTCTCCCGCTCGTCTACCTCGACTCGGGCGCCACCGCACAGAAGCCCAAGACGGTGATCGACGCGGTGAGCAAGTACATGAGCGAGCGCAACGCGAATGTGCACCGCGGCGTGTATGCGCTCGCACAGGAGTCGGACGCCGCCTACGACGGCGCCCGCAAGAAGGTGGCGGCCTTCGTCGGCTGGGAGCCGCGCACGACAATCTTCACCAAGAACGTGACCGAGGCGATCAACCTCGTGGCCTACGCGTGGGGTCGAGCCAACGTCGGCCCCAGCGACGTGGTGCTCACCACTCAGATGGAGCATCACGCGAACATCGTGCCTTGGCAGGTTCTATGCAAAGAGCGCGGCGCCCAGCTGCGCTATCTAGAGGTGGACGAGCGCGGCGAGCTTTCGCTAGAGCAGCTCGACCAAGAGCTAGCTAAGGGCGATGTGAAGCTGGTGGCGTTCACGCACGTGTCAAACGTGCTCGGGACAATCGTGCCCGTAGCGGAGATGACCGCACGCATCCGCGCCGCAGGCGCGATCTCGCTCGTAGACGGAGCCCAGGCGATACCGCACATGCCCGTTGACCTCAGCAAGCTCGGCGCGGACTTCTACGCCTGGACCGGTCACAAGGCGCTCGGCCCGACGGGCATCGGCGTACTGCACGGGCGCACCGAGATTCTTGGCGAGATGCAGCCTTTCCTGACGGGCGGCGACATGATCGCCTCGGTCGACTTCGACGGCGCCACCTGGAACGAGCTGCCCTACAAGTTCGAGGCCGGCACGCCCCCGATCGCCGAGGCCGTTGGACTTGGAGCAGCGGTCGACTATCTGGTCGAACTCGGAATGGAGCGAGTGAGAGCACACGAGCGCGAGCTGACCGGGTACATGCTCGATCGTCTGCAAGAGGTGCCAGGCCTGCGCTTCGTCGGCCCGCCCGAGGCAGAGAATCGCGGCGGCCTCGTGTCGTTCACGATCAAGGGGATGCACGCGCACGACATCGCCGAGCTGACGAGTCGCGGCGGCGTGTGCATCCGTGCGGGGCACCACTGCGCGCAACCGCTGATGCGCTGCCTCGGTATCGGCGCCACCGCACGCGCAAGCGTGGGCGTCTACAACGAGGCAAGCGACGTGGATGCGCTGATCGACGCGCTGCAGGCCGGCTTGAAGGTCTTTGGCTTGTGATGGACGACCTCTACCGCGATTACATCCTCGACCACTACAAGCGCCCACGCAATTTTGGCGAGCTGGACCCGCACGACATGGAGGCGCTCGAGCACAACCCGCTGTGCGGCGACGAGTTGGGCGTGCACATCCGTGTCAAGGACGGGAAGATCGAGGACTTGCGCTTTCACGGCCACGGCTGCGCGATCTCCCAGGCCTCGGCGTCGATCGCCTCCGAGGAGCTGATGGGGATGGAGCTCGAGGAGGTGGGCAAGCTCAACGCCGACTGGGCGATCGACCTGCTGGGCATCCCGGTGTCGGCCACACGGCGCAAGTGCGCGCTGCTCGGTTTGAAGGCGGTCAAGGGCGCCGTCACCGGCGATAACAGCTGGCCCGTTGGCCCGGCGTGACGGTCTCGATACAATTCCTAGTCCACAGCACAGGATTCACAAAGGGAGCCCTATGGCGACGCTAGACCAGACGAAGATCGCAAAGCCCAGCCCGATCGTCGAGGACGAGCAGGGACAGCTGCTGGCGCGCAAAGGCATCTCGCGCGAGGTGGTGCGCGAGCTCTCCAAGGTCAAGAGCGAGCCCGATTGGATGGCCGAGAAGCGCGTCAAGTCGCTTGAAATCTACGAACGCAAGCCAGTCCCCACATGGGGTCCGGATCTGAGCGGTCTGAACCTGGACGAGCTGGTGCTCTACTCGCCCCCGACCGCCGGGCGCTTCAAAAGCTGGGACGACGTGCCCGAGGAGATGAAGCAGACCTATGAGGATCTAGGTATCCCCCAGGCCGAGCGCGAGCATCTCGCCGGTGTTGTCGGCGTGTGGCGCCAAGAGCCGGTGTACGAGGGCCTCAAGGAAGAGTACGCCAAGCTCGGCATCCTCTTCTGCTCGATGGACACAGCCATCACCGAGTACCCAGATCTGGTGCAGAAGTACTTCATGAACAAGTGCGTGCCGCCGCAGGACAACAAGTTCTCAGCACTGCACGGGGCGGTGTGGTCGGGCGGGTCGTTCCTATACGTGCCAAAGGGCGTCAAGGTGGACCTCCCCTTGCAGGCCTACTTCCGGATGGAGGGCGCCGGCGAGGGCACCTTCGAGCACACGCTGATCATCGCGGATGAGGGCTCGGACGTGAACTACATCGAGGGTTGCACGGCGCAGACCTACAGCGTCAACTCTATGCACTCCGCCGTTGTCGAGATCTTCGTGCACGAGGGCGCGAAGGCGCGCTACACGACCGTGCAGAACTGGTCGAAGGACGTGTACAACCTCAACACCAAGCGTGCCATCGTGGACGCCGAGGGCACGGTCGAGTGGGTTGGCGGCTCGATGGGCGCCAAGTACGTGATGCTGTACCCCGGCTCCTATCTGATGGGCGAGGGCGCGCGCGCCGATCACCTGAACGTGGGCGTGGCCGGGAAGGGCGTGCACAAGGACACGGGCGCGAAGGTCGTGCACCTGGCGCCCAACACTACCTCGAACATCCTCGCGAAGTCGATCTCCAAGGACGGCGGGATCATGGGCTACCGGGGCCTGGTGAAGATGGGCAATAACAGCGCCGGCTCCAAGTCGCGTGTGCAGTGCGACGGTCTTATGATGGATGGCGAATCGCGCTCTGACACTTGGCCTGACATCCAGATCCAGAATCCCAACGTTGCGGTAGCGCACGAGGCGACGGTCGGGCGGATTTCAGACGACCAGTTGTTCTACATGGGTTCGCGCGGCTTCACCGAGGACGAGGCGGCGGCGATGATCGTCAACGGCTTCATCGAGCCGGTGACGAAGGAGTTGCCGATGGAGTATGCGGTGGAGCTAAACCGTTTGATCCAACTTGAGATGGTTGGAAGTATCGGTTAATTCGACAAGCGGTTCTGAGGTGCGAGGGTCAAGTCTGGCAGCGATTAGGAGCCACACCCAACCCGCGTGGCGTGCAAGCGCACGCGAGCGACCGAGGACGCAGCCAGACGCCGACCATCGCGCTTCAGAATGAGAGCGCCGGTTGACACAATCGCTGCGCCGCTCTTCCCCACGAAGCTGCCATGGGTCAATACGGACGGGGCACAGGCGAGCATTCTCAAGCGTGGTCGGCCGATGCTGGTCGAGTTTTGGGACTTCTGCAGGCCGAACTCGATCAGGACGCTCCCGTACGTGAAGGCTTGGCACGAGCGCTATGCGGGCGACGGGCTGCGCGTGATCGGCGTGCACTGCCCCGGCTTTGCGCCGTCGCGCCCCGAGCAAGCTGTCCGTGACGCCGTCGAGCGCCTGAAGATCGCCTACCCGGTGCTGATCGACAGCGAGTTCGAGGTTTGGCAGGAGTACGAGAACAGGGGTTGGCCGGCGCGCTATCTGTTCGACGGGAGTGCGCGACTGTTCGAGTATCACTACGGCGAGGGCGGCTACGAAGAGACCGAGCTGGCGATTCAGGAGCTGTTGGGTGTCGAGCACGAGCCGCTTGAGCCGCTGCGCCCGGAGGACGCGCCAGATGCTCGGCTGCTGCCTCAGACGGCGGAGCAAAGCGGGGCGTGGTCCGGCCCTTACGAAGCCGGCAGCATATGGGCCGTGCTGGACGGCACAGGCACAGTGACAGTCAACACGGGCAACACGGGCAACGAAAGCACACTGACTGAGCAGAGAACGCTGAGTGTCGAGTTCCCGGGCGCGTACAAGCTGGTTGAGCACGAGCGCCATACCCAGGGCATGCTCACTTTGGAGGTGGGCACGGGCGTCGAGTGCCTGGCGACCTGTTTCACGCCGGGAGCTGAGTGAGCAGCTTGCCGCAGGTCGCTGTCTCCGAGAACTCGTCCTCGAACATAGCCCTGAATCGGTAACCCACTCCATAGTGGGTGTGGATGTAGCTCCACCGTGGAGAGACCCGCTTGAGCTTCGCGCGAATCCTGCGCACATGGACGTCGACCGAGCGGTCACGACGTTGCGCCATCGGGTGCCCCCACACTTCCGCGTAGGCGACCGCGCGATCGATGACGCAGCTCTCTCTCCTGGCGAGCAGGTGTAGAAGGCTGAACTCTCGCGCCGTGAGCCTGGTGCTCGAACCGCGCGCAAATGCTTGGCGATGGCCAGGGCTGATCGTCAACTCCCCGGCCACGAGTGGAGGCTCATCGACGGCTGACTCGATGTGTTGGGGGCCACGCACGACGCTCTCCAAGCGCGCGACCAGCTCCGCAGGGTGAGACGGCTTGGTGATCCAGTCATCGACGCCGACGCGCAGCGCGCTCACACGCTCGTCCAAAGTCGACGAGCTTGCGCAGATCACGATCCGCAGATCCGGCAGCTCGTGGGTGAGCTGGGCGACCCACTCGAACCAGTCCTCGCCGATCGTCGCCGTGTCAAGGAGGAGCGCGTGGAGCTTCATGCGCCCGATTAACCAGGCTGAGACCGGTTCGCCGATTGTGTGGCACCTCCAGTCGAGCGACTTCAGCGTCTGCTCGAAAGCCGTGACGAAGCTGAGGTCGGCATCGAGAATCGCCAACCGCAGAGGATCGGGCAGCGCCAACCGCGCCAGCTGGGGCAGCGGGTCAGGCGGCGCGGCTACCGAGTAGAGCGCGCGCGCGGGCGGCTCGCGCGACGGGAAGCTGGGGCATTGGAGGGTGGCAGTCGACACGGTCATCTCGACCGAGTAGATGCACAAGCAGCGATTTTGTTACCGCTGAGAAGGTCTTACAGCTCAGTCCTTATTCTTCGCTCTTCAGCCCGGCGCCGGGAGCCTCGTTGAATGCGCAGCGGAAGTTCTCGGCATTGGCGACAGGCTCAGAGCCGGCGAAGCCGCCCTTTGTGCCGTTGCTGTAGACGGTCACGTACTGGAGTGTCTGCGGTGCCGGTACCGCAGACACAGGCGTTGGGTTCGGTTCGCCTGTCCGAGGGTCACCGAGCGAGCCTTCGCTGACACCCTCCGAGCCTGCCGCGCCGGAGCCCGCAGCGGTTGTGACCAGTGTCGAGCTCATCTCGCGCTGGTCCTTCAGACCATCCGCTGGTTCCTGGTCGATCGTCGCCGTGTTGGGCGAATCGTGAATCGTCGACTCGAGTCTGACTAGCTTGGCGGCGCCGATCAGCTGTGCCGCGGTGGGCAGCCAGCCGCCCTCAGCGACGCAGGCCTGTGAGGCCCAGAAGAAGTTGTTCTTGCCGGCATCGGCGCTCGGAACCGGATATGGCGAGGCTTCCATGCACCATGTGCCGAGGTTCACATCGGTCGGCCCGCAGCCGGGGGTGAGCTGCGCGAGCGTGCGTCCAGCGAGCTCACTGGAGTTTTTGACGGTTGGGATCGCCGCCGCGGAGAACTTCCTGTTCGAGCCCAGCAACAGCAGACCGCCGGCGTAGGGCTTGGAGCTGAGCGGGTGACCGTCTATACGCGCCACTTTCGCCTTCTTAGCGCTTATATGCGCCACTCTTTGCGAGGAGCTTGTCAGGACACTGTGCGCGGCGTAGGCAAGGCCCCCTGCCGAGAGCACCAAGCTGATCGTCGAGATCACCAGCGCCGCGACCCCTGCGTTTTCTCTCATGCGTGCACTCATCGCTGTGGTCTCCGCCGCGCCGCACTGGAGGTCGACTTGCCTCTCATCTCTACACCCGCTAAGCGCCCTGTCCGCGCTCTGCCTTTGGGTCGGGAGGACGCGTGATGTCGCGCAAATCCTCCAGCTCGATCGGCTGCACCGTGGAGAGGACTGCTTCGAGGCCCACCCCTGAGAGCGTCTCCTGATCGAGCAGCGCCGTTGCCGTCTCCTCCACTGCCTCCCAGTTGCGATCGAGCACCGCGCCCGCCTTGGCTTCGGCGTCGCCGACCAGACGCTCGACTTCGCGGTCGATCACGTCCAGCGTGGAGGGGCCAACGGAGCCGAGATCCTGAAGCGATGCGCCGAGAAACACCTCACCGCCCTTCTCGCCGATCGTGACTGGCCCGAGCGCCTCGGACATCCCGTAAGAGCTGACCATGCTGCGCGCAAGGGTTGTCGCCGCGTGTAGGTCGTCGCTCGCCCCAGTTGACAGTTCGCCGAAGGCGATCCGCTCGCCGGCGGTGCCAGAGACAATCACGATCAAGTGACGAAGCAGGTCTGCCTCTCGCTGGATCAACTGGTCGCGGTCGGTCAACATGTGCGCGGCCGTGCCGAGCGTACGCCCGCGCGCGACGATCGAGAGCTTGCGGATCGATGTCTCCTGACCCAGAGCATCCGCGACGACCGCGTGCGCGGCCTCGTGGATCGAGATCAGCCAACGCTCGTCCCTGGTAAGGATGTGCTTCTTCGCGGGTCCGGAGACCACCCTATCGATCGCCTCCTCGAGCGTCGCCTGCTCGATCAGCTCATGGGAGTCGCGCACGGACAGCAGCGCCGCCTCGTTGATCACGTTGGCTAGCTCCGCCCCGCTGAACCCGGGAGTCTGACGAGCGATCTCATCGAGCGACACATCAGGGGCGAGCGGACGCTTGTCGCCGTAGAGCCTCAGGATCTCGAGGCGCCCGTGTACGTCGGGCGTGTCGACGGTCACTTGACGATCGAAGCGTCCTGGACGCAGTAGCGCGGGATCGAGGATGTCCGGGCGGTTGGTAGCCCCCATCACGACAAGCCCGCCGTCGCCTGAGAAGCCGTCCATCTCGACCAGCAGCGCGTTGAGCGTCTGCTCGCGCTCGTCGTTGCCCTGCCCGATGCCGGCACCGCGCTTGCGCCCGGCAGCGTCGAACTCGTCGATGAATATGATCGCCGGCGCCGCTCTGCGTGCCTTGGCAAACAGGTCGCGCACGCGCGCCGCGCCGACACCGACGAGCGACTCGACGAAGTCCGAGCCCGACAGCGAGAAGAAAGAGGCGTCGGCCTCGCCCGCTACGGCTCGCGCCAACAGCGTCTTGCCGGTGCCGGGAGGACCCACGAGCAGCACGCCCTTCGGGGCCGCTGCCCCCACCTTTAGATAGCGCGAGGGGTCGGCCAGGTAATCGCGTATCTCACGCAGCTCGGCAACCGCCTCGCCCGCACCGGCCACGTCGGCGAAGGTGATCCGATTAACCGTGCCCTTGCCCTTACGCCGTCCCTTGCCCGTGAACTTCGAGAAGCCCGCGATACCACCGGCTTCGCCATCGCCGCCCATACGGGTGAACAGCGCGAACAGGCACACGAGCAGCAGGATCGGGATCAGGAACTGCACGATGATCGTACGCGGCTCCTTACCTGACTGTTGGTCGACGGTGACCTGAGCGCCGCTGTGCTGCAACGCCTGAATCAGTGCCTGTGTCTGTGCTCCAGAAGCTGGATAGGAGGCCCAGTATTCGTGCGACGGTTCGATCGCGGTAACGGTCGGTACATCTGTCGAACCGGTCCCAGCCGCGGCGACTGTCTCTGTCGCCGCTTGTGCCACTTCGGCCTCGCTGAAGGCAGCAGCGCTTGGAGCGAACCTCACCTCGACACGATTGTCATGGTCGAGCAACGTCGCGGCAAGGACCTGTTTGTGATCGGCGAGCGTGATCACGCGGCTGATCGGCAACTCCTTGCCGCTACTCGACGGGCCGATCGAGCCGAGCAGCACGAAGAAGATGATCGCTAGGCCCACCGACACGACCCCGAGGAACAGCTTGATCGGATCGCTCAGCAACGCCTTGCGCACAACCAGTGTCGCATCGCCCACGGCGATCAGCAGCGGATGACGCCGATTGGCGAGGCCAGAGGACACCTTGGCCTTCTGGCTCTTGCCAGATCGCGTGGCTGGCGCCGGAGGTCGCGGCACGCGCGGCGACGGTGCCGAAGGGTCGTCGGAGGGGTCGGGCATGGGTGGGTCGGAATGGCTCATTCAGGCAAGACATGACGCGGAAGGGCGAAAGAGGGATCGCTCGCGCCGAGAGCGATCCCCGCTGATGCAGGCAATGGTGCTGTCCGCTCATGTCTCCTGATGTGAAGAGCTGGAGAACCAAAATTCTCCAGTTCTTCACACGCTGGCGGCAGGCCATGACCGACCGTGGAGGGTCTTCTACGCCTACCCGCCACAAGATGGGACCCGTATAGTTCAGAATTTCGATCAGCTTTATCATCTAAAGTGCCTAGTCCGAACAGACCCCCCTTTTCGAATGCCGCGACATCTGCTCTCAGCCGCGTCGGTAGCCCTCGCGATCGCGACGGCCGCCACCGCGTCCCCACAAACGGCCTGCGCCTCGCTCAGCTTTCAGCCCGAAATTGGCCTACCGGCTGCGAACGTCGCGGTGATCGGAGCCTCGCCCGGTGAGGCTCCGGGTGAGACTTGGGCACAAGGTCAGCTCGGCGGCGTACCGGCAGTCGCAGGTGGCGCGCCGCTTGCCAACAGCGAGGTGCTGTTGCGCTATACCACGCAGAGCGGGAGCTGGCAGATCGTGCCGGTTGAGAACAGTCAAGGCGAAGCGCTTCCCATCTCCTGGTGGGGCAGCGAGGTAACGCCCGACGGGGGCGTGGTGCTCGTCGGCAGCGAAGCACCCGAATTCAAAGGCGCACCCAGCATCCTCACACGCAATCCCGGCGGCGCCTTCGCCAAGACCCCGACACCGAGCACCACGCCGACCGCGACCGAACCAACGCCGGCGCTCGGTAACGACGAACAGCTGCTGGCGACCACCTCTAGCTCCCAGTCCACCGAGCCTGTGATGGCCGCACTCGATGAAACCGATCGTCTAACCGGTCTCCTGCTCGTGCCGGCACATACCGATCCATCGAGCGAGTCTTCCGGATCCACCGGATCGAGCGACTCCAGTGGATCCGTCAGCTCGGAGAGCTCAGGCGAGCCTTCCAGTGGGTCCTCAGGGTCAGGCAGCGAAGCACAAACGCCCGGCGTGCTGCACTACGACGGCAACGTCTGGACGCGCGAGCCGATCTGCGAACAGTACGCCGCCGAAGAATGCACCGCCCCGAGCGGAGCGATCACAGCGCTCGCGCTGTCTGCCAGCTCCCCAGGCAACGCTTGGCTGCTTGCCGAGACGAGCAGCGAACCATTGATGCTCTTTCAACGCGTGCGGGAGCCCGAAGGCAAGCAGGTGTGGCTGCGACGCAAGCCGGCAAGCTGGCTACTCGGATCCGGTACAGCTCCGTTGAGCGGCGAGTCAGTGTCAGCCCTGAAGCAAGGGCCGATGCTGACCGCGGCGGGACAGGGGGTATGGGTCGACGTCGCGCTCACCGATGGGGCGAACTCGGGCAACGCGACCGTGCTCGTGTCACCCGGCACGAATGGCGAAGTGGCCGGAATCTGGTGCTATGCCGCATCGCCCACGCCGCTGTGCCCCGGTGACGGCTCGCTCGGCGCGCCGTTGTCTTCCGACTACGGCAGCTTCGCCTGGCCCGGCGCTGGCGCCGGCACTCGCGTGATCACCGGCCTGCCCGAAGGAGCGCTGCTGGTCCTGCGCGAAGGGCAGAGCGAATTCGCCTATACCGTCGGGGGCGGAGCCGGCGGAGCCGACGGGGCGATCGGGCCGGGCGACGTCACACTCGGGACGGTGCCCGGAAGCGGCTCTAGGCCGATCGGCGGCGCCGCATTCTCATCTCCCGAAGAAGGCTGGCTCGGCGCCGGCACGACTCCCGCTGCCATTCACGTGACTGCGAACCCGGCCGCCGACAGCCTCGTCTCCTGGCCGACCCCCTTCCGCGAGCCGCTGCTTGCAATCGCCGGGCAGCCGGGCGCTACACCCGGGGAAGGCTCAGCGCAGGCGTTGGCAGTAGGCGTTGACGGCGAGGTGGCACGTTATCTGCCGGGCGAGGGCTGGACCCCGGAATACCTGTACAACTCCAGCGGCGAACGCCAGACGCCAAACCTGCGCGGCGTGGCGTGGCCCGAATCAGAACGCGCCTACGCAGTCGGTGACGAAGGCGCGATGTGGCTGTGGCAATCCTCCACCGGCCAGTGGGAACCGGACCCCGCCGCGCCAATCGGCTTTCGCGGTCAGCTGACGGGAATAGCGTTCTCGCCGATCGAACCGGGCACGGGCTACGCCGTCGGCAAGCAGGGCGTGTTGCTGTCATACGGCAAGACCTGGACCCAGGAAACGCCTCCGCCTGGCCTCTCGCAAGCGAACTTCACCTCGGTGGCGTTCGCCGCTGGGGAGGCGATCGCCAGCTACCGCATGCTCGACCCAACCGACACCTCTTTGGAGATCGGCGGGCTGATCATCAACCAGGGACACGGCTGGCAGGTCGAACCGGAAGCGGAGAGTCTGCTGGCCGGCCTTCCGAGCAAGAGCACTGTGCTCTCCAAGGTCGCGGGGGTGCCTGACGGCGGCGCGGTGGCCGCCGGACCCGGTGTCGTGATCGAGCGCGACTCGGCCAGCGGCCATTGGCATCTCTCCTCCCAGCCACTGCCCGAAGCCGAAAACGTCGCGGCGCTGGCTGCCGTCGAAGAGGGCTCTTCGGTGCAAGCGCTCGTGTCGCTCGACACCAACGACAATCCGAACGTCGACCCCGAATACGAAGAGATCGACAATCCGCCGGGTCCGGCGCTCGGTCAATACGAAGTGCTGCTCGGCCCGGACCCATTGCCCTGGGACGGTTACCTGGTACGACAGACGCCGGGCGGCTGGCAGGATCAGGAGCATCAGGATTATCCATATCCGGAGAACGGGATAACGGACCTGCCGGGCTGGCCCGATCCGGTGTTCGCGCTATTGATCTCTCCCGACGGTACCGGTGGTTGGGCGGTCGGTGGGAAGACAGGTGCTGAAATCGCGCTCGGCGGACCGGCGGGTGTCCGCGAAGCGGCGCAGACTGCGGGGATCATGCGCTACGGCGCCGGTCCATCACCAGCGCAGAACACGAGCGTGCCGATCTCCATTCCGGCGGGCGAGGCCACTTTCGCCGTCGGTGGCGAAGGCCAGTGCCGCACGGCTTGCGGTGATCTGGCGAATGAGAACCTTGGCCCGGATGCGTGGCTGTCGGGAGCCGTCAGTCGCGCCAGCCAGATCGCGGGGCTGCGCGCGTTCCTCTACACGGGAGCGAGCAGCGAGGACGCCACGCCACTGCGATCGCTCGGCGCCGACGCGTTCTCGCGCGAACTCGAGGACCACGCCAGCCTGCTTGGGGCCGGCGGCTCGTTGCCCGCCTACGCCGCGATCTCACCGCCCGACGTCGCCGACGGCGGAACGATTGCGCCGTTCACCGCCGTGATGGGCAGCCACGCTCCGGCCCGCTCGGTCCCCGCTGGTACGCCGGCGCCACCGGAAGGCACCGCTGCCTACGCTTTCAACTCCCCCGGAGCCACGGGAACGGTGCGAGTGATCGTGCTCGATTACTCGCAGTCTGAGCTGTCTGCGAACGACACCGTCGCGGCGCCGTGCCCTGGCAACTGGGAAGCGCCTGTCAACCAGTTGCAGTGGCTGTGCGCCCAGCTGCACGACGCGAAGGTCGGGGTGAACGGGGAAGCCCCGGTACCGGCGATCGTGCTGGGCAACGCCAACGTCAGCGAACCCGACGCCTCCAACTATGCAACGGACGCGCAGGCTGTCGACCAGGTGCTGCTCAGCCAGGGCGCCTCGGCCTACCTGTTCGACAGTCCCGAACAGAACGTCTCGGAGACGATCGGCTCTGGCTGCGACACGATTCCGGCGTACGGCAGCGGTACGCTCGGCTATGTCGGCCCGCCGCTAAACGATCCTGACGACTTCCTCGGCGCAAGCGGCTTTCTGACAGTGAGCGTGAACACGGCCGAGCGCGATGCGTGCACCGGCGCGGCGCCTGTGACAGCCACGCTGATCCCCAGTATCGGGCAGCTTGGGCTGAATGCAACCGACGGCACGCTTCTGCGTCGCAGCCACGTTGCACTATTCGAAGGACTCGCGCGCCGTCCACTCGGCGGTTCGGAGAGACAGGTCAGCGGCAGCGGCGATATCAGCGCAGAGCCGCCCAATCCCTACACGGCGATCCCGGAGGTATGCGAGGGCTCCAACTGCGAGAAGTTCATCGCGCCCGCTTACAGCTTCACATCCTCAAAACCGGACGTGGGTAACTTCGTCGAGCAGGACCCGAACTCGATCAACCCGCTGGCTGTGCTGCAGGTCAACGGCAAGCCGGTTGCAGACTCCACCTCTGGCTTGTTCTGCGCCTACAACGCCGGCACCACAACCGTCACGCTGACAACAGGGGGGCTTTCCTACTCCGAGCAGGTGACAGTCCAGGGCGGCAGCGTCGAGCAGCCGTGCGGGACCGTGCTGCTGCGCAACCAGCCAGCGGCCGAAGAATCCCAGTCGCCCCCCACGGTCGCCTCACCTCCGCCAACGGAATCGCCACCGACGACCGAACCCTTCCTGGCGCTGGCGCCCCCGCCGCTACCTGTGACGCCGGCAAAACCAGCGACGCATCATCATGTCTCCCCCGCGCCGTTCCCCGCCGCGCTGCTGGCGCCCGTCGCGCTGCTGGCACCGCTGAGGGCCGCGCTGCCGCCCCCGCCTCCACAGGCAGCACGCCCCACACCGCCCTCGGGCACCTCCGCTGTCGAGGCTCTGGAACGGGAGCGAGAGGAGCAGGGCGCCGTCGATCTGGTTCACAACGTCGCTGTATACGAGCCCACTGGCAACTCCCTGCCTCCCTGGTCTCCGCTTGTCCTGATGCTGATCGCGGCCGCGGTTGGTTCGAGTATCAGGCGACGGCGACTTGGGCGCTCCCCAGCGACGGCTCGAGCCAGCCTCGACCCACCGCCACAACGAAGCAGGAGGTAACTGGACAAGAGCACAGCGAACGCCTCCGGGATAGTCACAGTAACTCCACGGTGAAAGATTTTTTCAGACGTCTAACCGTGTATATGGTGGCGCCATGCCATCAACCTTTAGTCGCATTCAAACGCTGTACCGTCTCGTATTCGTAACATTCTCAGTTACCGCTGCGCTAGCTTGGTCACTAGCCGTGACCCAAGCCCGTGCCGCCGATGGACCCCAATACGGGTCGATCGGTCAGTACGGCGAGCTAACACATTTCGGCGGCTTTGACTCAACCGCTTACAACAACGAGCAATACGGCGGTACGCTGACGCCGGGCGAGTTCCTCAACCCGGTCGGCTTCGCTGTGGATACACAGGATAAAACTTCCGGCGGCGATGGCACCGCCATCTATGTACTCGACCGTGTCAGCGACTGGGGGGCATATCTCAATGGCACCCCCACCGAGTGGCGACTTCAGAAGCTCAGTGACACCGGTACGGTACTCGGCAGCACATTGTTCACACTTCCCACCACCGGATTCACAGCCCCGTTCACCGGTTCCTCCGCGCTAGGAGTCAACAATCCCGCGGGAGCCCTGGGTCTGGCGATCGACGACAAAACGGGGGTCATCTACACCCTCCTCTACGGTACGGTCGGCAGCGGAAACAGCGCCACCCCGGAGGCCGAGGAGATCATCGGCTGGTCAACCACGGTGCCGACCAGCGGCCCCGACAGCGGACACCTTGTCGCTCCTTCGGGGAACAATGCCGACGCGCTGAGCACACCCGTCTCCGGCTACAGCGCCGCAGGGGTGTTCAGCAACGCCAGCCAATTGACATCCTCGCCGTTGTACAACCCTCAGGATCTCGCGCTCGACGTGACCGGCGGCCAGGAGGATCTGGCGATCGAGGCCGACGGCACGGTACGGGCCAGTAACGGCAGTCCCCAGGGACCAACGGTCGTCGAGCAAGTTTCCCCAAGCAGTGGAGTGGAGACGGCCGACTGGCTCTCGACAAGCCTCCTGAGCGGCGTGACCAATTCGTCGGGCGCCCCGGACGCGAACGCAACCGCCGCCGGCATCTCGAACGCCTCCGACGGAAGCCTGGAGGTGCTGTTGAACACGACAATCGGCGGCAGCGTGCTCGATGCGATCGACGTGCCGGCCGATCTCAGCAGCGCACCGACCGTGCTCGCGTCGAGCGACATCGACCCCGGCAACGCCGACGCGGCACCTCTGGTTGTGGCGGACTCCTCCGGCAATCGCGTCAGCTCAGGGCCACAGGTCGTGGAGCTCTCCAATGGGCTGTACGCATCTGACTTCTACGAGAACACGGGTGGCGACGGCTACTTCAATCAGGGACTCAACGAGGGCATCCACCTGATCTCCCCTGAGGCCGGAGGGTTGCTGTCCAATCCTGTGGCGCCAGCGAGCTCGATCTTCGACACGCTTGGCAACAGCTCTCCTTCTGGAAGCTGCTACATCGGTGACGGCGGCGCCGCTCAAGGAGCCAACAACGTATCGCTGGCGGCAGGCGCAAATGGCGCCGTGTGGGTCCTGACATCGGGTCAAGACTCCTCGGCCGCTCCAAGCGCGGCGGCGGATGCCTCCTACACCACCGGACGTGAGTTGATCGAGCTCTCCCCGGCCGCGAGCTCCGCCAACGCGTGCGCCGCACCTTTGGGAACCTTCACGGTGGCCAACGGCAGCGGAACGCCCCAGCCCGCGAGCAGCGCGCTCACGGTCCCAGCTGGCGCGACGGTCAACTTCGACGCAGCGACCATCGCTTATCCGACGGGTGCCGCTATCTCCGCCTACGAGTGGGATCCCACCGGCTCTGGCAGCTTCACAACGATCAGCGACGCGCTGACGGTCGGCGGCTTCCAGCCCACGGCAACCGCCAGCTACCAGTACACGACGCCTGGCGTATACAGCCCCGAGCTGAACCTGCTCGGCGATTTCGGCGACTACCAGGAGACGGGTAGCGTGACAGTGCTGGCATCGAGTCCGCCCACCGCAGCGTTCACTGCCCCGGCAAGCACACAAGCCGGCCAGTCGGTGTCGTTCGACGCCTCGCAGTCTCAGGCAGCGAGCGGTGCTCAGATAGCCAACTATCACTGGAGCTTCGGCGATGGCACGACCGACGACACGCAGAGCGCAACCGACGCCCACACCTACTCGACGGCCGGCACCTACACGGTGACCCTGACGGTGCGCGACAACGACACCCAGTCGAGCACGCCCGTATCCCAGAAGATCACCGTCAGCAATCCACCATCCGGTGGTGGTGGTGGTGGCGGCGGAACCACTACTACGCCAACCACCACAACCCCAACTACCACCACGCCAACGTCGACCGGCCCACCCACGGCCACGATCGACCGCAGCGCCACCAACGTCAGCCCAACGGCCGGGGAGACCGGTGGCAATGTGGTGGTCACAGTCAACTGCCCCGCCACCAAGGTCTCGTGCGCGGGAACGGTCGCCCTCAAGACCGCCAGCGCGGTCGCGGCCAGTACAGGCAAAGCAAGCAAAGCCAAGAAGAAAGTGCTCACTCTCGGCCAAGCCTCCTTCAGCATCGGCGGCGGCCAACGCGAGACACTCACCATCAAAATCTCCTCGGCCGGCGAGACCCTGCTGAAGAAATCAAAGCGACTGAAGGCCGTAGTCATCGTGAGCGCGCACGACTCCTACGGAGACCCGGGCAGCAAGACGCTCGCGTTGACTCTCACTACTACCTCCAAGAAGAAATAGCGGACGCTCCATGCGATCGACAAAGGAGTCCTTTCACATGACCACCATCAGACACCCGCGACCCGCATTGTTGTTCGCGGTCGGCCTCTTGGTCAGCGGGGCGTTCGCCGTGCTCGGCAGTGCTCCGGCGTTTTCCTATACGCCGGTGTACGGCTCGGGCGCAGCTCTGCAGACGCTTCTGCAGAACAACATCCTGATCCCGAAGTCGCCTTCACTCGGTAGCTTCGTCACCTACGACGCGACCACCAGCGGCGGCGGGTTCAAGGAGTTCGGCAACACCACCGGTAAATTGGCGCCGGCCGAAGACAAAGTCGCAGGCGGCCTCAGCCCGGCCGAGCTTGATGCATATGTCGGCGTCGACAGCGGCCCGACGACGGCAGAATTGGAAAATGCCCGGGAAGCCGCAACGGGCAGCAAGACCTCAGCCAACGAGAACGAGATAGCTGTTCCGGTGGCCCAGACTCCGCTGGACCTCCTCTTGAGCCTTCCGGCAGGCGTCACGCTGAATTCTTCACAACACATCGACTTGGGCGATGTGCTGGCCGGCCAGCTTTTCGCCGGCACGGCGCCGGCCGCTGGCGGCTACTCGGAGAACACGTGGGGGGCCTTCCTGACCGACGTCGGCCTGACCGCGATCACGAGCGGTTCGCCAACAGCCGGTCAGTTCCTTGACAGCGGCGCCCCGGGATCACCCGGAACCGGCGGGTACTCTGGGATCACGGTCGAGGTCCGCAAGGAAGGCGCAGGCACGACGGTCAACCTCAAGCAGTTCCTGCCACTGGTTGACCCAGCCGATTGGGGATCGATCCCTGTTGACTCCAAGACGTTCGGCTCTGGTGAGTGGCCTGCCGGCGCAACCCTGTCGGCTTCGCCCGGCACCGCCAACGACGCGGCCGAGGTTGCGGCGGTGGACGACACCCCGGGCAGCGTCGGCTACGCCACGGCCGGCGACGCGAACGTCAATCCAGGCGTTGCGTTCACGAACAAACCGTCGACGAGTACCGATGCGTCCTCTGCCTCGCACCAGATTCTCTACGTACTGTTGCAAGACAACTACAACAGCGCCGCCGACAACAGGACACCCGCGATCTACGCCGATCCCGAGACAAATTCCTCGGGTACGGCAAACATCTACACAGGGTCGAACATCAAGGTCAACGGCAACGCTGCCGGTGGCGTCGGTAGCTGGGTGGTGCCGAATACCGGCGGCAACTTCAATGCAGCCGGCACCTGGACAGGTACGCGAGCCTCGGACCCCGACGTCTACGACGATTCGGGCGACGCGATCGCGTATTACCCGCTCGTGGCGATCGCCTTCGATCTGTCTTGGTCGAACTTCGCCGCCGTGAACGGCGCCAACTACACCAGCGACGCTCAGGCGACCACCGAGGCGTTTCTCTCATTTGCAACCAGCAATGCTGGGCAGAACGACATCCTGGGCGAGGACTTCTACGCACCCTTGCCCAGCGACGTCGGCAACAGCAGCCTGGCGAACATCCAGGCGGTTGCGAACGCGGCGGCCAGCGGTATCTAGCTGACCGGCGGCGGCTTCTCTCCGGAAGCCAGTTGACAGCAGCGGCCCGTCGCGCCTCATTGGGTCTCCGAGGCGTGGCGGGCCGCGTTTGTATATGGGGCATAACGTCGGGATCAGATCTATCTAGATCTGCCTATCCACAGATGTACATGCTCGCTAGCTGATGTCATATATTGGTGCTCGCCTCACTACCGATATCAATGTTTCTCACTTCCTTTTCGTAACCTGGCGGTAAAAGATTTGGATACTGAAACCGTCCTGTATAGCGTGGCGGATTATGCAAATATCTTCGCTCCCCCCCACCCACGCCGGCCGCCGCTCCATGGTCGCCGCCGCGTTCGTCCTCGTACTCGTCGCACTGTTCGCCAACCACGCCTCGGCCGCTGCGGGTCCGCAGTATGGCTCGATCGGCCAGTACGGCGAAGTCACCCGCTTTGGCGGGTTCGACTCGACCGCCTACGATGACGACGCCTACGACAAGCCACTGACTCCGGGCAAGTTTCTCAACCCTGTCGGCTTTGCGGTAGACCCTGACGATGCCGAAGCGGATGGGACGTCTGTGTGGGTGCTCGACCGTGTGAGCGATTGGCCGGAAACAACCACCTTGACGCAGGGCACCGAGTGGCGGCTACAGAAGCTGAGCGATACCGGCGCCGTGCTTGGGACGACTGAGTTCTATCTGCCCAAGACGGTCATCTCAGGAGCGAAATTTCACGTGCCCGTCGGCGTGGTCGGACTGGCCGTGGACGACACCACCGGACAAATCTACACAGTGCTCGAGGAGACCACTGGCACCGGGAAGACGGCTACGCAGTACGCGGACGAGGTGATCGGCTGGTCGATAACCCCTACGAGCGAAAAAAAGCTGGTGGCGCCCGGAGCGCAGACCGACTCGGTCAGCACACCAGTCGCGGGCTACACCCCCCCAGGCCTGATTAGTAGCTCATCCCAGCTTTCCGGCACGCTCGTGTACAGCCCCGAGGGATTGACGATCGACGATGTCGGTGTACAAGACTATGTGGCTATCGAGGGTGACAGCCTCCCACGGAATAGTCGTGGGAGGATCGAAGGCCCCGCAATCGTCGAGCAGGTCTCGACAACGGACGGCGCATCCTTGGGCGAGGAGACCGCCAGCTGGTCGGCCGCCAGCCTCACCGACAGCGTCAACAACGCTTCAGGCGCCGATGCTACGGCCAGCGCCGCGGGAATCTCAACCGATCCCGACGGGAGCTTGGACGTGCTGCTGGGTACCGGCGGCGTCGAGCTCGACGCCGCCAAACTACCAGCCGACCTGACCGGCACGCCGACGGTCCTCGCTTCCGAAACAATCGATACGCCCAGCGAATGGGCCGGGGCTTTGCAGGTGGCGAACGCCGAATCGCCCCTCCCCGGCGCCGCCGCTCCAGTCGTCGAGCTTTCCAACGATCTCTACGCCGCCGACTACTGGCTAAACGCTGGAGGCAAAGACTACTGGGAAGAGTCCGAAAACGAAGGCATCCGGTTGCTGGACCCATCGACCGCCGTGGGGTTGCTGTCCAACCCCACGCTCCCTCCAACCTCCATCTTTGACACGTTGGGCAGCGCTACTGAAGGCAGCGCGTGTTACCTAGGCGATGGAAAAGTGAGCGGCGGGGAAAACTACTTGACACTTGCCGCCGGCGCTCAAGGAGCGATTTGGGCATTGACATCCGGCGAGGACTCATCGTCGGGCATCGAAGCAGCGACTGAAACAGGCCGCCAGATCATCGAGCTGGCCCCGGGTACAGCAGGATCCACAACACCCTGTGTAACACCATCGGGGACGTTCACTCTCACCGACACAACAGAACCAAAAGACGAGCCGACAAGCACTGAACCACCGGCTCTGAAGGTACCGGTCGGCTCAGATGTAGAATTCAACGCCGCGACGATCGACTATCCTACCAATAGCGCCAACACGCAGGCGGCGATATACGCCTACGAGTGGGCGCCCACCGGTACCGCATACACCACGATCGAAGACACCCAGAGCGAACATCACCCTACGCAGTCGGCCAGCTATCAATACAAGGACCCTGGCGTTTATACTGTCAACCTAAAGTTGCTCGGCGATTTCGGTGAATACAACGAGAACGGCACAGTCGTTGTAGAGACCACAAGCCCGCCGACCGCAGCGTTCAAGAGCCCTGCCACGGCACAGACCGGTCAACCCGTAACATTTGATGCCTCCGAATCACAACCGGCGAGCGGAGCGCAGATCGCCGACTACCAGTGGAAGTTCGGCGACGGCGCGATCGACGAAACCCAGAGCGCAAGCGATACTCACACCTATACGACTCCAGGCACGTATACGGTCACCCTCACCGTGCTCGACGACGACACACAGAAGAGCATCTCGGTGTCCCAGACAATCACAGTCAGCAACCCACCGTCGCGCGGCGGAGGAGGCGACGGCGGCGGAAACACCACAAGCACCGCAACACCTACCACGACGACTCCGTCCGTCACGCCGCCAGTAGCCAAAATTGATCGCAGCCTGACAAATGTCAGCCCTGGAGCGACCGCGAGTGGGAGCGAGGTCGAGCTCACGCTCACTTGTCCCGCTACGAAGGTCTCTTGTGGTGGCACTGCTGAGGTTACGACCGCTGGCGCCGTTTCGTCCGGCTCAAGTAAGAAAGCCAAGAAGAAAGTGCTCGCGCTCGGGCAGAAGACGTTTAGCCTGGCAGGCGGCCAACGTGAGACACTTACGATCAAACTATCCTCGGCTGGCTCGACACTGCTGAAGAAGGACAGAAACCTAAAGGTAGACGTGGTCGTATCCGCGCACGACTCCTACGGCGACCCGCTTACCAAGACGCTCACGCTCAGGCTGCACGCGCAGACCACGAAAAGGGCTGCTCACAAGAAATGAGCTCCACCTAGATAGTCGCTTTTCACAAATGACCGAGACGCAGTCTTATGTCACGCCATGCCGCGCGATCGTGGCACAACTGGCTAAATCCCTGGCCCTCCAACCCCTAGCCGCCAGACGCCAGACAGCTTCGTCCTCGCTATCGCAAAGATGTATACGAGATGAGAAAGTCGATCCACCTAGCTAGGAAATAGACGATCTACGCGCTACGGTTGGTTCGCCGTATGTTCCACCTAACCAATCTATCGGAATAAGGAGTCTTCCCTAGATGCGCATCAAGATCTATATAAGACGAGACGTGCTGCTCGCGTGCTCTATCGCAGCCATGGCGGCGATAACAGCCCTCGGCAGCGCCTCTACTGCGCTCGCGACCAACGTCTGCGGCTCAGGCGCTACCGTTCAAAAATCTATCCAGGAACTCTGGATCAAAGAATACAAAGGAGCCGGCACCGTGGCATACAACGCCACGAGCAGCGGTGAAGCTCTCGCTGACTTCGGGTACACCGGAGGGGCATTGACCGATGACACAAAATGCCCTACCAGCGAGCTGGACGCATACATAGGCGTCGACAGTGCGCCAAACAGTACAGAATTAGGGTTAGCCGAAACAGCGGCGAATAGTGGCGGTTCAAAAATCACCGGCGTAGAGGTTCCTGTAGGACAGGTGCCACTGGCGTCGCTGGAGAGCGCCCCGACAGACATCGAAGTCAATGAATCAGACGAACTTGGATTGTCCAACGCATTGGCGGCCGAGTTGTACGCTGGCACAGTGCCTGCAGATGGAGTATATTCGGCCAACACCTGGGGTGCACTGTTGTTAAAAACGTGGTCACTGGTATCCGGCAAAGAACTCACCGTGATTACGTCTGGATCACCCACCACAGGAGAGTTCCTCGACACCGGTAGCTCCTCGGCCAAAACCGGTGGCTACACGCCAATCACCGTGCAGGTACGAGCAAATGGCGCTGGAGCGACCTTGACCCTCAAGCAGTATTTGGATGACGTGGACTCAACCGACTGGGGATCCACCACGATCGATGAGAACACGCAAGGTACCAACGAGTGGCCCTCAGGCGCAACCACGGCCGGATTCAACACCACCGACTCGAAAGAGGCGGAAGTGACTATGAATACTCCTGGAGATGTCGGCTATGCCACTGTGGGTGCCGCCATATTAATACCTAATCCATTCACCTGCTTAAAACCATTAGATATCATAATCGCCGGCGTATTACACTGGGCCTTTATCCCGGATGTACAGGATAATGAGGGAGATACTCCTTTCGAGTATGCCAGCCCGTGCCTTAGCGAATCACCGGAGGAAGCCAACGTGTACGAGGGTACCAAAATAGGTATCAACGGTGGCTCAGGTGTGGGAAATTGGGAGGTGCCGGAAACGGGCGGTAAATTCAACCCGCTCGGCGATTGGACAGCTGGCACCAAACCTAGCGAATACAGCCACGCGTGGGACCCAGACGTGTACTTAGACGCGGGCTCCAGCAATACGGAAACCTACTACCCGCTGGTGATAGGACTCTGGGACCTCGGATGGTCTGAATATGACGCCGGGAATATCGCGGGGTTATTGACAGAACCAACCCAGACCGGAGAAGATGTCTCAGACTACCTAGAATACGTAACCGGCAAAGCGGGGCAGGAAGCCGAGCTATCTAAATCCGAGTATTTTGCTCCGCTGCCAACAGCCGGCTCCGGAACCGCGAATATAGATAAAGACGCACAGGAAGCCGCAGTGGCAGTCGACAAATTATAGATACGACACGAGCAAGAAGCACGTAGTCCTCAGCGGCCCGTCGCGCCCCCAAAGCGCGGCGGGCCGTACGTTTATGCATGCTGTTACTGAGTCACGCTAGCCACGGCCGACAGGTCTCCTAGCACCCGCACACAGAACCCGGCGCTCTGATGTTGCAGTTCGACAGCCAACTTGACCCAGTCCTGCACTCTGGCTTACCACTCCAGTTCGACGAGCATTCGATCAAGCCGATCCGACCCGATACGATGCTCAGTGGAGGAAGGCGTCCGGGGCAAGGTGGACAGGCTCCGAATGGTGGAACATACGGTGCCGTCGCTGACCATGCGACCCGCCCATGGCTTGCGGCTCGCCTTCCTCCCCTGGAGGCGCGCAGACGCTCGCGCACATCCGACACCCGACTCGAAACCCAGGCCGAACCAACACGGCGCGCCACCGCTCATCGGTAATACCCGCAGCCGCGATTGCGACGAGCGGCGCCGCATAGAGCTACGCGACGCTGGCTCGCAAATCCAGCTTGGTCGGCCACCGTTTCGGATCGAGCATCACCTTCAGCGTATGGACCCCCTTGCGCAGTGTCTCGCGCCGACTGCGCGCCACCACGCTGCCATGGCGACTCGCGAGCAGCTGCACGTGAGCCTTCCCACTGAGCGTGAACGTCAGCTCCAGCACATCCCCCTTCGACAGATGCGTGCGTACATTCGAGACAAGTGCTTTTTTCACGGTTCCTGTTAGGCCGGGCGTGGTACCCGTGGTGGGCGTCACCACCGGCGGTAGCGGCTGCTGGGCCGCCGAGGAGCCGCCTTCGACCTCTTCGTCGGGAAGCACTTCCGGCACCCCGCCGTCAGGCGGACGATAGGTGATCACACCGTCCTGTCCGTCGAAGAACGGATCGTCGTCGTTGGCCAGCGGCACACCGTTGGTGAGATGAAACAGCCAACCCTTGTTAGTCGCAAGCCAGCATTCGTGGGCGGACGGGCAGGCGATCGCCCCAGCTTCCCCGCGTGGACCCACCCCCTGTTCGGGTCCAAGGGCGACGCGTTCGGAGACTGACCATTTACCGCCGGCGCCTGTGGCGGACAGCAAGTCGGCGTGCGCGATGCCATCGCCGCTTGAGATCGTCACCCACGCGGCCTGCTCGCCGGGATCGGCGGCCACTCCGGTAGGGTCTTCACCCGCTTGAAATGTGGTCAGGTTGGGCACGATCTGTGTCCATTCTTCGTTGCTGTAGCGCAGCGCCACGGGATGCGCTTCGCCCTGGCCAGCGAGGGGCCTGGTCGTGTCTGGTCCAGCCAGCGCCCACAGTTGCGGCGAAACCGGCCCTTCACCAGATGGGCTCCAGTCACTCGACAGCGAAAGACCAGCGAGCGTATCGGGAGCAACAGTCTGGTTTGAGGCGTTGGTGCCGTAGTTGGGCAGCGTCGAACAGAAGCCGACACAGCCGGCTTCTGTCGGGAACTTGGAGTGGAACACTTCGCTGGGGTCGGAAGTGACTATCGTGTGCAGCAGCGGCGGGCTGGTCACGCTTTCTTTGCCATAGCTGTCGCCTGGAGCGAGCTGGACACTCTCGTAGATTTCGCCCTGATCGACGGTCATCGAGGCGATCGCGTGGTCCTGGGGGCTGTAGACGACGCTCAGCGTGCTGCCGTTCCAATACAGATGAAACGCGCCGCTGTCTTGCGTTTCGCCGAGCTGACCGCCAAACCAGCAGTCGTTGGGACCGTCGCACGCAGCCGCGTCCATCGGCCGGTATGAGTTGGGCTGGTCGACCGGGAGCGCATAGGAGCCCACGATCTGTCCGTCCAGGAAATGACAGAGCGAGATGTCCTCAAACAGGACACTGTTCGTCCCGTTGGCGGTGATCTGACCGGGCCGCTGGTCGGAGATCGTCCAGAACTCATCCGGCCCAGCCCACGCGATGCGACCGTCGGTAGCGCCACATTCGGTCGAGAGCTGGTGCCAGCTAACGCCGTCGTATGCGTACAAACCGGCCGGTACGAACGTGTTGCCGGCGGTGATCAGCAGCCCACGGTTGGGCGCCCAGAAGGAGATGTCGCCGACATCTCCGAGCGCGGCCGGAAACGGCGAAGGTTGAGCCCCCGCGGGGGGCGGTGGGGCTTCGGCCGGCGCGAATTCCCATATGGCCCCCCCGTCACTGGCCCGTGCAGCGGCCGGAACGAGTGCGAGCAACAGTGCAAGCGCAACCGGAAGCACCCAGGCCGACAGCGCTCGTGAGCGGCGGCTCACGAGCCGTCTCCGTCCCTTGCGCGCCTCGGCTCAACGCTCTTCTTGGCCTCCTTGTTCGCCTCGACCTTCCCGGCCTTTTTGGCGGTCTTCGCCGGGGTGCCATGGAAGGTGGCCTGCACGGTGCTCGTAAGCGTCGCCTCTCCGGTGGTCGCGAAGCTCAGGCCGACCGTGGCATAGAGCCCGTCGTGGCTCTCCACAAGTGACTGGTAGGCGCGGGTGCTCGTCAGCTTCAGCTCGACCGTGCCCTCATGAGTGGCGATCACCCTGGCGCTTGCCACCACCCGCGAGCCGAGGATCGTGCGCTTGCCCTTGCGTGCACGCTTGCCCTTCGCGACAACCGTCATGCTTACCGGCACCTCGGCCCTGGCGCTCGCCTTCAGCGTTCCCGCTCCGGGGACGCTGACATACACCAGCACGCTTCCGTGAGGACCCGGCTGGGCACTGGCAAGCAGCTCTCGACGCGGTGCCGTGAACGGATTCGCCGGCACGGGTTCGATCTGCTGCACGCCGGCAACCGCTGGTGAACCGATTTCGCTCGTCACGAAGACGTTGCTGTTGTAGGCACCGTAGACGAGATTCGTGGCACTGGAGGAGAACGCCAGAGATCCACCCTCTGCGCTGAAGGACGGGGTAACGACGCCTTCATTTGCCGGTTCGCCGTTGTAGCCATAGCTGACGAGCGAAAGCGAGCCGGCCGCGAGGTTGACGACATACAGTTGATGCGCATCTACCTGGCCGAGGGCGGGCGTTATCAGCGCGGGAGGGCTGAGCGGGAAGTCGATGCGCTCGGTGCTGAAGGCGACGCGCGTCCCGTCTGGAGAGATAGCGATGCTTTCGACAGGGCCGGTCGAGGCGAGGTCGTCGAAGTTGTCGCTGGCCCATCCGGTGAGTCGCGTGAGCGCCTGGTTGCGACTGAGCCCGGGGCTCATGTTCGCGACGAACGCATTGGTGCTCAGCACGTAATTCTTGCCCGGAATGATCGGTTCCTCACCGGTATCGGGCGCGGTGGAGAGAAACGCGACTATCAGCCCATCGGCGCTCAGCTGGGGAGTGATGTTTTCGTAGAAGGCCTGAACGTTGCCAAGGTTGCTCGAGTTGATCGCTATGTAGGTTCCGAACTCAGGACCGACATCTTCGCCGGGACTCTGTAGGCCCGGGTCGAAGTCCGTCGCCAAGGGTCCGGCACAGCCGCACAGCGGATCGTCGCCGCCAGTCACGCGCCTGGTGGGCGCGTCGGACCCATCGCCGATTGCACGCCACAGCGGCTCGGCGTACTCGTCCGGATAGCCGTATGGCGCGTCGCCGCCACTGCTCGTCAGGACGTCGGAGGCCGGCGTCTGCGCAGGGATCTCGACCCCCAGCCAGGCAACCGCGTTTCCTTCGGCGCTGATCGCGACACTGCTTGCACCGATCGGGCTGCGGGCCGCTTCGTCGCTGAACGCCGCGCCTTCGGGTACCGGTTGCGGTGTGGAGCCGAGCGAGTTCATCGTTTGGCTGACAAGCGTGGTGGTGTCGGTGCCGAGGTCGCGCACGGCCACCTGTGCAGGCGGTGTGTCCACGGCGCCGCCAACGCCAGTTGTGAGGTCAGACTGCCCGATCACCGTGAAAGCGACCTTGAGCTCGTCGTATTCGTCGTGTTCGTCGCTGAGCGCAACCCGTCCGGCGGCGGCCGAGCCGCCGCCCGGGCAGGATTCGCCGGGGGCGCTGCTGCCGGCGTAGGCGATCCCCTCGCTGCTGCCGTTGAGTGCGGAGGCGAGCATGTAGGCACTGGGCTGGCCGATCGGCACCTGCATGTCGCGCACGTACACGCTCGAGCAGCCTTTGCCGGGATCCTCGGCCGGGTCGAGCGCCTTGGTCGTCGTGAAGCTCACGTAGCGCCCTTCCCCGCTGATCGACGGCGCGCCAGCATCGGGAGCGCTGAGCGCGACATCTTGGCTATCTGTGCCGGCGACCAGCGCCAGTTTGCCGCTTTCGAGGTCCTTGCGCCACACACCGCTGACGCCGTTGAAGGAACCGGAGAACGCCACGTAGCGACCGTCGGCCGAGATCGCCGGGCTGCCTGCGCCTTCCGCTTGCGTGGCGCCGATATAGGAGACGAGCTTGTCGGGCGTATAGAGCGCCCAGGCACTTCCGACCGGTATCGCAAGGACCGTCAGGACCCCGAAGATGACTGCAACCCAGAACCGGCTCATCGCACCTGTGACGCCGGCATTTCTCATCACGCCCAGGACGCCGAACCAGCTCATCGCACCTGCACCCGGACATGCGCGTCGCGCTGGTTGCCGACCTTATCGACGGCGTGCACGACGATCGTGTAGCGGCCCGCGTGCCGGTAGGCGTGCACGACGGTGTCGCGGCCAGTGACGGTCGTGCCGTCGCCGAAGTCCACGAGCGTCTTGGCGCCCTTGATCCCGGCAGGGTCGTCATAGACACGCACCTTCACGCGCCCGCCGCTGAGAGGCTTGACGGCAACCTGCGGCGGGTTGCTCTCGACGTCCAGAGACGCGGACCCGCTCATCGTCTGTTGGCCTAGCTCGTCGGTTGCGAGCACCTGGATGCGGCGCCTGCCATCCCCTAGCTCGTGCGAGCTCAGCCGCGCGGAGAGGCCGCTCAGACCGGCCACCACGACGCGGCCATCGACGAGCACCGAATAGGTGACCTGACCGATCGCGTCGGGTGCTTCTTCCCAACTGACGGCAGCGGCGCTCCCCTTGACCCAGCCGTTGGGGGTGCTCACCTGGAACTTCTCCGGCGGGGTCTGGGCGAAGGCGGCCATCACTTGGGAACTTCCAACAGGTCCTTGACGGAATGCGACGAGCGCATCTCCTTGCCCCGATTCTCCGGCGATGAGGTCGCTCACCGGTCCGCTGAGCGGAGCGCTCAGATAGCCGGTCTGCCAGACCCCTCCAGGGAAGTCCTCGCGCACCTCGACCACTGGGAGCCCAGCGGAGTCGACGCTCGACCAGACAGTACTGCCACCGCCTTCTGGGTCGATCGTGGTGAAGGCAGCTTCGGCGCTTGCTCCGCCAAGCACCGTTGGCTGACCGGCGGCGTTTTCGTTGCCCGACAGCAGGCGCGTGGCCCCGCCGGCCGTATATGCAAGGCGGTACTTATTGTGAGCTTCTACGGCGACGCTCGGCGGGCCGAGCACTGCAGCGGAATCGAGCACCGTGGGACCGGTAAAGGAGCTGACCTCTTCGGTGACGGGCATCGGCAGCGTATTGAGCAAGATCGAAGGCAAACCCAACGGAGAGCCCACTCCCCCTGCCAACCTAAAGCCAACCTCGGCCTGGCCGTAAGGGCTGAGCGCGACCGTTGGAGCTTCGGCGTCCACGTCGACCGGCTTGCCGGCGATCGCGGTGGGGCTGACCGCCAAGACGTTGCCCTTGCTCGAGCCGAACAGACGTCGCGCCCAGATCCGTGCGATCCCGTCGATTTCCGGCTCCTGCCAGACCACAAGCGCCTGGCCGCGGTCGTTTACCGCGACAGCCGGGGCGTTGACAGCGCTGGGCTTGCGCATCGTGACCTGACCGGGCGAGCGGTTCATGACTCCGACTTCAGACCACGTCAGTCCGTTGAAGCGCGCGACACGCACGTTGACGAGCTCATCGCCCGGTCGCATCGGTTGGATCGGCAGCGTGGTGCCCGGCGCCAACGGGTTGGTGACGACGCGGTAGGCAACGTAGGCGGAGCCGTCTGGCGCCATCGCCAGCGAGGGATAGGCGGCCGAGCCGTCACCGACGTCGGCGATCCGCTCGATCTGGCCGAAGCTCGACGCTCCCGGCTGGAGTACTGCCGACATCAGCTCGTAGTGCAACGTCGCCGCCGCCCCTGGGCTAGAGGAAATCCAAGCCCACGGCTGCACCCATACGACCAGCAGCTCACCCCCATCGCCGGCGGCGATTGTCGGGAAGGTGGCGGGACCAGCCTGACCGACGTCAACCTGGCGAGGCGCCTGCCAGCCGCCGTTCAGAAAGCGCGAGACGAACACATGCGGCTCGCCGTCCTGCAGCGCACGGAAGACGACTCCTCCTGTCCCGTCAGACGCAAGCGCGGCGCCGTCAACTTCGAGGACACTCGCGCTGGGGCCGTCCAGGACCGAAGCCGGAACGATCGCCGCATCGGCCGCCTGGGAAGGGAGACTCGCGACCGTGGCACAGCTCAGCAGCAGAACAGAGCCATAAGCAAAAAGCGATCGCCTGGCGTGCTCAATGAGAATACGCGTGATCTTCATTTAGGAATTTGTCGATGGCGTGGAATCAACGGTGAGAGTGCAGCGGCCGTGACAAACACCCGAAACCGCGGACGATTGGGACCCTTGCAAGCCGCGATAGACAGCAGCCGATCTTAGGATCGGCCCGACCTGAAGCCAACAGTTTCACGCGAGAGTTACCGACCTCCAGCTCCGCACTGGAGTCCCAATCGAGGCGACTTTCACGCGGGAGTTACACGGATTCGATCAAACCCCACAAAACTAGTGAACATTGATCGGATTTTGTGTATGGTCCTTCCAGTCAATGAAACCGCCAAACAGTTCGAAGCCCAGACGATGCCATCGAGCCCCCCACTCACGCCCCTCTGCTCACCCGACCGGCCGCACCACCGGCCCGACCCTCTCGCTGCTACGCAAGCGCCCGGGGACTTGAGCGTCGAGCAGAGCGCGCCATCGCTGCACACAGCCGTGCTCGACGGCAAGCAGACCTTCGGCAATCTACTGCGACTGGCGATACGTGACATGAGCTGGCAGATCACCGCAATCGCCGAGCTGCCCGGTGCGGAGGAGCTCAGGGCGATGGCGCTAGATGTCCTGCTCGTCAATCTGGACACGACCGAGGCCGACCTCGCCTGGCTTTCGCGCCGGGCCATGGAGATGCCCAAAGTCACGATCCTCGCCTACACCGAGACCTCCACCGTGGCGCAACGGGTGAAGGGCCTGCAGGCTGGCCTGGAGGGCTGGATCGACAGAGACTGCGACCCGCACGAGGTATTGGCGCGCATTCAGGCAATCGTACGGGCGCGACATGGTCAGCGGGTGGCGGCGCGACCTCCGATACGCAGCGGCGAGCTGCTCGTGGACGTCACCCGCTATGACGCGATGGCCGGCGGACACAGCGCCGGCATGACCACACGCGAGTTCGAAGTGTTTGCCCTCTTGGTCGAAAACGCAGGTCGAGTGCTCACACGCGAGGACATCTATGCGGGGGTGTGGGGCTCGGACACCCCGAGCGGAGATCGCTCAGTGGACATCTTCGTGAGCCGAATCCGACTCAAGCTGAAACGCCTCTCCCCCAACTGGAGCTACCTACACACTCATGTCGGCTTGGGCTACCGCTTCGAGGCGCAGCACGATTTCGCCACTACCGCCAGCCTCCTTGGGCGATCGGCTTCGAGCAATCCCCTCATTGGCAAACTCGTGAAGGTTGTCGGAAGCGCCTCCGAGCTGATCGATACCACCGAAAGCACATCCGATTTGGAACCCCCCGTGGAGCACTCAGTAGAAGAGGAGGTGCTCGCATTCGCCTGATCGCACAACCCTCCGGCTTGGATCGCACCCAATCGAAGCGACGCCAATCAGTCAGCTATGCGCTTGGGCCGGAATCAATCGACCATACGCTCGGGCTGGAATCGATAGCCGATGCGAAATTGAGTATGGATATAGGCCCACTCAGGCGATATCTTGCGCAACTTGGAGCGCAGCCGACGGATGTGTACGTCCACCGAACGGTCGCCGGGCACCATCGTGTAGCCCCAAACTTGGACGTAGACGCTCTCTCGCCCCACGACCAAGCCCTGGTTGAGCATCAGCGCCTGCAAGACTCCGAGCTCGCGAGGAGTAAGACTTGCGGCAACCCCTCCAGCGTGAACAGTCAACTCATTCGCATCGACCTTCAGCTCGCCGGCGGCCAAGGCACTTGCCGGAGACGACAAGTCGGCGTGCCGTCGACGTCGTACCGCCCCGGCAACCCGCTCGATCAGCTCGTCGGGATGAGAGGGCTTCTCAAGCCAATCGTCTACTCCCAGCCGCAGCGCCTTGACACGCTCGCCGACGGTGGAGGGACCAGCGATGACCACCACCGCAAGACCCGGCAATCCCGCGAGCACCCGTGCGAGCCAACCCCACGGATCGAACTCGATCGCCGCAGGGTCGACGAGCAGCACATCGATTCTCAGACGAGCAAGCAGACGCCTGGTGGTCGCCCCGGAGAGACGGTGGCTCTCCCAGCCCCTCTTCGCCGCGCGCGCACTCAGCGCCTTGATCAGCGCATCGTCCTCGTCGAGGATCATCAGCCGCACCGGCTCCTGGCGACTCTCGCGCGCATATCCCACGCCGCCTCGCAGACGGATCGGACGATGCAGCCTGAGAGGTGGTCCTGGGTCTCCAGAGATTGCTTGGGTCTCAATCATCATATTTCTGATCGGATAGATGTAGAACGGGCGCGCTTGTGACACAAGTCAGCTCCAGCAAGCCCATAGGCCTCCCCTCCGGGGGGGATCGGCCGGCACCCCGGAGACCGCACCTCGTGTCGCACACGGGGCGTGGGATGAGCTCGACACTGATCCGCTCGCGCGAGGAACCTCTGGCGTTCGCCGAGGTCTACGACAACATGTCGGAGAAGATCCTGCGCTTCTTTACTCGCCGTACGTGGGATGAACAGGAGTCCCACGAGCTCACAGCCGAGACATTTGCCAAGGCTTTTGAAAAGCGCGCGGACTTCAGAGGCCGCAGTGACCGGGAGGCCGCCGGTTGGCTATGGACGATCGCGCGTAACGAGCTAAGCGCCCACTGGCGCTCGCATGCGGCTAGGACGGCCGCGACCCTACGGTTGGAGCCGAACACGACACATGCGTCGGAGGACCTGCTGCGCTTGGAGGAGCTGCTCTCGGCCATGGACGGACGTGCGGCGCTCGAGTCGGCGCTGAGCAAGCTCCAACCCTCACAGAGAGAGGTGATCGACCTGCGGATCTTGCAGGAACTCGAGTATGAGGAGATCGCCGAGCGTCTGGGGGTGTCTAATCAAGTGGTGCGCACACGCCTCTCGCGCGGACTGCGCTCGCTCGAACGAATGCCAGGATTGAGAGAGACACTCACTGGAGCATCAAGCGGCGGACGGCTCAGCGGCAACGGAGCTAAGCAACGGGAGCTCGCGCTTGCAGCTCCTCGTGCGAGCGGTCGCCGAGCAGCCGCTTGAGCCGCGGCGAAGTCAACCCATCCTCGACAATCACGCAACCCCCCGGCCAATACGGACTCTCACCGGGTGTCTCGGTGACGAAATATGAGTCATAGGTCCAGCAGCCGGTGTTGAGCAGACTCGCACCGCCGGGTCCACGCCACTCAGCCTCGACGTCCCCGGTGAGCGGCCCGGCACGATGCGTATGTCCGAAGATCACGTGTGCGTCGCCGAGACCAAGCCGCGCAGCTACCTCCCCCATCGCGCGCAAGCCCGCACGGCGCAACTCGGCCGTCGAGATATCGGCTTGAAAAGAGCCGATCCCCGCCCTGTTGAGAGCAGCTACTGCGAAGGGAAAGGCACCGGCAAGCGCACGGGTCCGCAAATCAAAGCCATTGCCGTTATGCCCTTTGTCTGTAAGAGCACGCCAGACACGCACGGTAGATTGCCCGTTGAGCGTTGACCCGGTCGGGGCCTGACGCGCAACAGCGTCGATCCACGCAAACACAGGCGCGGTAGGGGCCTCGTAGTCGGCGACCGCGGCAAACCCATCCGCGGACCGACTCTGCACCCGTGCCGTCAATCCGATGCCAAGCCGCTCCATCGTCGGAATCGAGAGGTGACAGTCGAGGTAATGGCCGTGCGTGGCGTACACGTCTGGGCGTAGCCACAACCCGGGATAGGCGGCACTCAGGCTTGCCGGCTCGGCCCAGGCGGCAAGCGTGGTGAGCATCGAGGAAGCTTCCTTGGCGGCAAAGCGCTGCTCCAAGCCAAGCGGTGTTGGTTCCGGCGCTTCGTCGCGGCGCCGCGCCCAAGACTCCAGGAGCGCATGATCGTGATTGCCGGGAACAACCACGATCTCACGCCCCGCAAACGCCCGTCCAAGCTCCTCGAAGAACGGCCGCGCGGCGGCAAGCGCGTCGCGACGCGGGCCGTGGCGCAGCTCGAGCACATCCCCAAGCAAGACAAGTCGATTGATGTCCTGGAGCTCGTCTATCAGAGCGGAGCGGGGGCCGGAACGTCGCAACACGTCGGTGCCTGAGCCGGCACCGAGATGCAGATCTGAGACTACAAGTGTGCGCGTCAAGACGCCGCGGCGACTGCCTCGCGGATTGGCTTCGGCAGCATGAAGCGCACGTCCTCACGCACTACGTGGAACTCAGAGATGTCCTGCACTCCACGCGCGCGGAAGAAGTTGAGCAAGTCCTGGACCAGATCGTCTGGAGCGCTGGCACCCGAACTGACGCCAACGACGCGCTTGCCTGCAAGCCACTCATCGCGCACCTCACCGGCGTGATCGATCAAGTAGGCCTCTGTGCCGCAGTCGCGGGCAACCTCGACAAGGCGCACAGAATTGGATGAGTTGCGCGAGCCGATCACGAGCATCAGATCACAGTCGCCGGCCATCTGCTTGACGGCGGTCTGGCGGTTGGTGGTGGCGTAGCAAATGTCGTCGGTGCGTGGCCCGGTTATCGCTGGGAAGCGCTCGTGCAGACGCTTGACGATCGCAGTCGTTTCATCCACCGAGAGCGTGGTCTGCGTGATGTAGGCGACACGCTCGGGATCCTCAACGACGAGCTCATCTACGTCCTGCTCGTTCTCGACGAGCACGATGTGCTCGGGGGCCTCCCCCATCGTCCCCTGCACCTCCTCGTGACCAGCGTGACCGACGAGCACGATCGTGTAGCTGTCCCGTGCGAAATGGAGCGCCTCGCGGTGGACCTTCGTCACGAGTGGGCAGGTAGCGTCGATCGTCTCCAGCCCGCGCGCCTGCGCATCGCTGCGCACCTTTGGCGAGACGCCGTGGGCAGAGAAGACGGTGAGCGCCCCCTCGGGCACTTCGGAGACGTCCTCGACGAAGATGGCGCCACGCGCGGCGAGCAACTCGACCACATGCTTGTTGTGGACGATCTGCTTGCGCACATAAACGGGGGGTCCGTGCAGGTCCAGTGCCCGTTCGACGGTCTGCACAGCGCGATCGACCCCGGCGCAATATCCGCGCGGCGCGGCAAGCAAAAGCTTTTCGACCGTGTTTGGCACGGTTCCCGTGTTCGTAGCCACCAAGGTCATTGTAGAGCCGACGCTACGCGCTCCTGCAGTCGTAGCCAGGAACAGTCGGCATGGCACAGTCGGCATGGCACACGAGCGCGTGGCCAGTACCCTTGGCAGATGGCACAGCGACACCTCGACAGGCTCACGGCGGTAGACGCATCCTTCCTCCACCAGGAGGGGCGCAACTCGCACATGCACGTGGGCGGCCTCACATTGCTCGAGGGTCCACCCCCCGCCATGGAGGAGTTCCTCGAGCAAATCCGCAAGCGTCTGCACCTCGTGCCTCGCTACCGCCACAAGCTCGCGTACACCGCGCTCGACAGCGGACGCCCGGTATGGGTTGACGATCCCGGCTTCAATCTCGAGTTCCACGTGCGACACACGGCACTACCGGCCCCTGGCAGCTGGGAACAATTGCGCAACCTGACGGCGCGTATCTTCTCGCAGGCGCTCGACCGCTCGAAGCCCTTGTGGGAGATGTGGTTGATCGAGGGGCTCGATCCAAAGATGGACGGACACGACGCCCCAGCCCGCCACCGTTTCGCGCTGATATCCAAGACCCACCATTCGCTGATCGACGGGATCGCCGGCGTCGATCTCGCGACGGTTCTGTTCGATCTCTCACCCGAGCCTGAGCCCCTGCGTCATTCGGGCCGAGCGTGGAAACCGAAGCCGGAACCAGACGCGACCGAGCTCGTCGCAGTGGGCGTACGCGGCGCGCTACGCGCGGGTGTCGAGATGGTGAGCGGGGCAGTACATGCGCTCACTCATCCCGAGCGCACGCTCGAGCGAGCGCGCGAGGCCGCGGAGGGCGTCGGCGAGATCGTCTGGGCCGGACTCAACCCAGCGCCCGAGACGCCGTTGAACGTGGAGATCGGCCCTCACCGTCGCTTCGTCGGGATCGCAGCCCAGCTGGATGATTTCAAGCTCGTCAAGAACGCGTTTGGCGGCACGGTCAACGACGTGGTTCTGGCCGTCGTAACAGGTGCTCTGCGCTCGTTCTTGGTCGCTCGTGGCGTGCGTACGGAGGGCATGGAGATGCGCGCACTCGTGCCGGTATCTGTACGCACAGTGGGCGAGCGCCACGAGGGCGGCAACCGGATCGTCGTGATGCGGGGGCCATTGCCTGTGTACATCGCCGACCCCTTGCAACGTCTGCGCTTCGTCAGTCACGCGATGGATGGCCTCAAGGAGTCAAAGCAAGCACTCGGAGCCGAGGTGATCGCTGGCGCGCAGAACTTCGCGCCACCTACGATCTTGGCGCAGGCCTCGCGCTTGAATTTCTCCACGCGCCTGTTCAACCTGATCGTGACGAACGTGCCGGGACCGCAATTCCCGCTGTACGTACTCGGTCGTCGCATGGAGCGCGTGTTCCCGGTGGCTTTCTTGCCCGAAAACCACGCGCTTGCAGTGGCGATCATGTCCTACGCGGGCGAGATGAACTTCGGTCTGCTCGGCGACTTCGACGCACTACCGGACATAGACTCGATCGGCGAGAGCATCAAAGCGGAGCTGGCTGAGCTGGTCGAGCTTGCCCGCGAAAAGAGCAAGAAGACGGCGCCCCGACGGGCCGCTACTAGCGTCGCTGGGCAAGCGAGACAAGGACGCAGGACCCGCAGTGTGCGCTAGCACATAAGGGTCCGAGGACGCAGTATCGCGCCGCCTAGCGGCGCTAGTAGCCCAAAGCGAACTTCGCGTCCTCGCTCATCTTCTCGGGCGACCACGGGGGCGTGAAGACCATCTCCGACTCGATCGTTGCGACGCCTTCCAGTTCGCCGACGAACTCTTCGATCTGCTCGGTTACCTGAGGTCCGATCGGACAACCCGGCGTCGTCAGCGTGAATGTGACGTGCACGTCGCCACCCGAGACCTCGACGCCGTAGATCAGCCCCAGCTCCACGAAGTCCAGACCAAGCTCCGGGTCGATCACGTTGGACAGGGCGTCCATCACGTCGTCGACTGTGACCGTCGTTTCCTCTGGCATGTTCTTGACTCTAGCGGCTAGAACGTTCTAGGGCCAAGCGAAGACAAGGACACGGGGACCCGCGGTGTGCTTCGCACACGAGGGTTCGAGAACGCTGTATCGCTCGGCCCGTAGGCCCTTCTAGTTGTATGAGCCGAGGCGGTCCCACTGATACAGCTGGATGCACTCCTCGGCCAACTCGATCGCCCGAGCGCGAGATAGATGGGGAAGCACCGTGTCCAGCGCCTGTTCCTCGGCGACCCCAGCCTGGAAGGCTTCCTCGCCCTTGAAGCCGGCCGCGATCTTCAACGCCTCGCGGCGGTTCTCGCCAAGGCTTGGGAAGACGCCAACGAGGAAGTCGGTGTTCGGGACGGGATGACCAACCTCAAGCGAAGCGTGCCATGCGGCCAGCAGGTGCAGGTCGTCCTGATCCAGGCCCGCGATCGCGCGCTCATAGTGGAATGTGAGCTCTTGATCGGGGAGATCGTCAACCCATGCGCGCACGACCTCGCCCACGAGCTGCCGGCGGGCCTCGCGGCCGACGGAATCTGCGATCACTCTGATGGCGTCGTGTGGCTCGATAAAACAGAGCGGCATGATGGCTCCCTGGTCTTGCGGGACGTGGGACGTGACACGCAGGACTTTAGGCGTCGGTGTGGACGGCAAATTTGTCAGCCTCACGCGTACATGTGGGTCGCCCCAAAATGCGGCTCAAAGGCTCTCCTCAAAGGCTCTCCTCAAAGGCCCTCCCCAAGGCTCTCCTCAAAGGCCCCACTCAGATGCTCTCTACTGAGAAAGCCGCCCGACCGTTGGAGACGGCGCGGTGCGTGGCCTAGCGACGATCCGGCACGGCCTAGCCTTGGACTTCCAGGAGGGCTTCGGCTCGCTCGAGCGCGTGTGCATCGCATGTCTCAGCCGGGAAGCCGAGCGTTGCACGTTCTTGCGCTGGGTCCGCGAGGCTCCAGTTGTAAAGCGCAAGGTCGAGTGCTTCGATCGGGGTGGACGCCGCCTGCGCGAGCGCGGAAGCACGCCGCTCGATGATCAGCGGATCGCCAATCCCGAAGATCCGCTTGGCGCCCTGCGGCGTGAGGTCGGAGACCGACTGCCCAGAGCGTGTGACGAGCTGCAGCGAGTCGGCGCGCAAGTCGTAGAGCCCAAGCCGCCCGAGCGTTACCAGTAGGTCATAGCGCCCCATACGTCCGAAGCCGGGCAGCGCGAGGCGCTCGAACAGCCGCGCGAAGCGTCGCTGCGGCGTCCACTCAGGCTCACCGGCGAAAGCTCGCTGCTGTGAGCCTGCATGCTCGACAAAGCGTCGGTAGGCGCTCAGAGTCTCAGCGCCGCGAGCTGGATCGTGAGAGGTGCGGGGACCTAGCGGTATCCCCTGGAGGTCCGGTATGGAGCCCGACGCCCAGTCGCAGGAAAGCAGCGCCTCGCGGATCCCCGCGAACGGCTGGTCCCCCTGTAGCGGAGACAGGTAGGCCGCCAGCACGCACATCCAAGTGGCCTGCTCAATGTCCCCGCAATCACGCGTCTCTGCATAGAAGCTCGGAGGAGCCGCGCCAAGCACAAGCAGACGTCCGCAGGCAAAGCCAATCTCCCCAGCCAGTCGCCGGGCGTCCTCAGAGGAGTGCAGACCAGGGACCAGCTCGCAGCGATAGCCGTCGTCCTGGGCTCGCGCCTCGCGATGGACGCGCACTTCCTGGCTACGTCGCGTGGAGGTTCGCCCTGCCTGGACGCGCGTGCCGCCACCGGCGCGCGACGTCGCCGCTCGGCTTGCGCCCACCCGTGCATCACTCCCCGTCCCACGAGCAGGCTTGGCTGTACGACGGGTCGAGGTCTGCCCGGGAGCGCTCTCGCGGCAGATCGGACAGCGATCGACAAAGCGGTTATGGCGACAGAAGGTAGGGCTCACCTCGGTAACGCTAGCGAGACGGAGGCACTCAAGCGCTACGGGGCCGTGAGGCTCGCACGTGCCGGAATCGGCACGGCAAAACCCCGTGTTCGTGCCCGCTCGGCGCCGGCTCGGCGCTCGGCGTCGAGCGCGTAGATGTAGTCGTCGAAATCCACCTGGATCGTGTGGCGCTTGGAGGCTATGTAGCGCTTACGCATCGCCGCCTGGTCGGAGGCAATGTCACGACGCAGCTCTGCCGGCGAGGGCAACGCGTACTCGCCGCGCAGGTAGTCCCCCACCCAGGCGCCCTGGGCCTCGGCCAGTGGCATGATCGCGCCGAGTGGCTGCAGGAGGCCGACGAAGTAAAGGCCGGCGATCTGTGGATGAAAGACACGCCGAAAGAGCTCAATATGGTTGTCGGGCGCCGCGAGGAAATCGGCGTCGAAGAATGGGAAGCTGATCTTGTACCCGGTGCAGTACACGACCACGTCGGCATGAACCTCGCTGCCATCGGTGAAGCGCACCCGCTCACCCGCGAGCGTCGCGATGTTCGGCTTCGGCGCGATCGTGCCGTGGGCGATGCGATCGAGGATGCGGCCCGAGACGGTGGGATGAGCCTCGCCGAACTTGTGGTCTGGCTTGGGCAGGCCATAGCGCTCCGGCGGTCCCGTCAGCGTCTTGATCATCTGATGGACCATGCGCTGACGAATCGCGAACGGGATGCGAGGATTGTTGGGCAGCTGGTCGACCGGCTTGCCGAAAACGTACTTGGGGATGATCCAAGCCCCTTTGCGCGCCGCCAGATACGTATTGGCCGCCACATAGGAAGACTCGACCGCGATGTCCATCGCCGAGTTGCCCATGCCCAGCACCACGACGTCCTTACCGGCGAAGATCGAGTTGTCCACGTAGGAGTGTGCGTGCAGCTGCACGCCTTCAAACGTCTCGGACCCTGAGAAGGCGGGTTCTGGCCAACGCGGGTCCCAGTGGTGGCCGTTGGCCACTATCAACGCGTCGTACTCGCGCGTCTCCCCGGTGTCGAGCTCGATCTCCCACACGCCATCCTCGCGCTTGCGAGCACTCTCCACGCCCGTCTCGAACGTGATGTGCTCGCGCAAGTCAAAGTGATCGACGTAGTTGTCGAAGTACTCCTTGATGTGCGTGTGGTGGGGAAAGTCGGGGTAGCTGCTGGGCATCGGAAAGTCCGCGTAGGCCATGCGCTCGCGCGAAACGTTGATGAACAGATCCCTGTAGGCGGCAGACATCCCGTTGCGGTTGCCGAACACCCAGTTGCCGCCGACTTGGTCTGACTTCTCAAAGCAGTCGAAGGGAACGCCGCGGTCGCGCAGCGCCTTGGCAACGGCGATGCCAGAGGAGCCGGCGCCAATTATGCAGGTGCGCGGCAGACCCCCTGAGGAGCTTCGCTCCGTCGTCGAGACCGTCGAATCGCTCGACCCAACGTGTCCGTTATACCCAGGCTTGGCCACGCGGCCAGTCTAGCGCCACGGAGCGGTCAATACCCCGCGGGACGATCATTCCGGCGGGACGATTCTCTAATCGATATCCGCAGGACGATCGCTATTCAGCGGGCACGCCAGGTCCGACGTGCTGAGGTGGCCCCTCGGGGCCTTCGTCGGCTTCTCCGTGGCCGGCGATGCCGCCGTCTGCGGGTGAGCCTCCGTTGGGAGAGCTTCCGGTCGAAGGGTCAGCTCGCAGGCCGACCAGGTAGCGATCGACCATACGCGCGCACTGGCGTCCCTCGTTGATCGCCCAAACGATCAACGACTGCCCGCGACGCGCATCGCCGGCCGCGAAGACGCCGTCCACCGAGGTCGTATAGGGCTTCAGCGCCTTGACGTTGCCGCGGGGATCCTTCTCCACGCCGAGTTGGTCCAGCAGCGGCTGCTCGGGATGCAAAAACCCCATCGCCAACAACACGAGCTGCGCCGGCAGTTCGCGCTCTGTGCCGGACACCGGCCCGAACGGCGGCGCCGCCTCGGCCGCGGCAATGTGCAGCGCCGCGACGTTGCCGTGCTCGTCGCCAGAGAAGCGGGCAGTGCTAACCGAGTAGTCCTGCTCGCCCACAGCTGCTGTCTTCGCCTCTTCCATTGCGTAAGAGAGGCGATACTTCAGGGGCCACTCAGGCCATGGTGTGCGCTCGTCTGGCCTGTGCTCGGGAGGCTCGGGCAGAAGCTCGAGCTGGACGATCGAGAGAGCCCCCTCGCGCAGTGAGTTGCCGACGCAATCGGCGCCGGTGTCACCACCACCGATCACCACCACGTGCTTGCCGGCCGCGCTGATCGGCTCGCCGGCTGGTGGCTGCGGGACGGTCGGCTCGGGACCGTATTCGCTGGCCACAAAGCGATTGCGCTGGTAGAGATAGTCCATCGCGAAGTGGATGCCACCAAGCTCGCGCCCGGGGACCGGCAGGTCGCGGGGAACGCGCGAGCCGGTCGCGAGCACAACCGCGTCGAAGCGCTCACGCAGCTCGGCCACAGTGATGTCGCTGCCGACATCCACACCGCAGCGCAGGTCCACGCCTTCGGCGATCAACTGCTCGACACGCCGCTGCACGACGCGCTTTTCGATCTTGAAGTCCGGCACGCCAAAACGCACCAGCCCGCCGGCAGCCTCGTCGCGCTCGAACAGAGTGACGTTGTGGCCTATGCGACGCAACTGCTGCGCGGCGGCCATCCCGGCGGGACCCGAGCCGACGACCGCGACCGACTGGCCGGTCTCGTACTTGGCCTTGGGGGGCTCGGGCCTAATCCAGCCTTCCTCAAAGGCCCGGTCGACGATCGCAAGCTCGATCTGCTTGATCGTGACCGAGTCGCCCTCGCGAATCTCGAGCACGCAGGCCGCCTCGCACGGCGCTGGACACAAGCGCCCGGTGAAGTCGGGGAAGTTGTTGGTGGCGTGCAGCTGGGCAATCGCCTCTTGCCAGCGATCGCGATACACAAGGTCGTTCCAGTCAGGAATCAGATTGCCGAGCGGACAACCGTTGTGGCAAAAGGGCACACCGCATTCCATACAGCGTGCGCCTTGGTCGCGCAGCTCCCCAGCCGGGCGCTCCACGACAAACTCCTGGTAGTCATGAGCTCGCTCGCGGGGATCGCGATAGGTCATCCCGTGACGCTCGATCTGCAGGAAACCACCAAGCTTGCCCATCAGATCGGCTCCTCATCGGGCTCTGAAACGAGCCCTGAAGCGCCAACTGCACCAAGCGGCGCGACGACCGGCGCATTGCCGTTGCTCGACACCCTGACGGCGGTCTGCGTGGCCTCTTCTTCGGCCTGTTCGCCTAGGACGCGCTTGTAGTCGTGGGGCATCACCTTCACAAGCGAGCCGCTCGCGAGCAACTGCTCGAAACGCGCTAGCACCTCACGTGCCACCGGCGAGTCGGTGTGCCGCTCATGCTCCTCGATCATCGCGCGCAGCTCAATCGCGTCGGCCGTCGATATCTCGTCGAAGCCGACCATGCCCATGTTGCAGCGCGCGGGAAAGTTGCCGTCCTCATCAAGCACGTAGGCGACCCCACCGCTCATGCCGGCGGCGAAATTGCGACCGGTAGGACCGAGCACGACCACGCGACCGCCGGTCATGTACTCGCAGCCGTGATCTCCGACGCCCTCGACAACCGCCCAAGCGCCTGAGTTGCGCACGGCAAAACGCTCGCCGGCGAGACCCCTGAAGAAAGCTCGGCCGGATGTGGCGCCGTAGAGCACAGTGTTGCCGACGATCACGTTCTCCTGAGCGATGAAGTGCTCGCCCACCTCACGTGACGGACGCACCGAGACTACACCGCCGGAGAGTCCCTTGCCGGTGTAGTCGTTGGTGTCGCCTTCCAGCTCGAAGGTGACACCAGGCGCGAGCCAGCCGCCGAAGCTCTGGCCGGCCGAGCCCTTGAAGCGCACGACGATCGAATCGGGTGGCAGGCCCTCGGCTCCGCGCGTACGTGCGATGTGGCTGGAGAGGATGCCGCCGACGCAGCGATTGACGTTGCGAATCGGCAGCTCAATCTCCACTCGCGCACGCCTGGAGCCATCGCGAGCGATCGCCTGCACAGCCATGCCCTGGACCTCGTCACCGGGCTGCCCGTTTGCGGCAGGCACAGGCGCGTCAATGACCGCGCGCGCTCTCTCCACGAGCTCCCAGTCGAGCGCGTCGTCGAGCACACTCGGAGGTGCCTTGACGCGGTGGCGCGCCGCTCCGTCGGGCAGCTCCACGTGAGCGAGGATGTGCGTGAGGTCGACACCGCGTGCCTTCCAATGCTCGATCGCCGTCTCAGCGCCAAGCAGATCGACACGCCCGATCGCTTCGTCCAATGTGCGCAAGCCCAGCGAGGCCAGGATCTCGCGGACTTCCTCGGCGACGAAGAAGAAGAAGTTGACGACATGCTCGGGGCTGCCTTTGAAGCGCTTGCGCAGCTCCGGGTCCTGCGTGGCGATGCCCACGGGACATGTATTCAGGTGGCAAGCGCGCATCATGATGCAGCCGGTCGCGATCAGTGGCGCCGTGGAAAAGCCCATCTCATCGGCGCCGAGCATCGCGGCGATAACGACGTCGCGACCTGTCTTCAGCTGACCGTCGGTCTGAACGACGATGCGTGAGCGCAGGTCGTTGAGCAACAGGGTCTGCTGGGTCTCGGCCAGGCCGATCTCCCAGGGGATGCCGGCCGCCTGGATCGAGGAGAGCGGCGAGGCGCCCGTGCCGCCATCGTGGCCGGCGATCAGGACACGGTCGGCGTTGGCCTTGGAGACCCCAGCAGCAACGGTTCCGACACCGACCTCGGAGACGAGCTTGACCGACACCTGGGCCTCGGGGTTGGAACAGCGTAGGTCGTAGATCAGCTGCTTGAGATCCTCGATCGAGTAGATGTCGTGGTGGGGCGGCGGGGAGATCAGGCCGACGCCGGGTGTGGTGTGGCGGATCGAGCCGATATAAGCGTCTACCTTGTGCCCGGGCAGCTGACCGCCCTCGCCGGGCTTGGCGCCCTGGGCCATCTTGATCTGCAGCTCATCGGCGTTGACCAGGTAGTGAATCGTCACGCCGAAGCGACCCGAGGCGACCTGCTTGATCGCCGAGCGCCGCCTATCGCCATTGGCGTCGGGCGTGAAGCGCGCCGGGTCCTCCCCACCCTCGCCGGTGTTGGAGCGTCCGCCGAGGCGGTTCATCGCGATCGCAAGCGTCTCGTGCGCCTCGCGCGATATCGAGCCAAGGCTCATGGCGCCGGTGCAGAAGCGCCTGACGATCTCCTTGGCGGACTCGACCTCCTCGAGACCGATCGGCTGTCTGCCCTCCGTCCCGATGTGCAGCAGACCCCGCAAGGTGGCCTTGCGCGCAGCGTCCTCGTTGACGGCGGCCGCGTACTCGCGGTACTTGTGGAAGGCGGACGACCCCCGCACCTGCGTGTTGGCTTCCCTATCGCCGTTCAAAGCCGCACTGACGTTGCCGTTGGCGGAGCGCACTGCGTGCTGGACCAAAGCGATCGTCTCTGGGTTCCACATGTGATGCTCACCATCGCGACGCCACGCATAGACACCGCCGACCGGGAGCAGATCGTCACGCGGCGCCGGATAAGCACGCGCATGACGCTCCAGCGCCTCGACAGCCAACACATCCAGGCCGATACCGCCGATACGCGACGCGGTGCCCGTGAAATGACGCTCGATCAAGTCGGGCTCCAGGCCGACGGCCTCGAATATCTGCGCACCCCTGTAGGACTGGATCGTCGAGATCCCCATCTTGGAGATCGTCTTGAGCAGCCCCTTGCCGATCGCCTTGATCGTGTTTTGCGCGGCCTGCTCGGGAGAGAGTGGAACGGGGGTGCCGTTCTCGGCGCGGACTATGCGCCCCTGCGCAACGAGCTCGTCGAGCGTCTCGAGCATTACGTACGGATTGATCGCGCTGGCGCCGTAGCCGATCAGCGTGGCGAAGTGATGTACCTCGCGCGGCTCGCCGGACTCGAGCACGATGCCGGCGCGCAGACGCGTGCCCTCGCGCACCAGATGGTGGTGGACCGAGGAGACCGCCAAAAGTGAGGGTATCGCCGCCCGCGCCGGACCGAGTAGGCGGTCTGAGAGGATGATGATGTTGACACCCTCGGCGATCGCCTCGTGCGCCTGCTCGCAGACGCGCTTCAGCGCGTCCGCTAGGCCCTCAGACCCCTCGGCGACCTTCCAGGTGATGTCAAGCGTGCGGGAGGAGAAGACCTCGCTTGAGATGTGACGCAAGGTCTCAAGCTCGCGGTTGAGCAAGATCGGCTGGTCCAGCTCCAGCTTGTGGGCGTGCTCTGGGGTCTCGTCGAACAGGTTGCGCTCGGTACCAAGGCTGGTCGAGAGGCTCATCACGATTTCCTCACGGATCGGGTCGATCGGAGGGTTTGTGACCTGCGCGAACAGCTGCTTGAAGTAAGAGAACAGCGGCGGCGCCTGATCTGAGAGCACGGCCAGCGACAGATCGTTGCCCATCGATCCCAGCGGCTCCTGAGCGTCGCGCGCCATCGGCTCGAGCAGCACGCGCAGATCCTCCTGGGAATAGCCAAAGGCACGCTGACGACGGCGCAGCGGCTGGTCGGAGAGCGTCACCTGCTCGGAGGGCTCGATCTCGGCAAAGCGCACCGCGTTGCGCGCGTACCACTCACCGTATGGCTTCTGTGTGGCGATCCGGTGCTTGACCTCACCGTCGTCCACCACACACCCCTGCTCGAGGTCCACGAGAAACAGCTTGCCCGGCTGTAGTCGGCCAAGGCGCACGACCTGGTCAGCAGGCACGTCGAGCAGACCGGCCTCCGAGCCGAGCACGACATGGCCGTCCTTGGTCAGGACCCAGCGCCCCGGACGCAATCCGTTGCGATCGAGCGTCGCCCCCACCACACGACCGTCGGTGAAGGCGACCGCTGCCGGCCCGTCCCATGGCTCCATCAGGCACGAGTGGAAGGCATAGAAACCCTTCAGATCCTCCGAGAGGTCGGCGCGGCCACGGTAGGCCTCGGGAATCATCATCATCACCGCGTGCGGCAACGAGCGCCCGGCGAGCAGCAACAGCTCAAGCACGTTGTCGAACGTGGCCGAGTCGGAGTTGCCCTGCGTCACGACCGGCAGGATCTTCTCCAGATCCTCGCCAAACAGCTCGGAGGCGAGTCCCGACTCGCGCGCACGCATCCAGTTGACATTGCCCATCACCGTGTTGATCTCGCCGTTGTGGCAGATCACACGGTAAGGATGGGCAAGCTCCCAGCTGGGGAAGGTGTTCGTGGAGAAGCGTGAGTGCACCAGCCCCAGCGCGCTCTTGCAACGCTCGTCGCGCAGGTCGGGATAGAAAGCGCCGAGCTGGTAGCTGATGAGCATGCCCTTGTAGTTGATCGTGCGCGATGAGGAGGAGGTGACGTAGAAGCCCTTGCGCTGCTCGAGCGGCCAGACAGCGACGGCCTGTTCGCAGACGCGCCGGATCACATACAGCTTGCGCTCGAAGGTGTCCTGCTCGAGGCCGTCGGCGCTGCCAACGAACAGCTGGCGGATCACCGGGCGGCAGGCAGCGGCAGTTACACCGGTGTGCTCGGGGCAGACGGGCACGTCACGCCAACCCAGCACCCTCTGTCCCTCCTCGCTCACGGTACGGTCGAGCAAAGCCTCGATGCGGGCGCGCGCGGAGCCATCGGTGGGCAGGAAGCACATGAAGACCCCGTAGGCACCAAGCGAGGGCAGCTCGAAGCCCGCCACGGCGCGCAGCAGCTCGTCGGGCATCTGCATCAGGATCCCGGCGCCGTCGCCGGTTAGCGGATCGGCCCCGGAGGCGCCGCGGTGCTCGAGGTTCTCCAAAGCGGCAAGAGCGCGCGTGACCACCTCGTGCGTGGGGGTGTTGTCCAGGCGCGCAACCATGCCAACCCCGCACGCATCATGCTCATAGCGGGGGTCGTAGAGTCCAGCGGCCTGTGATGGCAATGTTTGCGAAGTCATATGAGTGCTGCCTTGAGGCGACGCGGGTCCCTATGGGCTGCGGCGCGCTCGCGGACATGGGGGTCGGCACCTGAGGCGGAGCTTGAAAGCGTAGCATCGAGATCGCCCTCAGATGGGCAGGACCTATCTTGTTAGGGGGTGCAGCTGGGGTGGTTGAGTGTTGAGCGAGGCAAGGACGCAGAGACGAAGGCTTGACAGCGCCAAGTCGAGTCCCGAGGACGCAGCATCGCGAAGGCAACCGCCCGCTACAGACGTGCGTCCCTAACAAGATGGGTCCTTTATTGGACGTGTGAAATCCGTCCTCGACGGGGATCATTATTGGCGAGACAGCAAGGCACGCTAAGTACGGCAAAGCGCCAGGAGAGGCAATGACGCCGGACATGGAGCTTGCGCTTACGGCGCGAGCTGAGAACATTGCGGTAGTTCGGTATGCCCTCGGCGGCCTCGGCGAGGCCTTTGCGGTGCCCGAGCACAAGCTTTCGGATATCCGTCTTGCGGTCACCGAGGCATGCGCAAACGTGGTCGTACATGCCTATCCGGATGGCCATCATGGGCCGATGGAGGTCATCGCGAGCAAGGACGAGGACACCCTGACGGTGCTCGTGCGCGATTGGGGACGTGGTATTGGCCCGCGTCCGGACAGTCCGGGCCTCGGCCTTGGGCTGTCGCTGATCGCGGCACTCGCCGACAGTGTGCAACTGGCTCACGGCGACATAGAGCACACGGAGGTGCGGATGACCTTCTCGCTCACCGAGCCGATCCAGAGCGCGGACATATTGCTGAGGACTGACACCTTGCCGAGCACAAACACCCGTCCAGAGACAGTCACAGAGCTGGGCGACACGAGCCGGCGGAGCACAAGCACCCCGCCGGAAGCGAGCGGCCTTCCAGGCAGAGACGGATACAGCGCATGAGTGAGTTGGTTGGCCATGCCGACCGAGCCGATTCGCTGGACGCCGACTCGCTGGACAGATCGACCGTGACTGACCCGATCGTCGACGAGCCCGAGCCGGCTGACGGCAACTCCGTACGCGTGCGCCTTGCAGACGGGCCGCTCGCCGGTCCCATACTGTGGCGGGTCGTCTCGATGATGCTCACTCGTGCCGATTGGCCGCTCGACCGGCTCGACGACATGTTGCTCGTGTGCGACGCACTCTCGACGCACGCCTTCGCACACTCGAGCGACACCACCGTGACGTTCAGCATCCAAGCTGGCGCCCAGGAGGCCGAACTGCGTGTGCTCGATCTCACAAACGATGGCGCGAGTGGCCTCACCCGAGACACGATGCTGCCAATCGTGGGCAACATGCTCGAGCGAATCGCCGAGCGGGTGTCTGTCGAGACCGGCGCGGATGGCGAGGGCTCGCAACTGATTCTGGTACTCCGTGCCCGCTCACCGCGCATGTCGTAAAGGGGGCGTTTCGGGGAGCCTCCTATCCCGTTCGCAAGTGGGCCATCCGCTCGAAACAGCACTATCCACTCGAAGACGGGACTATCCACTCGAAGACGGGCATCGCCCGAACGGGGGCATCGCCCGAAACGGGAGCATCGCCCGAACGGGGACATCGCCCGAAAACGCACCCTCGCGCGAAGGACCTACCGGGTCGAGCTATCCACGCCCGCGCGCAAACGGGCCAAAGCTTGGCGGATCAAACGCGATACCTGCATCTGGGAGACGCCTATCCGCTCACCGATCTCCGCCTGCGTGAGGTCGTCGCTGAAGCGAAGCTTCAGCACGATGCGCTCGCGCTCGCCGATCTGCCCCATCAGCGGCTGAAGCGTCGCCCGCTCCTCCGCTCTGACAAAACCATCGTCATCTGAGCCGAGGCCCTCGGCGACCGTCTCGGTCTCCTCGTCGCGCGCGGAGCGTGGTGCGTCGAGCGAGCCGGCTCTGTAAGCGCCCATCGCCTCGAGCGCCTCGAGCACCTGCTCCTCGGAAGCTTCGACTGCCCGTGCGATTTCACCGACCGACGGGGAATGACGCTGACCAAGCGATAGTCGCGTGACCGTCTGGTCGACTCGCAACGCCAGCTCCTGCAAATCGCGCGGCACTCGCACCGACCACGTGCGATCGCGAAAATGGCGCTTGAGCTCACCCAGGATGGTGGGCACCGCGTAGCTTGAGAACATCACCTCGCGCGAGCAATCGAAGCGATCAACGGCCTTCAGCAATCCAATCGAGGCGACTTGGATGAGATCCTCGATCGGCTCGTCGGTGTGCTGGTAGCGGCGCGCCAAGCGGCGCGCAAGCGGCAGGTAGCGCTCGACGATGAGCTCACGAGCATGTGGATCACTATCGACGTGCATGCGGGCAAAGAGCTCGAGGTCGGGCAGGAACGACGGCATCTGGGTGACCGTAGCCGCTGACCTCTCGGTTGCCATAAGTGCCCTCTCTTCGGCCTCGCCAAATCGCAAGACTTACGATTCTCGACTTGAGGCTACCCCCTCAACCGTCGGATTCCAATGTGGCGGACCGCTCACTCATAGTGCGGGTTTCCCCCCACGAGCACAATCCCCCGCGAGCCGGGCACGTCAGACAGACTCCGCGGTTAGGCGCCTCTGTGACTGCGAAGCCCTTGGCCCTTATGCGCGCAACCCTCTCCAGCAACAGTTCGCGCAGATCGTCCCCTTCGCCACAATCGAAAGTGGCCGCGACCCACTCGCTAGGGCGCTCCAAGAACCAGTGGACGATCTGCACGCGCGAGGCGCCGTCCTCGATCGCAGCTAGCGCGTAGAGCAGTCGCTGGAAACCGTACTCGCGTTGCACGAGCATCTCCAAATCCTCACCGGCGGCAAGCCGATCGCTCTTGTAATCCACGATCAAGCTGCTGCCATCCGACTGCTCCACGAGCAAATCGAACACGCCTGTCACCAGCGGCTCTTCCCCGTCGAGCGAGAAGGCGAACGGATACTCGCGGCGCGCGCGGCGCGCAGTGCCCAACAGGCGGGCCGGCTCGGAGGCAAGTGCCGCTGCGATCAGGCCAGCGATCTCCTCGCGTTCTTCTGCGCTCAACTTGGCGCCGATTCGCCGTGCCACCTCGGCGACGTCCTCCAGCGACGGCTGTTTGGGGCGGGCAAAGTCGATCGACTCGAGCAGCCCATGCACAATCGTGCCGCGCCGGCGCGCCTGTGCTCGGCCGTCATCACTGACCGTGCGGGCGCCAGCACGATTCTCGGGTAGACGCAGGACTCTTTCGACATAGAAGCGGTAGCCGCAGCGATCCAGCTCGGCAAGCGAGGAGTAGCTCATCGTCGCGCCGGGGTCGTTGAACGGCAGCGGATGGGATGCGGTGGGCTTCTCGACCGATTCAGGAGAAGGCGCAAGTACCGAGCCATCCGACGCGCCCGCGGAGCCATGGGACATCGACGCGAGGACATCAGGATTCGGCAATAGAACCGCCGAGGCACGATCGAGATCCACGTCTGGATGGGAGCCCTCGCCACTCTGCGGCTCGACCACACTCGAGGAGTGAAACATACAGCGAACCCTCAATCCGCCACCCAAATCCACCGTCAGAGCCTTCGTGGGGGGCTGCCCAGATGCCGCGAGCGTGGGCGCATCGGGCACGAGCGCCGGTGCCATCCATGCGATCGGCGCGCTGCCCGGCCTCACAGCCGGCCAGCGCTCGAACGTCACGGAGCCGCTCAACAGCAGCCTGTTCTCCGCTCGGGTACATGCGACATACAGGACACGATCCTCCTCCTCTTCCTGTGCCAGGCGACGCTCATCGCGCAGCTGCTCGTAGGCAAGCGCGCTGATCGATTCCGGGTTTCCCAGCTGCTGCAGACGTAGCCCCAAGCGCCCGCCGGCCTCGTCGAACAAGAGGTCCGGTACACGCAGATTCACCTCACGACCCAGATCGGCTACGCACACGACCGGAAACTCGAGTCCCTTGGCCGCATGGATGCTCATCAGACGCACGGCGTCCAGCTGTGCATCGCCAACCGGCGCTTCGGCCTCGCGCCCAGCGAGCGCGACTTCGAGGTGGGCGACGTGATCGAGGAAGCCGCGCAAGTCTCGGCCCTCCTGAGCCTCGAAGCGCCGCGCCATGCCGATGAGCTTGTGCACGTTGGCTAGCCGTCGCTCACCCCAGCCAAGCGATAGCACGTGGGTGTCGTAGCCGGTGGCGCAGATGACACGGCGCAACAGCTCAGATACGGGACGCAACCTGGCACCCGTGCGCTCGGCAGCGAACAGCTCGCGGAAAGCGCCGAGTCGCTTGCGGTCCTCCACCGGCAGCAGGGCATCGAGCTCCGTGGAGCACTCGAGGATCGCCTGCCACACACCACGCCCCTGCTCACGGGCGATGCGTGCGAGCAGCGCGAGGGCATCGCTTGAGAGACCCACGAGCGGCGAGCCGAGCGTCGAGTACAACGCAAGCTCGTCCAACGGGTTTGCCAGAGTCCGCAGCCACGTGAGCAGATCGCCGATCTGTTGATGGCTCCAGAAACCACCGACCCCGGCGAGCGTGCGTAGGCCGTGCCGGCGCAAGGCGCTCTCATACACCGGCAAGTCGCCCAGCGCGCGCAACAGCACAACCACCTCCCCGGCCTGTGCCTCGCCGCTTGCGATCAGCTGGGCGATGCGCTCGGCAAGTAGACCTGCTTCGGCCTGGCGCCATAGCGTGGCTTGTGGCAGGGCCGCAAGCTCCTCATCGCGTGGAAAGTGCTCCCAGCCACGCTTGTCTGTAAGCAACAGCTCCACGATCGGCTCGTTTGTCGACTCGGACGCCTCATCCCGAGAGCGCATAGGAGTCAGCGCCGTGAAGTGCTCCCCGATCCGCTCGGCAAAGATTCGCTTGACGGCCGCGAGAACCGGGGGCAGGCTACGAAAGTTGCGTGTCAACTCAAGGCTTGAGGCGTCGCGGGCCAGCCTTTCGCGGCGCTCGCGAAAGAGGCCGACGTCGGCATGGCGAAAGCCGTAGATCGACTGCAGCTCATCGCCGACTGTGAAGAGGTTGTCACGATCTAGTGCCGCCAGCACCTGCAGCTGGCGCGGGTTTGAGTCCTGGAACTCATCCACCATCAGCAGCTGGAAGCGCTCTGCCCATGATTCGCGCACATCCGCGTGCGTTTCGAGCAACTCACGCGCGTTCAACTCGAGGTCGTCGAAGTCAAGTGCCCCACGTCCGTGCTTGCGCTCGGCGTAGCGAACTCCGAAGCGCTCAAGCAACTCGCCTATTAGCTCACAAGCAACGAGCGCATCGGCATCGGCGTCCGAGAGATTTAGACGCGTCTGGCGAGGCTCTGCGGGCAGACGCGGCTGTACCTGGCCCTGACTGCGCAGCTGCGCGTAGGCACCCAGCACCATCGTGCGCAGCGGATCGGCGCCGTAGGCCGCTGCGAGATCGACTGCCCGCCGGCGCTCACCGGCCAAGAAGTCCCCCAGCGCGTCGCTGAAAGCAAGCGCCCGCAAGCGCGTGGCGATCCCCTCCTCGAGAATCTCAAAGCCCGGTTCCACATCCGCCTGAACGGGGTGGATGCGCAGTAGTCGCGCACAGAAGCTGTGGAAGGTGCACACATTCGCGGCCTCGGTCTCGCGGGCCGCCTCACGCTCGCCCAGCTCCAGCAGGCGCAAGCGCACCCGTTGGCGCAACTCGCCTGCCGCACGCTCGGTGAAAGTGATCGCGAGGATCCGTCCGGGCGCGATGCCGTCCTCACGCACCGCGCGTACGAAGCGCTCGACGAGCACTGACGTCTTGCCGCTGCCGGCTCCGGCGGCAAGCAACAGCGATGCCTGGCGGCTCGCGACCGCGAGCTCCTGCTCGTCAGTGAGCCGCCGCTGCAGCACACCGGCCTGCACTGGCGGCTGCTCGTAGTCCAGTGCAAGCTGCTGTTGGATAGCCATCTCGTCCACAACCGGCACACCCCCTTCCCGCGGCGACGTCATCGCTCGCAACGACAGATCGTCGGATACGCACAACCGCCGTTGTAGGCACAAGTGCCGGGTCGCGGCTCGAGCGCTCCCGAGCGCGCCTCGTTTGCGGCACGCAGGCCAGCAACTAGACACTTGTCGATCAGCTCACGCATCGCGTCGTGCTCGAAGCGATCGGTGCGCACGCACTCAAGCCCGAGAGCGCTGTCGCCATCGAGCGCCCCGCGCGCACGGATGTCCCTACCCGCGAGCGGCTGATAGAAGCCACCAACCGCTGTGTGGTCGAGCAGCGCCTCAACAGCGCGCATGTACAGTGCCAGTTGGAAGGCCCCGTCGCCGAGCCACTTGGCCCCTGGGGGAGCGTTGCGGCCCTTGTAGTCGTAGACCACCGCCTCTCCCGCGGGGCTGAGATCGACGCGGTCGATGCGCCCGCGCAGCAACACTCCCTCGCCTAGCTGGAGCGGCGGCAGCGTCTCCTCTATGCCCTCTCCACCCTGCTCATCGCGCACCTGGAGGGCGAAGCCAAACTCCAACTCCAGGTACGTCGGCTCCAGCGGACTTGCCTGCTCTGCCGCGCACTCCAGGTAGCGCTCCAGGTCTACCTGCAGGCGCCGACGCGCTCCCGGCAGGCGCTCGGGCGCGACCGACAACGGGTAGCTGGGCTCCAACTCGCGCAACGCCTCCGCCAACAGGCGCTTGGCAAGTCCGACGCTCGCCGGGGTCAAGCGTGCCGAGCCGCGGCGCTCGCGCAGGCGCTCAAGCGTTTGCTTGAGCGCCGCGTGAGCCAAGCCACCGCGCGCAAGCGGCTCCGGGTCGGGCTCGATGTCGTCCGCGCGCAACAGACGCTCCACAAACCACTTGACGGGACAGCCCGTCCAGCTCTCAAGCGATGAAGCGGACCACAGCACATGCTCGCGCATCTCCTGAAGCACGCGCTCGTCCTGTAGCGGCGCAATCGGGCCAGCAAGCGAAGTAGGAGAGGCCGCAGCCGGGCGGGCCACGGCCGCACGCCTCGCCATCGCTCCTGCCGGCCTCCCCGGGCCGGGCCAGTCGACGGCTCCCGCGAGGCGACACACGGTGCGCTCAGTCAGCGTCGCGCAGAACAGGTCGCATATGTCATCGACGAACAGCGAGCGAGCGAGCGGCGTGCCCTCATCGTCGGCGACGTGCCAGCTGAGCGTGAGACGCTCCAGCGGACGCGAGACCAGCGCATAGAGCAGGTAGCGCTCGGCCGCCAGCGCGTCCGGCTCGCCGCGCAACACCAGTCCGGACCCCTGGGCCAGCTCGCGACGCCGATGCTCTTGGATTAGGGGATGGGGCGTGGCAGTCGCGGGGAAGACGCCCTCCTGCAATCCACAGGCGAACACCATTCTTACGCGGCGTGCCCTCAGTGACAAGGGATCGACTACCGCGACCCGCCCCGGCTCCAGGTGCTCCCCGACCGTCAACTCAAGCCGCTCCAGTAGCTCGATCAGCTCGTCGGCATTCGGCGCGAGCTCGGGCGCGGCGCGCGCCAGCTCGCGCAACTCCTCAAGCGCCCGTCGGGCGCCCACAAGCGCGCGAGCCTCGTCGAGCTCATCGTCCTCGAGCACCGCCGCGGCGCCACCGCGGGGAGCACAGAACAGTCGCTGGAGCTCGCTCACGAGCGCGTCGAGCAGCGCGAGCGCTCCCGTGGCGGCCGCGTCGCGCACGCGATCAATGCGCTCAAGCGGCCAATTCTCGGCCTCCCACAAAACGCGAGCGCGAGCGCCGTCCAGCGCTCCCTGCTTGCGCGCGTTCAGCTCCAAGCGATCGAGCAACTCTGGCCGCTCGAGCACACCGGGAGCCCCTAGCCAGGCCAGCAGATCGCCCAGCTCGCCGGCGTCGACCGCGCAGCGCAGGATTCCCAACAGACCGCGACCGAGCGCGGTGTGGGCGAACATCGTGTGCCGGCGCCGCGCGTAGGGAATGTCGAAGTCCTCCAGCACCTCGCCGAGGAGACCGGCGATCGACTCGGGAGAGCGGTGCACGATCGCGATCTCCTCTGGTGGCACACCGTCGTCGAGCAGCGCCCTGACCTCGCCGGCTGCCAGCTCCAGCTCGGCCCGCGGGCTTCCGCCCTCGAGCAGCCTCACCGCCTCTCCGGGCTCGACTTTTCGCGGATCGTCGCTGAGCAGCGAGCGCTCCAAATGATGCAGCGCCTCACGCGAGGACGGCGCGTAGTGGTCGGCGCGCGCCCGCAATTCGGTGTGAGTATCGGTAAGCGGGGCGAGCCGCTGGAAAGTGGAGGCGCGACCGAGCAAAGCGACACGCCCGGGCTCGTATGCGAGCGAGACCATTACGGGCGCGCCAACCACGTCGCCGAGCGTCAGGATTGTGTCGATCTGTAGCTCGGTGAAGTCGTCGAAGCCATAGAGCAGCACCGGGACTGCCCCCCAAGATGCGGGCTTGCGACGCAGTTGGTCCAATGCCCCGATCGCGCGCAGCTCTCGATCGGAGCGGCGCATCCGCGCAAGCGTCTGCTGGTAGCGCTCGAACACCGCGCAGAGATGCTCAAGTGGCGCTTGCTCGTCAGGCTCCCGCTCCTCCGATCTGGACGCGCGCAGCGCGCCACGCAGTCTGGCTGGAGTCACACGTTGGGTCTCCAGGTCGGCGACCAGAGCCGCCAGCTCCCTGGCCATACCCGGACGCGCGTTTGCCAGGCGCGCCAGCAGATGCTCGCGTGCCAGGGAGCCGAGTGGCGCACGGGCCTCTCCAGCCTTGGCTAGTACCTCGCCGAGGAGCCCTTCGAAGCGCTCAACCCGAACACCTAGCGTCAATCCTCCCTCGGCCAGCTCGCGCCGGTAGCGAGCCTGATCGGCCTCGGTCGGCACCACCAGCAGCGGCTCTTCCCCCCGCGCCACGTGTCCGCGCACTGCTTCCAACAGGACATGCGCCTTGCCGGCGTTGGCGGGTCCGGTTACGAGTGCGATCGGCACGCTGCCATCCTGGCGCACTGGCCCGACGAGCCCATTCAGCGCTCGCGCATACTGCAAAAATCGGCATGCCCACCCGCTTGTGCCCCGAATGGGGTGCGCGCGTGGGAGTAGAGGCCAAAGCGTTACGCCGCGCTCGCGGCGACCGCATCCTCCTGGCCTGCCGTCTCCTGAGTGGCAGCCTCCTGGCCTGCCTCGGCCTCGACCTCAGGCGGCTTGGCGCCCTCGCGCGCCCACTCCTCGTCGAACTCGACGCGCCACTTGCCTTCCTCGTTCTGGCTAAGAGCCAAACGCGCACGGAAGTTGCGCCCGCTGCGCGCCTTGAAGCCCGTCACGGCCTTGGCCGTATAGCCGCTGTGGACCAGCTCCTTCGCCACGGCAACCGGCAGCTGCTTGCCAGACTTGCCCTTCCAGATGACAAAGCCACAGCCCGGATCGTCGCGCGCCCAGCAGGAATAGCCCTTGCGGTTCTCTTTGATGTCGTGCCCGCAAATCGGGCAAGAACCGAGGTTGGCGCGCGGTATGCGCACGTCCTTGAGTTTCTCGTCCAGCTCTTTGACGGTCAGCTCGGCAAAGCCGGCGATGTCGCCCATGAACTTCTCGCGCGAGTCCTCGCCACGCTCGATCTTGTCGAGGCGGTGCTCCCACTGGCCGGTCATGTCCGGTGAAGTCAATGCGTGCTCGCCAAGCAGCCTGATCACGTTCAGCCCCTTCTCGGTGGCGACCAGCGCGCGCGCGTCGCGTTCGATATAGCCCACCTGGATTAGCCGCTCGATGATCGCCGCGCGCGTCGCCGGCGTGCCGATCCCGGAATCCTTCATCGCCTCGCGCAGCTCGTCGTCCTCGACGAGCTTGCCAGCGGTCTCCATAGCACCGAGTAGAGAAGCGTCGCTGTAGCGCCTGGGCGGCTTGGTTTCCTTGCGCTCGCTTGCGATCTCGAGCGTCTGCACAACTTCGTCCTCGCTCAGCTTGGGTAGCTGCTGGTCGGCACCCTCGTCTTCCTCGGCGGCGGACTTCGTCTCGGAGGGCACCTCGCCGTAGACCCCGCGCCAGCCGGGAACGAGCAGCAGCTTGCCACGCGTGCGAAAGACGTAGCCCCCACCCGCCGGCACCGCGCCCGCACCGTCCGCCTTCGCCCCCGCGGCTGCCGCCTGCTTGCCGTCGGGCACAACTGTCGTCTCCACACGCGTGTTCTCGAACACCGCCTCAGGATGGAACACGGCAAGGAAGCGCCTGACGACCATGTCGTATACGCGCTTGTCGTCGTCGCCCATGCGATCGACTCCGTGCTCGGCCCTGGTGGGAATGATCGCGTGGTGGTCGGTGACCTTCTCGTCGTTGACAACTCGCGCCAGCGGCAGAACGTCCAGGCCTGTCACGTAGGCGGCGGCCTTGGTGTACTCCTTCTGCCCGCCCACGAGCTCGGCGGTGGGCTTTATCTCCTCGATCATGTCGGTCGTCAGGTAGCGCGAGTTGGTTCGCGGATAAGTCAGCGCCTTGTGCTCCTCATACAGGCGCTGCGCGGCGGCAAGCGTGCGCCGCGCCGAGAAGCCGTAGCGCGTATTGGCCTCGCGCTGCAGCGTCGTAAGGTCGTACAGCATCGGCGCGCGCTCGCGTTGCTCCTTCTTGTCGAGCTTGGTGATCGTCCCCTGCCTGCCCTGACAGGCAGCGACGATCGCAAGCGCCTCCTCCTCGCTGCCCAAGCGCGGCTTCGCACCGGCATGAAAGCGTCCTTCGTAGACACGCGAACCTTCAGCTCCACCCTGGCGAGATGCGTTGTCAGGGCTACCGTCGCCCCCCTCGAAATCGCCCTCGTCCGCGTCGAAGCGCGCGTCCACCAACCAGTAGGGCTCGGGCACGAATGCCTTGATCTCCTCCTCGCGACGCGCGACGATCGCGAGCGTCGGCGTTTGCACGCGGCCCAGCGAGACGGCGCCGTCGAAGGACGATTTGAGGCGGATCGTAGCGGCGCGAGTGGCGTTCATGCCGACGATCCAGTCGGCCTCCGAGCGCGAGCGCGCGGCCTGCTCGAGCAGCGCATAGTCCTCGGCGGGCCGCAGCGAGTCGAAGGCGCTCTTCATAGCCGCGGTAGTCATCGAGTTCAGCCACAGGCGCTGCACCGGCTTCTTCGATTTGGCCTTCTCGTAGAGGTAGGCAAAGATCAGCTCGCCCTCGCGCCCGGCGTCGCAAGCATTGACGACCCGCTCGACATCCTCGCGCCCGAGCTGGCTTGTGACCACCGACATCTGCTTGCGCGAGCGCTCGTCGCGCACGACCAGCTTGAACTTGGACGGCACGATCGGCAGATCCGGCATCCGCCAGCGCTTGTACTTGGCGTCGTATTCGTCGGGGTCGGCCAGCTGCACGAGGTGGCCGACGGCCCAGCTGATCACGTAGTCGGGCGCCTCCAGGTAGCCCTCATGCTTGGCGAACGGACCGGGCAGCACCCGCGCCAAGTCGCGCCCCACCGAAGGCTTCTCCGCGATCACAAGCGTCTTTGACATGGCGCCCAGCGTAGCGGGTGGGTTGATTAAGGTCCCGCCCACCCCATCCATCGCTCCGACCACTGGATGAATTGCCCCATCGGGTTCCGCCCAAGCCCCGCAAGGCCGACCAGCGCGCGCGTACGCCCGACCCGACGCACGCGCGCGCTCAACCCCCGATCGGTGTGCGCGGACTGGTGCCCCAGAAGATCTCTGTGCCGAGCATCCCGATCATCGTGACGAGCACCAGGTTGAGCACCATCGACTTGGCTGTAGCCCTGCCGACCCCCACCGGCCCGCCCGAGGCGTTGTAGCCGTAGTAGCAGGCTACGAGCACGACAGCCGTAGCCATCGACATCGCCTTGATCACGCTGTAGAGGTAGTCCACCGGGTTCTGGTACTGCCAGAAGATCAGCAGGTAGCCGCCCGAGGTGACGGTTCCCACCTGCTTGACGACCGCGATGTAGGAGGCCAGGTAGCCCATCCCGATTCCGGCGATGTACATGAACGGCAGCACCATCCAGGCCGCCAACAAGCGCGTGGCGCAGAGGAACACCATCGAATCGATTCCCATCACTTCCAACGCATCGATCTCGTCGTTGATGCGCATCGCGCCGAGCTCGGCGACGATGCCGGTGCCGACCTTTGCCGCCATCATGTAGCCGAACGCATAGGGAATCGCCTCGCGCAGGTCGCACCAGGCAGCAAAGGCGCCGGCGATGCTCGGCGCCCCCTGGGCCTCAGCGAAGTAGGCGCCCTGGATCCCACAGGGTCCCAAGCCGATGATGAACACCATGATCCACAGGACCGCCGTCGAGGACACGATCATGAGACCCGCCTGACGCACCCCCTCGCCGAAGAAATGCAGCACGCGCAGCGTCCACACATCGCGCACGATCCGACCCGTGAAGCTGGCGATCTCCCCCGCCGAGGCAAGCCAGTCGCGCGCGCCTGTGAGAGCTTCGTTCATTTGATCGCGATCAGGTTGGGATGTGTCGCGAGCAACAGCTGCGTGAAGGCGTAGTTGAACGATCCGAACGCGAGGAAAGACGCCACGACAGCCTGGTTGACGGCGCGACCCACACCCTCCGCGCCGCCGGAGGCGGTCATGCCCTTGTAACAACAGATGATCGCGATGATCGCCCCGAAGATCGCTGTCTTCAACGTCGAGCCCCATAGGTCGGTGGTCGACGTGTTGTTGAAGAAGGTCGCCCAGAAGGGTCCGAGCGGCTGACCGTGGCCGACCGCCGCCAGCACGCCGCCGAAGATTCCGAACAGGATTGCGTAGACATTGAATAGGCCCGTCACGAGCATCAGCGCCAGAAAACGCGGCACTACCAAGTTCTTGACGGGATCGACGCCCAGCACCTGCAGGGCGTCGAGCTCCTCGCGGATCTTGCGCGCGCCCAGGTCCGCGGTGATCGCGGTGCCGGCCGCTCCGGCAAGCATCGTCGCTGTGATCAGGGGACCGATTTCTCGCACGACGATCAGCACGAAGAATCCACCCAAGCGGTCGACCGAGCCCAGCACTTGCAGGAAGTTCGCCGCCTGCAGACCCGCGGCTCCGTATGAGAGGGCAAAGGTCGACAGCAGCAGCGGCAGCCAACAGATCCGCAACGCGAACAGGAACTGCCAGACGAACTCGCCGCCGTAGGGATAGGGCGGCCTCACGACAGCCACGACAGTGCGACCCGTGAGGATCATCATGTCCCCAACTTCCTCGAACATGTTGCGTGCTGGCAGCAGCGCCCGCCTCAACACGACCGCACCCGTCCGACCCGCACCCTCGCTCACCGCGCCGCCGCCAGCCACTTCCCCAGACTCCGACCCTTCCATAGAACTAGTGTACTAGTTCACTAGCACAATATGTTTTCTGCCCGCGAGCGTCTAAAGTTGGGGCATGGCAGGACGTGACCATCCAGACTCGCATGCGTCAGAAGCGTCAACTGAAATGCCTGCATCGGAGCTGTACGCCCAAGGGCAGGCACCGGCGGCTCAGCTCGAGCTCGAAGACCTGACGATCGACCGTGCCGGCGAGATCCCGATCGGCGTTCAACTCGCCTGGGGACTGCGTGCTCGGATCGGCGACGGCAGACTCGCACCTGGTCAACGACTGCCCGGCCTGCGCGAGCTTGCCGAGATGCTCGGGATCAACGCCAATACAGCGCGCAGCGTCTACCAGCGCTTGGAGCAGGAGGGACTGATCGACAGCCGCCAGGGCACCGGCACATTCGTAGCGAGCGTTGCTCAAGAGCCTTCCGCCGTCGGCCAGATAGCTGCAGACGCGGCACGCCAGGCGCGCCAGACTGGCGTCGACCCGCGCGAGGTGGCCGCCGCCCTATACGTCACCGCCGAGCCGGCCTCCAATGCTGCCACATACCCTGACGGGCACAGGCAGGCAGGCGCCCTGGGGGGCACCCCCCATCGCGGGGGGCAGGCAAGCAAGCAGGCCGGCGAGCGTCGCCGCGAGCTGCGCGCTCAGATCGCGGCGCTCGAGCAGACTCTTTCAGAGATCCAATCCAGCCATCCCGGCTTGGTTCCAGCGCCCAGCAAACCCTTCAGGCAGGCCGGCCCGCGCCTGCTGAATGTCCAGGAGCTGGAGCGCGTGCGCACGGAGCTCGTCCGCCGCATAGCCGCCACCGAGCCGCCGCTCAAGGCACCAGCGGACAAGCGGAAGACCGCCGTCTCTGAGCAACGAAGCGCGAGCGACGCCGAGGAGCAGGCCTCTCCTCCAAAGCCTGTTCAGGAGAGACGAGCGCCGCGCGCACGACCGCGTACGCGCCCCTCCACCGCCTGATTCACACGCCTCACTTAGAGCCTGTCTCAACAGATCGACACGCCCGGGCGCGGGTGGTGGGTGGGTGGGCCTTCATCACTTTTGAAACACGTCCTTAAGAAGATCATTCAAAATGAGCTGCACATCTAATACCCCCTTTGCGTGGGCCGGAGGTGTTATTGAGGTACCTAACCTTTACCTGAACACCCACAAGGGGGTGTTGGGAGGATCTTTCAAAATGAGCTACGCCACCTGGCGTTTTCACGTTCCACGAACGCCCCCCATGGCTCATTTTGAAAGACGCTCCTACTCACCCGGAGGTGCATTCTCCCGTGCCGACCATGTGGTTGGCCCCAGCGAGCACCTGAGCGACGGTGGCGTTGGCCACGCCATAGCCACCATCCGGGCCGCTGCCCGTGGTGCTGGCAAATACCGTCGTCAGCACGCGTCCTTCGCGATTGACCAATGGGCCGCCCGAGTTGCCTGGGCGCACCAGACCTCGCAGCGGCGTCAACAGGCGCGAGACCGGGCCGCGGCCATAAGCGTCATCGGTGACGATCCGCTGGGTCGTGCCGATGCGCCCTGGTTGTGGGTCGAACGGACCGTCCTCCGGATAGCCCAAGATCGCGCCCGCGCTGCCTGGGACTGGATTCGGGACGAGCGTGAGCGAGGGCAGGGCGAGGCCTGGGACGCGCAGGACCGCGATGTCGTCGGTGGGGTCGAAGGCGATCGCATAGGCCGAGAGCTCCGGTTCGTCTCCCCCCACCTCGACGGCTGTGTCGTGCTCGCCAGCGACCACGTGCGCATTGGTGACGACCACACCTGGCTGGGCTACCCAACCCGAGCCCTCGATTGCCAAGCCGCAGGCGGTGCCGAGCACGCGCACGACGCTGCGCGCGGCGATGCGTACTCCCGGCTCCCTGTCGATCGTGCGCGACGGCGGCGCTGCCTCTGGAACCGGACCGGCGATCGACGGCAGCGGATCGAGGCTTGCCAGAACATTCAAGATCGGACCAGTTGGCGGCAGCAACTGGTTGAGCTCACGCAAGATCTCCGAGCGCTGGATGTCGGCGCGTAGCTCAGTCGTACCAGCCGTCTGCACGACTACCGCAGCGAGGATCCACGCGATCGCCAAGCCAAGTGCCGCACTGAGCAGCGCGCCGAGGACGCCATCGAGCATGCCCAACCCGGGCAGTACGAGCGTGCGACGAAGTCTGAAGCCAACGCCCTCGAAGCCTGTCGCCAGGATCGCTCCAGCGAGCAGGGCTCCAACCAGTCCGAACGCAGGCGCATACGGACTGGCGGAGCCCTGAGAGAGCAGTAGAGGACCCAGCCGGGTTCCGATGAATGAACCAAGGGCGAAGCCGCCAAAGGAGAGCACAGCGACGATGAAGCCCCGCCGAAACCCGAACAGCGCAAGCAGGACAGCAAACCCCACGATGATCCAGTCGAGCCGCGTCATGCTCATGTTCTACCGTCCCGAGCTGTGAACACCTCCAATGAGCACCGCGGTCGCATGCGTATGCGACGGGCGGCGCCGGTGATCGCACTCGCCGCGATCGCTTTCCTCGTAGGCGCGGTTGTGGGTTCCGGCCACAGCGGCTCGCCTCAGCTGGGACTGGCCGAGCAGTTTGCCCACGCGTGGACTCACAGGGACTACGCAACGATGTACGGAGACATCGACGCTGCCGCACAACGACGGATGTCCGCGAGCGCATTCGCCGGCGCCTACCAGGCAGCGGCGAACACGGCGACCGAGACCAGCTTGACCGTTATGGGTAGCGCTCGTGAAGGCGTACATGGGGCGATCACGGTGCCGATGCGCGTCGACACGCGCATCTGGGGCGCGCTCAAAGAGAGTCTCATTATGAACGTGCAAGACAAGTCCGACGGTGAGCGCGTGATCTGGTCGCACTCGCTCCTCTTCCCTGGCTTGCTGAGAGGCGAGTCGCTGAGCAGGCACATGACGCTGCCGTCGCGCGCGACGCTGCTCGCGCGCGACGGCTCGGTGCTGGCCGACGGGCCGGCAACGGCTGCAGGCACACGCAACTCGCCACTCGGCGCGGCGGCATCGGGCGTCATCGGAGAGGTGGGACCCGTGCCAAGTGCTCGTGTGAGCGAATTGGAAGCTCTAGGCGTGCCAGCCGAAGCGATAGTGGGCACGAGCGGCCTGGAGCTGGCGCTCGACGATCAGCTGCGCGGGACACCCGGCGGACAGCTGCTTGCGGGCGAACGCGTGCTCGCGAGCGTCTCACCAAAGCCGAGTCCTGCTGTGCACACCACGATCTCTCCGACCCTTCAGCGCGTCGCCGCGGAAGCCCTCGGCGGACAGCTTGGCGGGGTGGTGGCAATGGATCCCGCAAACGGGGAGATACTGGCGGTGGCAGGCCTCGGCATCGACGATCTGCAGCCCCCAGGCTCGACGTTCAAGATGGTGACCGTTACCGCCGCCTTGGAAGCCAAAGTGGCAAGTCTCAAGAGCGTGTTCCCATATGCCACGTCGGCCACGCTCGACGGGGTCAAGCTCGAAAACGCCAACGGCGAGGACTGCGGCGGCAGTCTGGCACTCGCTTTCGCGGTGTCGTGCAACTCGGTATTCGCCCCGCTGGGAGTGAAGGTCGGCGCCGATCGCCTCGTGGCGACAGCCGAAAGTTTCGGCTTCAACCATCCGCCCGAGCTCCCCGGAGCGGTCGAAAGCACGCTGCCACCGGCAAGCCAGATCCAGGGTGAACTGGACCTTGGCTCAACATCGATCGGACAGGGTCAAGTACAGGCCTCGGCACTGCAGATGGCGAGGATCGCGGCCACCGTCGCCGACGGCGGTAGGCGCCCGACACCCACGTTTGAAGCACTGCGCTCCACGCCCGTGCGTGTGATGAGCGCAGCGACGGCACGCACCGTGCGGCACCTGATGATCGGAGTGGTGCGCGAAGGCACGGGCACAGCGGCCGCCATCCCCGGGGTTGTCGTTGCAGGCAAGACGGGAACCGCCGAACTGGGCGTGCCGGCCTGCCCCGGCAAAGGCGAACACGGATCTGAAGGCGACGAATCTCAGACGAGCGGAGAAAATGAAAAGGGGGCCGACGAAGACTGCTCTACTGGAAGCGACGATCCGCAGAACACCGACGCTTGGTTTGCGGCGTTCGCGCCGGCCCTGCACCCCAGGATCGCTGTCGGCGTCTTGCTCGTGAAAGACGGCGCCGGCGGAGAAACAGCCGCCCCAGTGGCCAAACAGGTGCTCGAAGCCGGCTTGCGCTAAACGCCCGGCGAACACGGGTTGCGCGCTAAGGCCAGTCGGTACGCCTCGCGCAAGCGCCCCGGCGTTGACCCATAGGCCAGGTCCCAGCCGGACCCAAACGGGAGCCCTAAACGTCGAGCTCGGCCGAAGCCGTCTCCCTCGGATTGAAGGGATCTACGAACTTGATCTCGATCGGACGGTTGTCGAGCGAGACGATTTTGATCTTGAACAGCACCAGGGCGCCCTGCGTGGGTCCGTTGGCCGCAGTCGTGTCGAGCGCCGGGATACGGCCTTTGGGGGGTACGAGCCCACCGCGATATGCGAATTCGTTAGTCAGGGCCGGGGCGATCGGCGTGTATACGTTTTCTTGGGTATCGCTGATCGAGATGTCCGTCGTGGCCACGTGAGGCGCCGAGCTTTCATTGTAGACCTGCAGGAAGACCGCGAACCACTCTTCGCCGGGGGCCAGCTTGCGTTGGGCTGGGGTCAGGCCGCTCAAGTAGGTGGAGTCTTCGGTGTCGTAGGGGTTGAGCTCGCGCGAGAGCTGGACCTCGTAGATCAGCGGGCCAACGTTCAGGTAGGGGGCGTTCTGGCCGGACTCGCCGGCGTAGGTGCCGGTCGTCACACGGGTATGAGAGTTGTCCGAGCAAGCGCTGAGCGCAAGCATCGCCACCAACAGAACCGCGGCCAGCGCGAGCTTGCCGAGCGAACGTGCGGCCACCCGCGAGGAGAGGCCGGAGACGGCGCGCAGACGCACTCGGAGGGGGCTGTTGGCCGGGCGGGGAGTCATGCGAGCGGGCAGTTTATCCGCCGGCGACGGTGACGCGCTCTCCGCGGCTCTCGCCCCGCTCTAGGATTGCTCGCAGACGGCGCATGGCCTTCTCATTCTTGCGCTTCAACCACGCTCTGCCGCCAAGTGCCTCCATGATCCGGTCGGACAGCACATGGGCCTCGGTCTCCAGCGTGAACTGCACGCGCGTGGCTCCGCCCGCGGCGGGAGCGAGCTCGTAGACGCCGAGCGTGCGCACTCGATTGGTCTTGCCGGTGCGGCCTACCTCAACGATGCGGTGGGGACGGGAGATCTCGGTGAATGTCGAGTCGGCCCAGCTGAACCGGTTACCTGGAGCCTTCACGCGAAAACGAGCGCCTGCGCCACGACCGACCGAGTCCTCGCGCGTGAGGTGCCAGTCGACCAGATAGTGGTCGGTGAACTCCGGGTGGTTGGCGATGTCCTGCAGGTAGTCGAATACCTGCTCGCGCGGGGCGCTGATCACGATCGATACGGTCAGAGGGTCCACGGCGCGGCAGTCTAATGACTGGCGGGGCGGTTTTGCGCTCTGGACGCGGCGCTCACGCTGCCCTTCGCGGGGCACACATCGATGATCCGTCCGTCAGAGCCGTACTCAAGCGGCGCGCGCGGTCAAACGCACCGTATGACCGAGCTCGCTGTGACGGACGATCTCGCTCTGAAGCGGCGCTCCACGACGCAGTTGGCGGCACAGCTCGCAGACGATGCCTTTTGCCTGCTCATACACATGGATGTGCTCGCCCACAAGCGGCGTGCGGTCGCAATCGACACAACGGTGACGATCAGCAGTCAGTGAGCCGACACCGCGGCGCAGAAGGAAGCGCTCAAGCTGCTCGACGTCGACGTGAGGCGAGGCCATGGGCGCTACTTTCGCCAGGTTCATGCCGGGTCCTGCACTCTTCAGTGATCTTTCGGTGCGATTCGTTTGACTGACGAATCGGAGGGGTATGCTGGGATCAGCGACAAAGTGCAGGCGACGATGGAGCCTCGTTTACTTGCTCCTCACAAGCTCACTTGACAGCTTCGTTATGATTCCCGCCGGATTCCACCCTGTAGAAAGTTCCCAACCGTATGGGAACGAGAGGAAGGGGTAGCGCAATATGGAGTCGCATACTTCGGGCACGATGGCTGGCACCGGATCGTTCCGTTGTCAGGGATGCGGATACGTATTGACTCTCACGTCGTTGGATGCTCTGCGCGACTGCCCGGACTGTGGCGGGCATGACTTTGTCAGGGCTTCGCTGTTCAATGCGGCCACAGCACCCGCTGAGACTCATGCGCAAGCGCACGCCTACGAGCCCCGGGAGTGGATCGCTCGCGCTCGCGAAGAGTTGATCGAGCCGGGCGAGTATCTGCTCTATGACGATGGCGAGGAGTCAAGGACAGTCGCGCTCACGCGCGAGTGGACGCGAATTGGCCGCAGCCTTGCCGCCGACGTGCGCTTCGACGACCCGACCGTCTCCCGGCGCCACGCGCTCGTCGTGCGTCAGGCCGATGGCGTGAGAGTGCTCGACGACCGCAGTCTCAACGGTGTTTTCGTCAACGGCGAGCGCGTCGAGTGGCGACCCTTGAACGACGGCGACGAGATTCTTGTCGGCCGTTATCGGCTCACGTTCGTGAGCGTGCCGGGAGAGCGCACGCAGCGCCCGCCGTTGCTGGCGCAGGCCTGAGGGCTGAGCGCTCACGCGGCGCATTCCACGTACTATCGGCCGCCATGGCCCAGACGATCGCTGTGCTCTCACAGAAGGGCGGCACCGGCAAGACGACGACGGTGCGCACGCTCACCGACGTGCTGCGCCGGGTCGGCGTGAAGACGTTGGCGGTCGATCTCGATCCGCAGGGCAATTTGTCGGACTACTTCGACTTGCCGCCGGACAGCGATCCGACGGTTGCCGACGTGCTTGCCGGTACTTGCTCTGCCGCTGACGCAATCCACGAGGACGTGATCCCGGCTAGCTTGAACCTGGCCGAGGCGGAGCTGATGCTCGGCGGCAAGATTGGCCGTGAGATGACCTTGAGGCGGGCGCTTGCCAAGCTGCCCGAGGAGTACGAAGTAGTGCTTATCGACTGTCCTCCCTCACTGGGACTGCTAACCGTGAACGCGCTTGTGGCAGCAGACTACGCGCTGGTGACGGCCGAGGCTCAGTACTTCGCATTGCAGGGGGTGGAGCAGGCGATGGAGGTGATCGAGATCGCACGTGACAGCCTCAACGACGAGCTTTCGCTGCTTGGCGTGTTGCTGAACTTGGCCGATATGCGCACGGTGCACTCCCGCGAGGCGAAGGCGTCACTGCAGGAGCGCTTCGGCGCGAAGGTCTTCGAGACGCCGGTACGCAGCTCGATCGCCTACGCGGAGTCTGCCGAGCGGGCCACGTCGATTCTCGACCACCGCCCCGATCTCGGCGCCGACTATCTCGCGGTCGCCGAGGAAATGCTCGAGCGCCTGCCGGGCATGGTGGGCGTCCGCGAGCGCCTAGCGGAGCTTCGCTGACGCGGATGCCCTCCGCGCGCGGGGGGCATCGGTGAAATGGGTGCACCGACAAGCCGCATCGTTGTCGGCCAGACGCCGGCGCACAGGGCCTAAACGCGCGCTCAGCCCGCGAGTTGTGGCGTGGGCAGCCCCCGCTCGATGCGCTGCTGCTCGGTTGCCGCGACCATTTCGAACTCGGGGATGCACGAGCCGTGGGTTAGCTTGCGCGGGGCCAGCATGCGCGCGAAGCGTCCACCCGCCAGCACCGCCGTGCACGTTCTGGCCTGAGCCGAGCTGTAGCGCAGTCCGTAGAGCTCGCGCACGCGCGCCGGCAACGAGCCGAGCATCACCAGATCGTGCATGCGCTTGGCCAGCTGACGACTCGAGGGCATCGGGATCTCGAACGCAGAGGCATAGCCCATGTAGCGAGCCTCCTCGGTCAGGTGCAGGTCCGGGCCGGCCAGCTGGGACTCGAACCATTCGCGAAACTCGCGATGGGTAGGCGGAGCGCAGGAGGGTGGCATCTTGAAGAGCTCAGCGAAGCGCAGATAGTCCTGCCACAACGCTTCACGTTGCTCATCTGTTAGTGGACGCACAAGCCTGTCGTAGAACCATTCGGCGGAGTCGGCGATGACGGCGACCGTCCACAGCATCAGCTCAGGGTCGAGGGCCGAGTAGGGCGTCCCCGCTGGATAGTGGGGACCGGCGTCCTCTGGGAGCTCGCCGATCACGCGCTCGTGCATGCCATCGACGATCGCAAGGACGCGGTCAGCCTGCTCGCGACTGCCGAAGAAGACCGCCTCGAACATGCCCCCCGTGTGCGTGATGCGCTTGAACGGCGTGCGCTTGTTGCGGGTGTGTTCGCTGGTGCCGACGTAGTTGAGCGGCTTGACGGCGCCGACGCAGAGCGCACGCTGGCCGTACATCAGCCCGACGGCCTTCTCTTCGTGGACGGCGCGCAGTATCGATCGCCCGCGGGGGAAGTAGCCGTCGTCGGAAAAAGTGTGGTGCGTCGTGCTGGGACGGGCGCGGGTCACGCGCGAATGCTACTAGACTGGCTGGCTGGCCAGTCTACATCTCCCCCACATACGCGCCCTGGGCCTCAAACGGGGCACGCAATAGCGTTGCCCAACCCTCGATCTCCGGTCGCAGCGCCTCCACAACGGCGCCTGTGTGCTCGTAGAAACACCACATCAACACGGTGGGTCCAGCGCCGGAGATCGTGGCACCCAGCGCGCCAAAGTCGCTTGCACGCCTGGCGAGCTCATATGAGCTTGGGAACAGGTGCGAGCGCCGCTGCTCGTGCAAGCTGTCGTGTAGGCCACGGGCCACCAGGTCCCAATCGCCGCGCGCGAGTCCCAGGGTGAGTAGCGCACCGTGGGCCACATTGAAGACCGCCTGCTCGATCGGAACTTGCTCAGGCAGCGCACCGCGCGCCTCGCTGGTACGTACAGCCTGCTCGGGCACGACCGCGAGCGCCTCCAGGCCCGTTGGAGGCTCGAAACGCACGGCTTGGCCATCTGCGCAAATGACAAAGCCGCCGTAGAGCGCCGCGGCGACATTGTCTGGGTGACCCTCGATCGCGGTCGCACAAGCAAGCAGATCCACGTCCAGCTCGAAGAGGTGATCGGCAGCGAGCAGGCCCGCCACGATTGCCGAGGCGCTTGAGCCGAGACCCCCCGTCAACGGTATGTCGGAACGGATGCGGAAAGTGAAATCCTCGGCTGGGTGCAGAGTCTCGAAGGCGCGCACGCAGAGGTTGTCCCTGCCCCGTGAAACGTCGAGGTCGGTCTCAACGGCGAAGCTGCCAGTCTCTACGACCTCCAGCTCCAGGTGCAGGCCGATGGCAGCGGCGAAGCAGTCAAAGCCAGGGCCGAGGTTTGCCGAGGACGCAGGCACGCGCACGACCCGCCTGCGAATCACCCGCTGCCCGTCCCATACATTTTTTCAAAACTACTATAGTTGCTACTATATGTATCTATCATTGTAGTCTTCACAATTAATACATACCCTCCGCTCTCCTCAGGCGAAAATCGACGCGTGCGGCGCGCGAGAGCAGATGCTCGCGACTCAACCGAGAACCGCCTCTTCGATCGCCCCAATATCGGGGGCACAGGGGATCACCGCACCGCCGTTGTGTTCGATTGCGGTCTGCGGGTCCTTGATGCCGCGACCGGTGAGCACGCACACGACCTGTTCGGCGCCGTCGGGTCCGTACTTGAGCAGACCGGCGACGGACGCCGCCGATGCCGGCTCGCAGAACATGCCTTCCTTCGCTGCGAGCAGACGATAGGCAGCGAGGATCTCGTGGTCTGAGACGGCACGGATCGCGCCACCGGACTCGCTCACAGCCGCGAGCGCGTCGCTGCCGCGCACCGGGTGACCGATGCGGATTGCGCTTGCCACGGTTTCGGGGTGCTCAAAGGCTTCGCCGCGCACCAGCGGCGAAGCGCCCTCGGCTTGGAAGCCAAACAGCCTCGGCGCCGCCCCCATCTCGCGGAAGCCGCGCCAATAGGAGGTTATGTTGCCGGCGTTGCCAACAGGGATGCAGAGCGCCTCCAGCTGCCCGTCGAGGTCCTCGTGAATCTCAAAGGCCGCCGTCTTCTGGCCTTCGATGCGGAATTCGTTGACCGAGTTGACGAGCACGATCGGGTCCTTCTCGACAAGCTCGCGCACCAGTTTCAGCGCCTGGTCGAAGTTGCCGGCGAGCGAGATCACGCGCGCGCCGTGCATCAAGGTCTGGGCCATCTTGCCTTCGGCGATCTTGCCCTCGGGGACGATCACCGCACAGGTGATGCCCGCGCGCGCGGCGTAGGCCGCCGCGCTGCCGGCCGTGTTGCCCGTGGAGGCACAGATCACAGCCTTGGCGCCGTCGCGCACGGCCGCTGAGACGGCGCAGGTCATGCCACGGTCCTTGAACGATCCCGTAGGGTTGGCACCCTCGAGCTTGAGGCGCACACTGGCGCCCACCATCTCCGAGAGCACGGGCGCGCGCAGCAGCGGTGTCGAGCCCTCCTGCAGGCTGACGATCGGATCGTCCTCAGCGAAAGGCAACCGATCCCGGTAGCGCTCGATCAACGGCACATGGCTCTTGCCCATGGAAATCGCGTTACTCACATGAACTCCTTTTGGTAAAGCCCATCCTGGGCACGTAGGGCAAGCTGGGCAAGGAGGCAGCGAGCGCAGTGTGCCAATTGACGGTCAACGAGACCGCCAATCGGCCAGCACATAAGCGAGCGAGGACGCCGCCCAGCGCCGCCATACGTGTTCAGGATCACATGAACTCCTCTTCGATGACACGAATTGCGCGGGGTGTTGAGCGTAGGAAGTCGAGCGCGGCGATGCGTTTGAGCGCCTCCCGGACACGCGATTCAGCCAGTGGATGGATGACCATCACCAGGCGCGCGTGCTCGCCCAGGCCGTGCTGGGCGACGGACTTGATCGAGGCGCCCTGCTCGCCGAGCAGCTGGGCGATGGAGGCCAGCGTGCCTGGCGTATCGGCAACCTCCATGTGGATGTAGAAGCCACTCTCGACATCCTGCACTAGTGGCAGCGGATCGAGCGGCGCGGAAGGGGAGCCCAGCGCAAGCATCGCGCTGACAAGGTCGCCAAGCACGGCACTCGCGGTCTGACGTCCTCCCGCTCCCGGCCCGGACATCGTGATCTCGGTGATCGCGTCGGACTCAACCGTGACCGCGTTAAAAGGGCCATTGACAGAGGCCAGCGGGTGGCCGGAGTAAAGGAAGGCTGGGTGCACGCGCACCGAGAGCCCACCGTCACGCCGCTCGGCGGTGCCGATCAGCTTCAAGCCGAGCCCTAGCTCACGCGCGTACTGCAGGTCATCAGTCTGCAGATGCTCGATCCCCTCGTAAGGGACCTGGTCAATGTGGACCGGTGTGCCGAAGGCGAGCCGGGCAAGGATCGCCATCTTGGCAGCGGCGTCGCGCCCACTTACGTCGTCGCTTGGGTCGGCCTCGGCGTAGCCCTGGCGCTGAGCCTCGACGAGTGCCTGTTCGTATGAGGAGCCATGAGTCATCTCACTCAAGATGAAGTTGGTGGTGCCGTTGACGATCCCGTGGATACGCTCGACGTGTGCGCCGGCAAGCGACTCGCACAGCACGCGGATGACAGGGACGACGCCTGCCACGGCAGCCTCGAAGCGCAGCTGCACTCCGCTTGCACGTGCCGCCTCGAACAGCTCCTCGCCGTGCTGAGAGAGCAGCTGCTTGTTGGCTGTGACAACGTGCTTGCCTGCCTGTAGCGCGGTAAGCACGTACTCGCGCGCGGGCTCGATCCCGCCGATCAGCTCGACGATCAAGTCAGAGGACGCGAGAATCTGGGCAAAGTCGCCTTTGCTGGTGGTGAGCGCCTCGCCCAGTATCGGCAGGCGTCCAGTGAGCTTCTCGATGTGAGGGGTGCGCTCCTGCAGCAGTCCAGCGAAAGCCGAGCCGACGGTCCCGAAGCCGAGCAGGCCGACGTTGAAATGCCCAGCAACAGCGCCGGCATGCTCAGGAGACGGGCCAAGGCGCACGGAGGTCATCGCTGAGTCCTCAGAGGACATCGCGGGCCGTGAGATCCTCGAAGTGCTCACGCCTGACCACCATACGGGCGTCGCCATCCCTGCAGAACACGACCGGTGGACGTGGCACGCCGTTGTAGTTGCTCGCCATCGCAAAGCCGTAGGCGCCGGTGGCGGGCGTCACGATCACATCTCCCGGCCTTGGATCCTCGAGCAGCGCCTCACGCACGATCACGTCACCGGACTCGCAGTGCTTACCGGCCAGCACACAGGTGACGGCGCTCACAGGATCGGCGAGGCGATCGGCGACGTGCGCTTCGTAGGTGGCGCCGTAGAGCATCGGGCGCAGGTTGTCGGACATGCCGCCGTCGACCGCCACCCAGGTGGAGACGTTGTGCTTGACGCTCTCCACCGTGTACAACGTGACGGCGGCATTGGCCGTGAGCGCACGCCCCGGCTCGACCAGCACCCGCTTGCCCGAGTCGATTCCGGCCTCGTGCGCAGCGCTCAGAACTGCACCTACCCATTCCTCGATCTCCGGCGGATGCTGGCTCTCGGCGTATGCCACGCCAAGCCCACCGCCAAGATCGTAGATGGAGAACCCGCCCACCCCGTCGCCGATCTTCGCTAGCGCCTTGGCCTCGCGACGGTAGGGCTCCAGTTCGAGCAGCTGCGAGCCGATGTGGGCGTGGATGCCCTGCAGCTGCAGCCCGTCGACCGCGCGCACACGCTCGATTGCGGCCGGGATGTCCGCCATCGAGAAGCCGAACTTTGAGTCAGCCTGACCGGTTGAGATCTTCTCGTGCGTGTCTCCTCGAACATCGGGTGTAGCTCTTATGAGCACATCTTGGGAAGACATCGCCGCATGCGGCGATGTCCCTGGCCGCACATGTGCGGCCAGGCCAGCCGGCGCATGCGCCGGCTGGAAAGAACTTATGAGTCGCTCGAGTCGATCGATCTCGTCGAAGTTGTCGACCACGATCAACCCGATCCCGCACTCCAAAGCCATGCGCAGCTCGTCCTCGGACTTGGCATTGCCGTGCATCAGGATCCGCTCGGGCGGGAATCCCGCGTTCAAAGCAAGATGAAGCTCGCCACCGGAGGCAACATCGCACCACAGGCCCTCCTCGGCGAACAGACTCAGCACCGCCGTGCAGGGGAACGCCTTGGAGGCGAACACCACGTGGAAGTCCTCGTGGCCAACCGCGGAGCCTGCCTGCACGAACGCACGCGCCCGTGCTCGGAGATCGTCCTCAGCGACGACATACGCAGGCGTGCCGAACTCGCGCGCGAGCTCGATCGTGTCGCACCCCCCCACCTCGACCCGGCCGCGCTCGTTGAGGCGGCTGCCCAGTGGGAAGACATGCGAAAGCGTGGTTCCTGTAGCCATTCGTTGGATTATGGCGGCTTGCAGGGGAGGGAACTTAGCGCAGCACAAACTGGCCGGGCAATGAAGCCCCGCCGCCGCGCCAAGAGGCTGAAACGTACGCAAAAGGCATGTCCCGTGTGCGCGAATGCTTACTAAGCAGTTGGCACTGACTAAGCGGTGCTCGCGCGCATATGCGGGGAGCGCTCTGAAACGGAGACAGCACGATCCCCGCCCGTAGCCGCCCAACCCCCGCCACGAGCCAAGACCCACAGCAGCACGACACCGATCGCCATCAACACAATGCTCTCGAGCTGCGGCGCCGTCAAGCCCGCGAAGACCTCCTTGTTGCGCCGCACGAACTCCACAAGCAGCCGCTCGAGACCGCTCAGCACCAGGTACAGCCCGAAGACGACTCCGGGCCGCACACGGTCGCGCAACTGCCACAAGACATAGGCGAGCAGACACATCGAGACCGTCTCGTAGATCGGCGTCGGCTGCACGGTCACGCCCGGAGGCGTGGGCACCGTTCCATGCGGATAGCTCATCGCCCAGGGCAGTTTCGAGCGGATGCCGTAGTCGCCGTCGCCGGAGACCTGACAGCCGATCCGTCCAATCCCGTAGCCGAGCGCCAACACTGTGGCGCACATATCGACAGTGGCCAGGTTGAGCGTGTTCCGCCAGCGCATCCAAACCACGACAGCAATCGCACCGCCGATCGCGCCGCCGTACCAGACCAGGCCAGATCCGGAGAAGATGTGCCCAAGCAGGTCGTTCTTGACTTCGCCGTAGTTCTGCACGATGAAGTAGCCGCGCGCTCCGAGCAGCCCACCGATGAGCGCGGCGAACACGATCTCATATGCCCAGTCGACCGACTTGCCAAGCTCGCGCAGCCGGCGCGCGACGATCGCACCACAGGCCAAGAAGCAGATCGCGAACGTGACCCCGAATGTCTTGATCGAGATGCCGAAGATGAGAACTTCCGGCTTCACGGGTGGCGTCGCTCCTCGAGGGCGTGCATACACGGGACTCTACGCAAACGGCGCCTGGTAATTCGCCGCAGCCTCGACCGCACTGTCCCGCGGGCGGCGACACTGGCACTCGCGGACTCTACAATCAACCCAGATGGCCAAGCGACACTCTGACTTCGGTAAAGACACCGGTCTGCAGCTGCGGATGCTGATGACTTTGTTCCTGCTGGGAATCGTGTACCTGGTGTTCATGGCCGCACTGTTCGCCGCAGGCGCCGCAGCAGGGCTGATCGTTGTGATCGCCGTGTTCATGCTGGTGATGCAGCTGTTCACCTCCGACAAGATTGCGCTCTCGACGCTCGGCGCCAAAGAGGTCACTCCCGAGGAACAACCTGAGCTGCACGGGATCATCGAGCGGCTGTGCGTGCAGGCCGACCTGCCCAAGCCGCGCGTGTGCGTGATGGAGACGAACATGCCTAACGCGTTCGCGATGGGTCGCTCGCAGAAGTCTGCGACAGTGTGCGCCACGACCGGCATCCTGCGGATGCTCGACACAGCCGAGCTCGAAGGTGTGATCGGCCACGAGCTCACGCATGTGATCAACCGCGATGTGATGGTGATGACGCTCGCCAGCTTCTTTGCGACGCTGGCTGCGTTGATCGCACAGTTCGCGCTCTTTTTCGGTGGCGGGTTCGGCGGCGGATATGGGCGCAGCCGCGAAGAGGAGGAGGGAATCATGCTCGTACTGCTCGTCTCGGTGCTTGTCTATGCGATCTCCTTCATGCTCTTGCAAGCGCTCTCGCGCTACCGCGAGTTCGCAGCCGATCGCGGCTCGGCGGTACTGACCGGTCGTCCCAGCGCGCTAGCCTCGGCACTGGTAAAGATCAGCGGCACGATGGAACGGATACCAAGCCAAGATCTGCGCAAGGCCGAAGGCATGAGCGCCTTCTTCATCGTGCCAGCGCGTACCAAGCAGTCGTTGATGAATCTCTTCTCCGACCACCCCTCGCTCGAGAAGCGTCTGGACGCGCTCAGCCGGCTGGAGTCTCAACTCCAGAGCGCCGCCTGAGATCTCCCAGCAAGCCGTGGGTCTCAAAGACATCCTGACGGGCCGCCACGAGGTCAAGGGACCGGCCCCCGACCGCCTGTTTGCGATCTCCACCGCCTACATCGCGCTGCAAACCGAGCACAACATCGAGCCCGCGGGCGCCGCGGCGATCGTCTTCCAGGCCCTGCAGACCAGCGAGTTCGAAGGCGTCATCAAGGAAATGGAAGAAGTCGTCGTGGCCACGGGTGGCGAGAGCGCCACCAAGGTGCACACCGAGGACGACAGCTTCGGCTACCGCTGGATGGTGCTGAATGGCAGCTCGATAGAAGACCTGGCTGTCGGCATCAACGCCGTGTCCAGCTCGATCGAGACGGCCGGGCACGGCGAGCGGCTGTTGTGTGCGGTGTTCGCCTTCAAGGACGCCAAGAGCCGGCCTGTCTACTTCATCTACAACTACAAGCGCGGCTTTTGGTATCCATTCGTTCCCGCCTCGGGCGGCAGCTCCTCAAGCTCGACCCAGGCCGGCGAACGCTCGACCGAGCGCGAGCTGCAGCTGAAGGCGCAGATGGCCTCTGAACTGCCGATCGAGCCGGAGCTCGAGCGCTGGTTCCCTTTGTGGGGGATTCCGATCTAGAGGTCAACGTCGGTGCTCCACAACCTTGTTTCGCGCTTGGCGACCTAAAGGCGGGTCGGCTATCTATCCATTTCGTTTGAGTGTGATTCACATTAGTAGCTACACATTGTAGTCACCATCGTGAACCGCACAAAAAATTGATAGTCAGTCCGGAATCAGGCCCTCGCCGGTGAACTCTGTGCGGGCCTCGGTAAGCGTCGTGTCGCTGGGTGGCAGTATCACGTCGGAAGTCTCGATCTCCTCGTCGTCTACGCGCGTTCCGTTGGCGCGAACGAAGGCGAGCAACTCGGCCAGCGATCGCGAGAAGGCCCCCTCGTCGTCGGCATCGACCGCCGTATGCGCGGCACCAGCGAGTTGATCGAGCTGCTCGTGCAGCCCGTCGTCGAGCCGGTATTGGTCCTCGCCTGAGATGCGCACAATCATGCCGACTGCTCCTTACTGGGATCGGCTACGGCAGGTTCGCCCTCGACCGGCCCATCCTCGGCGCCTGCCGGTAGCTGACCCGCACCGGCACCTGCATCTCCTGCGCCCAGTTCACCCTTGAGTTTCGCCAAGTCGTCGTCAACAGCGGACTTGCTGGAGAGTGATTTGAGCTGGCGATCGATGTCGTCTTCGCCCGGTCCAAGCGCCGTGATGTCGTCGAACGTTCCGGCCGCTTCCAACTCTTGTACCGCATCGGCGCGAGCCTTCATGTTTTCGGTCTTGTCGACCGCACGCTGCATGGCGAGACCCACATCGGCCATCTGCTCACCAACGCCGGTCGCCGCTTCGGAGATCTTGACCTGCGCTTCGGCGGCGGAGTACTGGGCCTTGATGACCTCCTTCTTGGTGCGGAAGGCTTCGATCTTGGCGCGCAGCTTCTGCTCGGAGTCGGTCAGCTTCTGCTGCTGGTCTTCAAGTTCGCTCACCTGCGTGTCGAGCCCTTGCAGCTCCGTCTGGGCGATGTTCTTGCGTTCCAGCGCCACCCGCGCAAGATCTTCCTTGCCGGAGGAGACCGCTTGGCGGGCCTGTGTATCGAGCTTGACGACCTGTTGCTGTAGCGAAGTCTCCTGAAGCTGCAGACGCTTCTTGGCAGTCACGACGTCGGCGATGCCCTTCTTGACGTTCTGCAGTTGTTCGACCTGCTTCTGATAGCTGTAGTCGAGCGTCTCGGCGGGGTCTTCGGCGCGATCCAAGAGCTTGGATACCTTGGCCTTCACGACGGTTGACATGCGCCCGGTCAAACCGGCCATATGATCCTCCTGTAAACGGGGAAAGTGAGGCTCTTAGCGTAGCCGACTGGGGCTACAAACCAGTGGGATGGCGAACCGTGAAACCTGGGTTGGCGGGCCGCAGCGGACGCCAGCGTGGCCCCTCCTGGTCGGAGGGATCGTCAACGGGGCTCGTGTCCAAGCGCAGACCGGCGACTGTCATGTAGGCATGCCCGCCATTGGCAAAGATCGTCACCCATGTGCCGATACCGCCAGAGTCCCAGCCCATGAATTCGCTTGAGTCCATCGGCGTCGTTATCAGGTCGGCGCCGTGCAGTGCGTAGGAGACGGTGCCCGAGCAGTCATAGCCAGGTGAGATGAAAGATGCGTGACCGCCTCCGTAAATGTAGGGCAGGCCGATGATCTGATTGCCGGCCCAGATGATCTCCTGTACGGCAGGTGGTGCAGACATAGGGGCCGCGGCGAGACCGTCTACGACACGAGCAGTGTTGCCAGGGACGAGCAGCTCTGGCTTGGTGGCGGCGGCAACACCAACCACACTTCCACCGGTCGACGAGGCCATTTCACTCGGCGACTGAGGGGCAACGTAGGGAATGACCTGACCGGTGACCGTCTCCTCGTAGACCGCACCCCTATAGAGAAGACTCGTCGATTTCGAAGTGACCGGCGCGTGCGGCTTCTTGACAGCCGGAGTCGTGGGCGTCGGAGCCGTACCGCCAACGGCGGCGGGTGGAGTGACGGTTGCCGAAGCGGCGCCTCCGGCCGAGACGCCGCCTGTCGCGGCAAGTGCCGACACAGGGGCAACGACCAGGAACAGCATGCTGAATAGCGTTGAGCCCGCGGCTCGCAATCGCAAAGCAACCTCTTTCGTCGGCCTGCGGGGTTAGCTGACGGGCTAGCGCTGAAAGAGCCTGCGCTTCTCACGGATCTACCGCGGGATTCGCCCCAACAACTTGGGTCCCCCGTTCCTTAGCTTCTGACCAAGGATTCGGCGTTCGGGGCGGCAGGCTATCAGAGTGCAATGACGGTTGCACCCGATATGGGTGTTTTGAGACGTTTTCCCCGCAAATAGCGGGTTTTTGGGCGTCAAATTGCAGTTGAAGGGCATTTGCCCAGCTACCCACGGAACTATCTTTGGAAGCTCAAAGCATCCTGGCTTCCCCGTCCACGCGGCCTCAAGGAGGCCGAGCCGCCACTTGTCGTCGGGGAAGGTGGGTAGCGTGGCGGACATGCGTGTCACTTCTCTGCGCACCGCCGCCCTCGTGTTCCTATCTTGCACGGCGCTCGCCGGATGCGGCAAGGGGCTCTCCTCACAAACCACGGAACATGCGACTGTGATGGTCCCTGCGCTCAGCACGCACGCAGCGGTGGGCGTGAGCACCATCAACACCACCCGCCTGGGCGGGTCCACTCCTGTCGTCGACGCCGCCGCGGTAGCACTTGCCGCCTATCCGGGTCTCACGCCTGCGACTAGACCACCAATGGTGGTCATGGTGGACGACAACGACTGGCCAGCCGCGCTTGCATCCTCCGTGCTTGCAGGCGCACCACTACGGGCGCCGCTTTTGTACAGCGAAGGCAGCACGTTGCCACAGGCAAGCAGACTGGCGCTCCAAGCGATGCGACCAACGGGAACCAACGCACTCGGGCCGTCACCAAGCGGCGTGACTGGACGTACCCAAGTGCTCCAGATTGGCGACACGCCTGCGCTGTCGGACTATGCAGCGCGGCCGCTCGCGGGAGCCGAACCGGCCGCGCTGGCGGTCGCGATCGAGCGGCTCTCGAGCTCGCTGGACGGGCACTCGCCGCGCCAGCTGATCGTGACCGCCGCGAACGGGCAGCCCGCTATGACGATGCCTGCTGCGGGATTGTCCGCTCAGACCGGTGCGCCGATCCTGTTCGTGCAGCACTCGAGAATTCCCCCAGCTACTGCGGCCGAGCTTGCGAGGCTTACCGGAGCTTCGATCTATGTGGTTGGCCCGCGCACTGTCGTAAGCCAACACGTGGTCCGTGAGCTCCGACACTTCGGGCAGGTGACACGCATCGACGGTTCGACTCCAGTGGCAAACGCGATCGCCGTAGCTCGCTTCAGCAACGGTTCCTTCGGCTGGGGCGTGCTGGAACCGGGGCACGGACTCGTGTTCGCGAGCAGTTCACGACCGCTAGACGCTCCCGCCGCGGCGCCACTGTCGGCGCGTGGCGACTATGGCCCGCTGCTGCTTGTGGAAAATGCCGAAGTGCTACCACCCGAGCTAGGCAGCTACTTGAGCGATCTGCAGCCGGGCACACCAACATCGGGGCCAGTACACGGCGTCTACAACCATGGTTGGCTGATCGGCAACGGCGCCGCGATCTCCGCCATCGTTCAGGCGCGCTTGGACACGCTGCTGGAGCTATCCTCTCGACCGGCGCCTGAAGCGAGCTTTGCACCAACGACGCCTTCAAACGAACCCACACCCAACGAATCGACACAGGGCAGCGAACCGTGAGCCAAGCCGAGAATCCACAACGCCTGATCAGAGAGCGCGCCGGAGAGGTGAGCGTGGAGGACGTACGCGAGCTGATGGGCGCCTCCACCCCACACTTCGCGCTGCAACTACGCAATCGCATCGTAAAGCTGATCGCCGAGCTCCCCGCCGAGCATCCCGCACGGATAGAAGGCGAGCGCGAGATCGCGCGACTGGAGCGCCTTGGCTTCACCGGCGAGACACGCGGCGAGGCTGGCAACGAGGGCGAGCTGCCGCTGCCTTCGCTGAGCGTCGCCTGATCCTCCCGTCTCCCTTTATCGCACCCGCCCTGGCCACCAGCCTCGGTGACTTGCTTCTTTGACCAGCGCCAAAGCCGTTGGCTGATCTATTTAACTCCGGATCATCGCGCGTGCACGGGCGTCTAGGAAGCGCGTTCGCAGCAACCTAAACAGGAACACGAAGACGGCTATGTCGACAGCAAACATCCCCACGTTCAAGAGCTGCGAAGCTTTCGCGAGGAACGTATAGCCCAGGACGACAGCCGAATGCAGCACGATCACCGGCAACAGCGCCAAGAGCAGCGTGTGCGAGCGGTATCCACTCGAGTGCTCGCGCCATGTCACCTCGATCGTGCCAAGGGCGACGGCAGCGATACCCGCCAGCAGCAGCGGGCCACCCGCCTCAGCGCCGTGACCCAGTCGCGTAACGGCTATCACGAACGCGATCCCGCCGGCCAGGATGAGCAACTCCGAGAGCGGCAGCGGATGCCAAGCTGCATGTGGACGCTCACCGAACGTTCTCTGGGGCGACACTGGCGGGCGCGGCGCGGTCTTCGCCGCGCGAGCGCGGCGAGCGGACCCAGCTCGCGCGGAAGGCTGCTCGCGCGAGGCCGACTTAGCTCGATCGCCTGTCGCGGAGACGCTCGGACGGGGCTTACGCGAACGCCCCCGCGGACCCTTGGTATTACTTGCCACAGCTACAGTTTACGGGGGCGATTTCCGGGACCTTCTAAGCTAAGCCGCTGTGCCTGAGCAGGGGAATACGTGGGAGCGCTTGGCGAGTTTGCCGTTGCAGATCGAGGAGTACGCCTTCGAGCCGCTGCAGGCCCTTGTGTCGAGCGATTTCGAGCGCAAGAGCACAGTGATCCACATCGCGGGCGCCGGCCAGGAAGGTATCGGCGAGGACGTGACCTATGACGCCGTCGACCACGAGATCTTGCAGGCCGAGGGACCGCAGCTACCGCTGAAGGGCAGTTGGACGATCGGCTCGTTCTCAGCGCATCTGGCGACGCTCGACCTCTTTCCGCAAGAGCCTCAACGCGAGGTGTCGCGACGCTATCGCGTGTGGGCATATGAGTCGGCCGCGCTCGACCTGGCGTTGCGTCAGTCCAGCACAACGCTGCACGAGGTCCTGGGCCGCTCACCGCAACCGGTGCGCTTCGTCGTATCTTTGCGTCTCGGCGAGCCACCCAGCATCGATCCGCTGCACAGACGCCTGAAGACCTATCCATCGCTGCGTTTCAAGCTCGATCCGACGAGCTCGTGGAGCGAGGATTTGATCGCACAACTCGTGGCTACACAGGCGGTGGAGTCAGTCGATTTCAAGGCCTACTACTCCGGCTCGATCGTCGACCAGCCGGCCGACCCAGTGCTCTATCAGCGCGTCGTTGAAGCATTCCCCGACGCATGGATCGAGGACCCGGCGCTCACGCCCGAGACCGACGCGGTGCTCGAGACTCACCGTGAGCGCTTCTCCTGGGATGCCCCGATCCATTCGGTCGCCGACATCCAGGCGCTGCGCTATCCCCCGCGCATGGTCAACATTAAGCCGTCGCGACTCGGCGGGCTTAGAAATCTGCTCGATGCTTTTGATTACTGCGCCGCGCGTGGCATCGGCAACTATGGTGGTGGTCAGTTCGAGCTTGGTGTTGGACGCGGACAGATCCAGTATCTGGCCTCGCTGTTTCATGCGGACGCTCCGAACGATGTCGCGCCTAGCGGCTATAACCTGCCGACTCCCCAAGCTGGCCTACCGCAAAGTCCGCTCGATCCGGCCCCAGCGCGGGTCGGATTCCGCTGGGGCAACGCCGAAGTCTAGCTAACGACAGATGGTCCCACCGGACTCTCCGGCGGGACCATCTGCATCTACTGCTTTAGCGCAGGGCTAGCTGCGATAGATGACTATTTTTCGCTTGCTTTCACAGCTGCGGCACTGGCGTTTTCCAGCTGACCCCTGAGGATCGCCGTGTTGTTACCGGAGACGGACGGTAGTCCGAGCTCCAGGTTCACTGCCCCATCGACGATGGGGGTGAACAGACCAAAGAGGATCTGCGAACCGCACCCTTCAGATTCAGGCGCCGCGAACGTGTTGTTCACGAGTTCGTTTTTCTTGATGATCAGCAGATTTTCTTCGAGGAATTCAACTTCGCCAAGGCTGCCTTTGATGGATTCGTTTGGTAATGGCGGGCTGGTCGCACCCGTCGTTAGTTCGATATTCACCGGATGAGCTTTCGAGCCTACATAACAAGTGGGTCCGAGGAATTCATTTTCCAGGTGGACGCGCACAGGCAGGTTCAGAGCGTCGGGTGCTCCCGTAAGCAGAGCAAGACGGCTTATTGTTATGTTCCCAACGAGTTCAGCCGTAGCGTTCACGCCAGTGGGCCCTTTGCTAATGAATTCGTTGAATATTTTCTTTAGTGGTTCGGGGAAGAATTCGGGCGACATGATTTTCAGTAGCCCACCTGGCACCGACTGGGGTGTTTTCGACAGTGTTTCAGCACCGTTCGCAGCGTTTACCCATGTTTCGGATCCAGTTTCTTCGTTTACGATGAGACCGCCCTGGAGCGTTATGGTTTTCGTGATCGGCACTTCAGTTTTCTTGATCTTGAAATCTCCACTGGTGGTTTTAGCGAAGACACAGAAATTGACGCCAGCCGTTTTCATTGGACAGTTACCGAAGTTCGCATAGAGACCTGTCGGTTTGAGAGCCAACGCTGGAGCCGCGAACCCAAGTACGGCGAGCGACACCGCGGCCGCTGCGAGCAAGGGAACCATGACTCTCCCTCCCGCATGGGTTTTGCCCATTCTAATCATCCTAATCCTCCTGGTTTGGTTGATGCTTCCTAAGCGCCAAGCCCCAGGCCAGCTCGACCCAGAGCTGCTCCTGACCGGCCGTGCCCACCGTATTTATCTCTTGTCAATCCATAGGCACGGCATATTGCTTCTATCGGAACATGACGCGGCCACGGTTCTATAGGAAAAGACGTTCCCTGTCAAGCGAGGAGGACCGCCACATACCAAGTTCGAAGTCCTCCGAGCGGGCGACCCATCGAGGTGGGTCGCCGAGGCCCGCCTCGAGGTTCTGCTAGGCGATACGAACGGCGCGATCGCCTCGTGCGACCACATCCTCGTAGGTTCTGCTAGACGAGACATACCTACCTGGGGAGGTATCGGCCCGAAACGGGCGGTGCAAAGGGACGCAACTTCTCTGTCCACCAGCGGTTTGTGGGGCCAAAGACGCTAACGTCGTGCGACGCTGGCAGCGGATCTCAGGCCGCCGTTTGCGTCTTGTGCGAAGGCGGTGGGTGGCCGAGGCGCGGAGTGCGCCAGAAGGGATGGTTCGTGGCAAGAGCAGTGGACAAACGTTCGACTTCTTTCCTGCACAGGGCAGCAGTCGTGACGCTCTGCGCTGTCTGCGCGGCGTCAACCCAGCTTGCGCCCGCAGCAAGCGCCTCGCAAGGCGCCGGTGGGACAAGCGCGCCGTCAAGCGGAGGCATGCCCGCAAATGGTGGCGCCTCCCCGAAGTCCCCCGCGCCGACAAGCAAAGCGACGGGCGGGAGCTCGCCGAAGCCGTCCGCAAAGACAAAGAAGAAGACGAGCGCGAAGCCCATAAATCCCTTCACGCTCTCAAGCGCCGTGTGCGTGCCCGCGATCCACTGCTCGACCAACCCGCGCCAGGTGTCTGTGGGCGGGGAGCTGTTGATCAAAGGCAAAGGGCTGCGCACCGGGATGGTCGTCGCGTTTCCCCACAGCTGGAACGCGCGTATCGCCAGCAACTCGCCTACAGCCCACCTGGCCAGCTCTTCCCTGGGGATGGTGGTGCACGTGCCGAGCAGCGCCCACTCCGGACGCATCATGGTCCTGATCAGCCACGGACGCCACACCAACTCATTCGGGCCGATGCAGGTCGTGCCCTATGGGCTGCACCCGCCAACGCCACCCAAGCCACCCGCAGCCCCGCCGGTGTCGACGCCCAGCGGTACTGCGTTCGATGGGCAGGGCATGTGGATCTGGTACGTGAGCCAGTCCGACGGCGGCAATCTCGCCTCGATCGTCGCCCAGGCTCACGCCGCGGACGTGACGACGCTCTATGTCAAGAGCTCGGACGGGTCCTCCAACTACTGGAGCCAGTTCAGCCCGGAACTCGTTCAGCAACTGCACGCGAACGGGCTGAAGGTGTGTGCTTGGCAGTACGTCTACGGCAGCAACCCGGCAGGCGAGGCCGAACTCGGGGCGCGAGCCGTGGCAGATGGAGCCGACTGTCTGGTGATCGACGCCGAGTCCGAGTACGAAGGCCACTATGGGGCCGCCCAGACATACATCGCCGACCTGCGCGCCAAGATCGGCGTGGCCTATCCGCTGGGACTGGCGTCCTTTCCCTATGTATACGACCACACCTCCTTCCCCTACTCCGTCTTCCTCGGCCCGGGTGGCGCGCAGTTCAATGCGCCGCAGATGTACTGGAAGGACATCGGCAACTCCGTGGATACCGTCTATGCGAACACCTACATCTCAAATCGCGTATATGGACGGCCGATCTTTCCGCTCGGGCAGACCTACTCCAAACCCTCAGCCGAAGAACTGGTGCGCTTTCGCGAGGAGGCGCCGCTCTACGGTGCGACCGGCACATCCTTTTGGGATTTCCAGGAAACGCCCGCAAGCCTGTGGACGGCACTGGCAAGCCCGCTGGAACCGCTGAGCAGTGTCATTCCTAACGCGTCCTGGTCTGAACTCGGCGAAGGCAGCAAAGGCGACCCAGTGTTGTGGATGCAGGAGCATCTTGCCGCGGCGATCCCCACGCAAGAAACGACCGGCATCTTCAACGCGGCGACCACAGCCAACCTGGAGCAGTTCCAGAGCGCACACGGAATCGCCCCGAGCGGCCACACCGAAGCGGCCACCTGGCAGGCCCTGCTGGCGCTCACGCCGGTCGCGGTCGACTGGACCGGCGCCGGACCAAAGGGGTAGCGCCGAGAAGCAGAGAGCCCGGCCGGGGCCGGGCTCTCTGAACCTCCAGATGTCCCCGAAATACGTCTCTGTCAGACGCGCTGAATCAGCGTGCCGGTGCCGAGGCCGCCGCCGCAGCACATCGTCACGAAGCCGATCTCCTTGTCGGAGCGCTCGAGCTCGTGCAACAGTGTGGTGATCAGCCGCGCGCCGGTCGAGCCCAAGGGATGCCCTAGCGCCATCGCGCCACCGTTGACGTTGACGCGGTCCATGTCGGGACTCAACTCGCGCTTCCAAGCCGCCACGACCGGGGCGAACGCCTCGTTGATCTCGATCAGGTCGATGTCGTCGATCTTCATGCCATTGCGCTCGAGGATCTTGCGTGTAGCTGGGATCGGCCCTTCGAGCATCTTCACCGGGTCGCAGCCAACCGTCGTCTGGTCGACGATCCGCGCGCGTGCGGTCAGACCCAGGTCTTTGGCCTTCTCGGCGCTCATCAACAGCACCGCGGCAGCTCCGTCTGAGATCTGCGAGCTGTTGCCCGCCGTGATCTTGCCGTCGGGCTTGAATGCCGGTTTGAGCTGGGAGAGCGCCTCGAGGTTGGTGTCGGGACGGATGCCCTGGTCGGTGACGTATGTGTCGCCGTTGACCGCGAACGGCACGATCTCGCGCTCGAAGCGGCCCTCCTCTGTGGCTTGGTGCGCCAGTTTGTGCGAGCGCACCGCCAGCTCGTCGAGCTCGGAGCGCGGTATCTCCCACTCGTCGGCGATCATCTCGGCACCAAGCCCCTGGCCGACGATGTTGTGCTTAGCCATTAGCTCAGGGGTGAAGGCGAAGCCGAACTCCTGCTGGGTCTTCATACCCGCGGCGAACGGGAAGTGGCCCATGTGCTCGACGCCGCCGCCGATCATCGTGTCGTGGACTCCTGCGGCGATCAAAGCCGCCGAGAAGTTGACCGCCTGCTGCGCGGAGCCGCACTGGCGGTCCACCGTCGTGCCGGGCGTCTCGATCGGCAAGCCGGCCTGCAACCAGGCATTGCGGGCGATGTTGAAACCCTGCTCGCCGAACTGCTGCACGCAGCCAGCGACGACATCCTCGACGACAGCCGGCTCGATGCCAGCGCGGTCGATCACCTCGGTGTAGACCTTCGCGAGCAGCGTATTGGGATGGGTGTCCTTGTAGTAGCCCTTCTCCAAGTGCCCGCGACCGATCGGTGTACGAACCGCCTCGACGATTACGACCTCGCGGCCCTCTGCTTGCCTCATGATGGAAGTCCTTTGCTCGTCTGTTGCCGGTGGCGCCGCGGCATCTCGCCCGGCGTGTAGTCAAAGAAGCGGGCGCAACCGGCTTCTGGGGAAGACGCCGTGCGTTCGCTCTCTCTACTGTACCGCTCAGCACCCCTAGATTGACTGGTCAGTCAACCAAGATCCGGCGCCGCTGGATCTTGAGACGCGGCCATTGCAGTTGGACAACCAATCGCCATGGCCGGATCATCACACCGAAACCGTCATATCCCGACCGCCACACAGCCACAGGAGCGAGACCTTGAACGAACGCCTAGCCATAGTTGGCAGCGGAGCCATTGCCTGCGGGCTGGCCGCCACCGCCGCACACCACGGCCCCGTGCTACTGCTTGCCCGCTCGGATAGCTCGGCCGAGCGCGCACGCACCACCGTTGAGAAGACCCTCAGTCGCCTGGAGGCGGAGGTCGATCCCCAACATGTGCAGATCGTCACAGACGTGGCCGCGCTTGCGCAGTCCTCCTTTGTTGTCGAGGCGATCGTGGAGAACCACGACATCAAGGCCGCCTTGCTGGGCGAGCTGAACGACCTCCTCGACGAGCAGGCGCTGCTTGCTTCGACTACCTCGTCCTTGTCTGTGGAGCGTCTTGCAGAGGCCTCCGGCCGCCCGGAGCGGTTCGTCGGCCTGCATGTGTTCAACCCGGTCACAAGGATGAAGCTCGTAGAGCTTGTGTTTCCGAAGGCCGCCTCACCGGAGACGCGTAGCCGTGCCTCAGCGTTGTGCGAGACCTTCGAGAAGACAGCCGTCGAGGTTCCCGATGTGCCCGGGTTTGTAGTCAACCGACTGCTGTTCCCCTACTTGTTCAATGCAGTGCGCCTGCTCGAAGAGACCGGAATGGACCCCAAGGACATCGATACCTGCATGAAGCTTGGGGCCGGCCACCCGATGGGACCATTCGCACTATTGGATCTCGTTGGCCTCGATGTCTCAAAGGCAATCGGCGAGACGATCGGCGAGCAGATCCCGCCGCGGGTGGATCAGCTGATCGACGAGGGTGCCCTGGGGCGCAAGACAAAGCGAGGATTCCTCGCCTACTGAACCCGTGAGAATTTATTTAGGCTCACCAGACTTTTAGGAGAGCTTCATAACGGGAGGCATACTTATAGTGCGACACAAGATCGCAAACGCAACACCCGCCTCCTCCCAGTGCACACGCTCCGGCCCGCTCCCCCCGCGGGCCGGACGTGTCTTTGGGATCGCTGCCGCCCGGCGACATGCGGTCTCGACAGCTTGGTAGGTCCTCCAAAAGAACCCACGTACGCGCGGACACCCCCTTGTTTGGACACGAGCGATTTATTTAGGTGCCTAACCTTTACCTACGTGTTTGCAAAAGGGGGTGTTGGGAGGATCGTTCAAGGACAGGACACGTAGGCCCGGCATTCATGATCCTGAACATCTGCCACAGACCACTCTGAAAGACCCTCTAGGCCGTGGCTTACGGCCCGGCGGCAGGCGGGACCTCACGGCGGGCGGGCTCGCGCCGGCCACCCTCGCTCGTGGGCAGCGCACGACGCGGACGGATCCTCACCGCCTCCACGCGGTTGTGGTTGACCGACTCGACCCTGATCGAGAAGTCTCCGGAGCTAATCGTGTCACCCCTGCGGGGGAGCCGCCCGATCTCGGCGAACACGAAGCCTCCTACCGAGTTGTAGGCGTCGCTGTCTACCGGCAGCTCGACCCCATAGTCGAGCAGGTCGGCGATCGAGACATGACCACGCACGAACAGGTCGCCGCCCGAGAGCCGACGAACCTCGCCGGCGGCCGGATCGGTCTCATCGGCGATCTCGCCGACGACCTCCTCAATGATGTCCTCGATCGTCACGATCCCCACGACACGCCCGTACTCGTCGACGACAACCGCCATCGAGGTGCGCTGACGCTGTAGGTCGGCGAGCAGGTCGTCCAGCGGCTTGGTCTCGGGCACGATCGGCGCGTCGTGCATGATCGGCTCGATCGATGCATGGGGTCCGTCCTGCATCAACCGCTTCGCGAGCGAGGAGGAATGTACGAGCCCGCGCACATGATCGCGATCGTCGCCCTCGATCACGACAAGTCGAGTGTGGCCGCTTGAGATGCACAACTCGAGCGCCGTTTGCGCGTCTTGGGAGACGTCGACGGTGACGACCGCGGGAATCGGAGTCATCACCTGACGAGCCTCCTGCTCGTGCAGGTGGAACACGCCGGTGAGCATGCCCGCCTCGCCGGGGTCGAGCTGACCGCCGGCATAGGACTCGGCGATCAGACGCTTGAGCTCGTCGGGGGAGCCGCCTGCTTGTTGTGCGCTCATCTCAACGCCGAGCAGGCGCAGGATGCGACCCGATACCGCCGTCAGGGCGATTATGACCGGGTGGAATAGAACGCTGAACGCTTGTAGCGGACGGGCGATGCGGCGGGCGATCGTCTCGGCGCGGTCGATCGCGTAGAGCTTTGGCACCATCTCCCCCGCAATCAGCTGCGTGGCGGCGATCAGCGCAAATGCAAGGATCACCGATATGGCGACCGCGACGTCGTGGCTCGGCGTGCTACCGAAAGCGCTCTTGAGGATGTCCGCGAGCGCCGGCGTGGCGAGCGCGCCGATCCCGATCGAGGTCATCGTCACCCCGATCTGGACGGCAGATATGTATTCGTTGATGCGATCGAGCTGGCTCAGGGCAAGCGCCGCGCCGCGTGAGCCTTCCTCGCGCATGAGCTCCAAGCGCGCTCGCTTGGAGCGCACGAGCGCATACTCGGCTGCGACGAAGAACGCGTTGATCGCGATCAAGACGACCGCAAGTATGAGCTTGAGCCCGTTCACGCCCGATCGGCACCCGTCCGGGCCGATCTACTTCGAGGAGGTTTTTCTTCTTCGTTCATCGATAGCCGACGGCACAACCGTAGCAGGGGCACTGGTCGGCTTTGAACACGGCTCAGGGTCCGCTCGGCGGCTCGAGGATGCTCAAGCCAGAGCGTCGATGCGCGACGCCATGTCGAAGTCGGCTTGGGTCAGACCGCCCTCGGAGTGGGTCGACAGCTCGAGGCGAACCTTGTTCCAGCCGTGCAGGTGGATGTCGGGATGGTGGTTGGCCGACTCGGCGGCGTCGGCCACGCGGTTGACGAAAGCGACCGCCTGAGCAAAATCCTCAAACGCCCATTCGTGTGCGATCGCCTGTCCGTCGCGTCGCCACTCGCCAGCTGCAAGGTTGGCGTCGATCTCGGAATCCGAGAGAAGCTTCATGCAAACGAGGATACGCCGCGCAAGCCATATCTAAGGATTCGCGCAGAGCCTCCGCACGATGCGCTCCGCACAATGCCGCACGATGCGCTCCGCACAATGCTCACCACGAACGCTTTCGCAGAAGGTTTCGCACCTTCTCGCAGAGAATTTCACGCCCTGCTTCAAGCGATACCGGCCGCCGTAGAGCCCGACACGGCAATGGCCGCGAAGATCGACGCCGCTGACAGCGCCACACAAGCCGCCAAGCCGGCCCAGGAGCGGCGGCGATCGTCGGCGGTTCGGATTGCCAAGCCAGCAAGCGTGCCCCCGATCAGCCCGCCTATATGGGCGCCAACGGAGATGTTGGAGAAAGTGAAGGAGAAGATCAGATTGATGATGATCAACCCACCGATACCCGACTCCATAACGCTCATGCGGCGAGACCTGAGCTCGATCACCGCGGCGCCCATCAGCCCGAAGATCGCGCCAGAGGCGCCCAGGCTTGGGGCACCGGTGGCAAACAGCGCTCCAAACGAGCCTGCAAGCAGCGACGTGAAGTAGATGGCGGCAAACTTGACCGACCCGAGCGCGGGCTCGAGCATCATGCCGAGCAGGTAGAGCAGGTACATGTTGAAGCCGATGTGCAGCAGGTTCTCATGCAGGAAGCCACTCGTGAGAAGCCGCCAGTACTGATGTTCGCCTGAGATCGGGAAGCGAGTGACGAGGAGTCCCTGACCATTGACGCCAGTGAGCATGCGGGCGAGGATGCCTTCTTCGATGACCGGGCCGTGAATCGAGCTACCCGAGATCGTAAGTTGACCCTGCTCGCTGAGGAACACGATCACGTTAATCGCGATCAGCGCGAACGTGACCCGCGGCCTGGTGGTCATGTTGCGCATCGTCATCACCTTGGTTCCCTGTTTGGAGCACTCCGGACAGCGCATCCCTACGGCAGTAGGGGTCATGCAATCCGGACAGATCGGACGCCCACAAGAGGAACACGCAACTCCGGTCTCGCGCGAGGGGTGGCGGTAACAAGTGGCCATAGCCGCGCAGACGCTAGCAGCGGGGTGCGCAGGAGCCATGCGCCTGCTTTGCGACGATCAGCGCAGGTCGGCGCCCGCGACCGCCATCTTGCGCAAACCGAGGCGCATACGGCCCTTGATCGTGCCGATCGGAGTGTCGAGCATGCTCGCGATCTCGGTGTGGGTGTAGCCGCCGTAGTAGGCGAGCGTGATGACACAGCTCTGCTCCGGAGGAAGGCCGCCGAGCGCGGCAAGCAATTCGCGCGCACCCTCGCGCCGCCCCGCCTCGTGATCGGTGTGCTCGCTTGCCTCGAGGAGATCCTCAACTTGTCGATTGGCATCGGCAAGGTCGTGCGCGACGTTCTGGCGCAAGACGTCGATCGCACGATTGCGCACGATCCCAAGCACCCAAGCTCTGACGTTCCCTCGCGTGCGATCGAAATGCCCGCGACTGCGCCAGAAGGACAGAAACGCCTCTTGGACCACCTCTTCAGCGACCGCACGCCTGCGACACATCTGTGTGGCTAGCGCCAGAGCAACACGCACGTGGCGGTCATAAAGCACTTCGAACGCGTTTGGATCGTTGCGCGTTACGAGCACCATGAGGGCATCGTCGGGAAGTCGAGCGTATGCGCCCGACGGCATCTCCAGGAGGCCCCGCGATGTGACGCCAGCGGATGAGGAATCCGCGAGAGACCTGGTCGAGGTCCGAGTCACGCGACTAGGCGCTTTGTCGTCAATAAATTCCATATGCCTGACAGTCGGAATAGTTCCGAGCCAGACACTGTGACCGTTGCGCCACGAAATTGCAAGCAAACCCTGGCTACTAATGCGCTCCTAGCGCAAAACAGACGCGGGAGAGCACGCGCCTAGTCTTCCCTACGAACAGACTGGCTTGGGCGAAGATTCGGAATATCTAGAGGTCGAACCTCAACGATTCACCCCATGATGCTTCGAGCAGCATAAGCGTCGTCAGCGCTCGCCCAGCAAGCGTCGAGTCTGCTCACCGAGATCGCCGGCAACCCGCTCAGCCGCACGACGAACACCCCCCAAACCGCTCGTGTCCGGACGTGGGCGGTGCCGGGCACGCAGCAACACGAGCGCGACACCAGCCCCTCCACCAACGACAACGGCGGTCGCCGGGCGAACCCAGTTGCGTGGGTCGCGCATCGCCGAGAGCTCCCATGCCTCGAGCTCCTCGGCGGCGGTCGCCGTGAGACTCGTGAGCGCACCCTCCAGGCGCCGCACGAGATCCTCTGGCGGGTCTATCGGAGAGAGCGCCTCGTGGAGCAGCCCCTCAAAGCTTGGCAGTACTTCACTCATCTGCTGGCTCCGAGCTCGACTCGCCGACGATCTCCTCCAGTTGCTTTATCGCGCGATGGATGAGCACCTTGGTAGCGCCGTCGGAGCGACCTAGGGCACGCGCGATCTCGCGATTGTCCATGCCAAGCGCGAAACGCATGATCAAAGCCTCGCGCCTGTCCTCTGGCAGACGTTGCACCCCATCGAGCACCCGGCTGAGCTCATCGCGTCCCTCGACCAGGTCCTCTGTCGTGTGCAGACTCGCAAGCTCTGAGCCCTCGTCGATCGAGGAGGAAGGACGACGCGAACGGTCGCGATAGAGATTGGCGGCGAGATTGTGGGCGATACGGATCAGCCATGGGCGCAGGGGCCTGCCGTGAGACTCGCGCTGGGCACGCTCGAAATGGCGGTAGGCCTGTAGGAAGGTCTGCTCGGTGAGGTCCTCCGCATCGTGATGATTGCCCACCCGATAGTAGGAGTAGCTGTAGACGTCGCGCAGATGCGCTCGATACAGCTCGGAGAACTCGACATCGAGCTGCGCCTTGGACTTCGTTTGTTGGGGAGCCACTCATCGCACCCTACCCTCCGACGCTTTTACCCAAGTCCTCAGGCGGCACGCGCGTGACGCCTGGAGCCGCTCGACGAGATCTCCGCGCCCGGGATGGCTCTGGCGCCGCCAAGCCACTCCCACTGCAAGCTGACACAAGCCCAGATGCGCTCGGCCACGCCAAGGGCCATCGCCGGCGTTGGCCGTTCGGCTTGCGGGAAGCGAAGCGGACGCCCGCAACGGAGACTGACCTTGCGGGGACGTATTCGCCAACCTCGACGTACGTCTTCGGTGCCATGCACCGCAACCGGCACGACGGGAACCCCGGTTTGCAGAGCAAGCCGTCCCACGCCTCGGTGGGGGTAGGCGAGCGGGCCAGGGCGCACCCGGGTCCCCTCCGGGAAGATCACGACACAGTCGCCGCGCGCGAGAATCGCACGAGCGGTAGCCATCGCCTGTTCGTCGCCGCGACCACGATCGACGGGAAAAGCCCCAAGGCTGTTGAGCAGCCATGCCTGCCAGCGACGCTCGAACAGCTCGCGCTTAGCCATGTAGTAGACCGGACGCCGCGTCAGCGCACCGATCACGAACGGGTCGAGAAAGCTGCGGTGGTTTGCCGCAAGCAATACTGGACCGGAGCTGGGTATGTGCTCGCGTCCGAGGCGGGCAAGGCGAAAATAGAGCAAGAAGAAGGGGATCAAGAGGGCTCGTGCAAGCCAGTAGAGCACCGGATTGACACCGTGGGCAAGTGCGTGCTCGCGAAAGGCATGCAGCTCGTTGGGCTCGACGCTTGAAGCGCCCCGGCGATCGTCAGTTGTATCCGTGCGTTCGGATTGCGTGCTGCTCTGCACAGGCGCCAGACGAACCCCTGTGGGGGTATCGGCGCCCTTGATCCCCTGCTCGCGCCGATCGGTGGCTGCGCTTGACTCCATACATTGGGTACCCGCTTGCGCAGACAGCGTTACAGCACCGGGGTCGCTACGCTCGATGCTTCACGCCGGAGTAGCTCAGCTGGCCAGAGCACCTGTCTTGTAAACAGGGGGTCACGGGTTCGAATCCCGTCTCCGGCTCTCGCGGACTGCCGCTTTCATACGTGGCACCCGTGTAAGCGAAGCGGACTCCCAGAATTGTGGGATTCGTTCACTCTGGTGCGAGCGAGTTGAGCTGGTGGGCGCTTGCGGCTGTAGACAAGTCGCTGTCGTAAGCAAAGAAAGCGCCAAGGTCCCCGCGCATCGTGAGCGCCGTAGCGAGGTGGATCGCGTCCATCGCACGTAGCGGCGGGGTATGGGCGCCCGTGGCCAGCTCGATGATCTCCGGCGAGATCGGGATGAGGTTTATCCGCTCGATGGCTTCGTTTGCGCGCGCCAGCACGTCCTCGTCACCGAGGCGTCGGGCTGTGCAGACCGCCTCGACACGGATCAGCTCGCTTGCGACCTGTACAGGCCAATCACCGAGCGTCGCGCGGAAGGCCTCTGTCTCGCGCTCCGCCTTGAACAGCTTGACCAGTGCCGAGGCGTCGATGTAGGCGGCGTTCACTCGCCGCGAACCCACCGCAGCGCATCGGACGCTGGCGTGGTCCCCGCTGGGTCCGGTATGCCGGGCGGAGGATCCAGCTCTGACAGGCTGCCCTTCGCCGGCCTGGCGCCGTAGCGCTCAGCCAAGCGGGCCTGCAGTTGGGACTCGGAGCTTGCGCCAGCGAGCACGGCCTGCGCGCCGCGCAGTGTCAGCGCACGGATTTGGGCTGCCGCCGAGCGTGTCTCGGTTGGATCGAGGAGGGGCTCGGTGAGCGCAAGTGCGCGCTCCATCTCCGAGTCGCGTTCTACTCCAAGGCGTGGGTTACGAGCCGCCATACCGAAATGGTAGCACTCTTGTGTCGCACTTTGCGAGCCTTGGGGTACTTCTCGCGACCCCCAATATCAACGGCACAGCCGGGCTCGCAAACGCTCGCAGTTCGTCCTTTGCGAGCGAGACCGGTCGCCGCAAATGCTCGCTTTGCCTCGGATACGATCCTCAGCTTCGCAAGCACACGGTGATGCGCTACACCGTATAGCCGAACTAGCCGCGCAGAAACGCCGGAGATGGGACGACCAATCATACTGTGCGAATGATCAAAACTGGGCTTCTTGCGCTGCTCCTCTCCACGCTGGTCGCCGTTCCCGCGAGCGCAGCGAAGATTCATGTCAGCCCGTCGGATGTCGCGGCTACCCGCAGTTATCTGCGCGCGATGCACAAGCTTTCGCAGGACATCGGTCGCCACGGGGCGGCCTCTGAGGCATCTGTCCATGCACTTATCACGCATGTGCAGAGCCAATGCCCAAACGTGATGGCGAGCGCACCGGAAACCAAGGCGGTGGGTGAGCTCGCGTTTCAATCCATCACGCAGATAGCCCACGCGAGCAACGAGCCTGTGCAACAAGCAGAAATCGCCTTTGCCAAGACCGTCAAGCGACTTCGATGGAGCAATCCCAAGCTCGACTACTACATCCACGGCTCGGCAGAAGAAACTCGTGCAAACGCCGAAATAGTCATGCCAGACGTGTGCTCAGAGGCACAAGCGATTGTTGCCAACGACTACCAAACTGTGCCGGAAAGCATGGCTCGCTTTGAACGACAGGAGAACGCCGCGAACAGCAAGGTCTCGATCGTAATCCGGCCGCACGAAAAAGAATCGTCGGACCTTCAGCAAAGGATTCTCCATATGCTCGAGCCCTACGAGCTTCCAAGCGAGAAGGGCCTGCTGCCTCGCCAGCCGACTTCGCAGCAGAGGGAAGAGGCCCTGAAGTTCTTCTTCGGCTTGGCGGACGAATTGACTCACGCCCTCGGATTCCCAGAACGATAATCACGCCCTATGGTGCGGCCCGGAATGGCTGCTCGCCGTTCCACGCTGCAAGCGGTCTTGCCAGGGGTTGCGGCCGGCCCGCGCGCCGCTAGGGAGCACCTAGAGCGCTAGCTGCCTCGGTGTTCCACGGCTCCGTGTTGATGGCGGTGAAGTCGACAGCCCGCCTGACCGAGGCGGACTCAGAGTCGAAGAACTGCTCAGTCTCCGACAGATAGTGGTCGATCCACGGCGAGCGGTAGCCGTCAGCCGACCACAGGATCGGGAACGTCGACTCATCCAAGTCACGCTGTCCGGGCGTGTAGGTGCGGCTGAAGATCGGGTCTCGAACGATCGGGTGGTACTTCGCCGCGCCCGCGAGAAAGTGGGCCGTGTAGGTGCGGCGGACAGTGCCGGCGCGCGTGTTGGGACCACTCCCGTGCCACGTCCAGCCAGAGTGGAATGCCGCCGTTCCGGCCTTGACTTCGAGCGGAAACAGTTCGATCTCAGCACCTTCAGGAGCGATCTGCCGCAGGTAGGCGGTCCAGGACTTGTCATGCGGATCGGCAGGACCGGAGGGCAGCGGGATCGGCGACTCGGCTTCGGGCGGCTGGGCTCCCCAGCGATGGCTGCTCTTGACGTAAAAGAGCGTTCCCGCGTCGGCGTGGGTGTCATCGAGCGCAATCCAACACGCAGCCACGCGAGCAGGCTCGACCCAGGTGTTGTAGGCGGCGTCCTGATGCATCTCGATCGGCTTTCCACCCTCAGGCTTGCACCAGACATAGTCGTTGTACAGTCGAACGCTCGACTCGCCCTCGAGTTCTGCCGCGACCCGCGCATGTTCGCTGGAAAAGGTGAACCGGCCCAGCGCCGAGTCGCAGCGCCAAACGGGACCCATGAAGCGGGTGACGTTGTCGGGGTCTCGACCCTTCTTCCAGTGATAGTCATCTGGCTCACAAATGCGATCGAAATCGCCGTTGATCACACGCTCCAGACGATCTCGCAGCAGCTCAACCTCGGCTCCCGTAATGAAGCTCTCGATCACCAAGAACCCGTCCTCGCGATACTTCGCGATATCAGCCGCAGAAAGTTCGATCACGGGAGTCCTCCGTTAGGCGATAGCCGATACCTCGCTCTCGAGGCAGCACTTCCTCAACCCACACATACAGGCCGTCTTAGACTAGAGCGCTTCTACTAACGAGACCTCGTAGGCGCAAAACCTACGAGCCCGTCTGCGGTGCGGCCCGTGGTCACACGGCGCTCGATGTCGCGGTTTAGATAGCGGAACAGCAGTGGCGTAGCTAGCGAGTAGGCCGCTCCAAGCGCCAAAGACAAGGCCAGCAGGTGGGGAACGAATAGCACCACGACGGCAGTCATCATCCACACCTGGAGCACCGCCGCAAGCACGGTAAGCCGTATCCATCGATGCCCCTCGTGTGCTTGCTCCGGCGTTAGCTGCCCACCTCGCTTGGACTTCTCGTGCGTCATGCCCCTGAATCGGCGCTCGCAGGATTCAACTTGAGCGTCATTGCCCAAAGCCAACCAAGTCCGATTCTGAGCAGTAGAAGCACTCGCATGCGGCCTTCCCAAAGCGCAACACCAAATCACAACGTGCGTGTTTGTTTCCGACTCGCAAGTGCGAAATGACCGATACACGGCACATTCGCAACGCAGACATTCCTGAGCACTGGCCCCGGGAAACAGTAGATCTTGCCCGCTCAGCACAGACCAAACCCTCCAGAAGGCCACCGGTCTGGACACCCCAAAACGCATAATCCGCCAAAACCTAAGCATCCTTCGACTATCGTCATTTCCTTGTACGAAGTCCACTGGTTGGAAGGCGGGTCGCAGACCGGTGTCTGCTAAGCATGCCGTACTCGGGCTCGTAATCGAGCAGCCAAGCTACGCCTATAAGATCGCCTCAGGTGTGCGCCGACAGCTGCGGTTTGCCGACCTAGCCGACTCCTATCCATACTGGGCGCTCGAGAAGCTTGAGAACGAGGGGCTCGTGCGCAAGGTCGACGAGAACGGTGACCCCCTTCGCAATGGGACTTCAGGGCGTAGAGCGATCTACGAGGCCACCCAGAAGGGGATTGAGTCCTTTGAAGGGTGGTTGCTGTCGAGGACCGCGGAGCCACCGTTGCGCGACGACCTGCATTTCAGGATAGCGCTGTGCCGTCCGCGCGATGCGCCGCGCATGATCGAGCTGATTCATGGCCAAGAGCTTGTGTGCCTCGGGCGCGTGCAGGATCTAAAGCGCGCCTCTGAAGCCGATGGCGTGGACGGCTCAGAGTGGGACAGGATGGTGCGTGTTGTCTCGCGTGACGCGGAGCTTGGCTTTTGGAACGCAAGAATCGAATGGCTGCAAGGTGTACGAGAGCGACTTGAAGGGCTGCCCGCCGAGCCTAGGTAGCGCTCCAGATGCACCTTTCGCTCCTTTCAGCGCTGAAAGATTCAGGGCTGACTAGCCCAAATCGTTCCACTTGAGCACCATTGTGTTCGTTCGTCGTCCCGCTGTGGGGCGATCCTGACACGTAGTAGAGGCGCATGCGAGGAAGGCCAATTCGATGACGACCATGTCCCCTATCCGTGGAGGCATCTTGCATCTGCCCAATTCTCACGAGGGTCGCTACTCGCAATCGCTGGAGCGTGGCTTGGCGATCCTTACCGCCTTCACGCCGGAGCGAACATGGATGGGCATCGCCGAACTGGCTGAGACGTTGGAAATGAGCCGCCCCACAACCCACCGGTACGCCTCAACGCTCGTTGCGCTCGATTACCTAGAGCAGGGTCCCAGGCGCAAGTACAGACTCGGGATGCGCGCGGGCGATCCCGGGCGCTCGGCAGTGAGCTCGACGGCATTGGGCAAGCTCCCTCAGCAATATCTAGACGAACTACGTGATCGCAGCATGTGCACGGCCAGTCTTGCCTTGCTGCATGGCAAGGACATCATCTATATCCACCGAGCCAGGAGTTCCTGGCAGGGAGAGAGCGAAGTCGCACAGAGGATCGGGCGCGGCTCGCGTCTGCCGGCAAGCCGTACGGCGATGGGCAAGATGCTGCTAGCGCACGTTCCCCATCAGGAGCAATGCGATGCGATCGACGCCTGGGCTGAGCACCCAGGCTCCGCCAGCGCGCTGGCCGCAAGAGCAAAGTTGATCGCCGAACTCCACAGCATCCGCCAAAAGGGGATCGCAATAGCCGACCAGGTGCGCGTCGATGGTCAAAGGTGTGTGGCGGCGCCGGTAATGTCGAAGTCCTCGCAGGTCGTCGCCGCCGTAGATGTGGCGGCGAGCAAGTCAAGCTTCTCGCGAGCGCGGCTGCTCGAGCAGCTGGCGCCGTTGGTGATGGACTGCGCTGAGCAAATGTCAGCGCACCTCGGCTATGCGCCGCCCGACTAGAACCCACAACCTCCTGGCATACACAGGATAGGTGCACGCGCGGTCCCGACGACTATTGCTCCGACCTGCAAATCGAGGTGCTTTCAACCCTCGAGCAGACCGATCTCCGTGGCGCGTGCGACAGCCCCCGAGCGCGAGGAAACCTCCAGCTTGCGATAGACAGCATGCGCCTGGGTCTTGACGGTATTAGTGGAAACGTGCAGGCGCGCACCGATTTCGCGGAAGGACAAATGCGTAGGCAGAAAGCGCAAGATGCGCAGCTCGGCAATCGTAAGCGCGGCGGAACCCACTAGTGCGTTCGTGGCAGCCGAATCGACCAGGCCCCAGGTGTCATCCAACCACCCGCCAAAGACGACGGCGTCGGGCATGCGACGTGCCAATTGCGATGCTTCGGCGAGCAAGGAACGCGCTGTGCGAATATCGGCGAGCCGTAGAGCGGCGCGCGCCAGAGCGATCCTCGTCTCGGCCTCGTACCAGGGGATGAAGTCGCTGAGGCTGGCAAGCAGGTGGGCAGCTCTGCGCGCGTGGCGCTTGCCCTCGTCAACGTGGCCGACCTGAGAGCGAACGTCTGCCGATATCGCAAACGTAAGTGCCGAGGTGGGATAGGAATCGAGATCGTGGTGCTCGATCTGACGGACCGCGCGCGCAATCAAGTCGGCGCTCTGATCCCAATCACCCTCTTCGACGGCGATCATGGCCAGCTGAGAGAGGCATAGCGTCTCCACCGGAGGCGCAGCCAGAGAACCGCGATGGATGCCGTCCTTGAGATGCTCGCGTGCCTGCCCCGGATCGCCAGTTAGGTGCTGGGCAACACCTTGGAGGAGACTGAAGATGGCACGCCAGGGACTGTCCTCCTCCTCAAGCGCATATGCCCGTGCCGCCTCTCGGCCCATCGGAGCCATGCCTTCCCGGCCGACCGCAGCTTCGATTACCGTAATGCCGGTCGACAGCGAGATGGCCGTCGTAGAGGAACCGGAGCGCGCGAGCGCGGCTACCCCGACGAGCCCCCAACGCTCGGCTTCGCGCAGGTCGCCACGCGCCAGGGCGCTGTGGGCAGCGCTGAGCGCGAGCGTCGGATAGGTGGACAGCTCCTCTAGTGAGAAGTGCTCGAGCCAGTCCTGTACGAGCCCGTTACATCCAGCGGCAAGACAACGAGGAAGATGCTTCCAAAGCAGGTCTCCGGCAAGGCAAGGGTCGCCGGCGCAAACAGCATGAGCAAGCGCACTGTCAAGCTCTCCTTCCTCGACATACCAAGCACATGCGCGTAGGTGCAGCTGAGCTTCATGCTCGGGATGGGTGTTACGCAGCTCGCCGAGCAGCATCTCACGCAACAGCTGGTGAGAGCGATAGCGCTCGCTGCCGCGGTCGATCGACCAAAGCGGCAGGCCGCTGTTGGACAGCCGAACGAGCAGGGATGCTGAGCCGCTGGTTTGCAGCACAGCGTCGCAGATAGGCCCTGAGAGCTGATCGAGGATCGAAGTGTTCACGAGGAACTCCAGCTCCTCAGGAGCTAGGCCTGAGAGAAATTCGTCACGGAGATAGTCAGCCACAACACGATCGTCTCCCGCGAAGTTAGCCAAGGCTGCTTCAGTGTCCGGTCCTTCGCGGGCACATAGCACCGCGAGGTAAAGTCCAGCGGGCCACCCCTCGGTGCGCTGCAGGAGCACGTCGAGCATGTCGGAGCCGATCTTTACGCCGGCGCCATGAAGCAGCGAAACTGCTTCCTCGCGAGTCATCGCTAGCTCGTCGGCACCAAGCTCCAGCAGAGCACCGTGCGCCCGCAGCCGGCCGAGCGGGAGGGAGGGGCTGGCCCGCGAGGCGAGCACAAGCTGGGAGCCCGGCGCGAGGTGCTCGGCGACAGCGCTCAGCACATGCAGAGCACCAACGCTCCTCAGCAGGTCGACGTCATCGAGGATCAAGATCAAAGGATGCGCAAGCGCTTCGAGGACGGTCGCAAGCGTAGGCAGCACCACGGAGATCGCGGCGTCGGCATCGAACTCTGCCAGCGCCTCACAAGCACGGGCGTCCAACTGCTCTAGCTTCTCGAGCGCACAGAGAAGGTCGCGCACAAGTAGCAGCGGATCCTCGTGCCAGACCTCGAGCGGGAAGAAAACACTCGGACGATGGTCTTGCTCGGCCCATTCGGCGAGTAGGCTCGTCTTGCCATAGCCGGCCGGCGCCACGATCGCCATCAACGGGACGTCCTGGCCTTCGCATAGCTTTCGCAGCAGCCGCGGCCGCCGGACGAGTCCCTCTCGCGAAAATGGGCGCCCGCGCTTGACGGCAAGCGACATTGCTGAAAAGTACGCCCAGATCTAGCCCCTAGCATCAGCGATTGAACGCAGATCCTCGCAGTGAGTACGGAATGTTCTCTAAGTAGTAATCCGCTTCCCAGTCAGGACCAAGTCGAGATTGGTTCTTGGCGGCTAGCCGCTCCTACTTGCGGTCGGGCAACTTGAGCCCGAGCGCAAGCATGATCTCCGGCGCCGCCGCGACGACCCGTGGGCCACCGACCTGAGGAGCGACCGCACGCAGCACGCCGGCGACGTCCTCGGGCGTCGCTCCTTCGGCGAGTGCGTTGGGGACTTGCCAGGCATAGGAAGCAGGTGGCGAATCCAATGCGACCAGCGCGGCGATCTTGACTAGTGCAAAGGTACGCCCGTCGAGACCGCTCGCGGCGAGGTCAACCTCGCGCAAGCCGACAGCCGTCTCGAGCATGTCGAGCTCGCCCGCCGAGATGCCCTCGAGCGTGCGTTGGGTGTCTTGCGTGACGGCTGCCATTGTCAGTCCTCTCAATTTGAAGAGACATTGGGTCTCTGGTTCTCTCTAGTGGCAGAGACACGTTTCTTAAGCGACCCTGCCCTGACGCCCACCATAGGCAACGAGGCCATAGATAACGAGGATGTCGACCGCGAACAAGGCCAGCGAACCGAACGGATAAGCCGGGATGAAGATCAGCTGGATGATCGCGTTTATCGAGGCCGTGAGAATCCCGATCCAGCGTCCCCACTCCACTTGGGCAAAGATCGCGATGGCAGCGCAGAACTGGATGATGCCGGTAATCATGATCACCCAACCCCAGGTATTGAGCCCACTCAGGATGTAGGTGGCTTCGCGTACATAGAAATGTGAATTGGAGATCGCCGCGATGCCGTAGATGAAGTTGAGAACGCCGACAATCGCGATCATGATGCCCGCGAACGCGACCCATCCTTCGCCTTCATACCAATCTCCGTTAGAGCCCGACGATACGCTCCGCGCAGACTGGGAAGATGCCGGCGCGTCATAGCCGCTGTCCATTGCGCTACCTCCTTCGAGTCGCCAATAGTTGGAAGCCTCCGTCCTTGAATGCTCCCGCACAAGAAGCTAGGAGCAACCTGGCGCCCGCGCATCCTCCGAAGCGGGTGATTTTTGGGGACGATCTCCTATCGATAGCTCGGAAGATGTCCGTGCGATCAGCTAGCGCCCCAGCCTCTGAAGACGTCGGATGCTCTCTTCAGTAGTCCGCCACGTAGGCGTAGGGCGAACCGCTGAGGCGTGGACGGTTTGGAGCAGGAATCATTCGGGTATGCGCCTATCTGTAATGGGGATTTGCCGGGGATGAACCAGCGTGTGCGTTGCCCGCACTGCCACTACTGGACAGACGCCCTGCTTGTTTGGGCCGCTGGCGACTGCTGCCCCAGCTGCAATGCCCAGATCGCGGGCTTTGGCAGCGAGCGAGAGAAGTCAGACGACGAACGAGTCTTACGGGGTCCGGGCCGGATCTCGGGATCGAGGACCGAACGTACCGGCCGTGGACGCCTAAGCGAGCACACGTAGATGCGAGCTGCTACAGGCTTTGCGGCCGGCCGCGTTCGACCGGCCGCAGGCCCGTGGATTAGGACTGACCTTCGGGTGGAACAGTCGTGTTTTCTGGCGCTTCGGGCGTCAGGGTCGATGCAAGCGCAGGGTTGACCTGGATCGTGAACGGCGGGCTAGAGGTGCCTTGATTATCAGGTCCACCAGGGATGTAGACACGTAGCAGCTTGGTGCCAGCGTCATAGAAGCGGTGCACAATCGTGTAGCTGGAGCCAGCTCCCACGAACGACAGCTGAACCACGTGGAATCCAGGCCCGTGCGCATTCTGACGTTCGAGGTAGATGACATGACCGGTTTGATCGGGAGAGACCGTGCCCGAGAACGTGACGCTCTGGCCCGCCTGTACGGTGGTTGGCAGGGCCTCAGCGGTGAGCACATCCTTTACGCCCTCGTAGAGGACGGCCGAGGAAACCGGCTTCAACGCTATGTACGGACACAACTCACGGGGCGGACACACGTTCACGCCCTGACCAGCGTCCACCCTGTAAAAGGTGCTGTTTGCCGGCGACTGCGCCGGGAAGCTGTATTCGCCTGAGGGGCTGCTGGTCGTCTGTGCCACCGGAGCGAAGCCCGGCTGACGGGCGGTATGGGCCATCAGCGTCAGCGATCGACTGGTGCCTGGGGTGAGCTTGCCGCTAATCGTGACCGCTTCGCCGGAAGCGATCGGGTCGGCAGATGCCTGAATCGTCAGTTCGGGGTTCTGGGCTTGAGAGACGGTATCGGCAAGGATGTTGGATTCGCTTGGAACGTTCCGTCCCTGCGAGCGCACAAGCACCCTGAGGTTGGCATCGCCCGCTACGACGAACGTGTGTGTGATCGTGAAGTCTCCCGTCGATTCCACAAAACCAGAGTCGATACGGCGCCACTCGTTGCCCGTGAGGGCGTTCTGGCGCTGCAGTATCACCCGCGCACCCACGTCTGCTGGCGAGACGGTTCCGGTGAAGGTGACGCGATTTGGGTAGCCCGTGAGCAGCGCGCCTTCGCTTGAGCCGCTGAGCGTCACCTGCGCGGCAACCCTGATTTTTCTGCTGGCGCTGCGGGCACCATGCGAACGGACGAAGAACGAACGGTTGGTTTCGACCACGCCGTCGGCTCTACCGAACTCGTAGAAGCCATGAGCGTCGGTGGTGGCGCTCTGCACCGGAGTGAATCCGGGCAGTCCGGCGAGATGGTGATAGAGAATGACCTGCTGACCGGCGGCACTCGCACGGTTGACGCAGCGAAGCCGCCCGAAGATGACCACAGGATCGCCTGCCACGATCTGACGTGGGGCCACCTGCATGCTTACGACACAACGCCCGCTTGGACTTGGGTGCTTGCGGGCGAAGGCGCCCGACGGTACGAGTGCGAACGACAATATGACGGCCGTTACGGCCGGAATGAGCGTACGTGAACGCATCGACGCCTCCCTTGCGACGGCTGCAGTTGTAGGTTCCGCCCCTGCTAACACACGCCGCGCGCATTTGATGCGCCAATTCTTTGCGAAATATTTATGTGGATGTCCCGTGAGAAATTGTGAGGCAGGGCGCGAATGGTCTGGGGAGACATACATACAACCTCAATCCAGACATATAACCTCCAGGTCGTAATGCCTCAATCCAGGCATATAACCTATAGGTTGTAAAGCGATCTGGGTTCCTCAGGCATCACAACATGGAACTTGGGACTTCATCGCACCCCGGCTCCCAGAGCTGAGCGCCGCCGCGGAAGTTGGGACTCGTCGCGTCGTGCCTTCAGACCTGCGCGTCGCGCTCGTAGCTCCGGAGCGCGACGCTATCTCGCGCGCTTGGCCTGCTGCTCGAGTACCTTGCCGAAGGCCCGCTCGACCTGAGTTGTCATGCGCTGCTTGAAGATCGCCAGCAGCGCCTCCGAGGCGATCGGCCGCAGCGCGTCGGTCGCCGCGATCATCTCCTCCCAGCGCTCGTCGGGCTGACCGGCCTGCTCGAAGGGCTCCCAGAGCTCGCCCAGAAACAGCCTCACAAAGGCCTTGGAGATCGATTCGCAGTCGCGCGACACCCGCTCGACCAGCGCCAATGCGGCCGGTAGAGGGATGCCCAAGGCGGTCACTTCTTCGGCCGCTTTCATCAGCGCGGGGCTCGGCACTTCGAAGCGATCGTCGCCCAGGGGAATCAACAGCTTCAGCTTGCGGATGCGCTCGACGCTCTTGGCGTCGACCTCGCCGAAGCGTCTTTCCAAGTCCTCCGCGGTCACGACCTCTGGTGACTCGGTCGCATAAGGCGTTGTCATAGCGTTGCGCAGGCCCAGCAGTCGCGAGGCGACGCCCCCAGAGGAAGTCATCAGGCGCTCGATCGCCGCCAGGTTGAAGCCGTCGGCTTGTAGGTCGAGGATCAGTCGCAAACGGGCAACGTGCTCGGCGTCGTAGTAGCCGACACGTGCGCGTACCTCGGGCGCGGGCAACAAACCCCGCGACTGGTGGTTGCGGATGTTGCGCACCGACATCCCCACCTCGGCGGCTAGCTGCTCGATCGTCAATCCCTCGCCGCCAGGCTCCTCACCATCCCCTGAAGGGGGATCCTGAAAGCTCCTCCCTGAAGAGGAGTCCTGAGGGCTTCTTCGGGGTATGTCAGCCGTATTGGTTCGCGATCCCGCCACCTCGATTCAGGATACCATCTTGCATGTAACCTCATTTGAGGTAGCATTGATCCAGGTCAGATGAGTTTGCTCTCCAAAATCCACTCCCAGCGCGTTTCACGCGCGCCCTCTCACCTCATGCGTTACCGATCCTCCCCTCTCGTGCGTTACGCGCCCTCTCACCTCATGCGTCCCCATGGCTGAACGCGGTGCACCACCGCGCGTCCCGGCGGGACGCCGCCGGGCTTTGGCGCTGGTGCGGTCGTTCACCTCGCCGCTGCTGCCCGACGACTATCTGGAGCTGGTCAACCCGTTGTGGTCGACACGAGAGCTACGCGGACGGATCGAACGGATCGAGCGTGAGACGCCAAGCGCCGTGACCGTCACGATCAAGCCCGGCTGGGAATGGGAGGGCCATCGGCCAGGGCAGTATTTGCGCCTGGGGATCGAGGTGGATGGAGTGCATCACTGGCGCGCCTACTCGCTCACCTCCGCGCCAAAGCGCCCGGACGGATTCATCTCGATCACCCCGAAGCTGGTCGAGGGAGGCAAGGTCTCCCCTTTTCTGTTCGGACGCGTGCGCCCGGGTACGATCGTGCGACTCGGCGGCGTGGAAGGCACCTTTGTGCTGCCCGAGCCCTTGCCCACTCGCCTGCTGTTCATCAGCGCGGGCAGCGGCATCACCCCGATCATGAGCATGTTGCGGAGCCTTGCGGATCGTGAAGCGATCAAGGACGTGGTTCACGTGCATAGCGCACACTCCGCCGATGGGGTGATCTTCGCCCGCGAGCTGGGCGAGCTGGATACTGGCCATCCGGGCTACAAGCTGCATCTACGACTGACCGGCGAGCAGGGCCGCGTGACACCTGGGCAACTTGACGCTCTCTGTGAGGACTGGCGGGAGCGCGAGGCGTTTGTTTGTGGACCCGTAGGGCTGATCGAGGGGATGGAGCAGCGGTGGAGCGAAGATGGCGAGCACGAGCATCTGCATATCGAGCACTTCCAGCCAAGCACGACAATTGGCGAGGGACAGCGCGGTTCGGGCGGCAGGATCCGCTTTCGCAAGAGCGACTTGGAAGCTTGCAGCGATGGCGAGCAGCCGATACTCGTAGCCGGGGAGAAGGCGGGCGCGAGCTTGCCGTTCGGGTGTCGTATGGGTATTTGTCATACATGCGTGGGAAAGCTGCGCGCCGGGCAGGTACGCGATCTGCGTACCGGGCTCGTGCACGGTCAGCCTGGGGAGATGTTGCGTACCTGCATCAATGCGCCTGAGGGCGCTGTCGAGATCGACCTCTAAACCGACAAGACACGACCTACCGAAGGAGCGCCCATGTCAACGATCCACGCCGAGAAGCCAATCATCCCCGCCAACGTCCCCGCGCCGGCGTCGGCCGGAGGTGCAACGCCGGCTCCGGCGGAGAGTGCGACGCCTCCCCTGGCCGCAAGCGTGCTCCCCTTCCAGAAATCGGCGGCCGATCCCGCTGAGCCCGAGAGCCCGCTCGCGCGTCTTACGCCCGAGCAGCTGGAGCAACTGGGGCGTGAGTTCGACGCGATCCACGACGAGGTCTTTGCCGATCTCGGCGATCGCGACTCGCGCTACATCCGTTCCACGATCAAGCTGCACCGCCAACTCGTGCTGGCGGCGCGCGCGATGCTGCTGGGCTCGCGCTACAAGCCGCTGTGGCTGGCCGGTACCGCCTCGCTGTCGATCGCCAAGATCCTCGAGAATATGGAGATCGGCCACAACGTGATGCACGGGCAATGGGACTGGATGAACGACCCCGACATCAACTCCCAGAGCTGGGACTGGGATACGGCCTCGCCGGCCGATGCTTGGCGACATTCGCACAATTACGAGCACCACACGTTCACGAACATCCGCGGCAAGGACCGCGACCTGGGCTATGAGATCATGCGCATCGACCCGCACCAGCGGTGGAATCCCGTATACCTGCTGCAGCCGTTCTACAACCTGCTGTTGATGGGGTTCTTCGAGTGGGGGGTGGCGTTGCACGACCTGAACTTCGATGCGATCCACGCGGGCGAGAAGTCCAAGGAGCAGCTGCTTGAAGAGCTCAAGGCAATCGGGCTGAAGGCGCGCAGGCAAGTGGTAAAGGACTACATCGCCTTTCCGCTGCTCGCCGCCGCGCTGGCCGGCGCGGTTCAAGCAGCCAAGGGTCGTCGAGCAAGCGGCGGTCCGCTGGATACAGATACCGCAGCCAACGGCTCGAAAGGCCAGAGTTCCAAAGGCGAGCGTGCCATCGGCAAAGCTACAAGCCAAACGACCAAGGCCCGAGGCATAGGATCAGCCACCAGGCGCGCGTACAAGTCGACGCTCACCGCCGATTTCACCGCGAACATCGTTCGCAATGTTTGGGCCTACTCGATCATCTTCTGCGGGCATTTCCCAGACCAGACGTATACGTTCAGCCAGGCTGAGGTCGCCGAGGAGACGCGCGGTGGTTGGTACGTGCGCCAGCTACTCGGCTCGGCAAACATAGAAGGCGGCCCGCTGTTCCACTTCATCGCGGGCAACCTGAGCTTCCAGGTCGAGCACCATCTGTATCCCGACATGCCCTCCAGCCGCTATGCGGAGATCGCCCCGCGCGTGCGAGACGTATGCCACCGCTATGGGCTGCCCTACAACACCGGACCCTTCAGCAAGCAGCTCGGCAACGTCCAGCGCACAATCCTGCGCCTGGCTTTCCCCGGCGGGAGGCCACGACGCAAGCCAGGTCCATATCGACCCAGCTGACCGCGCGACGGCTCAGCCAGAGCCATACGGCCCAACTGCACAGGCGGCCTATAGGGCCTCGACCGGGCTAACCCCGACCAGGTCTAGCGGCAAATTCGCTCACGAGGTGACCAAGCGCGTGCGCAGGTGCGCGCCAACCTTGCGCTTGACGCGCTGCAGGGCATTGTCGACTGTCTTGGTGTCGCAGCCCAGGTGCTCGCCCACCTGCTCATATGAGCAGCCGTCCAGGTAGAGCGAGAGCACACGACTCTCGAGCTCCGACAGGGCCGTGGAGAGGCAGCCTACGAGCGAGCGCAGCTCCTCGGAGGAGATCACACGGTTGACCGGGTCGTTGACGGACGGGCCGGCGATCGTCTGGTCGAGCGTCGGCACGTCCTCGCCTGCCGCGGCCGGGGTCGAGGAAAACGAGACGTATTGGTTGAGGGGGGTGTGCTTGTTGCGGGTAGCGGTCTTTACCGCGGTGATGATCTGGCGCGTGATGCATAGCTCGGCGAAGTTGCGGAAGCTCGACTCACGGTCGGTGCGGTAGTCGCGAATCGCCTTGTAGAGACCCACCAGGCCCTCTTGGATCAGATCTTCGGAGTCTCCTCCAGCCAGGAAGTACGAAGAAGCCTTCAACCGCACGAAGCCGTGGTAGCGGCGCACAAGCCGGTCATAGGCCATGCGGTCGCCCTGCTTCGCAAGGGCAATCAAGAAGCCATCATCAACCTTAACTTCAGATTGAGTGTTATGGAAGGTACGTGCCACGAGCAGATCCTTTCTTGGCTTATTCCAGCCAAAACATTGCTCAGTGGCGCACTCCTCCCCTGGCGCCAAAGCTATGAAGTCAACCTTAGGTTGAGCGTTATGGGCGGCAGCTTCGCACAGTTATGGAGCCTTGTCAAGCGGGATATCGCGAGCCTGCAAGATTCCGTACAGCAGCGCTGCGGCCGCGGCGGCCACCCCAAGCGACTCCATCCGTCCGCGCAGTGGAAGTGACACGAGTTGATCGCACGCAGCGACGACGCGCGGACGCAACCCACTGCCCTCGCTGCCAAGCACGAGCACAACCCCGCCGCTGTAGTCAGGAGCGGTGTAGACCACGGTGTCGCCATCGGCGCTCGCACCGTATGACCAACAGCCGGCCTCATGCGCCTCACCGAGAAAATCGGCGACATTGCGCACGCGCGCGATGCGCATGTGCTCGACCGCTCCCGCCGAGGCCTTGCAAGCAGCCGGAGTCACCTCAGCCGCGCGACGCTCGGGAATCACTACACCCGTGGCGCCGGCGCACTCGGCGGTGCGGCAGATCGAGCCGAGGTTCTGTGGGTCCTGAACTTGATCGAGGGCCACGATCAAAGGCGCGTCAACCTCTAGGAGCTCGCGCGCTCCAACGTACGGATAGCCGCCCATCTCTGCGCAGACACCCTGGTGTGCGGAGGAGCCACAGACACGCTCCAGCTCCTCCGCGGCGCACACTTTCGTCCTAACGCCTGCCAACCACGGCTCGTGCGCGACGCTCGCAGTCGCCCACACTCCAGCGACGCTACGAGCTCGACGGCCACGCAGCGCCTCGCGCACAGGGTTGCGCCCGTAGACGATCACCGCGACAGCGGGATCAGCTCGGGACCGTCCGCGCTGTCGCGAATCTCCCAACCGCGCGCGTTGATCTCTTCGCGCAAGCGGTCGGCCCGTGCGAAGTCGCGCTCTCTACGAGCTGTCTCACGCGATGCCAGTAGCGCGAGCGCCTCCGGGTCGATCGTTCGGAGATCACCGACCGCGCCCAGCGGCTGCAGACCCTCGAGAGCGAATGTAGCGAGCATTTCGCGTAGGTCGCGATCACCGACGGCCTCGCCGCGACGGTTGGCCTCGCGAATCCACTCGAACATGGACGCGAGTGCCTTCGGCGTGTTGTAGTCATCGGCGAGCGCCGCGAAGAAAGCGTCGACATGATGGGCCATATCGGATGGACTCGGCCTGTCCGGGTCCATCCGACGCAGAGCATCGCGGATGCGCTGGATGCGACGATCGGCGTCTTGCAGCTCCGCGGTCGAGAAGGCAAGCGGCTGACGATAGTGACCGCCTAGCAGGTACATCACGACGGCGTCACGGCCATACTGCTCGACCACCTCGTGCAGGAGCGCGATGTTGCCGACCGACTTGGCCATCTTCTCGCCTGTGAACTGGATCATGCCGTTGTGCATCCAGATCGTGGCGAGCTCATGCCCGCGCGCTGCCCGGGTCTGTGCGGCCTCGTTCTCGTGGTGGGGGAAGACGAGATCAGAGCCGCCCCCGTGGATGTCGAAGCCGACGCCCAGCAACCCCTCGGCCATCGCTGAGCACTCGATGTGCCAGCCGGGACGGCCCTCGCCCCAGGGTGCATTCCACCAGGTGTCCTCGCCAGGCTTGCGTCCCTTCCACAGCGCGAAGTCGAGCGGATCCTCCTTGCGCTTTGAGCCCTCCACCCCCTCGCCTTGATCCATGTCTTCGATGCGGCGATGCGACAGCGAGCCGTATTCAGGGTCCGAGCGCACCCGGAAGAAGACGTCGCTGCGCTGAGTCTGCTCGCCCTCCTCCCCGTACTCCACTACGTATGCGTGGTCGGAGTCGATCAGATCCTCGATATAGGCGATGATCGCGTCCATCGTCTCTGACGCCAGCGGCTCGTGGTCCGGGCGGCCAAGACCGAGGGTGTCGGTGTCGGAGACATACAATGCGGTCATCTCCGCCGCCAGCTCGGCGCTCGGGCGACCGATCCGTCGCGACGGATCGGAGCTCTGTAGATCGGCGCATGCGGCGGCGTAGATCTTGTCGTTGACATCGGTGACGTTCACGACAAGCGTCGTGTCATAGCCCTCGTGTTCGAGAAACCGCTTGAGCAGGCTGAACACCACAAACGGGCGGGCGTTGCCAATGTGGATGCGACTGTAGACGGTGGGTCCGCACGCATAGATGCCGACCTTGCCGGGATCGCGGGTCGCCAAGGGGACGATCTTTCCCGTGCGCGTGTCGTGTAGCCGGATCTCTCGCATGGCCCGGCAACAGTAGCGTCCACGGGCGTATGCGAGCCTTCAAGCATCTGCTTGCACCATTCGCGGCGGGCGAGGACTCCCCTCAGTCAGCCAAGCGAAGCGAGACGACCGCGAGTGCCGCGACACCCTCCCCACGCCCTACGAACCCAATTCCCTCGCCTGTGGTGGCCTTGACGTTGACGCGTCCTGGCGCCAGGCCAAGGGCACCGGCCAAACGCTCGCGGATCGCCTCACGGTGGGGGCCGAGCTTGGGGCGCTCCATTACGACGGTGCTGTCCACGTTGACAAGCTCGAGTCCTTGCGCGATGACACGCGGGAGCACCGTCTCCAGCAACTCGATCGAGTCGGCGCCGCGGTAGCGCTCGTCACTGTCGGGGAAGTGCTCACCGATGTCCCCGAGGCCGGCAGCGCCCAGCAGCGCGTCAATCACTGCGTGGGTGAGCACGTCGGCGTCGGAGTGGCCGTCGAGACCAAACTCGCCGGGAATCTCCACGCCCCCGAGGATCAGCGGGTGACCCTCGATCAGTCGATGGGAGTCATAGCCGATGCCGGTGAGAGTCATGCTATGCACACCTCGAGAGCGGTGGCAAGGCGGACCGTGGACAGCGCCTGACCCGCGAGCTAGCCGTGCCGCTCACACGATACCCGCGCCGCTTGCCTGACCCCCGCCTGCGCCCAATTGGCTGTCATTGGGGGTGCCCGCATGGGTGATCGGCTCCAGGCGGCGCTCACGGCGTTCGAATACGCACAGCTCGCTGACACCGACGCTCTCCAGCAACTCGAGCGCGCGGTCGTAATCGGCGCCGACATCCTGCGGTCTGTGTGCGTCGCTCGAAAGCGCCACAGGCGCGCCCGCTTCCACACACATCTGAAGCAGGGCAGGCGCGGGATAGATCTCCTGGGCACGCTTGCGCAGACCCGCGGTAGAGACCTCTATCGCGATGCCGGATTCTGCAATCCCATCGAGTGCAAGCTCGTAGTAGCGACGCAGATCGCCTTCGGGCAAGGGACGGTCGCGACCCCATACCTTGACCAAGTCGGGGTGCGAGAGGATGTCGAACAGGCCGCTGCGAGCCGCCTCGCCAAGCGCCAGGAAGTAAGCACGCCAGATGTCCTCGGCGCTGCGCCCGGTACCCCATACGCTGTAGTCGTCCATGTCCAGGGCATGGTCGCGAAGAAAGTGCACAGAGCCGACGACGTAGTCGAAGTCGCGCGCCTCCAGCAGATTGGCGATGCGGTCCTCCGCGCCAGCGACGAAATCAGCCTCGATCCCCAAGCGTAGGTCGGTCTCCTCGCGCACGAAACCGACATACTCATCGATGTCGTCGCACGCGAATTCGCGCCACAGCGGATGCCGCCAGACATCGAGCGCCTGCTCGAAGCGGTAGATGTGCTCTGACACGCCTAGCTCTGAGATATCGCGCTCACTCGCCATATCGCGATAACGCTGGACGTTGGTCTGTGTGAAGTACTCAGCGGGGGTGGCGCCCAGCTCGTCGGGGCGTAGGTGTAGGTGGTAGTCGGTGAGCATTCTTTTGGTCGGTCGAGATCCTTGTAATCGTGGGCCACGCCAGGGTAGCTACCGCAAGGCCGATGTCCCGGGTCGACCGTTTCGAGCACGAGCCTGACGCGGACCTGCCATGGGGGAACAGCAGCCTGTCGAACGCGCTACCCCTCGCGCCGTGCCAGCAGCAGCTCGGCAAGCTCGAGGTCAAGCGCAGTAGTGACCTTTAGGTTGTCCTTCGGGGCCGGCACTATCGCAACCCGTCCTCCCGCGCGCTCGATCAGCCAGGCGTCATCGGTCGCCTGCGCCAGAACCTCCTCGGACACGTCAAGCGCTCGCTCGAGCGACTTGCGCCGAAACACCTGCGGCGTCTGCACCGCCCAGAGGCCGGCGCGGTTGAGCGTCTGCGTCACGACACCCTCGCCGTCGGCCTGCTTGATCGTGTCTGTGACCGGGGTCGCAGCAATCGCCGCATCGACGCCCTCGTTGTCGACCGCCGCGAGCGTCGCCTGCACCAACTCGACGCTCACCAGTGGTCGCGCAGCGTCGTGAACGAGTACGGGACCGCCATCTCCGGACGCTTCGAGAGCGCGGAGCACCGACTCGGAGCGAACGGCCCCGCCGAGCACACCAACGGTCCCTTCCGGAGCCTCAACGCCGGCCGGGAGCGCGACCACGATGCGCTCGATCTCCTTGACGGCACCCAGCACATCCAGACTCCATTGCAGTAGCGGCCGCCCCGCGAGCTCGACGAGCGCCTTGGGACGTGAAGCTCCAAGACGCTCGCCGAGTCCGGCGGCAACGATCAGCGCGACGGCCAAGCGGCGTTACTTGCCGGCTACGGCGAGCTGGCTCGACGCGGACGTCGCGAGCAGCTCGTCCAGGTAGGACTCGGCCTCGTCCTCGTCCTTGTCGAGCGCGTACATGAGCTCTGAGGCAAGGATCTTCTTGGCGCGCGTGTACATCTGCTTCTCTCCCGTGGACAGACCCTTTTCGCTCTCACGCAGCGAGAGGTTGCGGACTACCTCGGCGAGCTCGTAGATGTCGCCCGTCTTGATCTTGTCGCGGTTGTGCTTGAAACGCCGGTTCCAGTTCTTCGGCATCTCGGATACCTCAGCGGTGAGGACGTCAAGAACCTTCTTGACCGTTTCCTCGTCGATCACGCGACGCAGACCTGCGAGCGCCGCGTTCTCGGTGGGGACCTTCACTGTCATGTCGTTGTGAAGGATCTTGATGGTCAGATACTCGCGTGTGGTGCCGAGCACCTCCATATCCTCCTTGCTCAGAACCTTGCCCGCGCCGTGGTGGGGATATACGACGTGGTCGCCGAGCTCGAACTCGATGCACTCGACCTCGCGAGTCGCCTCGAGCTCCTCTATGAACGATGTATCT
>DASYNL010000036.1:0-27171 GCA_036008605.1 Solirubrobacteraceae bacterium | reverse complement strand
CCACGACAACGGCCTGGCCGATCGAGCGCACGTCGGTCGCGGCTCCGAGGGCCAGGCCCGCGAGCAGCGCCCACGCCGGGCTGCCGTGCCACGAGCGCACGATTCCGTAAAGGGCAAGATCGACCAGGAAGATGAACAGCGCCTCGCTCAAGGGGGCGTGCTCGAGGAAGAGCTCAGATCCCCCAAGCATCACGACGGCGGCCGGAACCAGTCCCAGCCAGCGAGGCCCGCCCGCGCGCCGCACCGTCGCGTAGAGCAGCAGGCCGCTGGTGATCCCCAGCAGGTGCTGCACGCCGATCGCGAAGCGCAGATACGGTCGGATCCCGTGCATCAGGCGCAGGAACTCGCCATAGCCTCCTGCCCGAAACGGGTTGTCGAAGATGCCCGTATGGGCGATCTGCATGTAGGTGGTGCTGTCGGGAAAGCCGACGAGGGCCGGACGCCAGCGGATCAGGAAGTACACGCGCAGCGCGACACCGATCGCTACGATCGCCGCCAGCGCGAGCGTCTCAGGGCGATGCAACTCAGCCCAGACCCGGAGCCGCGCTTCACGCGCTGCACGACCGATGACTTGGCGGGCATGCCCTGAGCGGTCGATGGCGTTCTCGCCGGCGGACGACACGGCGCGAAGCCTAGCTGGAGATGGCGTCTCGCCCGAATCGCACACGACCGATCCATGCGGAGCGTGGCATAGCCTTCGTGGTCTTGAGTACGCCTCGAACCCACATCGGCCTGAACCTGATCTTCCTCGTCCCCGGCGAGACTGGCGGCATGGAGGTCGCGGCGCGCGAGCTGATCCCGGCTTTGATCGAGGCTGCGCCGTCCGATATGAGCTTCACCGCGTTTGTCAACCGCGAGGCCGCCGCTGCGAAAGACGGGCCATGGGGCGAGTTGCTGCCGGCGGTGACCGTGCCCGTCAACGCGCGCAACCGGGTGCAGTGGGTGCGCGGCGAGCAGCTGCTGCTGCCGCGCTTGGCCGCCCGTGCAGAGGTGGAGCTCGTGCACAGCCTCGCGAGCACCGCGCCGGCGCGCGGGCGCTTTCGCCGTGTGGTCACCGTCCACGACCTGATCTACGCGCGCTTCCCCGAGGCGCACGCCGGCATTCGCGACCTGGGCATGCGTGTGCTCGTGCCGCTGGCGGTGCGCCGCTCCGACCGCGTGATTGTCGACTCGCACAGCACACAGCGCGACCTGGTCGAGCTGTTGGGCACGCCCGCGGAGAACATCGACGTCGTCCCGTTGGGGATCGGCACAGTGGCACGCAGCCAGCCGTTGCCCGAGCGCGAGCTGCGCGAGCGCCTGCGCTTGGGCGAGCGGCCGATCGCTTTGAGCCTGTCGGCCAAGCGCCCGCACAAGAACCTGCTCACGCTGATCGGCGCGCTTGCCCTGATTCCAGCCGAGCGCCGCCCCCTGCTGGTGTTGCCGGGCTACCCGACCGAGCACGAGGCGGTGCTACGCGAAAAGGCGCGCACGTCTGGGGTGGAGCAAGACGTCCGCTTCTTGGACTGGCTAAGCGGCGAGGAGTTCGAGGGGCTTTGGCAGGTGGCGCAGGCGTTCGTCTATCCGTCGCTGTACGAGGGCTTTGGCCTGCCGGTGCTGGAGGCGATGGCTCGCGGCGTGCCGGTCGCCTGCTCGAACGCCTCCTCGCTGCCGGAGGTCGCGGGCGAGGCGGCGCTGCTGTTCGATCCCCACGACGAGCGCGCGATCGCCTCGGCGCTGGAGCGCCTGCTCTCCGAGAGCGATCGGGACCGTGCGGAGGTCGAGCGTCTGCGCGCGCGCGGCCTGGAGCGGGCGCGCGAGTTCACCTGGGAGCGCACGGCGCGGCTGACGCTCGAGAGCTACGGGCGGGCGCTGGGCGCGTAGCTGTCGTCGAGCGCGACTCGCAAGGGCTGACGCTGCACGGCTATGGGTGGATGCTGGGCGCGTAGCTGTTTAGCACCACGCGCAGCGAGCTCTCTAGAGATAGCGCGTCCGCATTATCTGCGAACCAGTGAGCCGTGCTCTCGCGCATCGCCATGCCCGCCTCGTGCACGCGCACGATCGCCTCGGCGATCGCTTCGGGGTCTGCGCTCGAGGCGATTACGCCGTTGACACCCTCCTGCACCAGCTCGACGGCGGCGTTGTCGGGCGCGGCGACCACGACCGCTGGGGTTGCGTGGGCTGAGGCCTCGACCACGACCATGCCGTAGCCCTCGCGCTCGGAGGGCAACAGGACGCACAGGGCGCTGGCCATGTCGGCGTCCACCTGCTCGCCCTCGGCGAAGCCGGGCGCGGAGATGAAGTCGCCGGCGTCGTGTTCGGCGATCGCGGCGTCCAGCGCGTCGCGCTCTGGGCCGTCGCCATAGAAGACGCCGCGCAAGCCCTCGATTCGCTGGGCGGCTCGCGCCACGGCCGCCACGCCGACTGTGACCCGCTTCTCGGGGATCAGGCGTCCGGCGAACAGCACGAAAGGCTTTGCCTCGCTTGCATTCAGAGGGGGGGCTGTCTCCGTTGGGTCTAGGGGGGCGGTCTCGCTTGGGCCTAAAGCGGTGGCGGTCTCGCTTGGGCCTTGCGCAAATGACGATGCCCCCCGCGCGCGCGGGGGGCATGCCGCTTTTTTGCTACCCCCATACAGGCCCCGCAGCACCGTGACCTGACCGCGCAAGCCCAGCTCGCGCAGGCGCTTGGCATGCAGCAGTGAGAAACAGAAAGCGCGCTGTGGGACCCGTGCGCAGGACCACTGCACGAGCTCGCCGATACGGCCGCCGATGCCGCCTAGATAGCCTCGCCAATACTGGCGAGACCACACCTCGAACCAGTCGACGATGAGGCCGTAGCGGGCCAGAGGCCTTGCCAGCGCCGCTGCTAGCAGCGAGAAGTACGGGAAAGCGCAGGTATGCACGACGTCGTAGTCGCGGCCGTGGCGCAGCAGGTGCCAGAGCACGCCGGCGCCGAACACTAGTGGCGGCAGGATGCGCCGGCGCGGACCCGTGTATAGCGCCATGCGCGGGCCTGCGACGACGACGCGGATGCGCGGGTCGATGTCCAAACGCTCGCCACGCGGCCACTGGCGCAGCGTGAGATATGTCACTTCGTGGCCCTCGGCGACCAAGCGCTCGGCCAGGTTGCGGTACCAGCGCTCGGCTCCGCCTACCGTGTACGGGAACAGGCAGTCGTAGATCAGGCAGATGCGCATTGGGCGCCGCCAGGATAACCGCCGGGCATCGTCGGCGAGCGCGGCGGTTATGGCGCCTCCGCAGTGTCCGGTAGGATCTGGGAGCGAAAAGCGCGCCGTTTTGAGATCTCGGTGCGCTGCTTTTCGGCTCTCCGAGAGTTATCTCCGGGACAGCCGAGCTTGCAAACGAGTGGGCGCTGGACGAACTAGACCATGAGCACCGCACAGAAGAGCAGGGCCTCGCTCGTCGAGGCCGCCGAGGAAAACAGATCGACGCTCGTGTCGGTTGTGATTCCCTGCCTGAACGAGGAGGAGAACATCGAGGAGTGCGTGCGCACGGCGCTCGAAGTGCTGGAGCGCAACCGCATCGACGGCGAAGTGCTGGTCGTCGACAACGCCTCCGAAGACGACTCGGCCGCGCTTGCCACAGCCGCCGGGGCGCGCGTGGTCTCAGAACCGCGCCGTGGCTATGGCAGCGCCTACCTGGCCGGCTTCGCCGCCGCTCGCGGGCGCTACATCGTGATGGCCGACGCCGACTTGACCTACGACTTCAACGAGATCCCTCGCTTCGTGGCCGAGCTCGACGAGGGGGCGGAGCTCGTGATGGGCGACCGCATGGACAACATCCAGCCGGGAGCGATGCCTTGGTTGCACCGCTACATCGGCAACCCGATCCTCACGGGTCTGCTCAACCTGTTCTTCCGCACTGGTGTCAAGGACGCGCACTGCGGCATGCGCGCGCTGCGCACCGACGTGCTGCCGCGGCTGGATCTGCGCACCACCGGCATGGAGTTCGCCTCGGAGATGGTGATCAGGGCCTCCAAGGAGAAACTGAAGATCGCGGAGTTCCCGATCGAATACCACCCCCGCGGCGGCGAGTCGAAGCTGTCGAGCTTCAGCGATGGCTGGCGCCATCTGCGCTTCTTGCTGGTGCACTCGCCCACGCACCTGTTCATCGTGCCCGGCACTGCGCTGGCAGGCGTCGGCACCTTGATCGTGGCGCTCGTCGGTGGGGGGTTGGATTTTTTTGGGCGTTCCTGGGGCATCCACGCGCTGATCGGGGGAGCCCTGCTGATGGTGGTCGGCACGCAGGTGCTCGCGCTTGGGTTGTGTGCGCACGCCTATGGCACGTACTACCTGGGCGAGCGCGATCCCTGGTTCGACAAGATGCGCGCGCGCTTCAGGCTCGAGCATGGGCTGGCGCTTGGCGGCCTGGTCTTGCTCTTGGGGTTGATCCTCGGTGGCATCATCGTGGGCACGTGGATCTCACACGGGCTCGGCACGCTTGCCGACGAACACATGGCGGTCGTGGCGGCGACGCTGATCATCGTCGGCATTCAGATCTTCTTCTCATCGTTTTTGTTGAGCATTCTCGGGTTGCGTCGCGGCTCCTAGGCGGGCTCACTACTAAACGTGCGTAACGACCTGATGGCCGTCGTTGGAGCGCCCGTGGTCGTGTGGCTAGTGTGCCTGGGCTGTGGGTTGGCGCTTGAGCGCTTGCTGCGCATCCGCGTGAGCAACGCGCTGCTGCTGCCGCTTGGGCTGTGCGTGGCGCTGGCGCTGATCTATCCCGGCTATGCAGCCGGAGCGGGCGATGCGCTTGCGATCGTGCTGCTCGTAGGCGTCGGCCTGGCTGGGCTCGTGCTCGCCAAGGAGGGCCTGCGTGCGCGCCTGAATCCCGGCTGGGCGGGCGCGGCCGGGCTTGGCATCTATCTGCTCTACATGCTGCCCGTGCTCGCCTACGGGCACTGGACCTGGTCGGGCTATGACTTCGTCAACGACTCGGCCTTTGAGATGCTGCTTGCAAGCCACATCAAGGGCTACGGGCTGACGCTCGGCAAGATTCCGCTGACGAGCGAGCAGCAGTTCTTGATGTCGTATCTGAACAGCGGCTATCCGCTTGGCACGCAGTCGCTGCTGGGCACGCTCAGCGGACTGACAGACACCGACGTTGCGGTGCTCTACCAGGGGTTCATAGCCAGCATGGCGGGACTCGCTGCCGTTGCGCTTGCGAGCGCGACGCAAGGACTGCTCGATGCTCGCAGGGCGGCGCTTGCGGGGGCGGCGGCGCTGGCGGCCAACCTCACCTACCAGTACGCGCTACAAGGGGCTGTCAAGGAGATCGGCCTGTTGGCGACGCTGTGCGCTGGCGTGGCGGTCGGACGCGAGGCGATCAAGCTCGGGCGGCCCTATGTCGGTGCGGTCATGCTGGCCGTCGTGGCGGCCGCGGCGATGGCCACCTACGACGCTGTGGCGGTCCCGTTTCTGGGTGCGCTACTGCTGTTTTTGGGGTTGGGATCGATGTTCGCGCGTCGTCTGCGTCCACGCCTTGGCTGGAGCGGGCCGCTGGTGGTGGGACTGGGCTTGGCTGCTTTGCTGTCGATCCCTTCGCTGGTGTCGTTCAAGACGTTCTTCGCTGTCGCGAGCTCTGGGCAGGGGACGACCGGGGTGGGGGCGACCCAGTTCGGGCAGCTGTTGCGCGTGCTGCCGTTGAGTCAACTCAGTGGCGTGTGGCTGGCAGGCGAATACCGGCTTGCGGTCGCTTCGCATCGCGCCGAGCTGTTGACGGCGCTTGTGAGCGTCGTGGTGTTGCTCGCGATCGTTCCTTGCATCGTCTGGGCGCTGAGGCGCCGTCAGGTGGCCGTGCTGGTCGCGATCGGGATGGTGGGGCTCGTGCTGCTGGTCGTGTTTCCGCGTGCGAGTCCCTACGCACAGGGCAAGCTACTAGCGATGTGCAGTCCGCTGGTGGTGCTCGCCGGCATGGCTGGCCTGCTTGGCTTGCGTACTCTGCCGGGTGCAGGCGGTCGTCGCGCCGGGTTGGTCGGCCTGCTGGCAGCCTGCGGGGTTTCGCTTGCGATTCTCGCCTCGGACGTGCTTGCCTATAGCCACGACCGCGTGGCGCCGACGGCGCAGATGGAAGCGATCAGCCAGACCGGCGATCACTTTGCCGGCAGAGGGCTGGTGCTTTGGAACGAGTTCCAGGAGTACGCCAAGTACTTCGCGCGGGCCGCCAAGATCAGCGTGCCCTTCGAGGCGCTGACGCCGCAGCAGGTACAGCTGCGTGCGCCGACGGAATTCTATGGGCACTACTTCGACCTCGACGAAGAGTTGCTGTCGTTCGTGGAGGGCTACCCGATCATCGTCACGCGCCGCTCGCCCTCGGCCAGCCGCCCACCGGCCAACTACAAGCTGGTCTACCAGAACGCCTACTACCTCGGCTGGGAACGTATGCGGACGCCACAGGTGCTCGAACACCTGCCGCTGCAGCAGCAGTTCAGCTCCTCGCTCCAGGTCCGGTGCAGTGCGCTTGGGCCGATCGTGGCGAAGGCGCCCCGCGGCTCTGAGCTCGTTGTCGCGACGGCGCCGGAAGTCAGCTGGTTCGAGGCGCTGTCCGATCTCGAGCGCTCGGGCGGCTGGACCCCAGACCCCGATCTGCCCGGGGTGGTGGAAACGCGCACAGGTGGTCATGCTGAAGGCGTGCTCGAGGTCAAGCACGAAGGCACCTATCGGGTGTGGGTGCAAGGCGACTTTCCGCGCCCGGTGCAGGTGCAGATCGATGGGCACACGGTCGGGTCGGTGTCGGGCGCCAACACACCCGGGCAGTGGTTGCAAGCTGCGACTTTGCACCTGCGTCCTGGCAGGTATCCCTCGCGCGTCGTGATGGTCGCTGGGCACAGGCACTTTGGGCCGGGGGAATGGTGGCCTGGGACGCTGGGTGCGGTGGAGCTGCAGAGCGCGACGCCAGAGCGTATGCGCACGCTGCCCCTGTCTCGCTGGCGTTCTTTGTGTGGCCGGGAAGCCGACTGGGTTGAGGTCGTGCGGCCGTGAGTGTCGAAGGGACGATTCCGCTGCCGGTGGTGAGGCCGTGCTAGTCCTCGCAATCGCGATGCGTGGAGGAGGGGTGTGGCTTTGACGGCGAGCGTCACCGTCGCGATCCCGGTGCGCGATGGCGGAGCGCTGCTCGCCGGGACGCTTGCGGCGCTGGCACGCCAGAGCGTCGAGCACGAGCTGCTCGTGTGCGATTCCGGCTCGCGCGACGGCTCCGTGGCGCTGGCGCGCTCGCATGGCGCGCGTGTGCTCGAGATCGCGTCGGCTCGCTTCAGCCATGGCGGCACTCGCAACCTGCTGATGAGCGAGGCGCACGGGGAGCGCGTTGCGCTGCTCACCCAGGACGCCGAGCCGGCGGACGAACGCTGGCTCGAGCGGCTGCTTGGCGGCTTCGAGCTGGAACGGGATGTCGGCATCGTCTACGGGTCCTACCGTCCGCGTGCGGACGCGTCGGCCGCTGTGCGGATCGAGCTGGAGCGTTGGTTTGGCTCGCTCTCACCCGATGGCACTCCCAGGGTCGAGCGATTGCTCGACTCCGAGCGAGCGCTGCCCGTCGCCGAGCTGATCGGCCGCCGCGGCTTCTTCACCGACGCCAACGCTTGCATCGCGCGCGGCGCCTGGGAGCGCGTGCCTTTTCGCGAGGTTCCCTACGCCGAGGATCGGATGCTGGCGATCGACATGCTGCGCGCCGGCTATGGGAAGGCGTTTGTGCCCGAGGCGGCTGTGCTGCACTCTCACGAATACAGCGCCATGCAGCAGTTGCGCCGCTCATTTGACGAGTGGCGTGGGTTGCGCGAGGTGTACGGCTGGCGCGAGCCGGCCTCGCCGCGGCGCTTGCTGCTTGGCTTGCGCGGCGAGCTTGGTGCGACACGGCGCGAGCTGTGCGCGGCCGGCATCCCGCCGAAGCGCCGGCGAGCGACGCTTGCGGCGGTGAGCCGTCAGCATGTGCTGCGTTTGGCTGGCGCGCTGCTTGGCTCGCGTGCCGAGGTGCTGCCAGCATGGGCGCGGCGGCGGCTCTCGCTGGAGGGGCGCGCTAGCTTTGTGGCGCTCGATCTCGATCGACAGGACAACCGCAGATGACCGACCACGAACCCAAGCAACCACACCCCCCGATCGCTCGCTCCCAGCAGATCGCCGCCGACGCGCTCGAGGGCGAATTCAAAGGGCCGCTGGCCGGGCTGCGCAGGCGCATCTATCTGACCTATCGCTACCTCGGCTGGCGCACGCTCTTGTTTCGCATCGTCACCTTTCCCTTGCGCTTCACGCCGCTGCGCCATCGTCTCAATCTGCGCTCGCGCACCGGCGAGGACAGCTACCGCCGTGCGCTGGCCTGGTATCGCGAGCACGGGCGCCCGGTTTGCATCGTGATCCCCAGCTATCGCGACGCCGAGCACGTGGCGAGGCTGGTGGCGAGCATCCACAGCACCGTGCCTGCCGAGTTGGCGCGCGTGATCGTGGCCGACGATGCGAGCGGGGCCGAGCATCTGGCGGCGTTGCACGCGATCGAGGGCATCGAGGTCGTCGAGGGGCAGTCCAACAGCGGCTTTGCCGCGAACGTGAACCGCGGTCTGCGGGCTGCCGATCGAGCGCTTGACGTGGTTGTGCTCAACTCTGACATGGAGGCCCGGCCCGGCTGGCTTGCCTGCTTGCAGTTCGCCGCCTCCCAAGAGGACGACGTGGCGATCGTGGGGGGGCGGCTGTTGTATCCGGACGGGCGCATCCAGTTCGCCGGCACCGCTCGCAACCTTGGCGCGCCCGAGTGGTTCGACCATCGTTACCGCTTCAAGCCGGCCGACTGGGGGCCTGCCGCGATCGGAGGAGCCGTGCTTGCCGTGACCGGCGCCTGTATGTACGTGCGCCGCGCAGCGATCGAGCGGATCGGGCTGCTCGACGAGCGCTACCCGATGGCCTATGAGGACGTCGACTGGTGCCTGCGCGCCTGGCAGGCCGGCATGCGCGTCATGTACTTCCCGGGCGCTTGCCTCTACCACTATGAGTCCCAGACGCGCGGGACCGATGTAGGCGAGCGCGAGCGCGAGTCACAACGCGTCTTCTGGGAGCGCTGGGGCGAGTTCTTCGACGCGCGCGAGGTGCGTGGCGCAAGCGGCAAGCTGCGGGTCGTGTACGTGACCGAGGGGACCGGCGTCGGCGGCGGGCACCGCGACATCTTCGAGCACCTCAACCGGCTCGCCGAGCGCGGGCACGAGGTGGCGCTGTACACGCTCGGCGAAGCGCCGGACTGGTTCGATTTGCACGCGCCGGTGCACAGCTTCGAGTTCTACGACGAACTTGTCGAGGAGCTGGCGCAGGTGGACGCGATCAAGGTCGCCACCTGGTGGAACACGGCGACGCCGGTTTGGTATGCGAGCGTTCTGCGCGGCATTCCCGTGTATTTCGTGCAGGACATCGAGACGAGCTACTACCCCGACGACGAGGCTGTGCGCCACGCCGTGCTCGACTCCTATAGGCCCGAGTTTCATTACATGACGATCTCCGGCTGGAACCGTGAGCGGCTGGAAGAGCTGGGACTCAAAGCCGAGCTGATCCCGCCCGGGATCGACCTCGACACCTTCCGCCCTCGTCCGGAGGTCGAGCGTCGCGATGACATGGTGCTGGCGCTGGGACGTACTAATCCCTTGAAGAACCTACCGCTGACGGTCGATGCTTGGCGCGCTTTGCCAGAGCCGCGCCCGGAGCTGTGCATGTTCGGGATCGAGCCGGAGCTGGCTACGGATGAGGGGATGCGCTACATCCAGTCGCCAAGCGACGAAGAGGTCGGCGAGCTGTTCAGCCAGGCGACCGTCTTCATCCAGACATCGACGCACGAGGGGTTCTGCCTGCCGGCGCTCGAGTCGATGGCGACGGGCGGGGCGGTCGTCTGCACCGACGCGCACGGCAACCGCGACTTCTGCACCGACGGTGAGAACTGTCTGATGCCAGAGGCCAGTCGCGAGGCGGTCAGCGCGGCGCTTGCGCGGTTGCTCGGCGACGCTGAGTTGCGTGTGTGCGTGGGAGACGCTGGGATCGAGACGGCCGCGGAGTACGCGTGGGAGCGGCGCATCGATGCGCTGGAGGCGTTCCTGGAAGAGGTCGCGCGTCCGCGCGAGACAGTGATCTCGACCGAAGTCGTCCCTGGACAGTCCTGAGCTTCTGCTGAGAAGTTTTATATTTCCCCCGCTGAAAGCTTTATATTTAGCCCGCTGTTAGCTCAATATTTTCCCCGCTGAAAGCTTTATATTTTGCCCGCTGAGAAGTATATAATTTGCCCTCTGTAATTAGATGGCCCATTGAGATGTCCGCTACATACCAACCCAGGATCGTTGACCAGGAGCTGCAGGGCAGCTTGACAGCTACCGGTGCAGTGGCGATCGAGGGTCCGAAGGCTTGCGGGAAGACCGCTACCGCAAGGCAGATCGCGGCGAGCGAAGTCCTGCTGGACATCGATGTCAACGCTCGCGAAGCGGCTGCGCTAGATCCCGCGCTCGTACTCGACGGTGCCACGCCGCGTCTGATCGACGAGTGGCAGTTGGAGCCCGCGATTTGGAACCATGTTCGCCGCGCCATCGATGATCGTCAGAAGGCCGGTCAGTTCATCTTGGCCGGATCGGCCGTTCCGGCCGACGACATAACACGGCACACTGGGGCGGGTCGCATCACCCGTCTGCGGATGCGGCCGATGAGCTCGTTCGAGATGAGCACGAGCGGCGGTGAAATATCACTTGCTCGTCTACTGGCGGGTGAGCCCGCGCGCAGCCCCGATTCTGGCTTGGCGATCGCGGATCTAGCCCGTGAGATCGCGGTCGGCGGCTGGCCCGGCTTTCGCGGTCTCGGCGTCGCCCAGGCACTGCACGCTGTGCGGGACTATCTCGAGGAGATCCGACGTGTCGACGTGAGTCGTATCGAGGACAGGCGCCGCGACCCCGCAAAGGTGGGTCAGCTGCTGCGCAGCCTCGCGCGTAACGTCAGTACCTATGCGGCAACTGCGACGCTTGCACTTGACACCGGGGGCGTTGAGGGACCCCTGAAGGACGATACGGTACGCGCTTATCTCGATGCACTTGAGCGGTTGATGATCGTGGAGGATCAGCCGGCCTGGGCGCCGCATCTGAGGTCCAGCTACGCCTTGCGCAGTGCAGCCAAGCGGCATTTCGTCGACCCCTCCTTGGCGGTAGCCGCGTTGCGCGCGACGCCTGAGCGGATACTCCACGATATAAGGCTGTTCGGGTTTCTGTTCGAGTCGCTTGTCATACGCGATCTGCGCGTCTACGCTCAGGCGGCAGACGCGCGTGTGCTCCAGTACCGAGACAGTCACGGCTTGGAGGTGGACGCGATCGTCGAGGTCGCGGACGGGCGCTGGGCGGCATTTGAGATCAAGCTGGGAGTGGCACAGATCGATACGGCCGCGGCCAACCTGCAGAGGTTCTCCAAACAAATCGATACGCAAAGGTGCGGCAGTCCCGCTGCGCTTGGTGTGATCGTAGGAACGGGCTACGGCTACCGTCGCGAAGACGGGATCATGGTCATCCCGATTGGAGCGCTGGGACCATGACCGTCGTGAGAATGAGGAGCCTCCGTGAAGCTTGAGTTTGCCCACGAGCTGCGCTGCCCCGCATGCCTGTGTGACCATGCGCTCGAGCTAGATGTGCAAGAGAGCGATGCCCAGGAGGCACGCGAGGGGACGCTGCGCTGCAAAGCATGTGGGGCAGAGTTCGTTGTGCATAGGGGCGTGGGCGAGCTGCTGCACGAACCGGCCGCACACATCGTCGCTGAGGCCGCTGGCCTGGGACGCTTTGCCGAGCAGATGCGCTTGGAGGGCTGGGACCGGGAGATGGTGCGCAAGCTGCCCGATGTGGAGCACGGCTACTGGTATGTGCAAGCGCGCTCGATGCATCAGCTGCTGACGACGATTCCGTTTAGGCCGGGACAGAGCATCCTCGACGTGGGTTCGAACACCTGCTGGGCGGCTAATCGCTTTGCTGAGCGCGGCTTGCGAGCGATCGCGCTCGATATCGCCACGGCGGAGCTACAGGGGCTGCACACCGCCGAGTACTTCATCGATGATGGACATGTCTTCTTCGAGCGGCTGCTGGGCTCGATGGATGCGATCCCGCTGTCATCGAGCAGCGTCGACTACGTGTACTGCTGTGAGGTGCTGCATCACAACGACCTGCAAAGCCTGCGCCGCACCTTCCAGGAGATCTTCCGTGTGCTGCGTCCTGGAGGCAGGCTGCTAATGATCAACGAGACGCTCAAGACGCTGAGCGATCCCAACGGTGTCCACGTCGAGGGGGTCGAGCAATACGAAGGTTACGAGCATGCCCACTGGGCCTGGCGCTACCGTTGGGAGGCGACGCGCGCTGGCTTCATGACAGAGGTCACCGAGCCTCACTATCGCCCGTTCTTCGGCGATACGGGCACGGATGTGACTGTCAACGTAAAAGGACGCTTGCGTGGTCTGCTTACCCGCAGGGCCGTTCGCAAGGCACGCAAAGTCGGTGTGTCACGCCGGGCATACCTGGCGTGGCTGAACCACGCTCAGGGAAAAGTTCAGATGAACATGATCGCGACCAAGCCGGTGCGCTATGTCGGCACGCACGAGCCTGTCGGGCCGCTGCGGCGGCTACCGAGAACTTTGGGTGCCGTCATTCGCCTGCGCCGCGATCGTCGCGCAGGTCGCGCCGCGGGCAAAGTGCCACGTACTCCTGAACAGGCCGCCGAGGCGCTGCGCCGGGCCAGCTCAAGTCCCGATCCTGCGCCCGGGACGGAGCAATCGACAGAGCCCGCCGCGCCCGTCGCCTCGTCCTAAAGGTTCTCGGCGACGAACGGCGCGGAGCGGTTGAACACCCAGAAGCCGAGCGCGAAGGTCGCGGCGGCGACCCCGATCGGCTCCAGCAAACCGGCCCAGCTGCCGAGCGCTTCGCCGGCGCTGATCGTGGCGTGGGTGACCATCGCGTGGCGGAACTGCTGGAAGACGGTGACGAGCGGGTTGAGCATGTAGATGTGGTAGAGGATGTGGTCGAGGGTGTCCGCCTGCGCCGGGGGTTTGGGGTAGAGCAGCGTTTCGCGCACCTTGGCCAGCGGGATGATCACCGGCGAGCCGTAGAAGATGATCTGGCTGACGACTTCCCAGATCGGCGAGATGTCGCGGAAGCGCACGAACAGCGCCGAGAGCAGCATCGCCAAGCCGGTTGAGAAGACCACCAAGAGCGAGAGGATCAGCGGCAGCTCCAGCCAGCTGAGCATCGGCGTAACGCCGGAGATCAGCGCGAACAGCAGCACGACGACGAGGTTGAGCAGCAGGTTGAAGAAGGACAGCAGCACGATCGCAAGCGGGATGACCAGGCGCGGGAACTGGATCTTGCGCACGAGGTTCTCGCGATCGAAGACGCTGCGCACCGCGCCGCCGGTCGCTTCGCCGAAGAACGTGAACAGCACGATCGAGCCGAGCAGCTGCACGCCGTAGAAGGCTTCGCTTGGGTGGCCTCCCTGTCCGACGTGGGTGATCAGCACGAAGAATACGTACAGCACGCCGAACAGCAGGAGCGGGCGCATCACCTGCCATACGTAGCCGAGCACCGAGCCGAAGAACTTCAGCTTGAATTCGTTGCGCGCGATGTTGTAGGTGAGGTGCCAGAAGCGCCGCCAGTCGTCGTTGAGCGCGCGCGGACCCCTGATCGGGCGCCCGAGTCCCTCGTAGGGGGGCGGATCGACGCCTGTCGCGTCGGGGGGGATCAAGGTCTCGGTGCTCATCGCGCAAGCTCCGTGCGTTGGGCTATCTCAACGGCGCTCGGGGTTGTCGTCGTGCGTCCAGGACGAACCGGGTGTGTCGAAGCTTCGCAAGTGGCGCTCACAGCACGATCTCCTTGGTGGAGCCGGCCGCGGTGCGGCTCATCGCCACCTGCACGGGCAGATCGACGGCGCCACCCAGCGCTTCGGGACCGGTGACGACAAAGGAGAAGGCGCCCTCGTAGCGGTCGATCAGGTCCATGCCGGTGCCACGGTGGGCGAGCGTGAACAGAGGGTTGTAGCGTCCGGGTGCGAGCACGTTCTCGAAGGCAAACGAGCAGAGCACCTCTTCGCCCGCGCGGAAGTTCCCGCTGCGCTCGCCCAACTTCGAGCTTGTGGCCACGACGATCGCGAGGTGGTCTTCGTTCAGCACGTACAAGCTGGCGACGGGGTCCTCGACCTCGACCTCGAAGCGCACGAGCGCCTTCAGCACGATCCGCTGGGCCTGGGGCAGCGAGGCGGGGCGCTCGCCGTGCTCGTCCTCGATCCACGCCTCCAGCACGCGCGCGTCGCCATCGCCGCCGCGACCGTCAGCCACGCCGCCGCTGGCCTCGGCCTCGCGCCCGAAGTTGATCTCCAGATAACGATCGGCAACCTCGTGGGGCTCGCCGAGGTGAACGGTCTCGCCGCGCTCCAGCAGGAGCGCGCGGTGGCAGAAGCGGTTGAGCGAGCCCATGTCGTGGGTTACGAACACGATTGTGCGGTTCTCGTCGCGCATGCGGTAGAAGACGTCGAAGCACTTCTGCTGGAAGGCGGCGTCGCCCACGGCGAGCACCTCGTCAACAAGCAAGATGTCGGCATCCACCTGGATCGCCACCGAGAAGGCGAGCCTGACGTGCATGCCGGAGGAGTAGTTCTTGAGCTTGAGCTCCTCGAACTCGCGCAGTTCGGCGAAGTCGATCACCTCGTCCACGCGCCGCCGTGCCTCGCGGGGGGTTAGACCCATCATGATGCCGTTGAGGATCACGTTGTCGCGCGCGGCCAGGTCCTGGTTGAAGCCGACACCGAGCTCGATAAAGGTCGAGAGGCGGCCGTCCATCCAGATCTGGCCCTTGTCAACGCCATATATGCCAGCCAGGCACTTCAGCAGCGTGCTCTTGCCGCTGCCGTTGCGCCCGGCGATGCCGAAGAATTCGCCGTGGTTGACCTCGAAGGAGATGTCGCTCAACGCCGAGAACGATTGATGGCTGGAGCGGCGCAGCGGGTGCAGCGCCGTCTCCTTGAGCGTGTGCGTGCGCTCCTCGGGGACGCGAAAGGTCTTGCTGATCGAGCGGGCGACGATCGGCGGGGTGCTGTGGCTTGGCAGTTGTGGCATGGGGGAAGGGTATCGGTGGGACCGCCGGCTCCAGACGATAGGCCTCGAGGCCGATCCATTGCGCGCTTGCAATAGGTGCTGCTCCGCGAGCAGGCGCATTCGGCAAGTCGGAGCGCGGCTGGTGGCCCAGCACGGTGAGGCGCTGCAGAGCCTTGCGGATCACGATCTCGACGCTTCGCGGCGATAAGCGGGATGGCAGAGGGTCAGCCCGAGGAGATCGAGCCGGGCTATCTCGCACTGGAGATGTCCTTGAGCTACACGCGCTGATCTTCGGAGCTGCCACCGGCGCTAGCTAATCAGTCCACCAATCGCGCTGACCCTCCACGTCCTCGCGCGGATTCTCGCCGAGGTTGGGCGCGCCGAAGACGATGATCTCAAGGCCCTCCGGCCCGCCCTCGTAGCCTCGCCACGTGCCGGGTGGGACGCGAACCACGTCCCACTCCTTGACTTCGACGATCTCCTCGTCGAGCTTCATCCGCCCGCTCCCGCGCACGACCACATAGATCTCCTCCTGCTCCTTGTGCGTGTGGCCGTATGGGAAGCGATAGTCGGGCGGGATGCGCTGATAGCAAAGCCCGCACTGCTCGAGCTCGAGCGCCTTGCTTGCGTGGCGAAACTCGAGGTCCGGCGCGCCGTCGAAGTTGGACCCGAGATCCTCCAGATCCCACTTGAGGTTCCTGAGCGTGAACGGCACGGCTGCCGATCCTACTATTGGTCTCCGCCCCACCGGGCCGCCGACTCTATGCGCAAGCTTCATCCTTTGACAGTGCTTGTCAACGCCATATATGGTCGAGAGCCCTCAACACGAAAGGCCATGCGATGAGCACTGCTCGAACGGGCGCCAAGCAGGACCGGTCAAGGCGATGAGAGCGGTCGTCATAAGCAAGCACGGCGGCCCCGGCGTCCTCAGGGTCGAGGAGCAGCCAGACCCTTCCATCTCGCCAGGGGAGATTCGCGTCGACGTGTCCGCTTCCGGCGTCAACTTCGCCGACGTGATGGCACGCCTAGGGCTCTATCCCGATGCGCCCAAGGCGCCATGCGTGGTCGGCTACGAGGTCGCTGGCACCGTCAGCGAGGTCGGCGCCGGAGTCGAGGCCTTCTCGATCGGTCAGCGGGTCGTGGCGAGCACCAAATTCGGGGGCTACGCCTCGCAGGTCACCGTTCCGGATAACTGCGCCTTTGCTCTGCCCGACAGATTCAGCTTCGAGCAGGGCGCAGCCATCCCGGTCAACTACGCGACGGCATGGGCCGGGCTCGTCGATTACGGCAACCTCAAGCCCGACGGACGCGTCCTGATACTTTCGGCCGGTGGTGGGGTTGGGATCGCGGCGACGCAGATAGCCAAACGCATCGGGGCTGAGGTATATGGGGCCGCATCCTCCGGGAAGCACAGCCGCGTGCTCGAGCTCGGCGTCGACCATGCCATCGACTACAACCAGGCCGGCTGGGAGCGGAACCTGCCCAAGTTCGACGTGATACTCGACGCGGTCGGCGGGCGGAGCTTCAGACGCAGTTACTCGCTGTTGCGTGGCGGTGGCCGCCTCATCGCCTACGGCGCCTCCGCTGTCGTCGCCGGAGAGAGACGCAATCCCGTCGCAGCTCTGAAGGCGGTGGCGAGCATGCCGCGCTTCAACATGATCAAGCAAACCAGTGAATCGAAGGCCGTGATCGGACTGAACATGCTGACGCTGTGGAACGAACACGGATCGCTCCAACCATGGATCAAGCCGCTTCAGGAGATGTTCGACGACGGCACAATCGACCCTGTCATCGCCGGCACGTTCTCATTCCAGGAGGCCGGCGCCGCCCAAACGATGCTCACCGAGCGGCGCAACATCGGCAAGGTTCTGCTGACTCCCTGAGCAGCAGCTCGCGTAGAAGCCAAGACTTACCGCTATCTAATCGTTGTCGAGGGTGACGGCTCGACGAACTTTCGGCTGCCTCATCGCGCTTGGCCACCAAGACTGAGGCAAACTCGTCCGCTGCCTCTATGGCCACCGCGACAGGGGCGAGCGCTCGACCGGATCGTTGGCGCATGCCACACACGCCGAGAACCGTCCCAAGCGCCGGGGATCATCGACCGTCGAATCGTCCTAGCAGCCCTTGTTTGGAGATACTTATGTCTGACAGAAGTGCTAATGTATCCCAAAAGCGTGTGCGGTTTTGCGCGCTCAGCAACTAAGCACCGCATATCCAAGGAGCGCATCCGATATGTCATCGCCCACTGCGGCCTCGCTTTTGAGGAGCAAGCTCCCACATCGGAAGCCGATGTGCTCGATGCGAGGCTCGTTTGCCTCGGCGACGACCCCGACGGCCAGGCAATCGAGGTCATAGCCGTCGAAGGTTCGAAAGACGAGCTGATCGTGATTCACGCGATGGCGCTACGCAAGAAGTACACAGACCAGTACGAGGAGGCCAAGAGATGGCGACTATGAGAACCCGCAGTGGAACCAAGCTGACCAAGAAGGTCATTGATGCCCTGGCCGAAGAGGCGGAGCGCGGCTACGACCTGACTAATGCCAAGCGGGTCCGCATGGGGCGTCCCGCCCTCGGCGATGGCGGTAGCTCTCCACGAGTGCAGTTGCGCGTCGATCCAGACCTCGACAGGGCCTTGCGAGCGTGTGCTCGCAAGGAGCACCGCTCGGTCAGCGAGGTGGCTCGCACCGCGCTACGCGAGTATGTGGATCGCGCAGCCTGACCCGCAACCTTGGTGTCGCGCGATCTGAGGCGAAAGCTCGTCCCGCGAAGCCTCGCCACGAGGATTCTTAGCGCACTACAGCCGTCGGACGACTCGCGCCGGGACACCCGCGACGACTGTTGCCGGGGGGACGTCATGCGTCACTACCGCACCGGCGGCGACAACCTAAACGCCGCCGCGGACGTCGCCCGTCGAAGGGCTTTTCGCAGCTCCCGTCACAGCGCCTTATGATCGCTGTCGTGAGCGGCACGCGGCCGAATGTCTTCGCTGAGAGTTTCAGCAGGGAGAGCTCCGGCCTGCGCGCCGAGCCGGTTGTGAGGGCCGCGGGGGGCGAGCTGCTCGGCGGGACATTGTACGAGCTGGCTCCGCGCCACGAGGGCGTCCCGCTGCACATCCACCACGCAATGGAGGAGTTGGCGATCGTAATCTCCGGCCGGCCGACGCTAAGGACGCTCGAGGGCGAGTCCGAGCTCGTGCCCGGGGACATCGTCGCCTTCCCCCGGGGCCGCCGGGGCGCCCACACGCTGGCCAATCGAACCGACGAGCCGGTGCGGTACCTGATGGTGTCCAACAAGGTGATGCCCGAGCTGGTGGAGTATCCCGAGGAGGGCACGGTCCGCGCCCTGACCCGAGCCCGGTTCGACCCGCCTAGGGCGGACGAAGACCCGGCCGACCGCCTGAATCTGCGGTTCAAGCGCTCAGACGCCGAGGAGCAGTAGCTCGGCCAGAAGCACGGCTCGCGCCCCCGGCGGTCGCGGTCTCGCAATTCGCCAAGAGCGGCCGGACCTATGCGCCAGTTGCGACGCGCCCGTGGGACGAGCGCACCTCGATGATGGATTCCAACGAATGGGAGACGCCTATAGACGCGGTTTGTGCCGAATGATTGACCGCCGAGTCGGGGATGCTCGGTAAGCAGTTGCGGACTGCTCCTTTGCCGATAGCTTTCCCTTACCTCGTCATACTGAGGGTGCCGGCAACACTGTCGTTGGCCCCGGCGTGAATGCTGGGAGTGCCCTTATGCATTGGCTTGGACGGGTTGGTTGGCTCAACTTGCCCGTCGCAAGGTCGAACAGGGCCACATGACCGTAAGGCGCCGTGATGACAGGCCCAGCGAGGATGACGTTGGTGACGCCGCTGGCGGTGCAGGTGACAGTGCTGCCGGGAATCACCGGGTAGGCATTTATGGTGGGGTCGTCGTATCTGACCTGGACTGCTCCATCGAGGTCCCACGAAGCCGCGAACACGGGCACTCCGGGTGCCGTATATGCCGGTGCTCCGAAGGTGAAGATCGTTTCGCCAGAAGCAGGCTTTGGGAGGTTGGCGCTCAACGCGTCGAGCATCTGCAGCTGATAGCGCGAGGCGAGGTCGTATGAGTTTGCGTCTGTGCGGGTGAGGTGCGCGAAGCGCACACCTGTCAGCAACGCGAGCGCGACGGCTATCGCACACGTCAATCGCTGGTCGGCGATTCTTCTGGACCCGCCTACATAGGCGACGCCACAGCTCACCAGAGTGCCGATGACCATGTACACGCCATAGGCCGCGATCACAAGCCCTACAGCGGGCAGCGCATTTACGCGATTACCGATGCCGAGTTGCAGTGGGGAGTAATAAGACACTGCTGGTGCGTAGATTGTCCCCGCGACCGCCGTCAGCGCTAGGCCGGCCAGCACGATCCAGATCCAGAGCCTCAGCCGCAGGCGTGACGGATCGTCGCGGACGAGGTGCCAGGAAAGCTCGCGGGCGCCCACGAGCAGCAGTGCGACAAACACAAGGATCAGCGCTTCGCTTGCGTCCAGCGGGAAGACCGTATGTGCGAACAAGGTCAGAAGCTGTTCGTAGATCGTGCGGGCATGTGAGGTGATCGCAGACAGACCGTGAAGACGTGGAATTCCGGTGTTGCGCGAGAATCCGAACAGGATAATGAGTACGACCGTCATGTCGGCTACCCATTTAGGCAGTGCGACCCGCCATCCGGCGCGCCACCAGTAGAGTGCACCCGTGGCTATTATCGCGGTAGCTGTGCTTTCGTAGATCAGGAGGCTCGCGGCGAATAGCGCCAGTGCGAGGATGTGGTAGAGGACTGCACGTTGTCCGCTATGGTCAAGTCCACGCAAAGCCATGGTCACACCCAGCAAGTAGAGTGTGATTGAAACATCCGAATTAGTGGCATTGAACCACAAGTGAGTGGCGTCTGCATACGGAAAGAGCAACACCAGCGATGCGATTATTCCAGCGTGAAGGCGTTCCAATCCGATTGTGCGCAATGCCAGGAAAAGGGCAAGCGAAAGCCCAGTCGCGGTTATAACCGCGACGATAATATAGGCATGCTGATGTAGACCTAGGAAAGTGTGCGCTATAGAAAGATAAGCAAGGAGTAGAGGGCGATTACCGGGATTGATCGAACTCGGCAAAAATAGGTTGAATATACCTTGTGAGTGAAACACTCCTTGTGACGCGATGGACCAGTCGTCGTAGTAGAAACCGCCATGCCGGATATGCGAGCCAAACACTAGCCATCCAAGTCCTGTGAGCAGAAGCGCCAAGATGCCAAGCTCGCGGATCAGCGAGCTTGCATTTGGGTCGGCAGCGATGGGGACTGGCACGCGCGAGGCTTGTGCGGTGCGCGCGGGTGTTGCAAGTGCACTGCTATCCGTTGACTGGTTCATGCGGTCGCATCATGTCATGCTTGCCGGATTGGGTTGGCAGGGGCTCGGTCCGTGAGCGGTTTTGCCTGGTGGCACGGCGGGCACGTGGACAAGCTCTAATGTGCGCATCGAAGGCCGTCGTGAACAGTGACTCCGGCTTGGGGGGATGCCGCGGCGATTGTTACAGTGCTCCTCGATGTTCGTCCTCCACAACAGCACGTGAGCGCCGCTATCGCCGACGGGCGCATACCGATCCTCTACCTGGCCCCGTGGGTCAGCTACGGTGGGACCGACTCGGCCACGATCGACTGGTTCCGCTTGATAGATCGGGAGCGCTTCGCGCCCTGCCTGATCACCACCCAGCCTTCGGCAAACGAGCGGCTTGGAGAGATCTACCCCTACGCCGAGGAGGTATGGGCGCTCCCCGAGTTCCTGGGCGGACAGCACATGCAGAGCTTCATCTTCGATTTGATCCACACGCGCGGGATCAGGTTGGTGCACACCATGAACGCACGCATTGGCTTTGAGCTGATCGCGGACATGCCTTCGCTTCCATCTCCCCCTGGCGTCGTGGTGCAGTTGCACGTCGAGGAGCCAGACAAGTCGGGCTATGTGCGTCTTGTGACAACCCGCTATGGCAATATCGTCGACGGCTTCTCAGTCGTCAGTAAAGATCTCGCGGAGGCTGTTGAAGGCTATGGCGTCCCGCCAGAGCGGATCAGCGTGATCCCGCTGGGCGTGGACTCCGAGCAGCTGTTCAATCCAGATGTCGTGCGGCCGGTCGAGGGGCTTTCGCCGGATGACTTCCACATTCTTTACCCCGGCCGCTTGACGGCCCAGAAGGACCCGCTGCTGATGGTCGAGGTGATGCGGCGCGTGATCGAGGCCGACGCTCGCGCCGTGGTCCACGTGGTCGGTGAGGGCGAGCTGGAGGGAGACGTGCGTGCGCGGGTGCGTGAGTTGGGTCTCGAGCGCCATTTCGCCTTTCACCCGATGACCAAAGACATGCCTGCCTGGTATGCGGGCTGCGATCTCGTGTTGATGACCAGCCTCTTCGAGGGCGTGCCATGCGTGGTCTACGAGGCGATGGCGATGCGCACAGCGATCGTCGCTCCGGGGCTTGCCGGCAACCGCGAGCTCATGGGGGAGACCGCGGGTGTGCTGATCGAGTCGCGTGACGATGCTGTCGCCTACTCCGAGGCTGTGTGTCGGCTGATGAGCGATCGTGAAGAGCTCATGCGGCTCGGGCGCGAGGGGCGCGAGCGCGTGTGCAGCGACTTCACGCTCGCGCAGATGGCCGACGGCCATGCACAGCTGTACGAGCGTGTGCTGAGAGGCGTCGAGGCGCGCGAGCGTGCCTCGACGGGCCGGGAGGATAGCGCGGCGGAAAGCACGGATTTGTCTGCGTCGACGGGCACGAGTCCATCGGTGCGGCTGCGCTGCGGAGAGCGCCCGAGTCGCGGACGGCCGCTGGTGTCGGTGGTCGTTCCCTGCTTCAACCACGGTCGTTACCTGAACGACTGCATCGGCTCGATCCTCGAACAGGATTATCGCGAGCTGGAGGTGATAATCGTCGATGACGCTTCCACCCAGGAGTCGACTGTCGCACGACTTGCGGAGTGGGAGACCCACGAGCGTGTGACGGTGCTGCGCCAGTCTCGTAATTCCGGTCCCAGCGCCGCCCGCAACCGTGCGATTGGCATCGCGCGCGGACGCTACATCCTGCCGGTTGACTCCGACAACCTGCTGATGCCCGGAGCGATATCGAGCCTGGTTGAGCAGTTGCAGTCGGCTGGCGAGCAGGTCGGGTTCATCTACCCCAACTGCCAGTACTTCGGGACCCGCGACGACTATTTTCAGCCGCCCTCCTACAACAGGTTCCTGCTGATGCAGGGCAACTTCTGCGACACGGGCTCATTGATCGATCGGGCTATCTTCGACGCGGGCGTCTCCTACCCCGAGGACGTCGTATTCGGTCATGAGGACTGGGACTTCGCTTTGACGCTCGCGTCCCACGACGTTTGCGGGGAGTCGGCGCGCGAGCCGACGCTGCTCTACCGCAAGGAGGGCTTCACGCGCTCGGACGCCGTCGAGTATGCCCGCAACTCCTTCCACGAGGAGATCGCGGGACGCCATCCGGACCTGTTCGGGGTAGGCGATCCAGCCGCCCGCTATGGACGCTACTGGGCGCCCGCGGTCGACATCAAGGCACACTGGGCGCCCGCGCTCTCGATTGTGCTTATAGCCCCCGTCGATCTGAGCGAGGAGCGGGGCCAGGCGTTGCTTGAAGCGCTCGAGCGGCAGGGGTGTCGCGACTTCGAGGTCGTGCTCGAGTGCCCCACTCTGCCGGAGTCCGCCACACGGACGCCGCTGCGACGGATCCCGCCCAGTCTGTGCTCAAATTCCCTCGCCCGCCTGCACGAGAGCCTGGATATCGCCAGCGGGCGCTATGTGCTCGTGGCCGGCGATGAGATCGGCGAGCTGCTGGCCGAGGCCGGCTTCGTCGAGCGGCTGTTTCGGACGATGTTGGTCAGGCCAGGGCTCGAGGCGATCGCTTTCACCGACGCCGGCGAGCATGGCCACTTCCCCTACAGGTTGCTGGCGCCAGGCCAGGTGACCGCTCCGGCGCATGCCGTGTCGTGGGAGGTCGCCGCTCAGAAGAAGCTCCCAACCAGGCTCAGGTTGGAGGAGGGGCTCGAGGTCGAGTCGCTGGTCAGGGCAATGAGCGTCAACGGGGTCGACCTGCAGTGGCGTCACAGCCCCGCTGGAGCCGGGCCTCGCGGAGGTGCGCCGCCCGGTGCATCGCGGTCGCTGGTCGGCACGGATCGCAGCTGGATCGAGCTAGATCGAGGCGAGGGCCATCTCGATGTGCATCGAGCGAGCGAACGCAAGAAGATCCGTGAAGCGGACCCCGCCATCCCCGCCCTGCCGTGGAACGCGGTCAGACGCTGGCTGGGTCTCGAGTCCTGGATACCGCCGGAGACCGGGTTGCTGGCGCGCCACCGTGAGATTGGCGGTGAGCGACGAGTGCTGGGGTTGGGCAACGAATCTCCACCGGGCTTTCAACTCGAATTTCACCTGGGCGCAATCCAGCGCTTCTCCCCACCCGGGACCGCGCGCCTGATCCAGGATCCAAACGGCGCTCCTCATATCGTGCCGCGCGGCTCGCCACGGAGTGCCGAGATGGAAGAGCTCGGGCATCTCGAGCAGGCGCCGCTGCCGCTGCTCAACTCTGTGCAGCGCGCCGTCCTGCCAGACGGCAGCATCACGCTCCTTTGCACCGATCGAGACCCGCTGCGAGCGATCGCGACCGATCTCCAGCATGTCGGCTACATGGAGGGGTACCCCAACGAGCCGGTACGACCTCCTGACTTCCGTCTTCCCGGCCACGGGCGGATGCGCCTGCTGCGCTATCTCGATTCTCAAGCACGGCGCCATTCCTATCTGGCGATCGCGGTCGAAGCGAGGCCTGAGGGGATACCGGTATGCGAGCTGGGAGCGCTGCACTTGACCGAGGAGGCCGGTTCGATTGCGGTGTGGCTGGACGCTTCGGGCTGCCTGGTGACCGACCGCTACCGTCCCGAGGCGTCCGCGCCGCCCGTGCGTCAGCTCGTGCGCTGGGTTGGCGCGCCGGCCGGCTGGCGCGGGTTTGGGCGGGTCCAGGGGCGAGTCAGGGCGATGCTCAGACGCGGCGCCGAAGCGGCTGCCATCGGGGTCGGCTCCGCACGGCGCGCAGGGGACCCAAACCGGCCCGCGATTGCCGGGGGGGATGCTCCGGTCGGCTACTTGTATGACGGGGACGGTCCGCGCCGGCGCGAGCTGTTCTCGGCGGTTCATCCCATCACCGCAGACCAGCTGCTCACGTTCCACCAACTCGAAGCAGCCGACATGGGCTATGGTCCCGCGGTGAGCCTTGGCTACGCGCTGATAGACACGCCGCTGCCGGCCGGCGCCGGGATGCACCGAGTTGCCGTACCCTGGGCGTCGCGCTTCGGACTGGAGGTAAGACGAGGGTGAGCATCGATGGGACCGATAGCAGCGAGGCGATGGACTCGCTGCGCGATCAGGTGGAGACACAGCTGGGCACGGCCAGCACGGCCGACTTCGACGTGTCAGACGCCGACTTGGCGCGCTTCTCACCCGACCTGCCGGCAGAGCTGGCTCCTGAGGAGCGCGCGCGCCTGCTGGAGCGAGTGAGCGAGCTGGAGCCGTGGCTTCAGGGTCCCTTCGCGCTGGGTGGCGACCTGGTGATCGGCGGCGCCTGGCGCATCGATCATCGCTGGCAGGGGTTGCGCTCGCATGTCCCAGACGTGGTAGGCAAGCGGGTGCTCGACATAGGCTCCAACGCGGGCTATGACCCTTTCATGTTCAAGCTGCTGGGCGCCGCCGACGTGATGGCCTGTGAGCCCTTCGATTTCATCCGCCAGATGGAGTTCCTGGAGAGCATCTACCGCAGCGGGATCAGACCGTGCCGGATGCGCTGGCAGGAGCTTGACCCCAAGCAGCACGGTCGCTTCGACCTGGTCCACTGCCACGGTGTGCTGTATCACGAGGTGCATCCAATGGTGCTGCTCCAGCGCCTGCACGAAATGCTCGCCGACGACGGGGTGCTTCTGTTCGGCTCGATGATGCTTGCCAGTCCCGAGCTGTCGGAGTACTCGCGGTTCATACCGGGCTCCTACTACAACGACCCAAGCTGGTGGTGGGTGCCGGGCAGGCTCGCGATGCGTTGGATGCTCGAGGCGGCGGGGCTAGAGGTCGAGGAGGAGTTCGGCCTATCGCCGGGTCCTCCCGGGGAGTTCGCGACGGTCAACGGCTACTTCCGCGCAGTTCGCGGGGAGCCGGCCGTCGGGTTGACTACGACCTGACGGGACTCTCCCTGGCGGGAGTTCGCGCATGAGCCGCGATATCGCTGGAGGTCGGCGGGTGGATAGTCAATGGCCAGAACGGCGGTTCCCACAACATACGTTTGACGATTACCGATTCTCTCTATGAAACACATGAGCAGTCGGTTAGGAATTTTTGTGTGCCGTCTTGTATTCGCCACAGCATCTCTTATAGGGTGGCTCATAGCTGAATTCCTGTGAAGGTTGGGGTGTCAGATACGTATCTGACTTATGCGATGAGGGAGATGACGGTGAGCTTAATTTATGGTGTATTGGGGCGGGCTGATTGGTCAAAGGCACCAAACATGTTCAATATGCGACTCTTGGTAAGAGTATGCCTGCTGGGTTTTGTGCTTACGATGTGTGCATCTACGATTGCTAGCGCCGACATCGATACCAGGGGAGAACTACGTGAGATCTGGCCTGGTTCGTCTACTCCTGGTGAAGTAAAACCATTGGTCAGTACCGAAAACGAAGATTTCGAATGCACTGCGAAATACTCCGGCATAGACGCTGGTGCATTTACTTGGGCGCTTGGTAATTGTCCCAAAGGCGCGATCCTGGAAGCGGTCGTCCGGCGACTTCATTCAGATTCCGAACCGGAAGGCAATTATGCGCTTGGCGGCTGGGTAGGTGGGCCATTTCAAGGTTGTGGCTGGATCGAATATGAAAAGTTCAAACCAAAAGCCATAAAAAGCAAACCCACCACAGCATGTTCTGAAATCGCGAGCGGCAAATATGAAGTCGCGGAATCAGACTTCATAGCAAAACATAATAGCGCAGGGGGAGACGGTTATTTTGTCGTGAATACAGCGGCATGTCCGGAGTACGCCAACTATCGACCTTGGAGTTCAAGTAACCTTGAGCAAGAAAAGATTCGGACGGAGCCAGCATATGCCTCGCAAACGCCGGGCTCCAATATACCAGCATTGAAGTGGCGGTATACTACCAAGTATAATAGTACGGACGGTACGGGTCAGTACGTTATGGTACGTGATGCGGCGGTCACAATAAAAGAAGAAAGCGAAAAAATATACGGCCAAGGAAACTGGGTCTTTGTGCCCCGCTCATGTTTGCCGGCGACCTTGCCAGAAAACGAAAACGAACGGGTGCCCAGCCCGCCAGCTGTCACTACCAGCCCGGCGTCGGGTGTGCAGACTCCTCAAGCTACCCTGAATGGCAGTGTAGATCCGAATGGTCTCAGCACCAAATATCATTTTGAATATGGAACAACTATACCCTACGACATTTCGACTAGTGAAGGCAGTGCAGGCTCCGGCACTAGCAGTGTGCCAGAGAGTGCCACTATCAGTGATCTTGCAGCAGGCACGACTTATTATTATAGAATCGTAGCGACCAGTGCTACTGGTACTAGCTACGGTAGTGCTCAAAGCTTTACGACACAGCCTCCGCCTAGTGTGTCCACGAGCGAAGCATCAAACGTGCAGTAAGAACGGGCCACGTTGAATGGCACCTTGAACCCGAATGGACTAGATACCCATTACTATTTTCAGTATGGCCAGACTACTGAATACGGATTATCAACGTCCCCTGTAGATGCTGGGTCCGGTACGGGCGTACTGGCGGAGAATGTAACTATAACGGGATTGTTGTCAGGCACGAGCTATCACTATCGTATTGTCGCGTCAAGTGTAGCGGGAACTAGCTACGGTAAAGACGAAACACTCACAACTAAGATTTTGTCGACACCATCTGTACTTCAACAGTCTAATGGGGATCAGGAGGTTTACTACAGGAGCACCAATGGAATTCTGAACTGGTGGTTCTGGAATACATCGAACGGTACGTGGACTCAGGAATGGTTGGGTAGCGAAGAAAATATGATGGCTGGTAACCCG
>DASYNL010000035.1:0-12554 GCA_036008605.1 Solirubrobacteraceae bacterium | reverse complement strand
TGGCGCTTGGGGTAACACCGACCACGAGGACTCCATCAAGATCATCGATCGGGCGCTCGATGCCGGGGTCAACTTCATCGATACCGCCGACGTCTACTCGCGGGGAGAGTCAGAGGAAATCGTCGGCAAGGCATTGGCAGGTGGCAAGCGCGAGAATGTGGTGCTGGCCACCAAGGTGCACGGCACCATGGGAGACGACCCGAACGAGTTCGGCAACTCGCGTCGCTGGATCGTCAGAGAGGTCGAGAACAGCCTGCGCCGTTTGAAAACAGACTGGATCGACCTGTACCAGATCCACCGTCCGGAGCTCGACACCGACATCGACGAGACGCTTGGCGCCCTGAGCGACCTCGTACGTGCCGGCAAGGTGCGCTACATCGGCTCCTCGACGTTTCCGGCAAGCAGGATCGTCGAGGCGCAGTGGGTGGCGCGCGAGCGCGGTCGCGAGCGTTTCGTCTGCGAGCAGCCGCCCTATTCACTGCTTGTACGCGAGATCGAGAACGATGTGCTGCCAACCTGTAGGCGCCACCACATGGGCGTGATCCCTTGGAGTCCACTAGCGGGCGGCTGGCTCTCTGGTCGCTATCGCAAGGACGTCGAGGTCCCGACCTCGCGTCGTGCGCAGATGATTCCTGCGCGCTATGACATGTCGATCCCGGCCAACCAACGCAAGCTGGAGGCCGCCGACGCGCTCGGCCGGCTCGCCAAGCAAGCGGGCATCAGTCTGATCGAGCTGGCGCTTGCGTTTGTGATCCGCCATCCCGCCGTGACCGCGGCGATCATCGGGCCGCGCACGATGGATCACCTCGAATCCCAGCTTGGGGCAGCTGACGTGGAGCTGAGCGAGGACGTTCTCGACCGGATCGACGAGATCGTCCCACCCGGCGTCAACGTCAATCCGACCGACGGCGGCTGGGCGAATCCGGAGCTCGAGCCTTTGGCGCGGCGCCGCTGATCGGTCCTCGAGAGTCGGACAGGTCAAGATCCTGGTGAGTCGGACACGCAAGGCACTGTCGCCCGCCGATGTGGCTATTATGCGCGCGCTCCCAGGGTATATATGGGGGACCGTCAACGTTCGCTTCTAGAAGGGAGAGCGACATGCATGCAGGTGCGATCCTCGAGGTCTCCGAGCACGAATTCGACGACGAGGATTGGGACGACGCGGAAGAGCTCGATAGCGAGGAGCTCGACGTCGATCTCGACGAGGAAGGCCTCGAGCCCGAGGACGACGACGACTTCTAGAGGCTTCTGGCGCGGAGGACCGTAGGCTTGGTCTGTGCCCATTGCGTCGACCTCGGTCACGAGCAGCCTCGACACGTTCGTTGAAGCTGCCAGCCAGTTCTTCTCCGATCTGGCGGCGGTTCACTGGGGCGCGCTCATGCTCGGCCTGTTGTTCTTCGGTCTGAATCTGACGCTGCGCTCGCGCGCGTTCTTCCACAGTCTGCGTGCCGCGTATCCGGCGGTCCGCTTCCAGTGGCGGCGCATTTGGGGCGCATATGTCGCCGCGGTTGGCTTCAACAATGTCGTACCCGCACGCGGCGGGGACGTCATCAAGCTGTTCCTCGCCAAGAGCTCGATACCGGGCTCCTCCTACCCGACGGTCGCCGCGGCCTTCTTCGTCGAGGCGGTCTTCGACGTGAGCGTAGGAGTGTTCGTGCTCATCTTCGCCTTCAGTCAGGGCGTCTTTCCCAAGCCGCCGGACTTCTCGAAGCTGAACTCCTTCGACATCTCATATCTGGCCGAGCATTTCCGCTTCACGCTCTTTCTGATCACGCTGCTGGCGGTTCTGGGTCTCCTAGCTTTCGCGCTGCTGTCCGTACGCGTAAAGGCCTTCTGGATCCGTGTTCGTCAAGGACTGACGATTCTCAGCGATCGCCGCCGCTATCTGCGCGAGGTCGCGGCCTGGCAGGCGGTGGCTTGGGTGTGCCGCTTCATCGCCTTTTGGTTCTTGCTCGATGCATTTCGCGTAGGCGGCTCGGTCGGCAACGTGCTGCTCGTGTTCGGCGTCGGGCAGGTGGCGGGCGCCGTGCCCTTTACTCCCGGCGGCGCCGGCGTACAGCAGGCGCTGCTCGTGAAGGTCTTCACCGGCAGCGCCCCCACTGCCGTGGTAGCCGCCTACTCAGTCGGCCAGCAGATCGCGATCGCCGCCTTCACCGCCGTCGTGGGGCTCGGTGCGGTCGTCTTCATCTTCCGCTTCCGCTCCTTCAAAGAAGTCATCGCGGCCGGGCGCGCCTCACGCGAGGCCGAGCGCGAGTCCGAACGCGGCGATGGCGGACCGGAGCCGCCTACTGCAGTCCCTCGCGGGCCTCGCGCACGAGTGTGACAGCCTCCGGGAACACGACTGCGATCACTTGGCGGATCTGCTGAGCCTGAGCCTCGGCGTCGCCCTGCAGGTTCACGCGGTTGACGGCCGCAACCGTCATGTCGACCGCAAGCTTGATTGCGTTGTCGGCCCAGGCCAGCGCCTGTTGGCCCTGCATCTGTTCGGCAAACTGCGCGATGCGCCGTTGAAGCTCGTCCGGGTCGCCGAATAGGTCGCCAAAGCCTCCACTCTCCATAGGCTCATCCTAGCGTTCGCCGCGCAGCAGGCTCCCCGTAAGCCCCGCAACTCATACACTGCCGTGCCGATGGCCCTGGCCCCTGAGATCAAGCAGCGCGTAGCCTTCGAGACGGACAGGCGCGCGCGCCTGTCCGTCCCAGCTGCGGCGGGTGGCGTGCTGTTCCTGCTGAGTGCCATCATCCTCAACGCGGCCCTGAAGGAACTGCCAACCGTGGGTCTCGTGCAGGGCATGGAACCGGCGCTGCGCGGCGAAGCTACGCCGGCTATCAGCCCAAGAGCGGCGGAGGTCAGATACATCGACCATCATGCCTTCGGTCTGGTAGCCGGCAACCTTCTGATGGCCGTCGGCATCCTCGCGCTCACGCTCGTGCTGCTGTTCCTGCAGGACTGCACTCGCTTTCGCCGTCCGCAGACCTGGCCGCTGGGCCGCCCGCTGGTGCTGGTCGGGGGGGTTGGCTACGCGGTGTTGAACCTGATCCACGAGGTGATCCTCGCGATCGAGGCGCACAAATTCGCAGGCGGCAATGACTTCTCGGGCAAAGCTGTCGAACGCGCGCTGCTCACTTCCGGCTCGCTGGGCATCGTCCTGACGCTGCTGGGACTGCTGGCGGCGCTCGGGCTCACAGTCGGAATGATCGCGACGATGGTCGGCACGCAACGCGCGGGCCTGCTCCCACGCTGGCTCAGTGTGATTGGCATGCTCGCTGCGCTGCTGTTCCTGCCCCTCTTCGGCTCGAGTTTCGTGACTGCGTTCATTCCGGCGTTCTGGCTGGTCGCCACAGCGTTCCTGCTGTGGGAACGCTTGCCGAGCGGCGACCCCCCAGCCTGGGCCGCTGGGGAGGCGATACCTTGGCCAACGCAGTCAAGGCGGAGCGCCAAGGACGACGGAGAGGCGCAGGAGTCTTCGACCGGCTTCGGACAGCGGTTCAAGGGAGCTCTAGGCGGCGGTGAGCCTGCCGCTGAGCTCACTCCGCCACCAACGCCGGTCGCCGGCGGCTCGCGCCGTAAGCGCCGCAAGCGCAACTAGATCGTGGCGACCGTTTCTCGCTTTCGCGTCTGACGGCGCCGCAAGCACGGATCGTCGGTCGCTGCCAGCGTCGGTGCTGCCAGGACTCGCGCTTGCGCTCGCGCATCGCAAAATCGATTACGTAGTTGGCCGCTACGTCCCATACCGTCGAGCGATGTGGGCCACTCGGGTGGCTGATGTTGACGATTGCTGGCGCCCTGGAGCGGGAATAAATAAGGAAGACCGCAGGTTGGCCTTTGGCCATCCTCGATCGCGAGTCTTGATAAGCATCAAATGCCATCCGAAAAGGGTGGCGTGAAGGGAGGGTCCCATGGAGGCCGCTTCTATCCATCCGCGTGCGGCGCAAGGGGTAAGCCCGCCGCTCGCTCAGGCAGACGCAGGCGAGCGACCGGTCGCCGGCTCGTGGTCGCCGGCCAATCCGGCGCCGCTGGGTCTGGCGGCGTTCGCGATGACCACGTTCGTGTTGTCGATGTTCAACTCCAACCTCGTCAACGAAAAGGGAACGCCCGTCGTGTTGGGGCTGGCGCTCGCATATGGCGGGATCGTGCAACTGCTCGCCGGTATGTGGGAGTTTCGCACTGGTAATACCTTTGGCGCGGTGGCGTTCTGCTCCTTCGGCGCCTTCTGGATCTCGTTCTGGGCGCTCAACGTGTTCTACGCCAAGAGCATCGGCGGCAACGCGGGACACGCGGTCGGCGTGTACCTGGTTGCGTGGGCGATCTTTACCGCGTACATGACCGTTGCCGCATTTCGAGTGAGTGCAGCTGTGCTGCTCGTGTTCGTGCTGCTAACGATTACGTTCATCCTGCTGGCGATCGGCGCTATCGGACCGCACACGACCGTTACCCACTGGGGTGGCTACCTTGGTCTCGCGACAGCGGCGGCTGCCTGGTATGCGTCGTTTGCCGTCGTAACCAACTCGACGTTCAAACGAACGGTTCTGCCGGTGATGCCACTCGGCGGCGAGTAAAGTCACCTCAGGCGGGATGCGAAAGGCGATGGGGAACGGAGGAATGATGCCGCGAAGAGAGGCAGCGACGAGGGCCAGGAGGGAGATGTAGCTCATGGCGATCAATACCGATGCGCTCGACTCTGAGCTGGCGCGGATGCTGGAGGTGGAGCGCTTCGAGCCACCGCAGGACTTCCGCGAGCACGCCCTCCTGAACGATCCGGCAGTCTATGAGCAGGCGCTGCGCGACCCACAGGCATGGTGGGCCGCGCAGGCAGATGAGCTGGACTGGTTTGCCCCGTGGGAGCAAATCCTCGATGACTCCAATCCGCCCTTTTACAAGTGGTTTGTCGGCGGCAAGATCAATGCCTCTTACAACTGTCTGGACCGTCACGTGGAGGCCGGTAGAGGCGAGCGCGTGGCATTTCACTGGCGCGGTGAGGATGGGCAGGAGCGTGATATCACCTATGCCGAGCTGCTATCCGAGGTAAAGCGCTTTGCCAGTGCACTGAAGGATCAAGGGGTGCGCACGGGCGACGTAGTCGGCATCTACCTGCCGATGATCCCCGAGGTTGTCGTGGCGATGCTCGCCTGTGCACGAATCGGGGCGCCGCACAACGTTGTCTTCGGCGGCTTCTCCGCGGAGGCAGTGCGCGAGCGCATGGAGTTCTCTGAGGCGAAGGCGCTGATCACTGTCGACGGCGCCGCGCGTAAGGGCAAGACCGCGCCCGTCAAGGACCGCGTCGATGAGGTCATGGGTGACCTGGCAACGCTTGAGACGATCGTGGTCGTGCGCAGCAAGGGCACGCCATGTCAGATGAAGGACGGTCGCGATGTCTACTACGACGAGATCCTTGCTGCCGCGGACGCGGAGTGTGAGCCGGAGCAGTTGGACGCAGAGCACCCGCTGTACATCCTCTACACCTCCGGCTCGACGGCCAAGCCCAAGGGAATCCTGCACACGACCGGCGGCTACCTGACCGGTGTAAGCGCGACGCACCGCTACGTGTTTGACCTGAAAGCGGACAGCGACGTGTACTGGTGCGCGGCCGACGTCGGCTGGGTCACGGGCCACTCCTACATCGTCTACGGGCCTTTGGCCAACGGAGCGACGTCGGTGATGTGGGAGGGCGCACCGGATTACCCCAACAAGGGCATCTGGTGGGAACTGATCGAGCGCTACAAAGTGTCGATCCTCTACTGCGCTCCGACCGCGATCCGCGCGTGCATCAAGTGGGGCGCGCAGTGGCCCGAGCAGCACGACCTCTCCTCGCTGCGCCTGCTCGGATCGGTCGGCGAGCCGATCAACCCCAAGGCCTGGCTCTGGTACCACAAGGTGATCGGCGGCGAGCGCTGCCCGATCGTCGACACCTGGTGGCAGACCGAGACGGGCGCGATCATGATCACGCCGCTGCCGGGTATCACAAACACCAAGCCAGGCTCCGCGACACGCCCGTTTCCGGGTGTGCAGGCGCAGGTGCTGAGCGAGTCCACTGGGGAGCCGATTGGCGAGGGCCAGGGTCTGCTCGTACTAACGCACCCGTGGCCGTCGATGCTGCGCACGCTCTACAAGGAGGACGATCGCTTCATCAGCACCTACTTCGAGCGCTTCGGCAAGGAGACCTATCTCGTGGGGGACGCCGCGCGTGTGGACGCCGATGGCTACATCTGGGTGATCGGCCGTATCGACGACGTCGTCAACGTCTCCGGTCACCGGCTCTCGACAGCCGAGGTCGAGTCGGCGATCGTTGCCCATCCCGACGTGGCCGAGGCCGCGGTGATCGGACAGCACGACGAGGACACAGGACAGGCGATCGTCGCATTCGTGACGCTCCAGGGCGAGCTCCACGGAGACCAGGGCACGATCGACGGCATCCGCGAGACGGTAGCCGAGCGGATCGGCAAGTTCGCACGCCCAAAGCGCATCATCTGGGCAGACGATCTACCCAAGACGCGCTCCGGCAAGATCATGCGGCGCCTGTTGCGCGATATCGCCGAGGGCCGTGCGCTGGGCGACGTGACGACGCTGCGCGATCCTGCCGTGATGGGCGAGTTGGAGGGACGGGTGAAGGAGCTGCAAGCCCAAGAAGCGTGATCCGGTCCGACGGCCTCGCTTAGAGGGCCTTCGCTCGCTGCCCCATCAAACTCACCCCAACTTCTTCGCACCGGCACAAGGCTACCTAGGGTCATCCCCTATAGGGCCATGACTCAGCGGCTGGCATCATTGGAGGAGATGGCCTCAGCGCACACGCCGACGGGCCGGCTCTTTGGCGGCGAGACCCCCCTCCCAGGAGTGCTGGCACGCACTTGGGCTCGCTTGTCCCACCCCGCTCCCCGTTCTCGATTCGGGCGCCGCCGTGCCCTCATCAGAGTCGGGGCTTCGCTGTTGCGGATCGTGTTTGCGCTCGCGGTCCTTCACGCCGTGGGAGTGCTGCATCCAGGCAGGAGCGTCGTCGGTCACACGGCGGTAATCGTCGTGGCCTTCATGGTCGTCGCCGGCCCCTGGTTCCTGCGCCTTGCCCGCAACCTCTCCTTCGAGCGTGCAGCACGCATTCGCGAGCAGGAGCGAGCTGAGCTGGCTGCTCACCTGCACGACTCTGTTTTGCAAACGCTTGCCTTGATTCAGACACGCTCCGGCGACGCGGCAGTGGTCGCGACACTCGCTCGTGGCCAGGAGCGCGCCCTGCGGCGTTGGCTGTTCGAGCGACCCGATGCGGGCGCCGGCGAGCGGGACACGATCAGGACTGTGCTGGAGCGCTCGGCGGGCGAAGTCGAGGAGCTTCATGGAGTTCCGATCGAGGCGGTTGTCGTCGGCGACGGCCGCCTCGACACGCGAGCCGAGGCGCTCGTCCAGGCAGCTCGCGAGGCGATGACCAACGCTTCCAAGTTCGCATGCAGCGAGCGCATCGACCTGTATGCCGAGATCCAAGCCACACGTGTGGTGGCCTTCATTCGCGATCGCGGTGTCGGCTTCGACCCCGATTCGGTTCCCTTTGACCGCTGCGGTGTACGCGATTCGATCGTCGGGCGCATGCGTCGTCACGGCGGCCGCGCGGCTGTGCACAGCGCCCTCGGCGAAGGCACCGAGGTGGAGCTCGAAATGGAGTTGCAACCGGCATGAGCGCCCCACCGCGTGTCGTGGTGGTCGACGACCACGGCCTGTTCAGAGCGGGCGTGCGCGCTGAGCTAGGCGACCGCGTCACGGTCGTCGCCGACGCCGGCACGGTCGCCGACGCCGTGCGCGCGATCGAGCAGACCACCCCTGATGTGGTGCTACTCGATGTCCACATGCCTGACGGGGGAGGAGTGGAAGTGATTCGTCGGGTCCTGCCGCTGCTCCCCGCGGTGCGCTTCCTCGCGCTGTCGGTCTCAGACGCGGCAAGCGATGTCATCACGGTGATCCGTGCTGGAGCGCGAGGCTATGTGACCAAGACGATCTCAGGCGAGGAGCTAGCCGAGGCGATCGTGCGAGTCTCCGAAGGGGACGCTGTGTTCTCTCCGCGCCTGGCGGGCTTCGTGCTCGACGCGTTCGCCCGTGGTCCTTCGCCGGGCGAACAGGCCGAGCTCGATCAACTCACCGCGCGCGAGCGCGAGGTCTTGCAGCACATTGCCAGGGGCTACATGTACAAGGAGATCGCCCAGCGCCTCGATATCTCGGTCAAGACGGTCGAGGCGCACGTATCGGCGGTACTGCGCAAGCTGCAGCTCTCCAGCCGCCACGAGCTGAGTCGCTGGGCCATGCAGCGGCAGCTTGTGAGCCTCGACGGGTCGTGACGGATGTTCACGCAGGCGCGATCGACCCGCTCGCTCGGGTGGCGCATGCCCTACGGGTAATCCCCTATGGTGTGCCGCGCTCGCTTCGATCACAGTGTCGGAACAGTCCAACCAGCCGTGAACACCCGCCCACGCCGCTCAACCGCGATCGGCCGGGCCGGCCAAAGCTGAAGCTCGACAAGGAGACCGATGTCAGCAATCGACCATAGTCCGCCGCTGCCCAATGGAGATTCGACCGGGACGGCGATTCAAACGACCGGCCTCACAAAGCGATTCGGCGAGCGCGCTGCGATCGACAGCGTGGATCTGCAGGTGCCGCGTGGCAGCGCCTTCGGCTTTCTCGGCCCCAACGGCGCCGGCAAGACGACAATGATCCGCATGCTTCTCGGGCTGACACGCGCGAGCGCGGGCAGCATGAGCGTGCTCGGGCATCCCGTCCCCTCAGAGCGGGCCGAGGCGCTCGCGCGCGTTGGCGCGATCGTCGAGGAGCCGCGCTTTCACCCGCAGCTCTCCGGCCGTGAGAACCTGCGCATAGTCGCCGCCGCGCGCGGCCCACAGACGCAGGCGCGCATCGTGCCGGCGCTGCGACGCGTCGGTCTCTCAGAGCGTGCCGACGAGAAGGTCAAGAAGTACTCGCTTGGCATGCGCCAGCGCTTGGGTGTCGCTCGCTGCCTACTTGCCGACCCTCTCTTGTTGATCCTCGACGAGCCCACCAACGGCCTCGACCCCGGTGGCATCCAGGAGTTCCGCGAAATGATCCGCGACATGGTCGAGCAGGAGGGCCGCACGATCTTTATCTCCTCGCACCTGCTCGACGAGGTAGAGAAGATCTGCGACCACGCCGCGATCGTCGATCGCGGCAAGATCCTCATGCAGGGAGCCATCTCCGAGCTGGCTGAAGGCGGCGCCCGCCACGAACTAATCGTTGGGGCGGACGACGTCGAACGTGCGCTTGCCGTGCTCGATGGCTGCCCACAGGCACAGCAGACTCGCCGATCGGAGGGCAACCTACACGTGGTGCTCGCCCTCGACGCCGACAGCTCGGTGGCCGAGTGCTCCGCTGCGATCAACTCCACGCTTGTTGCTGCCGGCTTGGCGGTCTTTCGGCTCGAGCCGGTGCGCCAGAGCCTGGAGCAGCGTTTCCTAGAGGTCACATCGAGACTCAGCGACACCCCGGCCGAAGAGGTGGCGGCATGAACGCGACGATTGCAGCTCAAATGACGGGCGCAGACATTCTCAAGCTGCGCAAGAAACGCGGGATCCTGATTTGGTCGCTGGTGCTGGCGCTCGCGCCGATATTGATCTACTTCATCGCAGCGGTGATCGAGCACGCCTCCAACCCGGGCAAATACGGACCGGCTGGCGGCTTGCGTAATTTCTCAGACGGGATGCGAGTGATCGCGCTGCTTTTCGGTCCGCTCGCGGCACTGCTGATAGGCGTTGAGGCGGGCACTGGAGACTCCGCCGCAGGCGTCTTCCGCGACCTCGTTGTCACCGGTCGCTCGCGCCTGGCGCTGTTTGCTTCGCGCGTACCGGCTGCCCTCGCTGTGACCTTTGCAATGATGCTCGGCGCCTACGTGATCCTGTTGATCGGAACCTTCGCCTTCGCCTCGGGTCTGCCGACGCCAAGCGGATCTCTGATCCTCAACGGCCTGGGCTTCCTCCTGCTCTCTACGGGCATGATGTGCGTGGTCGCGGTCGGTTTCGCCGCGCTCACGACGTCTAAGCCTGGAGCGATCATTGCCCTGATCGCGTGGTTGGTAGTGGCAAGTCCGGTACTCGCGAACATCGAAGGGCTGGGTGGCGTCCGCGATGGCCTGTTGAGCCAGGCGACCGCGCACTTCAGCCCGGTCGACACGGGCGGGGGTCACGGTGCCACCGTCACGATGGCAGGCGGGACGGCTTTCGTCGTGCTGCTCGCCTGGGTGCTCATATTCCTAGCACTCGGCGCTTGGCGCACGCGCACGATGGACGCTTGATGTTGTGATGCTGTTCCGGACGGCGCATGCGCCGGCCGGCGGGGTCGCACATGTGCCAACGGCCGGGACGTGCATGCACGTCCCGCCTACATCTACACCTTGCGGTGCTCTGGGACCCACGCGCCATCCTCTTGGCGCGTGAAGTCCTGGAACAGGCCAGGAGCCTCGGCCTGCATGATGCGGGCGATCGTGTCGAACACGAGCCGCAACTCCTCCTCGGCCCCCTCGGCCGTGCGCATCTCGATCACGTGGCGCAGGGTACGGGCGTTGGCGGTCCAGAGGATGTCGGTCGAGAGGCCGATCGGCGCGAGGCGGCGCAGCGCGGAGGTGACCTCCTTCTTGACGTGAAAGGGGACGCCTTCCTTGTCGATGCCGAGCTGATCGGCAGCGCTCACCCGGAACTCCTCGAGCTGCTCGACGATGCTCAAAACTTGCTCGCGCACAGGCTCGAGCGCCGGCGGCACGCGGAAGCCGATGTCGGTCAGGCGAACGTAGCGCAGGCTCTCCTGGCTGAAGGCAGAGCCGGCGCGATGCCTCACGAGCTCGTGGGTGAAGACCCGACTCACATTGCGCAGCGCAAACGACCAGTTGGCGTGCTCGAGCACGCTGCCATGCGCGCTGCGCAAAATGTTGGCGAAGTATTCGCGCTGGTCGGTACGCACGCGGGTGACGTTTGGGTTGAGCCCGGGCTCCCAGCTGCGGTAGCAGGCCCTACCGCCGAACTCGACGATCAGCTCGCCACCGTTGGGCGCTCCGTCTGACTCCTCCAGGCGGCGCTCGAGCCATGACTCGCCGCCGACGTCGCTCAAGTAGCCGCGCATCCCCTCGACCTCGATCGAGGGTCGTGCGATCAGGAATGCGTTCGGAGTGCTCTCATGCATGGTGGCGGGCGATCCTACAGCCCCGGGCGGACCTCGCTCGCCATCTGCTTGGCGAGCTGTATCTGGTCGTGCCCATGCGACCTGCTGAAAGCAGCGCGAGACGGCGGGTTTTGCCTCTTCGCTGGATCTGTCTCCGAGGCGCCGGGTCCCGAGCAGAATGATCCACCCTTAAGAAACCTTTTGGGAAATCTTTAGATAGGGCCAGTTTGGGGCCAGTTCGGTGGGGTATTGCCAGCCACGTAGTTCCATTAAACGGTCGTTTTCTAAAGAAAGGGCAATTATGAAATTCTCAACTATTATGACCGTTCTAGCTGTATGCGGTGCGCTTGCGTGTGCGGCAGTGGCTCCGTCGGCAGCGATTGCCGGTCCGCCGCCGCCCTGCACCAAATGCATCCAGTTCATCGAAAATTTAGCCGGAGCCGATGTGCACAGCTCGCCCGGCGGACCGGTGATCGGCCATGCCGAATACGGGATCGAGGTATACGTATTGGAAGCGGCCGATGAAGACGATTGGTGCAACGTGCGGTTCGAAGACGGACCCAACAAAGGCAATGGAGGGTGGATCCTCTGCGGCGACCTCTAAGCCAAGAGGATCTTTAGGCCGAGCTCCAATCCAAGTGGAGCAGGGCTGAGACGCCATTGAGACGGTGCGGGCTGGCTATCGAGCGATCGACGGCAGCGATTGGACCCAGTCGCTGCCGGCCGGCCCGCGCCCTCTGCTCGGACGGTGAGGGTAAGCTGCCGGGACGATGACCCCAGACCCCTCCTCTCACCCCACCGATCCCGAGCTGGAGCAGGCCGCGTGGGACCTTGCCCCGCTCGTGGGCGGACAGGGAGCCGATGGCGCCTGCGAGCAGCTGGGCGAGGCGCTCGAGCGCGCGCAAGTGTTTGCCGAGCGCTACGCCGGCAAGCTCGGCGAGCTCGACGGCGCCGGTCTCGTGCAGGCGATGCGCGAGCTCGGCGAGATCCAGGAACTCGTCGGCCGTGCCGGCACTTACGCAGGCCTGCGCTTCTCGGTCGATACGGCCGACCCCGCTGCCGGCGCGCTGATGCAAGAGGTGCAGGAGCGTGGCACCGAGATCGAGACGACGCTGCTGTTCTTCGAGCTGGAATGGGCCGCTCTGGGAGACGAGCAGGCCGACAGCTTGCTCGAGGATGAGCGGCTTTCGTTCTGCGCACATCACCTGCGCAACGTACGCCGCTATCGCGATCACCTGCTCTCAGAACCGGAGGAGAAGATCCTCGCCGAGAAGGCCGTCACGGGCGCGTCAGCCTGGTCGCGCCTGTTCGACGAGCTGACTTCCGCGATCGAGGTGCGCTTGCCGGGCGACGTGAACGACGTCGCAGCCGCGAGCGGGGGCGAAAGCGGTCAACAGGGGGGTGT
>DASYNL010000034.1:0-9642 GCA_036008605.1 Solirubrobacteraceae bacterium | reverse complement strand
GCAGGCCCGCGGGTTTCACACGAGCCTGATCCTCGCTCCGCAAGTGGTCGCCGGGATGGGCGACGAACAGCAAGCCGAGCGCATCCTCGGGTCTGTGGAGACCGTCGTCTGCCACAGAGTGAACACGCCCGAGCGGATCGCGGCGCTCGCTGGCACTCGAGAGCGACCCGAGTATTCGATGCACTACGACGAAGAGGGCGCAAACGGCGAAGGGTCGGTACGCATCCAACATCAGTTCAAGGTCGAGCCGAATACGGTCAGATCGCTTGAGCCCGGCGAGGCGTACCTGATCAGCCGCGGACGCGCGATGCGTGCACAGATCCTCACTGCTCCCAAGCTCACACATCCACTTCCAGAGCCCGTTCCGGCCGCGCAGGCGCGTGGAGGCGAAGCGCATCATGTCGCTCAACTGCCCGGCGCGTCCGACGAGTCTCCGGCTTCTACACCGGCACGCGGCGACCAGGAGGATTCGCCGCCGACTGTCCCACATGGGGGTCGTCTGTCGGAGAAGGAGGTAGAAAACCTTCCCTTCTAACCGCAAGGAGGCGGTCATTGATGCGACACCGAGATCCGAGATATTTCCAAGCAAATCCTGACGCTTGCTAGAGGGTTGCCGCAGCGCTTCTCGCTCGGCTCGCTCGGCATGTTTGCTCTGGCGCTCGTTAGCGAACTGCCCGTCCTGTTCGTGCGCGTCGTGATGTCGGCCTTGACGGTTGGGATCCTCGACTCTCTCAGCGACCATCCAGATCGAGGCCCTGGATGGCTGTGGGTTGGCGCGATCCCGACGCTGTGGGCGGCGCTCGCGCTACTTACGCCCATTGGGTCGGGCTGGTGGTGGAAGCAGCGCAGCGGCGGCCGCTCGCCCTCTGCGCGCGAGCGATGTGCCTACGATGATGCACTCGAGCTGCTGCAAAGCAACAGCAAAGAGAAGCTGGTCCTGCCGAGCAAATGGTTCGTCATCGACACGCCCTTGCCTGACGCCGCGGTCCAAGGGGAGACGCTGATGCTCTCACGGGGACTGATGGAGAGCGACCATCTGCCCGCCGTGATCGCGCACGAGCTGGGGCACCTCGCAAGCCCCGACGGACGTATCGCCGCTGCTCTGAACCGGCTCGTCCTCGCCAAAGAAGCAAACCTCAACGGCGAGCCGCTGGACATGTATTTGGAGCAGCACAGCTACCCCAACCCTGAACATCAACCGCTACCCGGCGACGGGGCAATCCGCGGCTTCTTTCAGCTTGCCCGCTTCACGGTACGGCTGCTCGCGTTCGCACGCGGCGGCATCGGGCTGCGCGTGACCCGACCCGTGTGGGGTCTCTACTGGCGGCGGCGTGAGTACGCCGCCGACGCTTACGCCGCGAACCTCGGCCAGGCTGAGGAGCTCGCCGACTTCCTCGAAACCCACGCCCTCCTGCACGACCATCCCGTCCCCTACATCTGGCTCACCGAACACACCCACCCGCCCGTCGAGCTACGCATCGGCCGGCTCAGGGCGGGTTACTGACCCTGTCCTCGAGAGGCGCTTCTGTTAGAGGTGAGCGAGTGCGAGCGCGCGTCCAAGACCAGCATCGACCTGCGCCATCAGCCAGTCCGGTAGCGTGCTGATGCGGCCCTCGAGGGCGCTCCGATCGATCGTGGCGATCTGTGTGACGTTGACGACCGAATCGGCCTCGATTCTGGCGACATCAGCTGGCACCGCGACATTGCCTGGGAGCGCGGCGAGTTGAGCGTTGCTCGTAAGCACAACCACAGTGATGGTGCGTAGATTGGAGCGGTTGTACTGGTCGGCGCTGATGACCAGCACAGGACGCCGTAGCGCAGGGGCAGAGCCTCTGGGCAAGCCGAGATCGGCCCACCACAACTCGCCCCGCACCATCAGGTCTAGTCGCCAGCGGCCAAGGCCGCGGCAGCCGCATCGGTGAACCCATGATCATCTGGGAGCCCGTCGATTGCACGATTGATCGCCTCAGTGGTGCCACCATCCTCCAGAGCACCCAGCCAATTCTCCGCCGCACGCGCGAAGAACTCGCTACGTGACACGCCCAGGCGCTTAGCGGCACGGTCCACGCGACGAAAGGTGTCATCAGAAAGGGAGATCGCCGTCTTCATTCCGCACAGTATAACCCGGTTATACCCGACTTGCCAAACACCTCACTTGTCCCGCCTGAGATGAACTCTCTTTCCCGCGCCTCTCGTCCTCTTCGCCTGGTGTTCTCGCTCCGTGTTAGCTGAGCGAAGGGTGCGTATCGCGTCAGGGCCAAGCGGTACGGCCGCGCTCTGTCTAACAATCCGTCACGCGTCACTTTTTGAGGCTACGGTCGGATTAGACAACATGGCCAGCGTGAAGCCGATGCCCCCAGCTGCCAGACGGGCGGCGGTTCAAACGTTCGCGCGCATCATGTGCGAACGTTATCCGGGCTTGGTTGTCGTGCCGCTAGGCGATGTAGGGGCGGATGGGGCCGTTGTCGCGGCCACGCCGGGGAAGGTCATCCGGCCCTTCGCCGCGCCAAAGAATTGTAACTCGATCCTCGACCGGGATTCGGGCGTGACCGCGCTTGACAATCACCGCGTCGATGGCGCCTGCGAGAACACGCTTGCGAACGTCGATAGGTAGTTCGTGGTACTCATCGGTCTCCATATTCGCTGCCGGACCGAGCGCCTTTTGCATCTCGGCTTGGGCGTCGTTAACTGCCTTGCTTCGTGCTTCCAGGGCTGCGTGGTAACCGTCGCCGAGGACCCTCCGTGCCGTCAGGTCAGCCGCGAACGCGGCCAACTCCTCTTGTGCGACGGAGAGTTCATCGGTCGCCGCTTGGAGCGCTGTGGAGTCGTACCGCACCGAGAAGAGTTCACTGTCTAGTTGCTTGCACCACTCGGCCTCTACGAAATCGTCTAGCTTGCGTCTGTTGACACTCGCTGGTTCTGGGCAGCGCCCGACTGCGTGCAGTGTGCTGCATCGGTAGGTGGGCCAGTCACCGCCCATCTTTGATCCGGCGACTTTGGGTGCCAGGAGATAGCGGCAGGCTGCGCATCGGACCATGCCACCGAGCAAATTGGGAAGCTTGCCGCGTGCTTCTGAGCGAACTGGCGCGAGCTGCGCGGTTTGCCACTCCGTCACGGTCACGATCGGCTGGTGAGCATTGGGGTTGAATTGGTCGCCACGGTAGGCGGCTCCCGTGTAGGCGCGATTGGCGAGCATCCGCTGCACGCTTTGCGGCGTCCACAGACCACCGCTTGGGCGTGGTGCGATCTCGTTGAGCTTACGCGCGATCTCGGTGTGGCTGCGGTGGGCTCCTCTCATCAGAAATGCTTCGCGAACCGCCGGCGCGAGCGCGTTGGGCACGAGGCGTTTGTCTGGACCCTTGTCGTAGCCGGCTAGCGGGAACTTCGCTATGTGGATGCCGCGCGCGATCGCGTTCGCGCCCGCTGCCTCCCATGATTCCTTGATCCTGTCTCGCTCGAGCTCTGCGAAGACGAGCAGTATCCGCAGGAACGCCTTGCCCATGGGTGTGGATAGATCGATGTTGTCGGTAACGCTGACGAGTACGGCATTGTGGCTCTCGAATTCCTCAAGTGTGCTTAGCGCACCGACAAGCGTGCGTGCGAAGCGATCGAGCTTGGCGACGATCAATCCGTCGCTTTGCCCTGCCCGGATGCGCTGCATGATCTGGTCGAAGATGGGACGGCTCATTGTGCCGCCGCTGACGTCCAACTCGGGGGCGTTCCACGTCAGCGTGTGACCGTGAGCTTGCGCCCATGACTCAATCTGCTGGCGCTGCTGCTCGGGTGACTGAAAACTCTCGCCGGCGCGTCCCGCTACCTTCGATACGCGGATGTAGGCGTCGAGCTTGAGACCGTTCGGAGCCATCTCGCCGAACCTCCCTTATATGACGTTCTCGTCACTGAAGAGGTTCTTCAGTGAGGAGACGACATAATCGGCGATTGTGTCGGCTGGCGCATCAACGGCCAACGGATTAAAACCACAAGTTGGGCGAGAGAAGTCAAGTAGCGTGCATGTGCGGTCGGCCGGCACAACGCTCACGGCGGCCTCCGCCGCGTCGCCCTTGGGATCGAGCACGATTATCGCGCAGCGCTCACGCCGAAGATCCTCCGCAACGCTGGCCACCAGGTAGCTCGACTTACCCTGCTCGACTGTACCTGGCACCGCCGTGTTTTGACGGCGCAATGGCGGGTGGATCGACACCGGGCCAGCGGCGTCGCATAGCGTGCCAGTTCCATCCTGCGGGCGAAAGATCGCAGGAGGGGCTGGCGCGAGCGGCAATGGGTTGCGCCCAAAGGGAACGGTGGAGTAGTCCATCGAAGGCACTTGCCAGATCTTTGCGAGCTCCGTAGAAGCAAAAACGCCGTTGCGGATTGAGGGCAGCGGATTGCCCTCCCCACGCGAGACCCGTCTGGCATACAGGCCAAACCAACCATGGCGCACACATGTGCCACGCTCCACCAGACGGTTCTCAGCGCTTTCCGCGCGCAATTCCGAGGCGATCTGCTCGCAGACGGCGCGGTTTGGTCCGACAAGACGCAGATCCACGAAGAACAGAGGCCGATGCTGGATATCCAAGCCTCCCTTCAGCTCCGCGTCCTCCACCATCGAGCGATCCAGTTGCGGCAGTCTTAGCTTGCGCTGACGCGAAAGGTGATGCTCGTGGCGCTTATAGCTACGCTTGGAGTGCCCCTCGAACAGCGCTGGAGTGGGTGTCAATGAGATCTGAACAAAAGCTGGGGCTCGACATGCGGCCATCGCCGTGATCAGTCGGTTGACAGCTGGGACGCAATCGCGATCGGAGCGATCGATCAACTTCGATCGCTTGATGAACCGGCTGTGCTTCTTCAAACGCAGTACGTAGGGCGGCAAGCCGAGTGTCATCGACTCACGTTGGAGTCGGCAATTGGGGTAGGCACTGCGCAGAGCCGCCTCCATTAGCGACTGCGTGCCCGCAGGGCAAGTTAGTGACAGCCAAGCCTCGTGGTGGTAGTGGATCTCAAGAGCGACAGATGGCTGGCCGCTTAGCAACCTCCGCCACCAGCGGCGCAGCAACCGCTTGTGCAGCGCATCGAATATGTCCACGATCCCCTCCATGGATGGATCGTCTCCGCGATAGGGCACGACCCTGAGACGCACGTACCGCCTTAGCCGGCGTGCACGCAGACGAACGACAACCAACACCGATGAGCATGCAACCAGCGTAAGTCCTGCGACTAGCATGACAGCGGTCGCGGTATGGGAGGGCTTCGGCAATATCGAGCAGAGCAGCAACTCCTACCCTGATCCGACGGGCACCGCGCATCGGGACGGGGCGGGGCGCTGTAGGACGGAATCGCCCTAGAGCCGTATTGTCTTCAGTGTACGTGGGTTCTTCAGACGCAACTCAGCCATCGACTCGTGCCGCGACGATCGCGATGTCGTCACGCAAGTGGCCCGCTCCACTCGCAAGCGCAAGTCGCTCGAGTTGCTTGACTATCGCGGTTGGCCCAGCGCCAGCTTGGTCGGCGAGCAAGCTGCACAGCTGTCGCGAGGTCAGCCCTCGTAGCGGCGCGCCAGCATCAAGTAGACCGTCGGTATAGAGCACAAGCGTCGCACCCGGCTCGAGCTCTAGTTCGAAGTCGAGCACATTCGAGCCGGAGCGCACACCCAGCATCATTCCTTGCATGTGCGGACAGTGGCTTGATCCGTCATTCGCCAGGACCACCGGCGGAGGATGGCCGGCCGTGGCGACGACTGCCCTGGCCCGCTTGCGAGTGAGGTCCAACCGCACCACTACGACGGTTGCGAACCGCTGTGCCAGCGCATGCCCGAGCATCACCTCATTGACTGCCCCGAGAACTTGCGCCGGGCTCGCTCGCACAAACGCGAAGGCGCGGATGCTATGTCGCACCAAAGCGGTCACGGCGGCCGCCTCGGGACCCTTGCCACACACGTCGCCAACGACCAGCCAGCAGCCAAGTGGGGTGGTGAACACATCGTAGAAGTCCCCGCCCACGTCGTTTCCCTCGCCGACCGGGTGGTAGGCGGAAGAGAGACTCACTCGCTCGAGCAAAGGCAAGCTCTCAGGCAACAGGCTGCGTTGCAGCGTGCGCGCCATTTGTGTACGAGCGGCATACATGCTTGCGTTGTCGAGCGCCGTGGCCGCTCGATCCGCTAGGTCGCTCATTAGGGCCTTGTGCTCGGCATCGTGGCGAGCACCGTCGCGCACGCAGAAGAATGACAACGCTCCAAGCAGTCGCCCACGGGAGACCAGCGGCATCGCTATCACGGAGCGATAGCCGCTGGAGACGAGGAGCTCGCGAACCTCGGGCTCAGGCGCAATCCGCTCAAGCGTGAGCGCATCGGTCAAGTCTGCTGCAACCACAGGGGCGCGCGAGCGGATCGCGCGAGCACTGGGATGATCGCCGTCAAGGTCGAGGGGATGATCGGCGCGTAGTACCTCCAGCTTGCCGAGCTCTCTCTCGTGCTCTGCCACTGCCACTGTCTCTGCGGCCGTGCCGTCCTCGCGCAACAGATCGATCACACACATCTGCGCGAGGCGGGGAACCGCCATCTCGGCGATCGCTCGCATCGTCTGATGCGGATCGAGCGAGCGATCGAAGATGCCGCCAGCGGCTGCCAGCAGCTCTCTCGCCTCCCCTACCCTGCGACGTCTATTCCAGCCCGTCCATAGCACCGATGCTCACCCCTGTTAACAGCGTTCCCCGCACTTCCAAGGTAAAGCAACGTGAGCCTTCGCGTCCACGGGCGAGATCGAGGAGATCGAAACCATGCCCCTAGACTATGTGCCACAAGCTATTACCCGTGCTCCGCGAACGTGCATTTCGCGGATGCGCAGCCTCCGCTCACATCGGTCTCGTAGCTCTCTCCACCCGCTCGCCACGCTCGGTAAGGCACCATTCGTTGGGAGCGCCCTTTGATTGAGCGTGGTCGACATTTACGATCAGGTTCAATCGCTCCAGGCGCGAAAGTAGCTTCGATATCTGGCCCTGATCAGCGATGCCCGCTCCATCCGCAACTTCGCGATTGCTTGCTCCAGGATGCTCCTTGATCGCAGTCAACACTCGCACCGTCCTATAGGTCAAGCGCATATTGAGCCCAGCCATCGGATCCTTGCCGACACCGGGCTCAGCCTTGCCTCGCCTGCGCACCTCCGGCGGGCGGCGAGACAGTTCTCGGCTTGCAGCGCGAACTCCTAGATAGGGGAGCACGATCATGCTCATTAGCGAACCGTGCAGGCTCATGTAGGGCTTGGTGCTTCGTTCGAGCAAGCGCGTGTGAATCACTGCAAACACTGCACCGATCACACCTTCAGCCGTTACGCTGGGCGGCTCATGCTTAACGTTGGCACTGGTGCGACCCTGATCGATCACCTTGCGCAGCTGCCCAAGTACCCGCGCACGCTCTTCGAGCACTCGGGGACCGCCGCCAAGCGCGTCTACAACGCACAACCTAGCGAGCTCAGGCTCCTCGTCGATAAAGACCAACAACGCTGCCAATCCAGCACGAACTCCCTCACGCCACGAGGTCTCCCGCTCATATGCCTCTATCACCCGCGCACGCAACTGCTCGAGTGATCGCTCGAAAACCGCCAGGAAGCAATCCTCGCGATCCACGAACAGGTCATAGAACGTCTTGCGGGAGACTTTCGCTCGGCTGATTACCTGCGCGACAGTCAGGCGCGCATACCCATTTTCCTCGATCGCCTCGACCGCGGCGCTAAGCATCCGGGCACGCTGGATCTCCGTGACGTGACCGCGAGGCAGTCCGTCATCGCCTGGGCGCAATGCCTGTACTTTCGAGCGTGTCTGATTGATTGAAGCCATTTTCCCTGCCTGGTCGGTGCTGTTCATCATCGATCCAAGTTCCGCACCCAGTGAGCACGGCGCTCGGCCACAAGCGCGACGCTCCCCCGCACTCCGTCTCGGCCGTGCGCCACACACAGAGATTCCCGGGTTCGACCGCTCAAGTCGAGCCGTGTCTCCTACTCCACCTCTGATCGTCGCCGCTCTCGCGAAACGCAGTCACCCCGCCTATCGTGCATGCCCGAGTCCTTGAGCGGCAACTCTGACGGTCTGCGCCATCACCTGCAACAGAAGCCTTTGTGAGAGCACGCAAAGTCCTCCATTGCTGGCCTCAAGCTCTCCAGGAATGTCTCTGACCCCGGCCATTCCGCGTGGGTGAACCGACACTACCGTGGTTCTTGGCTTGGTGCCAAGCACAGGTAGAAGCGGCAGCCAATAGAAAAACCCCGCGTTAGCGGGGTTTTTCCTTAGCAGATCGATAACCCGGATCCTGTCGTTGAGCAGCCATCCATCTGAGCGGCCTACCTGGATCTCGGCGGGCAACCTACAAGCGATCCGGTTTGACCTTGCATCGGGTGGGGTTTGCCCAGCCACCGCGTCGCCGCGGCGCTGGTGCGCTCTTACCGCACCATTTCACCCTTGCCTGCCAGTCGTTCACGTGGGACGACTGACATAGGCGGTTTGTTTCTGTGGCACTTTCCCGCGGGTTTCCCCGGGTCGATAGCTCGACCACCTTGCCCTGTGATGTCCGGAGTTTCCTCGAAGGCCGGATGACCTCCGCGGCTGCTTGACCTGCCACACAACCGTAGCGCGAAGCGTGCCTTCCGTGAAGAGCTGGACCGATGCGCGTGAGGGTCCACTCAGGTCATGCACGTCGGCGAGTCAACAAAGCTGCGAACCGCATCCCCCACAGGAACCAGTCTGCCGACCGGCGCCACCACCCGGAGAGCTCAGAACCATGGAGCTCGTACAGACCGGACATTCGACGGTGCTGCGCACGACGAGGCCTTCCCACACGTCAGTAATGAGCTCATCCAGCGTAAGCCTGCCATGTGCGCCCGCCATACCCTCGAACAGCGCGCCATCCAACCGCAGGCGCGTGTCCCGCTCGAAACCCTGGTCGAGGGCCGGGGACCGCTCGAGCAGCGAGATGCTCATCACATACTCCTGAGCAAGCCGACCACGCGTCCGAGCACCTTGACCTCCTTGGTCCGGATCGGCTCCATCATCTCGTTCTCGGGTTGCAGGCGGATGTGATCAGACTCGCGGAAATAGCGCTTGACGGTGGCCTCCTCGCCAAGCAATGCCACGACTATGTCGCCCTGCTGCGCGGTGTCCTGCTGGTGGACGACAACAAGATCGTCTTCGACGATGCCAGCGTTCTTCATCGATTCTCCACGTATCCGTAGGAGATAGTCACCGTCGCTGCCGCCAGCAAGACTTGGGACCGGCACGTACTCCTCAACGTTCTCTTCGGCGAGTATCGGCTGACCGGCAGCAACCGATCCAAGCAACGGCAGGCTTTCTGGCCTTACGATGCTGCGTACGCTGCCAACAGCACTTCCAACAGCCTTGTCGAGCAACTCGATTGCGCGCGGCTTGGACGGGTCGCGGCGCAAAAGGCCGATCTTCTCGAGATTGGCCAGATGGGCGTGGACGGTAGACGACGAGGCCAACCCAACGGCCTTGCCGATATCGCGCACCGTCGGTGGATAGCCGTACTTGGCCGAGTACTTGCCGATGAAGTCGAATATCTCCTGCTGACGCTTGGTCAGATCCATGTGTGCGCGGCTCCCGTGTCGGATGGACTAGGCACTGAAACGAACATGTGTTCGT
>DASYNL010000033.1:0-48000 GCA_036008605.1 Solirubrobacteraceae bacterium | reverse complement strand
CGAGCGTGGTCGAGCGGGCCTCGTAGCCGGTCCGGCGCTCGAGCTGGCCGGCCAGCCAGTCCCCGATCCCGCCCAGGCGCACGTGGCCGAAGGCGTCGGGGGCCGCGCCCGACCGGGCCCCCACTGCCGAGTCGGCCTCCCCCGGGTTGGCCGGCAGGGCGCCCTCGGCCACGACCACGATCGAGAAGCTGCGGCCGCGCTCGTGGCGGCGCCGCAGGTGCGCGGCGACCTGCTCGAGGTCGAAGGGGCGCTCGGGCACGAGGATCGCGTCGGCTCCTCCGGCGATCCCTGCGTGCGTCGCGATCCAGCCCGCGTGCCGGCCCATCACCTCGACGACCATCACCCGGTTGTGCGACTCGGCGGTCGTGTGCAGGCGGTCGATCGCGTCGGTGACGATCTGCACGGCGGTCTGGAAGCCGAAAGTGACGTCGGTGCCGCCGAGGTCGTTGTCGATCGTCTTGGGCACGCCCACGATTGGCACTCCGTCGCGATGCAGTCGCAGCGCAACGCCGAGCGTGTCCTCGCCGCCGATCGGGATCAGCGCGTCGACGCCGCGTGCTTCTAGCGTGGCGCGCACGAGCGCCGTCCCGTCCCCGCCGGCGGCGTACGGGTTCGTGCGCGAGGTCCCGATGATCGTGCCGCCTCGCGGCAGGATGCCGGCGGTGCTCTGCCGGGTCAGCTCGATCGCGTCGTCCTCGAGCACGCCCGCCCAGCCGTATCGAAAGCCGAGGAACTCGTTACCGCCTTCGGCGAGGCCGCGCCGCACCACCGCGCGGATCACGGCGTTCAGGCCCGGACAGTCGCCGCCTCCGGTGAGCAGGCCGATTCGCGCCACCGGCTAGATGCCCTGCCCGGGTAGGAACTCGTTTGTGAACGGCGGCAGGCCGCTGGTGTCGGGGTCGTGCTGGAGCAGCCCGTGCGAGTACATCCAGCTGCCGAACGCAGCCCAGGCTGTCGGGTCCTGCCAGCCGAACGGGTCGCTCGCGCTGGCCGGCTGCGCCGCGGGCAGCGTCTGCTTGATCGATTCGAGCTGGAGCTTCGGTTCGAGCGACGGGTTGGCTTTCACGACGAGCGCCGCGGCCGCCGCCGGATCGGCCCGCACCGCGCGCTCGCCGCGGGTGAGCGCCTGCAGGAACGCGCGCAGATCCTGGCCGTCAGTGTGGGCCTCGCCTTCGCGCACCGCGAGCACGAGCTCATCGTAGGTGGGAACGCCGGCCTGATCGACGGGGATCACCAGCGGCTGCTTGTGCATCAGGCGCAGCTGGATCGCCTCGTAGTTCCAGTAGCCGCCAAGCGTGGCCGCAACCTTGCCCGAGAGCATCGCCGGCACCAGGTTGAAGCCGACATCGCTTTCGGTGACGGAGCCCGGGTCCACCCCGGCCGTCCGCAGTGCGGTGTGCAGCTCAGTCGCTTGATAGGCGATTCCAGCTGTGCCCACACGCTTGCCGGCGAGGTCTGAGACCTTGCTCACATGCGCGGAGGGCAGCGCGATGATCGAGGTAAGTGGGCGTTGTACGAGCGCGCCGATCGACACCACTTTCAGCCCCTGGTCGCGGGCAAGCAGCAGCTGCGGCTCGTAGGAGATCGCCATATCGACCTTGCCCGCGGCAAGCAGCTTCAACGGTTCGGCCGATTCACTGGGCACGATCGGCCGCACATCCAGGCCCACGGCCTTGAAGTCGCCGCTCGCGATTGCCGTGTACAGCGACGCGTGGTCGGCGTTGGGAAACCAGTCGAGCATCACCGTGAAGGGCTTTGTACCTGGCGCTGAGACAACGTCCTGCTTGGTCCCGCACGCACCCAGCACGACGACGCAGACGCAAGCGAGGAGCATGGACCATCCGTGGCGGGTGGCAAGCCCCCTGTTGCGCCGGGCATGCAGGGTGGCACGGCGGACGCTTGACGATGCTCTCAACGGATCTCTCCTCTTGGTTGACTGGACCACGGCGAGAGCTTCCGCTCGGCGATGGTCAGGGCATAGAAACAGCCGATGGCAAACACGAACAGCACCGCCGTGGCGGCATACGCACGGGACGTTTGCAGCGCGGTCAGATCCGAGGTGATCTCCCGTCCAAGGCCCGCATAGGGGCCGGTCGTGGGCGTCGAGGTCTCGGCGATGAACGCTCCAATCACACCAACAGCGAGCGCGATTCGCGCCCCGCTAAGCGCCGCCGGCAGCGCCGCCGGCAGCTCACCGAAGCGAAACGCCTGCCAGCGCGATGCGTCGAGTGTGCGCAGTAGCTTCAGTTGGTCTGGATCGACCGCCGCGAGTCCGTCCACGGTGGTCACGACCACCGGGAAGAAGCAGATCAAGGCGATCACGACGAGCTTGGGGAAGATGCCAAACCCCCACCAGAAGCACAGTGGCGCGGCGATCACAGCGATTGGGATCGCCTGCGAGCCGACCGTGTGCGGGTAGACGGCGCGGCGCATCGGCGTCCACATGTGGATCGCGACGGCCATCGCAAAGCCGCTGAGGAGCGCCAACGCGAGCCCGAACACGACCTCCTTGGCGGTGATCGTGAAGTTCGACCACAACAGCCCGGCGTTGTCCCACATTTCGGCGAACATCGCGTGCGGCGCTGGCAGCAGCAATGGATCTACGCCCTGGAGATCCACATACAGCTCCCAAGCGCCGAGGAAAGCGAGCCCCAGCAACAGCGGTGGCAGCACGTTCGCAAACCCGCGTCTCACAGGGTCCTACTCTCGGCCAGTGTCTGCATTGCCTGTTCGCGTAGCTCGATCACGGTTGCGTCGGTGCGCGAGCGCGGGCGGGGCTCCTCTACGTTCAGCTCGGCCACGACGCGCCCTGGACGAGGGGAGAGGACCGCCACACGGTCGGCGAGCACGATCGCCTCCTCGACGTCGTGCGTCACGAGCACCACGGTGCGCGGCTCGCGCACGAGCGCGCCGCACAGCCATTCCTGCATCTCCTGTCTGGTGATCGCGTCGAGGGCGCCAAAGGGCTCGTCCAGGCACAGCACGGGCTTTCCGGAGAGCAGCGTGCGTACGAACGCCACACGCTGGCGCATTCCGCTTGAGAGCTCGTTGGGGCGGGCGCGCTCGAAGCCGGCAAGGCCGAGCTCCTCGAAGAGGCTCGCTCCGCGCGCGCGCGCCTGCGCGCGCTTCTCGCCTGCGATTCGTAGTGCCAGTGCCGCGTTGTCCACTGCGCTGAGCCAGGGCAGCAAGAGATCGTGTTGGGGCATCAGCACAGCCGGTTCGCATTCGATCGTGCCGCTGTCCGGCTGCTGCAACCCGCAGATCAGCTCCAGCAGCGTCGTCTTGCCGCAGCCGCTCGGACCCACCACGGCCAGCACGCTTCCATGCGCCGCGTGCAGCGATACTTCTGCGAGCGCCTGGACGGCCCGGCCGCGACGATCGGTGTAGGCGCGGCTCACGTCGCTTAGGCTCACCGTCGCGCCCGAGCCGGCTGGCACATGCGTCTGGCCTTCGCGTGACTTCAGTTGCGTTTGCACTGCGCTCCCTCCGCGGGCATTACCCCACAGGTTCGAAGGGTCGGCATTGGTGGGTGCGGGACCCAATCAAACGCCATCTCAGCCGACTTCCGTCAGCTCCCCTGTTGCCTTGCCATTCCCGATGCTAGCGCTAGGCGCTCACGACCGGTCGCGTCAAGGCCTTGACGAAGTCCTCGAGCTGGGCGGTCGTCCAGCACTCGAACGCGGTGCAGTACTGCTCGTAGGCGGCGATCACCGAGTCGCCGTAGTTCCAGTACAAACGCGGCTCTGGGTTCAGCCAGAAAGTGCGCCCGGCGCGTGCAGCCACCTGGCCGAAGAGGTCGGCTCGCGGGTCGCGGCCGTTGGTGCGGGCGTCGCCAAGCACGATCACCGTGGCGCGCGGGCTCATGTCGTCGGCGATCAGCTCTAGGAGCTCTGACCACACCCGCCCGTAGTCGGTGTAGCCGGAGATGTCGGCCACGCCGGCGTCGCTTGAGATGCGCTCGCTCACCGCGCGAAAGTCGCGCTCGTGCTCGAACACGTCGGTGACCTCGGAGATCCGCTCGATGAACACGAACGAGCGCATCTTGCGAAACGAGTCGTGCAGGGCGTGCAGCACTGACAGAAAGAACACTGAGGCGGAGGTGACGCTCGTGGAGACGTCGCACAGCACATAGATCTCGGGTCGGCGCGGTCGGCGCGGGCGATAGCGCAGCTCGACGGGCACACCGCCAGTTTGCAAGGAGGCACGCATCGTGCGGCGCACGTCCACGTGGGCATGGTGGCGGTGACCGCGATTCTGCTTGCCCTGCGTGGCCAGACGCCGGCGCAACTGTGCGACCACGCGGTGTACAGCGGCGAGGTCGGCCAGCGGGCCGCTCGGCAGCGCCCGGTCCAGCTCGCCCAGCGGGCGCGCAGGGGGCAGGTGCCCGGAGCGCTGTACCTGGCGGCGTTCGAGCTCGCGGCGCATCAGCGCCTCGAAGCGGCGCAGCGCATCGCGGGGCACGCCGTCGCGACGGGGGTCCTCAGGGGGCAGGTCGGGCTGGGGTTCGGCACGCAGACCGAGCGCGCGGCGGATGCGTTGGACGTCCACGCCAATCACGCCACTACCTTGCTCGGCTTGGCCGAAAGTGGCGATTGCCATGCGCGCCAGGTCACGCATCGCACCCTCCGCGCCTTCGCGCAGCGCGGCGGCGATCTGCATGCGCAGCGCGTCGAGTTCCGTTTCCGAGAGCTCGTCTAGGTTGGCCGAGGACGTGTCGCCCTCATCCACCCCCTCGCGCACTGAAGCGATCTCCACAGCGCGGAAGAAAAAACGGTCGAATACAAGCTCGAAGATGCGTCGGTCGTCTTGGCTCTTGGCAAGCGTCGCGGCAAGTGCCTCGCGGAACTCCCCTTGGGCGGTCCACGGGATCTCGCGCAACACCGCAAACGCGTCGAGCAGCTCGGAGGTGCCTACCGCGACACCCTCCGCGCGCAGCTGCTCTCCCAGCTCCAGCAGGCGTGCCGCCATTCCCTCCGGGGGGCCGTCATCCGTGGACCCCCTGGTGTGGGCCGCGAGACCGTTGGCGTCGCTGCGCTGGTCTCGGGGTAGCTCAGGCGGGCGCGACATCGGCGGCCTCGGCGAGCTTCAGCCCGACGCGCTCGGTGACGATGTCCATGTCGGTGCGGTGCTTGACGATCACCGACATCGTCTCGTTGAAAGTGGTGGCGTCGATGTCCTTGGCGCCCAGCAGCAGGAGCGCGCGCGCCCAGTCGATCGACTCGGCGATCGAAGGCGGCTTCTTGAGGTCGAGCTCGCGCACCATGCCGACCACCTCCACCAGTCGTCGCGCCACCGCGTCGGGGAGATCGGGTGCGTGCAGCTTGACGATCGCAAGCTCGTGCTCGAGCGCGGGGTAGTCGAGCCACAGGTACAGGCAGCGGCGCTTGAGCGCCTCGGTGAGCTCGCGCGAGTTGTTGGAGGTGAGCAGCACCACAGGGTGGGTGGTGGAGGTGACGCGGCCGAGCTCGGGGATCGAGATCTGGAAATCGGAGAGCACCTCCAGCAGCATCGCCTCGAACTCCTGGTCGGTCTTGTCGATCTCGTCGATCAACAGCACCACCGGCTGCTCGGAGGCGATTGCGCTCATGAGGGGCCGTGCGAGCAGAAACTCCTCGCCGAAGATGTCCTCCTGCACCGCCTCCCAGCCGGTGCCGCTGGCCTCGGCCTGGATGCGCAGCAGCTGCTTGCGGTAGTTCCACTCATACAGCGCCTTCGCCTCGTCGAGCCCCTCGTAGCACTGCAATCTGATCAACTCGCGCCCTAGGTAGCGTGCGAGGGCCTTGGCCAGCTCGGTCTTGCCGACGCCAGCAGGACCCTCCACGAGCACGGGCTTGCCGAGCTTGGTCGCAAGGAAGGCGACGAGCGCGGTCGACTCGCTAGGCAGGTAGCCGACCGAGCTCAGGCCGTCGGCGACCTCGGCGGAGGAGAGGGGTCCCTCAGGGAGCATCGTCGGGGGAATGATACGGGTAGCTCAACGCTCCTCCGGCCCAACGGGCGAGTCGTCGAAGGAAAGTTGCTCGGAAGGCCCGGGCGGGAAGCGGGGCCGCTTGGGTGGAGCGGCGGGTCGTCTGGATGGAGGGGATGGGGTCGTGCTCTGAGATGGTCGCGCGCCCTGCTCCACGACCGTTGTGATGTCCTCGGATGGGTCGGAGTCGTGTTGCGCAACCGTTGTTATGTCTCTGGATGGGTCGGAGTCCCGCGTAACGCCCAGGCTGTCCTCTATCGGAGGCGTAGAGGGCCGCGCCGCGACCGGTCTTGCTCGTGAGGCACGTCGCGGGGAAGGTGTGACGGCCGTGACATCCCCGTCGCTGGATGTGCGTCGTCGGCCCCCACGAGGACGCATCAGTGGCATCTCGGGCGTACTCGCAGCGCGCATGCGCCAGCCGGCGTAGCCAAGCATGCCGGCGGCGACGAAAGCAAGGAAGAACCCCCATTCGATGCCAACGGGATAGCCGTGGCCGTCGGGGCGCGAGAAGACGCGGTAGAAGATCAGCAGGGCAGCCCAAGCGCCAGCGGCCATCACGACGGCACCGTCGCTGCCAGGCATATGGAAGTCGCGCCGCTCCGCACGCGCGAACATCAGCGCGATCACGCCGGCCGCCACCAGGAACACAGCGGCCTCAACGAACGACACGTCGCCGAAGGCGCTGATCGAGTGCGAGTTGATCGTCTGGGTCTTGTGGTCCAGCGACTGCAGGTCATACCAAGGCAGGAACATCGTCACGAGCAGCGCCAGCGCCGCCAAGGTGGCGATGCGCTGCTCGTACCCGAGGGCACCCCAAGCGCGTGTGATGCGCGTCATACGCGTGCGCAGCGGGGGGCGTCGTGCGGCATAGATCGATTGTATGGCGCGCTCCAGCGCAAGCGGCTCAGATGCGGTGGCGCTGGCTCGTGGCTCAGGCGCGCGTCTTGGCGGCCTTGCCCAGCCGCTTGACCAGCAGCTTCGTGTCCTGCTCGCCGATCGTGCGTAGCTGACCTTGGAAGGCGAGCTTCCAGTGCTCCGCGGGCCACTTGCGGATGTGCTCGAGCTTGGTTGCGAGCTCCTCGGCAGGCACCCACTCGTCTTCTTCCAGCACGATCTCGGGCTTAGTAGCGAAGCGCCAGGGATAGGCATCGGCTTTGCCGGGCTTGCCGGGCCACAACTTCGTGCGGTCCTCGTACATCTCGCCGGTGACGAGGATGCTGCCGGCAAAGCTCATCACCTTCGTCAGATACAGCACGATGCGATCCCCAGGCTCGATTTGCAGCGCCCGGGGGCGGTTGCGCTCCTTGATGCCGATCACGCTGAAACCGTGGGCGCGCGTCGCCTCGTGGTTTTCGGGCGAGGCGGTCAGGATCCAGGTTTGGGGCTCGGCGTCTGGCATGGGCGAGCTCAAAGAATAGGCTGCCGCCGCGCTGGAGGCGAGATCCGCTCCACCGACGCGAGCTTTGCTGCACGGGCGCTCTTAGCCCTTCCTTTGGAGGGAGCCTTAACCACGATCGTCCCTGTTGTCACTTCTTCGTTGCCGGCAAGGTCAACGGCTTTGAACACAACCGAGTAGGTCCCGGCTTTCGCGGGTGTCACCCAAAGCAGGCGTGGCTTGCCGCCTTCGACGGTCGCGCTGTTGCTCCAGACGGCTTTTTCGCCGAGCTTTACGACCATGCTGACGCTCGAGACCTTCGACAGCTTGATCTGTACGCCGGCACGTTCGTTCGTGTGCACGCTCTGCGTCAACAATTCGATCACCGGTGCCGTCTTCTCGTCCGCGCGAAATTCCTTGGCCGTCGTGCAGTAGATCTGATCGCCGGCTATCTGCCCGGTGGTCGGCGTCAACGGCTCGCCCTTGCTCGTCTTTTCACACAGGTGTTCGAGGAATTCCGCAAGCAGTTCGTGGTAGTTGAGATCCGATTCGGAGTGCTGGTCGTACATCGACCAGGCCCCCGTGTTGTAGTGCGGCACCTCCGCGCGCGCCTCGGCGTCCCCGGCTTCGAACAGTTGCTGGCCGAGGGGATCCTTGGTCAGCTTCGTGTATTCGTAGAGCCCGACCAGGCTCTGGATGAAGCCGTTGAGGATCCGCTCGCTCGGCGCGTAGGTGTACTCCAGGTAGTGGGCTCCAGCTGGGGTGGCGACCCGCACCCCGGTAGGTGGAGGCGTCTCGAATATGCCCAGCGCCTGTCGTGCGGCGGTCAGGTAGACCTGTTCGTGGGTCACGCTCCAAGCGCGAGAGAGCACCTGTAGCGCGGTCCCCTGTGATAGCCCGCTTGTCCAGGGCGGAAGCCCGCCGTCGAACTGGAACATGTATTCCCAGGCGATCCCGCCGGCGCGCTGGACAGCGAGTGAGATCGCTTCGTTCAGCACTTCCTTCAGCGTCGTGATTTCTTTGTCGAGGAAGTAAGCGTTCGCCTTGCCAAACGTCGCCAGCCACTGGATCTCGATGCCCTGGCCGGGGTAGTACTCCCAGACGAGCTTGCTGCCGCTGAAGTACACGCGCTGGTCGGCCCCAAGCAGCTCCTCGGTCGTCCACCATTGTCGGTTGCGTTCGAGCGTGGTGAACACCACGGGCAGGCGCGAGGGGATCAGCTGATTGCTGGAGGCCATCGCTTCGACGTTGGCCATCACCGCGCCGAGTTCGGTCGCGCGTGTGCCTGACAGTTTGCGCAGCGAGCTCTTGGCGGCGCTGAAAGCCCCCTGGTACTTGGCATAGGTGGCCTGCGTGATCGCCCCGCTCTTTTGCAGCTGCTGCAGCGCGGCGGTGACGGTAACGCGTCCGGTGGCGCCGGCCCCGCTTGTAGTTATGCAGATGGTGGTTGCCACCACGAGCCCCAATATCAGTCCGGCTGTCCCACGTCCAGCAGTTGCGCCTTTGCGGGTCAGCGTATGGGTCGATGCCGCTCTGGCCCGCGCGAGCACCGCCCTAGCGTGCATGCGTCATCTCCGGTTGCGGGTTTAAGGCGAGCGGTGGCTGGGGCTGCATCGGCCTGATGCTAGGCTCATCGACGTCGGGTCTCGCAGCAAACGTTGCAGCGCGCCGGCCGGGTCGAAGCGTTGAGGGCACTCTTGAAGAACACAACCGTCCGCGCAGCAGTTGCGCTGCTGCTGGCAATCTTCTGTGGTTGTTTGCTCTCGGCTTGCGGTGGCGACTCCTCCGACAGCCCCCAAGCGCTGCTCAACGAAACCTTCTCCGGGCACAACCAGATCGAAAGTGGCAACGTCAAGCTCGCCCTCGCGCTCGGCGCTGGCGGATCGAGCACTCAGGCCAAGCCACTGGCGGTGACCCTCAGCGGCCCGTTTGAAAACGTAGGCGCAGGCAAGCTCCCTCGCTTTGCCCTCCAGGTGCAGCTCGGCGCCGCCGGTCATAGTCTCCAGGCGGGCGCCACATCGACTGGCTCGGCGCTGTTCGTCGAGCTGGCAGGCACCTGGTTCTCGACGCCCTCGAGCACCTATAAGGCGCTTGAAGAAAGCTACGCGCATGCCACCAAGAAGGCCTCAAGCGCCAAGGTCCGCTCGACCTTCTCCTCGCTTGGCATCGAACCGGGCCGTTGGCTGTCGAATCCGACCAAGGTTGGCACGGTCACGGTAGGCGGCGAAGACACGATTCATCTCATCGCAGCAGTGGACATTCCGGCCTTTCTAGCCGACGTGACCAAACTCTCGCAGGCCGGTAGCTCGCTCGGCTTGGACTCGGTGCCTGGAGCTTCCAGCGCCGGTGGCACCCTTTCGCCGACCGTCATCGGCGAACTGGCCAAATCGATCAAATCCGCCCACGTAGATGTCTACACGGGCGAGAGCGACCACATGCTGCGCCGCCTCGAAATCACCGCGGCCATCACGGGCACGCCCCAGACGCAGGGTCTCTTCGACGGTCTCAGCAGCGCCAATCTCACGGTCCAACTCGAATTCTCAGACCTCAACAAAAAGCAGACGATCAGTGCGCCAGCGAACGCTGAGCCGCCAACCCAGTTGCTCCCAGCGTTGCAACAGCTCGTGGGAGTGCTCGAGGGCACTTCGGGCTCCGGCACAAGCTCGGGCACGCTTGAAGAACTCTCCGGAGGCTGATTCAGCGGCCTTTGGGGTCGAGTTCGTCAAGAGTTCTTTGCACCTCTGACTCGACATCCATCGGCTCTTCGCCGCTGCGGATGCGGCGTTCGTTGCGCGCCGTCACGAGTTGGCGCACCTCTTCGGTCAGCCCCACGTCGTGTTTGCCGACAGGTGTGCCATCCGTCGGCTCTTCGAGCAGCGCGAGCTCGGCGTCGATATCGAGCGCTGCACCACCTTGGCGCACCTGCCTGTCGCTGCGGGCCTGCAGCATCTGCCGGATCTCCTGCTCGCGCTCCGCTTGCGCCAACGGCGAGTTCGAGGGTGGCCCTGAGCTACTTTCGCCCATCGAAAGACCGCCCTCGCCGATCTTGTCGTACAGGCTGCCGCCGGCGAGAAAGGAGCCGACGCCGACCAGCACGAACAGCACCACCGCGCCGACGACCACGACCGTGAACGGTTCCATTGTCTGATTGTGGCCTACTTCGATACTCTCTGGGTTGACTGACCAGTCAATCTATTCCCCGCGCCCGTCCTAGGAGAACACCAGACCATGGTCGATTTCACGCTCACCGACGAGCAGAAGAACCTTCGCGAAATGGCCCACGACTTCGCCGAGAAAGAGATCCGGCCGGTCGCCTGGGAGTACGACAAGGACGGCACCTGGCCCGCGGACATCATCCAGAAGGCGTGGGATGTCGGTTTGATGAACACCCACATCGACGAGCAGTACGGCGGACCCGGCGCCGGCTACCTCGACGGCTGTCTGATCGAGGAGGAGCTCTCCTGGGGCTGCTCCGGCATCCAGACCTCTCTGGGCTGCAACGGCCTCGCGACCGCGCCGATCACGCTCGGTGGCTCGGAGGAGACCAAGAAGAAGTACCTGGGCATGCTCACTGAGGCGCCCAAGCTCGCGTCGTTCTGCCTGACCGAGCCCGACGCCGGCTCCGACGTGTCGGGTATGCGCACCACCGCCGTCAAGAAAGGCGACAAGTACGTCATCAACGGCTCCAAGTGCTTCATCACCAACGGCGGCTACGCCGACTACTACACCGTCTACGCCAAGACCGACAAGGACGCCGGCCACCGCGGTATCTCCGCCTTCGTCGTCGAGCGCGACTGGGGCGTGGTAATAGACAAGAAGGAGGACAAGCTCGGACAGCGCGCCTCCAACACGGCCACGATCTCCTTCAACGATGTGGAGGTTCCCGCCGAGAACCTGCTCGGCGAGGAAAACGCCGGCTTCAAGCTCGCGATGATGACGCTCGACCGCACGCGCCCCGGTGTCGCCGCAATGGCCACGGGCATCGCCCGCGCGGCGTTTGAATTCGCCACTGACTACTCGCGCGAACGCGTCCAGTTCGGCGTGCCGATCGCGATGCACCAGGCGATCCAGTTCATCATCGCCGACATGGCCACCGAAATCGAGGCCGCGCGTCTGCTCACGTGGAAGTCGGCGTACCTGCTGGACAGCGGTCAGCGCAACACGCTCGTCTCCTCGCACGCCAAGCGCTTCGCCGCCGACGCCGCGATGAAGATCGCCACCGACGCCGTGCAGGTCTACGGCGGTTACGGCTTCATCAAGGAGTACCCGGTCGAGAAGCTGTTCCGCGACGCCAAGATCATGCAGCTGTACGAGGGCACCTCGCAGATTCAGCGTCTGGTCATCGCCCGCGAAACGCTCTTGCCGCGGAGAGTCGAGGAGCCGGCAGCGGTCTAGCCCCCGTCGGTCCGCCCGCCCCGAAACAAGAGGAGACCAATATGTTCGTGTTCAAGGCCGCCGTCGTCGGGGCGGGCACCATGGGTGGGCAGATCGCACAGACGATCGCCGCCGCCGGCTTCCCGGTCGTGCTCAAGGACATCAACCAGGATCTCGTGCAGGCGGGCTTGGACGAGGCACGCAAAGTGACCGAGGGTCAGGTTGGCAAGCTCGTCAAGAAGGAGCGCATAACCGCAGAGCAGGGCGCCGCCCAGATCGAGGAGATTCTCGGCCGGATCGAGGGCACCACCTCCTACTCGGGTTTCGGTGACGTCGATTTCGTGATCGAGGCCGTGCCCGAGCGCATGGAGATCAAGCAGGCGGTGTTCGCCGAGCTCGACGCGGTCACTCCCGGCCACGCGATCCTGGCGTCGAACACCTCGTCGCTGTCGATCGGCGAGATCGGCGAGGCCACGCTACGCCCGGACAAGGTCGTCGGCTTCCACTACTTCTATCCCGCTTCGGTGATGCCGCTTGTTGAGATCGTCGAGAGCGAGGAGACCTCACCGGAGACCGTCACCGCGGCGCTTACCTTCGCCCAGGCGATCCGCAAGCAGCCGATCGCCTGTCTGGAGGTTCCCGGCTTCGTCGTCAACCGCATCCTGATGGCAGGAATGTCTGAGGTCTGGCGCGAGCAGGAGGAGAAGAAACTCTCGATCAAAGCGATGGATGAAGGCATTGGCGCTGCCGGGGTGGTGCCAATGGGTCCCTACTTTCTCGTCAACCTGCTTGGGCTAGACACGGTCCTGCATGTAGCTGAACACGTTGCCGACGCCTATGGCGACGAGCGCTTCTATGTCCCCAAGGGTATGCAGAAGCTCGTCTCCGAAGGCAAGCTCGGCGCAAAGACTGGCGGCGACGGCGTCTACAGCGCAAACGGCGAGGCCAATCTCAAAGGCGACACCGACCCCGACGTAGCCGAGATCGTCGAGCTGCTCACACTCAAGACCTTCGTAGAGGCGGCGTTGGTGCTGCAAGAGGGCGTCGCCACCCACCGTGATATCGACTTCGGGATGATGGCCGGCGCCGGCCTCGATCCCCGCCGTGGTCTGATGCCACCGTTCATGAAGGCGGATATGGAAGGCCTCGACTCCGTGTTGGAGCGGCTGGAAAACGCCGCCGAGCGCTACGGCGAGCGCTTCGTCCCACCGTCGATCCTGCGGCGCCTGGTTGCCCAGGGCCGGCTGGGCCAGAAGAGCGGCCAAGGCTTCTACGCCTACCCTCAGCCCGACGCCGAGCAACCGGCCGCGTCGTCATCCACCTTCGATGACGACGCGAAGGTGGAGGTGGTCAAGCTCGAGACGCGCCCCGACGGCGTCGCGCTCGTATGGCTTGCAAACGGTCAGATGAACTCGATCTCCCCGCAGGTGATCGAGGACCTCGGCAAGGTCTGGAACAAGGTCAAGGCTAGCGACGTGCACGCGCTCGTAATCGCCTCCTCCAACCCGTTCCTGTTCAGCGCGGGCGCCGACATCAAGGCGTTCACCTCGATGGACGGTGATGCAGGCCCACCCGCCCAGCGGCTGATCCACGCCGCCCACGCTCTCCTACGCGAATTCGGAACAGCGGGAATCGCCACGATCGCGGCCGTCAACGGGTTGGCGTTCGGCGGCGGCTGCGAGCTCGCGATGGCCTGCGACGTGCGCATCGCCGCGCGCTCGGCAACCTTCGGCCAGCCTGAGATCAAGCTCGGCATCATCCCCGGCTTCGGTGGCACCCAGCGCCTGCCGCGGCTTGTGGGCGAGAACAAGGCCCTGGAGATGAACCTCATCGGCGACCCGATCATGGCTGAAGAGGCGTTTGAACTGGGCCTTGTCAACCGCATGGTCGAGGATCACGAACTGCTCGATACCGCTCTCGCGTGGGCACGCCGCTTGGCAGGCCAGGCGCCGCTTGCGCTCGAGCAGATCAAGCGCGTCTCGGGTGCCGGCGATCTCGACGCGGGCATCGAGGCAGAGAAGCAGGGCTTCGCCGCGGCCTTTGGCAGCGAGGACGCCAAGGAGGGCATCTCGGCCTTCCTCGGAAAGCGCGCGCCGCGCTTCACGGGGCAGTAGCCACAAAGCTGTCAAAACGCTGGCGGGTATAGCTCGTTGCGGGGTCCAGGGGGGCTCTATTTTACGACAGCTACCATAGTTTATACAAAATGTATATACGATGGGAAATTTCGTAATCTACTCATGTATCTCACTGCAAGCCATCGGCCATTGCGCTCATATCGACGGGTTGTACTCAAGGTATTCGCCGCCGCTGCCGACGCATTCGTCCATGACAATCCCAAAGATTGGATCCCAGGGCGAGCCGGCCTCTACCACTGGGCGGATTGAGCTGGAGTTGGAAGGCGAGCAGCCTTCGGCCGCTGCCAGGATGGAGCTGGAGCGTCAGCTCAAGCGCCTCGGCGAGACGCTTAAAGAGCGGACCGAGGACGTTGTGAGCGGCATCGTCAGGCGCAACGAGGAATCGGCTGTAGTGCTCGAGCCGATCGTCGAAGAGAGCTTTGTCAAGGTCGGCACCGTCTCCACGATGGCGTTCGCCAGGTGGATGGCCGGCGAGGGTGCCGAGGTGGCGCGCGAGGTTGGTCAGGAGTCGTGGAACATCTTCGGCCAGCTCGCCGCGCAACGGGCGGCACCGCTCAACGAGGTCACCAAGCGCTGTCTGCGCTGGCGTGACGCCGCCGCGGATGCCATCGATGAGATAGGTGCCCAGCTCGAACTGTCTGAGACAGCGCTCGACCGTGCGCTGTCGATGCTGCAGCGCAGCCTCGATGTGACGCTCGTGCGCATGTGCCAGTCCTTTGAGGCCGAGCGCCGACGCGCACACGAGGAGCTGCACCGTCGCCAGGAGGAGCTTGCGTTCATGGCAACTCACGACGCACTCACGGGTCTGCCCAATCGCACGTTGATCCTAGACCGCGTCGAGCAGATGCTTGTGCGCGCGCGCCGCAACCAGACCCCGGTTGCCGCTCTGTTCGTCGACCTCGACAACTTCAAGCACATCAATGACACACTCGGACATGGCGTCGGCGACCAGCTGCTGCGCGCCGTCGCGGCGCGGCTAGAGGCGGTTGTGCGTGACATCGACGCGCTCGGGCGCCTCGGCGGCGACGAGTTCGTCGTCGTCGCCGAAGGCATGTCGCTTGCCGCTGGCCCCGAGCTGATCGCCGAGCGGCTGCTCGGTGCGCTCAAGCAGCCCTTCAAACTGAAGGGCGCCGAGAACACACGCCTGGTCGTCACCGCCAGCGTCGGGGTCGCGATGGGCGACCGGGCCACCGCTGAAGAGCTCTTGCGTGACGCCGACATCGCCATGTACCGCGCCAAGTGGGATGGCAAGAACGGCTATGTGGTGTTCGAGTCGGGCATGCAGGACGCTGTCCAGAGCCGCATGGAGCTCGAGATGGACCTGCGCGATGCTTTCGAGAAAGACGAGTTCTTCGTCGTCTACCAGCCCACCTTCAACCTGCGTGAGATGGTGCCCACGGGCATGGAGGCGCTGATCCGCTGGCGCCATCCAACGCGTGGCGTCGTGCAGCCCGACGATTTCGTGCCGCTGCTGGAGGAGACAGGCCTGATCGTCGAGGTCGGAAGATGGGTCCTGCGTGAGGCCTGTCGCCAAGGCGCGGAGTGGCGTCAGGCCGGCCGTGAGATCGGCATAGCCGTCAACGTGGCCGCGCGCCAGCTGGACCGCGATGAGTTCGTGCAGGAGGTTAGAGATGCCCTGAGCGACTCCGGTCTGGAGCCCGAGCAGCTCACGATCGAGATCACCGAGACCACGATCATGGCCAACGCCGAGGAGACAGCCGGCCGCCTCGCGTCGATCAAGGAAATCGGCGTACGAGTCGCGATCGACGACTTCGGCACCGGCTACTCCTCGCTTGCCTACTTGCAGCGCTTCCCGGTTGACGCTCTGAAGATCGACCGCTCGTTCATCTCGAAAATGAGCAATGACGTCGAAGGCGAGACGCTGATCAGGACGCTTGTGCAGCTCGGCAAGTCGCTTTCGATCGAGACGCTCGCGGAGGGTATCGAGCAGGCCCAGGAGCTCAGCCTGTTGCGTGAGGAGAGCTGCGATACCGGCCAGGGCTTCCTGTTCGCGCATCCGCTGGACATGGACGAATGCGAGACTTTCCTCGAGAACTGGGCAGGAGCGGTCTCGTCAACGTCCGCGTCGGCCGAGCGGCCACCTGCCTGAGCGTCTCTGGCCCATTTTTTGGATAGTTCTCAGCCGAGCTTGACGAGATCGCGTCGCGGTGCGATCTCCCAGCGCGCGGCCAGCTGCCCGAGCCGCTCGTCGAGCTGCCAGCGGTCGGCCTGTTGTTGGCCCTCGTATTCGACGCTTGCTCCCTTCAGCACCATCGAGCCGTTGTTATCGCCGATCGCACGCAGCTCGGCAACCTCGGCCTCGTTGAGCAAAAGCTGCGCAGGCAGCGACGCAAGCTCGGCGCGCTTGTCCTCAATTGGCCGTGGAAGGCCGGGCTCGGTTGTTTGGCTTGCTTTTCCTTGCGTCGTAGCGGGCCTGGCGCTCTCCTGAATCAGTGTGGGCGCCACGCAGTGGACTGCCGGGTGCGCGAGGTTCCATTGACAGGCGAGCTGCAGCAGCGTCAGGTCATGGCGCTCGGCATAGGGGCGCATGCGCTCGAGCTTCTCCACACCGGCCTGTACCCATCCTTGCGGGCGGAACTTGCGGTGATCGTACTGAGCGAATTCGTGGCCTGGGCGCACGTCGTCGTGAAACAGACCGCCGTAGTCGACCACGCGTGTGATCAGGTTCACATCGTGGGTTGTGGCCGCGTCGAGCACAAGCTCGCCCGGCCATGGCTCCATCGGACTGAGGATGATCATCGCCCAGTCGATCAGCTCGCCGAAGCGCTCGAAGCAGTCGATCAAGTCGAGCGTAAAGCCATTTGCAGGCCCGGGGGCAACGCCGAGCAGGCGCGTGAGGCCCACCTCGCGCAAAGCCTGCATTCCCTCCCAGACGTTAGTGCTCGTGTAGCCGGTGCGGTCGGGGTTGTGCAGCATCAACAGATCGAAGCGTTCAGCTCCGAGGCGCTCCAAGCTCTGCTCGGCGGCCATGCGGATGTAGGCGCCGTAGTCGCGCTCGCCGCGCAGGTGCGGATCGGTGAAGCGCGGGAAGCCCTTGGCGCCGTCACGCTCGCCCTCGTAGAAATCGTGCCCGATCGCACCGATCAAGCAGAAGCTGTCGCGATCTGCGCCCTCAATCGCGCGTCCGAGCAGACGATCGGCCTCGCCGGCGCCGTAGGCGTCGGCACTCATCACTGTGTCGATCCCGTCGCCGGGTCGCAGCAGCGCCAGCAGGCGTTCGTCCTCCAGGGGCTCGCCGAAGTGCATGAAGCGGCCGCCGCTCCAGGTGCCGATCGCCGTGGCGGTTGGGTCAATGGCCATTGAGCGTTTCTCTCGCTTGGTGCATCGTCATTGGGGTCTTGTCTGGTTTTGGTAAAGAGGGTTGCGCTTTGCTCGTGGGATGTTCGGGGAGGGTTTGTGGAATGTTCGGGGAGGTTTGTGTTCGCTCATAGGGAGAGTTCGCTAAAGGGGGTGTGCTTCGGGCAGGTCCATCGCTACGAACTCTACGACGAGCCGAATCCGGTCGCGGTGCGTGCCCGCAGTGCGGCTTCGAGCCGCTCGAGCGCATGGCGCACGAGCTTCTCCTCAGGCGCCTCCGCTTGGGCGTTCGCGGCCACGCCGGCGTGCAGTTCGCGTAGCTCGACGATGCGCGCTTGCAGATCCGGGCGCTGCTCCTTTGGCAGTTCCCGCAACGCCGTCACATAAGCGCGGTCCAACTCGATCGTGGCCAGTGCGAGTCGGCCTTGGTCGAGGTCCAGGTGTGCTCGCAACGTGAGCTCCTCGCATAGGAGCACGCTGCTGCGCCCGGACAAGAGCAGCGCGAGGCGCTCCTGTGGGCGTAGCACGCTCGCACGCTTGCCGGCCCGTCGGCGCGAGAGCACGAGCTCGCGCGCGTCGCTCCACAGCCCGTCGGCGACCTGCTCGCCCTCACCGAAGCCAGCTCGCACGACCAGCGCCTGGGCTGGGGAGATCTCGTGGATGTGTGGAGCCGCGTCTGCGATGCGGTGCGCGTAGAGGACGCGGTTCAGCACCCCTGCGGCCGCGTGCGCCTCGCGCTCGGGATCGAGCTGCTTCAACCAGGCGGCTGCCTGGGTCTGCAGAGACAGCGGTACCGGGTCCACCACGGTGGCGCGCGCGACTGGCACCGAGGTCGGCTCGGGATCTGTTCGGCGCGTGCGCGAGCGCTTGCCGAGCATGCCGCGGCGCTCGGCCCCGATCGTCGAGAGCACAACGACATGCTCGGGCTCGTTGCCGTCAGGTCCTGCCGACTTGCGCAGCAAATAGCGGCCATCGGCCGGGCCCAGCTCCCAGGGAAGCTCCATCTGCACGAAGGTGAATAGGCGCGTTGGCACATGCGCACGGTACTCTTTGACCGATGTCCGATGGAAACAAGGCGGCCGCGGGGCTGCGCGAGCGCTTGACCACCGGCACCGAGGACAAGATCGGCAGGGCGCTCGTCGATCTGATCGAGAACCCGCTGATCACGGGCACGATCGGCCGGGCCTTCGATGCGCGCGAGCGCGCGGCTCAGGCCCAGGAGTTGGCGCTGAGCGCATTGAACATCCCGACCGCCGCCGACATCGAGCGGCTCACGCGGCGCCTACGCTCGGTATCGCAGCGTCTGGAGGGCATCGAGGACGGTGTGCACCGCATAAACCGGGCGCTGAGCGAGGGCTCGGTCGAGCGTCGCCTGGTCGCGATGGAGGAGCAGCTGAAGCTTTTGAGCGCCAAGCTGTCTGGTGAGTCGCCAAAGAAGCCCGCGCCCAAGCCGGCGCCGGCGAAGCGTTCCACACGAACCGCGAGGCCCACGCAGACCGCAAAGCCCAAGAAGACCGCTTGAGCTAAGGCGACAGGGCGGACAGCGCGATGCTGCCCATCGCCTCGGCTGCTTGTGTGAGCGCGAGATCGTCTATGCGTATGCGCTCGCCGGCACCGTCTACTGCCGTGTCATAACCTTGAAGTTGTATCTCTGGTTCGAGGTCTTCGTTAACCCCTGAACCCGGATTATAACTTTGAGGTTGTATGTCTGGATGAAGGTCGTCGCTGACCGCCAGTAGGCAGGCGACCTGGATGCCTGCGTTCGCTCCCAGGGTGAACAGCGCCGCAGCCTCCATCTCGACTGCCAGTGCCCCTTCGAATTGCCAGTTTGCATTGCGGGTCGAGTCACGCTCGTAGAAGAGGTCGGTACTGACAATCCGACCCTCGCGGTGTGCTCGCTCTCGTTGACCACCTGCCTCACGCGCAAGAGCGTCGGCCAAGGTCGGATCGGCGTATGCCAGTCGCCCGGCGCCCAGGGCGGCACTTGTACCGTCGGCGGCGATCGCCTCGCGCGCGACCACGAGATCGCCGAGGCCGAGTCCCGGGTCGAGCGCTCCACACGTGCCCACCCGGATCGCGCGCGTCACACCCAGAGAGATCAGCTCGTGCAGCACGATCGCGGCGGACGGCCCGCCCATGCCGGTGCTCTGGATCGTGAGCGGCTCGCCGTCCACAGCCGTGCCGGTATAGCCCCACAAGCCGCGGTTGTGGTTGAACATTAGTGGGCTCTCGAGCAGGAATTGGGCGAGTGCGAGCGCGCGGCCCGGGTCGCCCGGAAGCAGCACCCGCTCGGCCAACTTGGCGGTCGGGCGCAAGTGGATTGCGTTCGTCCGGGGCAACGGGCTCGCTCGCTCTGTGGGTTTCACAGGCTTGCCGCGCCGAGCGGCAGACGGCTCGCTTTCGGCCTGTTGGACTGGGTCGCTGTGATTCATGCCCGGCGACTTTAGACTGCGGCTGATGGCGACGTCTACGACAAGTGAGCAGGCCGAAGGGGGGGCAAGCGAGCCCACGCTAGCGGAGGTCGCGTCGCGCGCGGGGGTGTCCGCCGCGACCGTCAGGCGCTGGGTGAAGGAGGGTCTGATCCCCCAGTACGAGGGCAGCTGGACTCCGGCAGCGGTGGCACAGGTGCGCATCGTCGGGCGACTGCGCGAGCGCGGGCACACGATCGAGCAGATCCGCCGCGCGAGCGAGAGCGGGCAGTTGGCCGGCTACGTGCAGGGCATGTTCGCGCCGCAGGAGGGCCGCTACACGCTCAGGCAGGCCGCGCGCGAGGCTGAGATCGACGAGCAGCTGATCGAGCGCATCTACATGTCGCTCGGCCTGAGCACGCTTTCGGTCGACGCGATCACTGAGGAAGACATGGAGATGCTGCGCTACATCGCGGCGATGCTCAACTCCGGCCTGCCAGAAGTCGCGTTTCTGCAGCTTGCACGCGTATACGGGCAGACGCTCGCCCAGATTGCCGACGCCGAGGTGCGGCTGATCCACATCTACGTGCACGAGCCGATGATGCGCGAGGGGATTCCCGGCGTGCAGATGGCCGAGGCGATGGAGGGGCTTGCCGGTGAGCTGCTGCCGTTCGCGGCGCCATTCATGCGCTACTTGCACGGGCGTTTTCTCGGGCATTTCATCGAGCAGGACGTGATCGGCCACATGGAGGCCGAGCTTGCCGGCGGTGTCCCCGAGGAGGGGCGTATGCGCGTGGTGATCGCCTTCGCCGACCTGGCCGGCTATACGCGGCTGACCGAGGAGCGCGGCGACGAGGAGGCCGTCGGCGTCGTGGAACGCTTCGTAGAAGCCGTGCAGCGCTCGTTGCCGATCGACGCACGCGTGATCAAGACGCTCGGCGACGAGGTGATGGTCATCGGCGCCGACGCGCTTGCGCTCACACAGTGGGCGGTCGACTTTCAAGTGGAGCTTGCTCCCGACGTGCCGGCTCCGCGTATCGGCATCCATACCGGCGAGGCTCTCTACCGCGACGGCGACTACTACGGGCGCGACGTCAACCAGGCGGCGCGTGTGGTCGCCAGGGCCGCCGGCGGCGAGGTGCTCGTTACGCGTCAGGTGGTCGATGCGGCCAGCGGCGTCGACACCGCGCGCGGCACGAGCGGCCTGCGCTTTGAGCTGATCGGCGAAATCGGCTTGAAGGGCTTCTCCGAGCCGGTCGAGCTGTTCCACGCGTTTCCACGCGAAGATTGAAGTGTTCGTCGCTTATGGCAGAGCTGTGTCCTGAGCGCCATCGAGGCGAACGCCGTGAAGGTGAGCGCCATCAAGGCGAGCGAATCCTGACCGTTGCTGAGGCGGCATGGCAATGACCGCCGCCGAGGTCCGCGAGCGTGTGCGAGCCAGTGGCCTGCTTTCTTCGGACTGCGGTGTCGTCGTGATGCTCTCCGGCGGGCGCGATTCGGTCTGCCTGCTCGACATCACGGTTGCGTTGTGCGGTGCGGAGCAGGTGCACGCGCTGCACGTCAACTATGGGCTGCGAGCCGAGTCGGACGAGGACGAGCGTCACTGTCGCGAGCTGTGCGGGCTGTTGGGGGTGGAGATCGAGGTGGTGCAGGCGAGTAGGGATGCCCAGGCCAGCGGCAACCTGCATGCGTGGGCGCGCGAGCTGCGCTATGCCGCGGCGCACGAGCTGGCACAGCGGCTGGACAGGCGTCGGGGGGTGCAGGCGAGCGAGCCCTTGGACGGCGCATCCACTGACGGGGCGGCTCCCACCGCCGAGCTTGACACGGCTGGGGAAGGTCTCCCAAGACACGATGCCCCCCGCGCGCGCAGGGGGCACCATCCTTTTTCGACTCTGATCGCAACAGGCCACACCGCCACCGACCAGGTCGAGACAATCCTCTATCGCCTTGCCTCTTCGCCCGGGCGCCGGGCGCTGCTCGGCATGGCCGCGAGCGAGGAACGACTTGTGCGCCCACTGTTGGGGCTGACGCGCCAGGACACTGCCGCTTACTGTCAGGAGCTGAAGCTCGCATGGCACGAGGACTCAAGCAACGACAGCCAGCTCTATGCGCGCGCCCGCGTACGCCACGGGCTCGTCAAGGCGCTCGACGCGGTGCACCCGGCGGCGCAAGCCAACGTGCTGCGTACCGCCGCGCTCCTGCGCGAGGAGACCGAACTGCTCGACGCGTTGGTGGATACCGAGTTGGGGGTAGGCGCGAGTATCGCGATCGAGCGTCTGAGGCAGCTGGCGCCGGCATTGCAGCGGCTCGTGGTCATCCGCTTGGCCGAGGACGCGAGCGGTGAGTTTGCTCCGCAGGCCGGCGAGCGCGTCGGCGAGATCCTTGCGCTCGGCGCGCGCGGCGGGCGCGCAGAACTGCATGTAGGCGGTCTCGCAAGCGCCCTGATCGAAGGGGGCGAACTGCGCATGGTCGCGATCCAGTCGCGCGAGCAGCGCCCGCCGCGTCACCCCTCACGGGGACCCCTCCAAGGGGGATAGGCAGGCAGCGGGAGGCTTGGCCCGAGCGAGGTCAAGCGGAGGCCGCAGATCCTGGCTGATAGGACCCATGACCGGCGCTTGACCGGCGGTCAATACACTCCCTAGCGTGGTGCCCATACCAGAGCGTGTCGCCTCGGCGGCCTCCGAGGAGACCTCCGAGGTGGGCGAGGTGCTTGTTGGCGCGGAGGACCTGAGCCGGCGTGTACGCGAGCTTGGCGAGGCGATCTCGTGCGATTACGCCGGGCGGCCGCTGCTACTTGTCGGTGTGCTCAAGGGCGCTGTCTTCTTCTTGAGCGACTTGATGCGCTTCATCGACATACCGGTCGAGGTGGACTTCATGGCCGTCGCCTCCTACGGATCGGCGACCGACTCCTCCGGGGTCGTGCGCATCCTCAAGGATCTCGACATCGCGATCGAGGGCCGCGACGTGCTGATCGTCGAGGACATCGTCGACTCAGGGCTCACCTTGCAGTATCTGTTGCGCAATCTCGGCTCGCGCAATCCCGCAACCCTTGAGGTGTGCGCGCTGCTGACCAAGCCCGACCGTCGCAAGGTCGATTTGCCCACTCGCTATGTCGGCTTTGAGATACCCGACCGTTTCGTGATTGGCTACGGGCTCGATTACGCCGAGCGCCACCGCAACCTACCGTTCGTTGCCGTGCTGGAGCGGTAGAAGGCTATGGGCACGAACTTCTATCCCAATAATCAAACCGCACGTACGTCGCAACGCAGCCAGTCTTGCAGTGCACGCTCGCGGTCGGAAACCACCGGGAATCCCGAACTCTCGTGGTACGCTGGGGGACTGGCGGTCAGGACCTCCAATGTCGCCGGCAGCCAGGATCTAAGCCCATGAGCCGATTCTTCAAGAGCGCCGCTTTCCCGATTCTGATCGTGGTCGTGATCGCCTTCTTCGCGGCGAGGCTGATCGGCGGGACGCAGCCCAAGGGGCCGGAACACAGCTACCGGACGCTCGTCACCGAAAACATCCCGCGCAACGAAGTCAAGTCGGCGGAGCTGAAGGTCAAAGACAACTCGGTCGCGGTCGAACTGAACAACAAAGAAAAATTCGAAGTCGGCTACGTCGATCAGGCCGCGCCGACGCTGATCGCCGACCTCGAAAAAGCCAAGAACACGAAGTTCAACGTCGAATCCAACAAGACGAGCATTTGGCCGTCGCTGCTCACCTACCTCTTGCCGCTCGTCCTGATCCTCGGCTTCTGGTTCTTCCTGATCAACCAGGTCCAGGGCGGGGGCTCGCGCGTCATGTCCTTCGGCAAGTCGCGCGCCAAGCGCCTCTCCGCCGACTCCCCCAAGATCACGTTCCGTGACGTCGCCGGGGTCGACGAGGCCGTTGAGGAGTTGCACGAGATCAAGGAGTTCCTGGAGAACCCCAAGAAGTTCCAGGCGCTCGGTGCGCGAATACCCACCGGTGTGCTGTTGTACGGCCCTCCGGGGACCGGCAAGACGCTGCTCGCACGCGCCGTGGCCGGCGAGGCGGGTGTGCCGTTCTTCTCGATCTCGGGCTCCGATTTCGTTGAGATGTTCGTCGGCGTTGGCGCCTCGCGTGTGCGCGACCTGTTCGAGCAGGCCAAGCAGAACAGCCCGTGCATCATCTTCATGGACGAGATCGACGCCGTCGGGCGCCACCGTGGCGCTGGTCTCGGCGGTGGTCACGACGAGCGCGAGCAGACGCTCAACCAGCTGTTGGTCGAGATGGACGGCTTCGAGGCCAAGGACAACATCATCATGATCGCGGCCACAAACCGGCCTGACATCCTCGATCCGGCGCTTTTGCGTCCCGGTCGCTTCGACCGTCAAATTGCTGTCGATCGTCCCGACCGCAAGGGCCGCTCCAAGATCCTCGAGGTGCACACCCGCGGCAAGCCGCTCGCCAAGATCATCGACATCGACGCGCTCGCTGGGCAGACACCTGGTTTCACTGGCGCTGACCTCTCCAATCTGATCAACGAGGCGGCGCTGCTCTCAGCCCGTATCGGCAAGCGTGAGATTGGCCAGGAAGAGCTCGAGGAGGGGATCATGCGCGTGATCGCCGGTCCCGAGAAGAAGACGCGCGTGATGAGCAAGAAGGAGCGCCTGATCACCGCCTACCACGAGATGGGACACGCGATCGTTGGGCATTTCCTTGAGCACTCAGACCCTGTGCACAAGATCTCGGTGATCTCACGCGGGCAGGCGCTCGGCTACACGATCTCGATGCCCCAAGAGGATCGTTTCCTGACAACCCGTGCGGAGCTCAACGACACGATGGCCATGACCTTGGGCGGCCGCGCCGCCGAGGAGATCGTCTTCGAGGAGATAACGACCGGCGCCTCCAACGATCTCGAGAAGGTGACCGCGACTGCCAAGCAGATGGTGATGCGCTTCGGCATGTCGGAGAAGCTGGGTCCGCGCGTCTTCGGCCACGAGCACGGACAGCCGTTCCTCGGTCGCGAGTTCTCCACCGAGCCCGACTACTCGGACGAGATTGCGCGCGAGATCGACGACGAGGTCAGGCGCATCGTCGAGTCCGCCCACCAGCGTGCCAAGACGATCCTCACCGAGCACAAAGACGATCTGACGAAAATCTCCGAGATCCTCGTCAAGCGCGAGACGATCGAGAAGGAGGAGTTCATCGCTCTGCTCGACGGCAAGAGCGAGGAGGAAGTCTTCGGTGCCGAGGAGCCGCCGGCGCCCGAGCTGCCGGTTCCGCCGGCGCAGGCCGATCGCGCCGGTCGCGAGGCGCCACGCCCGCTGCCGCGCCCAGGTTTGGCGGGCGGTACGGCCGACATGGCCGGAGCGGACCCCAGCGGACCTTCAGTTACCTGAGCTTGCTCTACCGCATCATGGGGGTCGTCGATGTGGTCCCGACTCGCGTTCTCCGATAGGCAGGAGCTGGATGGTATGAGCGCGGGGTACCGTCTGATGGGGGTCCTCAATGTGACCCCCGACTCGTTTTCGGATGGGGGGTTGTTCTTTGACGAGGAAACTGCCGTTGCGCATGGCGTCGAGCTTGTCGCGCAGGGGGCGCACGTCCTCGACGTCGGCGGCGAATCGACGCGCCCGGGGGCTGAGCCTGTTGGTATGGAGGAGGAGCTGCGCCGGGTCGTGCCGGTGGTCGAGGGCTTGTCCCGGCGGATGTCTACGACGCAGATCTCGATCGATACCTCCAAGGCGGCCGTAGCCCATGCTGCGGTTGGCGCCGGCGCGACGCTAGTCAACGACGTGAGCGCTTTGCGAGCCGATCCCGAGATGGCTGCTGTCGTTGCCGCAAGTGACGTCGACTGTTGCCTGATGCACATGCGCGGCTCGCCGCGCACGATGCAGAGCGATCCTCGCTATGGGGATGTAGTTGATGAGGTGAAGGCGTTCCTGGAGGAGCGCATGGCGTTTGCGGTGGAGGAGGGCATCGAGGAGCGACGTATCCTTCTCGATCCAGGAATCGGCTTCGGCAAGACCGTCGCGCACAACCTGGAGTTGCTGCGTCGCCTGGAGGAGCTCGTGGCGCTCGGCAGGCCGGTGGTCGTCGGTACTTCGCGCAAGAGCTTCCTCGGGGTGGTGGCCACCGATCGCTTGGCAGGCACGATCGCGACAAACGTGATGGCGCTGGAGCGGGGAGCAAGCGTCTTTCGCGTGCACGATGTCGCGCCGGTGGCCGCCGCGCTGGCGGTGGCGAGTGCTACGTTGAGCGGCAAATGGACGGCGAGCCCCACGACGAGCTGAGCGACGAGGAGCACCGGCGCGGGGCGGAGTCCCCCGGAGGAGAGCGGGGTGAGCTGCCCGAAGAGGAGGCAGAGGAGCGCGACCCCTTCGAAGAGGATGATGACGATGAGGAGGACGGCTTCGAGACCGTCACAATCGAGATCAGTGGCCTCTCGCTCTACACGCATCATGGAGTGAGCGAGGCAGAGCGCGAGATCGGCCAGCGCCTGCTGCTCGACCTACGCTTGGACGTGGGCGAAACTGACGCCACCGTCACCGACCGTGTCGAGGACACGGTCGACTATGCCGAGGTCTGTCAACTGGTGGCGCTTGTAGCCCAGCAGCGCTCCTACCGCACGCTCGAGCGTCTCTGTAGTGCGATCGCTGATCGCCTGCTCGCCGACTTCGAGCTGGAGGGCGTGTGGGTAAAGGCCTCGAAGCCCGAGCCGCCGATTCCGCTGCCGGTGGAGGATGTCTCCGTGGAGGTCTGGAGGGAGGCGGTGGAGTAGGGAGGGAAGCCTTCTCCCTACTACTTGCTGTCCAGCTGCGCTTGTTGCGCTTGTTCTTCCCAGAAGTCGATCGTCTCGCGCTCGTGTCTGATCCCGAGCTGGAGTGCCTGCCATGGTCCGCGTCGGCCGGTTCCGGGATCGTGCGCAGCATAGCCTTCGTATTCAGCGAGCTTTTGACGGTGGGTCGCCAGCTGGCCCTCGGCCAGGTCGTTTGCGTTGGCCCCGAAGAACAGCTTGAGCAGCGCAGGGTCGCGTAGCACGTAGGGCTCTGGGGTGAACACCCCCAGCCAGCTCTGAAGCGCTTCCCGTCCAAGCTCGGTGAGGCTGTAGAGCTTGCGGCGCCTGCCGCTCTGCTCCTGATTCTCAGTCAAGTAGCCGGCGCCTGCAAGACGAGCCGGCTCAGCGTAGAGCTGAGAGTGGGGCAGCGTCCAAAACTGTCCCACCGAGGCCGAGGCCATCCCCTTGAGGTCATACGGCGTCGCCTCTCCGACGAACATCGAGAGCAGGCCGAGAACGATGTAAGAGGTGGGTGTGAGTTGGATCTCGTCGGACATAGGCTCGTCTTAAATGGGCTCGTCTTAGGCTCGTCTTGACAACAGTATGTTTCGGATGGTATGTTTCGGACTATGGGTCGTGAGGCAGAGCGGGCTGGGGAGTCGCCGCAGAGTTGCTTGAGAGTCTTGCCGATGCGCCGAGGATTCGTCGCCCTGGTCTCGGTCATGCTGGCAATGCTCGGGGTCCCAGGCATATGCGCGGCGGCTCCAACAGTCACGCTGAAGGTCAAAGCGCTTCCGATCCCGGGGTTCCCTGGTACAGGCGACTCCCTCGGCGTGGGCGCCGACGTAGAAGTCCAAGTCACGATCAGCGGCAACGAATACGGCGGCTACCCTTCTCCACTGACCGGGATCAACCTGTACTCACCGAGTGGGTCCAAGATCGCCCCGGCGGGGTTCGCGACTTGCACTGACGCGATCTTGGAAGCCGATGGGGGAGCGGGCTGTCCAAAGCGCTCGAGCGCCGGTCCGCCTGGAGTAGGGCTCGGTGTTGTCGCCTTCGGTGGTCATCCCGTCCCCGAGAAAGTCTCGATCGAATCGTTCTTTGCGCCTGACGGTGGGCTGACCTTCCTGGTCGAAGGGCGCACACCTGCCTACTTCCAAGTTCTGGAAAAAGCGCATTGGGTCAATGCAAGTCCGCCGTATGGGCAAGAGGTGATCGTCGAAGTGCCGCTCGTCGAAACGGCCCCGGGCGCCAATGACGCCTCTGTCACGTCCTTTACCGTCAAGGTCGGCGCGGCTTACAAGCGAGGTAAGAAGACGGTCTCCTACTTCACGCAGCCGAAGAGATGCCCCCGTGGGGGCTTCCCGGCGAAGCTGGAAATGAAGTTTCTGAGCGGAGAAGTAGCCACGGTCATCGATAGCGTGCCGTGTCCTCAGCGCCGAAGCTAGCCGGCCTGGCGGCTTTGCTCGCGGATCTCTGTACGCGGTTCACTAGTCCTCGCACGCCTCAGTCATACGCTCGAAGCGTTCTCTGCGGGGATCGTCAATCCCTACGATCCGGTCGAGCCAAGTACGCACTTCCGCCAAATCGAGATCGTCAACACAGACGAGCATCTGCTCGATGTCCAGCCAGTCCTTGGGGCGGTTGAAGATCGCCTTGCACACCAGCAGGTGCTCGGGGGCGAGGATGGGGATCCTCGTTTCGCCGAAGGGCTCACTTCTCGTTGCTCGGCGCATGGCATCGTGGAGCGCGTCATACGCGAAGAACAGATCGATCGGCGTATTGCCCCAACGCAGACGGCACTGGCCGTCGCGTTCCACGGCCTTTGGATCCACTCCGTCGCCGACTCCAATCCTCGCCAAGTCTCGCTCGATATCCGAATATGAGCTTGGGGCGACGAACAGATTGAGGTCGACGTCAATCGTCGCACGCGGCTCGGCATAGTAGGCAAGCGCCAGCGCGCCCCCGAAGGCGTGTGGAATTTTCGCTTGCGCTAGCTGCTCGTGGATCGCCACGATCTTCTCTGGCAGGCTGGGCTCGCTCATATGGTGTGCGAGGAGAAACGCGGGAAGCGCAGGCGCTCGCGCGTCCTCGCACGAGGTAGGTAGTCACCCAACAACAGCAGGTCCCGCAATGTCTCTCCCCGCCGCTCGCTCGAGGCCGTGATCCAAGCAGCGGCGGCCTGCAAGTTGTCTGCCGGTTGATCCCCGTGCTCTGAAAGTGCCTGCACGAGCAGGCGGACCAGCAGCGGTCGTGGCCGTTGGCCGTCGGCCAACTGAGTGAGCAGCTCTCCTGCTGAGAGATCGGAAGGAGGTGCCGCTACTGGCGCGCCCGCACGCCGTGCGGCCTGACGCAGCTCGCTCGCATCGAGATCTTTCGGGGACCGCGCTTGCGCGTGGGCGATGGTCTCTGGCGTCAACGTCCTGAACGTCGCGAGTGTGCGGCTACGGGGTCCTATCGCGGTTGTGTGCGACTCGCGTATCTCCCACGCGCCGCCACCGCGATCTAGTACGAAAGCCATAGTGGGTAAGTCTACCACTATCCAGGTGGGTAGCGGGGCGCGATTTGCGTCTGGCACTATCACTCCTCGCTCGAATAGCCTGTGGCTCCTATGCCCGTGTACAGTGGCCTGCTCGGCCTTGGTTCGAACGTCGGCGACCGGCGCGCACATCTGCAGGCGGCTGTCGACGCATTGCCATCAGTGGGTGTGGGAGTGACCACTGCCTCCTCGGTGTACGACACCGATCCGGTCGGCGAGGTGCTTGCCCAGCCCAGCTTCTTGAATGCATGCGTGCTCGTGGGGACAGAGCTCGAGCCGCTCGAGTTGCTCGAGGCCGTCAAGCACTTGGAGGCTGAGCTGGGGCGCACGAGCGGCGGGGTTCGGCATGGGCCGCGAGTGATCGACATCGACATCCTCTTGCTCGGAGGGCTCACACTCGCGCATGAGCGCATGACGCTGCCGCACGAGCAGGTGCTAAACCGTCGTTTTGTGTTGATCCCTGCGCTCGAGCTAGATTTCGAGCTGGTCACTCCAGATGGGCACCGGCTCGCCGACGCATTGGCGGTGCTCCCGGTGAGCGAAGGCGTTCGCTGGGCGGGACCGCCGTTGTCGCGTCGTCATGAGTGAGGCTGGCTCCCCGTGCGGCTCGTCGCGACTGTAAGCAGCGGTCCGCTCGAGTCCTGGGACGCTCTCACGCGTGTGACGATGCAGGCGATCCTTATCGGCGCACCTCGTATGGGAGTGAGCGTGAGGTTCAGGGGGGTACGACGACCCCGCGGGTGATCGTCACCGCCGCGCCGTGTAGTGGTGTGAGTGTGATCTTCACCGTCAAGGCCAGGCGCCGGTGGCGGCGCAAGGTGGCCTTGGCCTTGGCGGTTAGGGGCAGCGCGAATGTGAGCTTGCCCGCATGTAGCGAGGAACGCACGAGCTTGCCGACAGGAGCAGTGGCTCCCTTGGTGAGCAGCTCGATCTGAAGCTGGCCCTCAGAACCGACGGAGGAAACGACCAGAGACCCATGCACCGCTCCGCCGTGCTGAGTTGATGCCAGCTTGACCGACCCAAACGGCGGACTGGGAGCGGGTTCGGTCTTTGGTTGCCCAGACGACGGTGAGCTGGAGGTTGCGGCCGCGGGATTGCCACCGATAGAGGTAGGCGTTGGTGAAGGTTCTTTCGCGGGAGGTTCTTTGGTTGGCTCTTTCGCCGGAGGAGACATCGTTTTGAAGCTGTGGTCCAGACCTTCGGCAGGACCCTGTTTGTTTTTTGCGACAAGCCGGAAGTGGTATTCCGTATCGGGGATCAAGCCTTTGAGCGTGGCAGAGACACTCTGATTGCCGCCGCTCGCCGAGACGGTCGCTTTTTCTGTCGTCTGGCCGTAGTCGGTGCCGGTTCCGTATTCGAAGAAGTATTCGGTCGCTTCGCCTCCAGGGTTGACCGTGCCTTTGAGAGTGGCTTCGGTTTCTCTGAACCCTTCGGCGGCAAGTGTTGTAGCGCTCGGCGCGGTTACCGCATGGGTCGTAAACGTCTGTGTCGTGGCACCCGCCACCGCTTTCCCTCCATCGGTCGCGACCAGTAGATAGTGATAGGTCATGCCCGGCTCGAGGCTCGTCAGCCGGGTCGACACGGAGTGGCTCGTGAAGTCGGCCGCGCTCAACGTAGCGGTCGGGGTTGACTGTTTACCGGTCACCCCTGGGCCTTCATATTCGAAGTGGTATTCGACGGCGGCGTTTCCTTCGGGATCGATGCTGCCGTTGAGCGTCGCTTCCATCTGTGTTTCGTTGCTCGCGGAAGTTGTTGCGTCGGTGGGCGTGCCTGTCACCACGACTTCGTATTTGGTGTAGTTGGCGTCGCCGTATGGCGTGTTTTCATTATCGAAGAGGGTCGAGCTTTCGAATTTGTAGAGACCCGAAGTCGCGAACGTGCACTTTCCTTCCCAGCCCGTAGTGGCGCTTGTAGGCACACCGGTGCAGGTGGGTACAGAGCCCATCCATACAACGGCCGCCGCCTTGCTCGTGTCGTGGTCGACGAACTTGATTTCGTCGCCAGTGGCGATCGTGACTTTTAGCGCGGGTTGCGGGCTCGACGCCGACCCTTCCGAGGTCCAGCACGGCCAGTCGGGATCGACGCAGTTTTGGTTGACTTCAAGCTTTACTTCCGAGGCGTTGGCCAACGTCGGAACAACAGTCGCCGCTGCCAGCAGCGCGATAAAGGCAAAAAGCAACAGCATGCGTGGTCTCACGGTCTCGGCCGCCTTTCTCTCGTCGTCCCATAGTCCCGGTGCTGGATCACCTGCCTCTTACAGATCGCCCATGGCGCCGATCCTTCCCGATGCTCATGACCGAGGGCTGCATCGCCGTCACGCATGCAGGGTCATAGATCTGGTGACGCTCATCGCTTCCCCGTAGACTGGGGTGAGCGTGATCTTTACCTTCAAAGCCAGGCGATGGTGGCGTGTGAGTGCTCGCCTTGCCTTGGTGTTGAGCTTCACAGAGAATGACCGTTGACCAGCGCCAATAGAAGCGCTCACGAATCGCCCGACCACCTGCGTAGCGTGCCCAGCCCTCGCTAGGGACGCAGTGGTGGCGATGAGGTCTACTTCTAGGCGGTCTCCGGCACCGGCCTTTGATACCTCGAGAGAGCCCTTGACGACGCTACCCCTTTGACTTGAGCTGATCCTAGGGACACCGGATAGCGGCGATCCCGTCGGACTTTCGCCGGCTGGGGCAGGACCCGATGTGGTGGTGCCTGGGGGGGATCCGCCTTTTGAGCCGCCTTCGCCGGTGGTGGGGGTGGACGGCGTGGTGGCCGAACCTTCGACCACGACTTCGTATTTGGTGTATTCAGGCCAAAGGGTGGAGCTTTCGAACTTGTAAGTGCCCGGCGTCGCGAACGTACACTTTCCTTCCCAGCCTGTCTTGGGCGACGCCGGAGCGACGGGCACTGCCGGTTCGCACGTCGGTGCGGTGCCGGCCCAGGCGATGTTCGCGGCGGTCTTGCTGTCGACAAAGGTGACCGAGCCGCCGCTTGCGATCGTGACCTTCGCGGCCGGCTGGCTCGACCCCGAAGTCGCCCAGCACGGCCAATCGGGCTCGACGCAGTTTTCGTTGACTTCGAGTTTCGCTTCAGACGGACTGGCAGCGAGCGCGGGCAGCACGGCCACGGTCGCTCCCAGCAGCGCAGCGAGAGCGAAAAGCAAAACCGTACGCGACCTCATCGTGAACCCACCTTTCTCGTGCTGGATGTCCATGGAAGTCGCCGGGGGTCGTGCGTGACGCAGCGGCATCCCGGCTCCTTCTCCTAAGGACTCCAGCGTGCAGAGATCCTTCCCGCGGGGTTTGCTACCTGACGGTGAGGGTGCCTTCCATCCCGGCCATGCGATGCCCTGGCACCGAGCAGAAGAACTTGTAGGTTCCCGGCTTCAGGTCCAAGTTCAGTGTCTTTGAGCCGCCTTGAAAGGTGGGTGTCGCTCCAATCTTCTCACCGGAAGCGGATTCGACTGTTACGTTGTGGCCCTCGGGCGCCATGTTGGTGAAGGCGATCGAGACTTTGCCCGTCTTGGCAGTCAGCGATGTGGTGTTGTATTTGAACTGGCCTTCGGCGTTTGCTTCGAGGCTCAGGTTTTCCGACGCGCTCGACGGCCCTGAAGAAGCTGCCGCCTTCGTGGTGCTCTGGGTCGATGCGGTTGAAGCGCTGGCGGACGCTGACTGGCCTTCGCCAAGCAGGTTGAGCGTGTTTTCGCCGTCATCGACGAAGTAGATGCGGTTCCCGCTCGGGCTAATCGCTAGCCCGAACAGCGAACCCGCTCCGGTCTTCTTGTCCGCGGTCTGCACAGCTACCTGCTGGCCTTCGGGCGTGGTTTCCACCATGTTGCCGTCGCCTCCGTTGGTGGTGATGATGTTGCCGTTTGGTGCAAGCACCATCCCAAGCGGTTCCTTGAGATGACTGCCTTCGGTGACGACGGTCCCACCTTTGGATACGGGCGTCGTGCGGGTCGCCGCTTCGGAGATCGCGAGGATCTTGTTGTTTTGCGTGGAGGCCACGTACAGCGTGCCGTTGGAAGCGAGCGCGAGCCCGGTGGGGCCGAGCACGAGCGCTTCTGCCGAGTCCACCCACGGAATGCCGCTCGCAATCACCTGTTCGCTTGTGACCTTCGGCGGCTGCCCTTCTCCCGATTCGAGGTCGATGCGCAGCACCGTGGAGTTGTCGATCGGTTTCTTGCCCTTCACCGATCCGCCGTTCAGCGCGTTGCTGACGAATAGGCTGGTCTTCGAGCCTTCGCTCTTGGCGGTGGAGTCCCACGGACCCTGGATGTTCTTGCTCGCAATCGTCTGGATCGCTTTGCCTTCGCTGTCGAGCACGATCAGGCAGCCGTACTTTGCGGTCGCGGCCTTGCCGTTGGTGGTCGGCAGGCTGCCCACCACCACGTAGCCGCCGGGGAGGATGTTCAAGGCGGTCGTCAACCCGACACCGCCCGGACAGGGACCGGGCAGGGTCTTCGGGTCGATGCTCGCAAACAGGCTCGCCTTGCCGGTGGAAGAGACCTGCACGATCGTCGTGCCGGTGCCTTGGCCGTTCTCCCTGGCGCTTTCCTTGGCGTTGAAGTTGCTTATCAGCATCTGGCCGGCCTTGAGCTTGCCGATACTGGTGGGCACGACCACGATGCCGTAGGGGTTCACGTCGCCGTTGGCGGGTTCGGTTGAGCCTAGTTTGCTGACGCTTGAGAGCTTGGCTAGGAACGGGCCGGAGCTTGGTGTCGATTCAGCGGGCGTGCTGGCACTCGCTACGGAGTTTGTGCTGCTGGGTGAGCTGCTGGTGTTACTGGAACTGCCGCAGCCGGCGACAGCGAGAGCAACACCGACTAGAGCAAGGATCGACGTTCTCGGCACTGGGTGGCTCCTGTGGTTAGGGAATCGGACGAGCGGTTTCCTGATCCCAGCCTGACCCCAACCGGAGGAATCTCGTGATCCCTGGTCGGCTTTCGGCAGCAATCAACGCACGGCTCGCAATTGCGCGCACTTCGTATGACTCCGCCCTCGCGGGATTCCTTCCCGGTGAGCTTTCCAATCTTCCGCGCCAGCATGACCTTCTGCTTTAAGCGCCTCAGAACCGCTCGACTGCGCAAAACAACCGGTGACCAGCGCCCGCTCGGCTTGTCGCGCCCACGAGCGCTGCGACGCTGACCCAGCCGCGAGGCTTAGTAGCCGTAGCCGCCGCTCGAGGATTCTTCCGAGGAGCCGCCCGTGCTCGGTGTGGGCGCTGGGGCGCTGCCTGTGCTCGTCGCTGGGGCGCTGTTGGAGCCGGTTGTGACGACACTCCAGGTGCCGACGTCTTTGATCCCCTGACCTTTGGTTTCACCAGATTGCTGGTCGCCTGTAAACGTGTATAGCGGCGTGCCTTTGTAGGTGACCTGCATGGTCCCTTCGGGGCGCTTTACGGTCCCGAGCGAACCGACTTCACCGTTGGGAGTACCGCTGGACGGTGCGATGAGCGGGTGCCACACACTCAGGCAGGCCGTGCTGGTGCAGATGAACTTGCCGTCTTGCTCGCCGCTGAGGTGATACAGCGTCATCCCCTGGCTGTCGATGAGAATCGTACCGAGCGAGTTGGAGGTGCTCTTCACGAGGACGGCGCTTGAGCCGCTGCTTGTCTGCGTGGCGGGTTCTGTGCCGGCGGCCGAGCTGGTCGTGTTGGGAGATGAGCTGCTGCCGCAGGCGGCGATCAGGAGCGACGCGGCGATTGCCGGAAGGGACAGCTTCAGTAGATTGCGCATGTATTCACTCCGGTGGGGATTCGACGCCGTGCGGGCGCGTGTGGGTCCTGCTGTACCGACAAAGACTCCGGACAGGCGCTTTCCTTCCGGTCCTTCGTTCCTCGCTCGGGCTGCCAGGAGGTGGGTGAGGCGAGTGCGATCGGCGTTGTCGCTACAGTCGCAGGGCGGGGAGAGCACCCGGCGTTGCGAGGCCACTCTTTTCGCCACAGTCAAATGCGCACCTTGGACCCACAGTCGCTGACGCAACACGTGGACCGCCTCTATCGTGCCGCGTGGGCGCTCTGCGGCTCGCGCGAGGACGCCGAGGACTTGGTCCAAGAGACGTTTGCGCGGGTGCTGGCCAGGCCCCGAATTCTTACCGGCGACGACGATCTGTATTACCTGATGCGCGTGCTGCGCAACACGTTCTTCACGAACCGCCGCACCGCGAGCAGACGGCCGCTGACCGTTGCCACGCTCGAGGACGTCAACCACGCCGATCCTCGGCAGCTAGGCGAGCCCGAGCGCGCGCTTGAGATGCAGGAGGTGTACTCAACAATCGCGCAGCTTCCGGAGGATCGGCGCCTTGTGTTGGTGGCTGTGGACGTGCTGGGCCTCTCTTACAAGGAAGCCGCACGGGCGCTGCGTGTGCGCGAGGCAACGATCACGACCAGGCTGTTCCGGGCGCGCAAGCAGGTGGCTGAGCAGCTCGCGCCCGCGGAGGAGGGGGCAGATGGCTCTGAGGCCGATTCCTCTGCCACCCGATCCTCAAAGCGTGGCTCTCCCGACCTCGAGTGCTCTCCCGCAACCCAGCGTCCGCCGAACCAGACGGTCCGCGGGAATGAGACGCGCCCGGCCGGAGTCTTGCCAAGTAGAGGAACGCCATGACCGACATGTACTCCAACATCGAAGACGAGCAGGAGCGCATCGCCGAGCTGGTGCGCTCCTTCGACGCGCCCGCACCGCAATCGCTGCACCGGCGGATTGACTCGCTTGTGGCTGACCATCGGGACTCTCGCCACGCACGCAGGTATCTCGGACTGCGGCTCTCTTTCCCGGTTCTCTCAGCTGTGGGGGCGCTTGCCGTCGTGGCGGCCATCCTCCTTGCGATCGCATTTGGCAGCGGCGGCGGTAGCGGTGCGGCGCCGCTGACCGTAGGCCAGACGGTTGCGCCGACCTTGCGGGCGGCGACGCTTCCGCCACCGAGCGAGAGCCTAACTCGCCACGCCCAGCTCGACGCCGCCGTCGACGGCGTGCCGTTCCCGTATTGGGGTGAGCGCTTCGGTTGGCACAGCACCGGAGCACGCGCCGATCGGATCGCTGGGCGTACGGTCACGACAGTCTTCTACGCGAACAGTGGCGGTCAGCGCGTCGGCTATGCGATCTTTGCTGGGGCTCCGATGGCCAAGACGGATGGTGTCGTCACTTGGCGTGGCGGCGTGTCCTACCGGTCGTTCGACGAGAAGGGCGTTGCTGTCGTCACATGGCTGCGCGACGGCCATCTCTGCGTCGTCTCGGGCCGCGGCGTCACCAGTGCCACGCTGTTGAGGTTGGCCAGCTGGAGCGAGGGGACCCCCACGGTCGCCTGAGCGCGCGAGAACTTCAGCGTTTGAGAGCCGGGATCGAGCCGCACGCACACGGGACGGGAAGGTTCCCGCGTAGCTGGCGTCTATGGGGGACATGAGATTCATGCGTCTGACCACTCCCACGAATTCGGAGGAACCATGAAGCGACCATACGTCTTCCTGGCCGTCGCCTTGGCAAGCGCTGCGAGCGTAGCGACGGTAGCGAACGCGCAATCGGGTATCCCGACCGCGCGCTCCAGTAGTTCCGCAACTGTCCAACTGCGCCACACCAGCCTCGGCAACATTCTCGTCAACAGCTCGGGACGGACGTTGTACGAGTTCACGCGAGATCGCACCGGTAAAAGCACCTGCGTGACCATCAAAGGATGCTCGGCGGTATGGCCCTCGCTGAGGAGCGGACGGCCCACGGCTGGCTCGGGTGTCAAGTCCTCGCTGCTTTCCACATCCGGCGGCCTAGTGACCTACGCCGGTCACCCGCTCTATACCTACAGTGGTGACTACGGCGCTGGGGAAACCGCTTACGTCGGCGCAAAAACGTTCGGCGGCACTTGGTACGCGATTAACGCCTCTGGTGGTGCCGTCAAGTAGGCAGCCATCGCTTTGATGGTCGGGTCTCATCACGGGATTGCTTCCCGTCGAGGACCTACGGCTTCGGCGACAGGCTCGCCGCTTGGAAGATGGCGCTAGAGCGAGTTGGGAAACCGGTGTCGCTCATATGGTCGATGCTGCCGACAACCATTGCGCTGGCAGCGTGCCCACAGGGATTTCGCCTGCCTGCGGCTCAAACCAGCGGGTGAGACTCTGTGCCTTGTGTCCTTCGACCAGCGGCCGTACGTCCGCGATCGTCAGCAGCAACCGGATCGAGCTGCCGATCTGCAGGTCTGCGGCGTTGGGCTGATCCCCGCCGAGCACGCCGTCGGCGATCCAGGCGTCGATGTGCTCCAGCTGCGCGGGCAGCGCCACAAGGTCGGCCTTGACTTTCTCATCGTCAGCCTTGTTGAGCTTGGCCATCAACTTAGCCGTCAGCGGCAGCGCTGGACGCAGCATCGGCCGTGGAAGCGGTAGCTTCGTGTCGCCCGCATAGCTCTCCATGCAGGCAGCGTCGCGCAGCCATGCCGCGTCGAGCAGGCGCCGCGGCACGCCCTGCAGCACCTCGTCGCCCCAGCGCTCGGCCTCAAGCACTCGTGCGCGAGCCACAGCGTCAGACAGCGAGGGCAGCAACGGCGGCTCGGGCGCGAGCGCGTCGAGGCGGCGCATGATCGTGCGTGAGCCCGCCAGGCGCTCGCCGTCGATGCGCAAACCGGGCACCGTATTGCCTCCATAGCGCAGCGGGCCGATCGCCAGTTGGGACAGTGGCAGCAAGTCGATGCGCTGATAGTCGATCGACTTCAGTCGCAATGCCACCTCGACGGCGGCACACGGATGCGATCCGGGCAGTGCATACAGCTTGACGTTCACGTCTTGGAGCATAGGCCCTACCGCCTAGCCTTTGCGTCCTGGCTGGCTCGCCGGCCAGGGACCGCAGGATGCAGCAACGACGCGCTAGGCCCATAATCCTCGGCCATGCTGCTTGTCGTCGACGTTGGCAACACCCAAACACATTTCGGGACCTTCGAAGGTGGCGAGCTGCTCGAGCACTGGCGCTTTGCCACGGTGCGCGAGTCGACGGCTGACCAACTCGGTGCGGCGCTGCGCAACCTGCTCGAGCTGCGCGGCGTCTCCTTCGAGAATCTGTCGAGCTCGATCGTCTCCTCCACAGTGCCGCACCTGGAGCCGGAATGGACCTCGATGGCCAGGCGCTACCTCGGCCACGAGATGCTCGTCGTCGGCCCAGGCTTGAAGACCGGCATGCCGATCCGTTATGACAACCCGCGCGAGATCGGCGCCGACCGCCTGGTCAATGCCGTCGCCCTGCGCGACCGCTTCGGTGGCCAAGCGGTGTGCGTCGACTTTGGCACCGCCACCACCTTCGATGTCGTCTCAGCCGCCGGCGAGTACATCGGCGGCTCGCTGATGACCGGCATCGAGATCTCTTTGGATGCACTGACCGAGCGCGGCGCGCGCCTGCCCAAGGTGGAGCTGGCTCCGCCGAAGACCGTCATCGCCAAGAACACGATCGACGCGATCCGCTCGGGCGTCGTCTACGGCTACGCCGGCGCGATCGATGCGATCCTGCGTCGCCTTTATGACGAGCTCGGCGGCCATGCCGATGTAATCGCCACAGGTGGCCTCTCGAGCCTGGTAGTGCCCTTCACCGAGGAGATCGACGAGGTGGACGATCTGCTCACGCTCACCGGACTACGCCTCATCCACGAGATGAACGCGGCGTAAGCACTTCCGACCCCAGCGCATCTGCTGGAAAATGGTCGGGGGGACGCACGGCTCAGATCGATCACCAGCCAAACGTCGCGCGAATATCGTGGGCATGAATGACGATCCCCACAATAATGGGCTGATGGCAACACAAGCCCGTTTGACCGACCCGTGGCAGCTCGGCCCGCTGAGCGTGCCCAATCGCGTGATGCTCGCACCGCTGGCCGGCATCGGCAACTGGTTCGTGCGCCTGCAGGCAAAGCGCCATGGCGCGGGCATGGTGGTCTCGGAGATGCTCTCCTCGCATGCCATCTTCCATCACAACGAGCGTACGTGTGTGGAGATGTTGCGCATCGATAGGCGCGAGCGAGAGTACGAGGGTCCAGTCTCGATCCAGCTGTTCGGACAGGACCCGGCCGTCATGCGAGTTGCGGCCAAGGAGGTCGCCAGAGCCGGCGCCGATGCGATCGACCTGAACATGGGCTGCCCGGTGCCGAAGGTCTGCAAGACCGGCGCCGGGGCCGCGCTGCTCGACGACCCGGACGTCGCGGTCGCGGTCGCATGCGCCGCACGCCAAGGCAGCGGCCTGCCGGTAACCGTCAAGCTGCGCTCCGGTCGGCGCCCTGGAGATACAAGTGGCTTCGAGCTCGCACATCGCCTGGTGGGCGAGGCGGGAGTGGCGGCGATTGCCTTCCATCCGCGCTCGGCCGCAGTCCACCACAAAGGCGTCCCTGACTACGCCTTGGCCGCTCGTCTCGTACGGGAGTTGGATGCGCCGGTGATCCTCACCGGCGGTTTGCACGACCCGCGGTCCACGCTTGCAGCCTTCCAGCAGACCGGCGCCGCCGCTGTGATGCTTGCGCGCGGCTCGCTCGGCAACCCATGGCTGTTCGAGCATTTGCTCGGCGTACGTGAGGATGCGCCCACGCGCGCCGAGGTCCTGGCCGAGCTCGACTGGACGATCGATCGTGCCGTCGAGCACCTCGGCTCGCCGCGAGCCACCCGCTACCTGCGCAAGTTCTACCCGTGGTACATCGCTCGCCTGGGTCTCGAGAAGCCCGAAGCCAAGGCTTTGGGAGAGTCCCTGCAAAGAGCCGCCACCTTGGATGACGCTCGCTATACTGCTGCGCTCGCCGCCCACCCGACGGCGGCAGTCCCTGCCTGAAACGCGGGGATTTCCTCATCCAAAGCCAACCTCGCGGAGTCAGTTCCCGCCCACTCATATGCCGAAGGACGTCATCCTTACCCCCGAAGGGCTGGAGAAGCTCCAAGAGGAGCTCGAGCTGCTCTCGACCGCCAAGCGCCGCGAGGTGGCTCAGCGGATCAAGGAGGCACGCGAGTTTGGTGACATCGCCGAGAACTCCGAGTACGACGATGCCAAGAACGAGCAGGCGATGCTCGAGAGCCGGATCGCAATCCTGCAAGAGAAGTTGCGCATGGCGAGCGTGATCGATTCGAAGGAGATCTCGACCGATGTCGTGGGCGTCGGCTCGGTGGTACACGTCAAGGACGAGAAGACCGGCAAGTCTGTCAAGTACACGATCGTCGGCTCTGCCGAGGCCAACCCGGAGGAGGCCAAGCTCTCCAACGAGTCCCCCGTCGGGCGCGCGCTGATTGGGCACAAGCGCAACGAGGTCGTCGCCGTGCAGGTCCCACGTGGGCCGGCCCGCAAGCTCAAGATCACAAAGATCGACGTCGGCCTCAAATAGTCTCTCGCGTTGTGAGCGAGAGCGATGATGAGCCGACTGGGGATCGTGCAGATGCCGATCTCCCCCGCGCGCACGCGGGGGAGAGCTTTGAGGGACAAGGTGCTGGCGAGAGTCCTCGGGAGGCTGGGGCTCGTTCAGGCCTAGATGCTCAAAAAGGGGATGCCTCCTGCGCGCGCGGGGGAGAGACCGCTGGGGAGCATGCCGCCCACGGCCTGTCCGAGCTGATCGCCGAGCGCCGTGCGAAGGCGCAGCGCTTGCGTGCGGACGGGGCCGAGATCGCTCCTTACGCCTTCCCGGATGTCGAGCCGATCGCCGAAGTGCGCGCCGCCTACGAGCACCTGGAGGTAGGCCAGGAGACCGAGGATCGCCATCGCATCGCCGGGCGCATCGCCGCGCGCCGCGGCGCCGGCAAGGCCGCTTTTCTCGATCTAGTCGACCGCAGCGGCAAGATCCAGTTGCACGCGCGCGCGGACGTGCTCGGCGCGGACACGCTCAAGCAACTTCTATCGCTCGACCTCGGCGACCTGCTCGGCGTCGATGGGGCGCCTTTGCGCAGTCGCCACGGCGAGCTGACCCTGCGTGTGGACAGCTTTCAAATCCTCGGCAAGGCACTTCGCCCCCCGCCCGACAAGCACGCCGGCTTGATCGACGTCGAGACGCGCCACCGCCGTCGCGAGCTGGACCTGATCGCAAACGAGGATGCACGCAAGCTGTTCGCCGACCGCGCCCGCGTCGTCTCGGCCGTGCGTGCGTACCTGGACGGAGAGGGGTTCCTAGAGGTCGAGACGCCGGTCTTGCAGCCGCTCTACGGCGGTGCCATGGCACGGCCGTTCACGACCCACCACAACGCTCTGGACCGCGAGCTGTACCTGCGCATCGCAACCGAGCTGTACCTCAAGCGGCTGATCGTCGGTGGCTTGGAGCGGGTGTACGAGCTCGGCAAGGACTTCCGCAACGAGGGACTCTCGACCAAGCACAACCCCGAGTTCACGATGGTCGAGTGGTACGAGGCCTACGCCGACTACAAAGACGAGGCGGCACGCCTGGAGCAGATGGTGGCCGGCGTGGCACAGGCGGTCCGCTACGACGGCGAGCTGGACTTCAAAGCTCCCTGGCGACGCGTGCCCTTTACCGATGCGGTGCATGAGGCGACGGGCATCGATCTGCGCGCGCTGCGCGAGGCCCCCGAGCTTGCGGCGGCGATCGTCGAGCGCGAGCTGGGGATGGCAACCGGCGGGCTCACATGGCCGCAGCTGGCCGACGACCTGCTCTCCAAGTTCGTAGAGCCCAAGCTGATCCAGCCCACGTTCGTGCTCGACTATCCAATCGAGTTGTCGCCGTTCGCCCGTGTACATCGCTCTGAGTCTGGTTTGGCCGAGCGCTGGGAGGCGTTTGCCGGGGGCATGGAGATTGCCAACGCCTTCTCCGAGCTCACCGACCCCGACGAGCAGCGTGAGCGCTTCGAAGCCCAAAGCCGGCTGGCGCTGGCAGGCGACGAGGAGACCCAGCCACACGATGAGCTGTTCCTGGAAGCGCTCGAGCAGGGCATGCCCCCGACGGGTGGCGTGGGCGTCGGCATCGACCGGCTCGTGATGTTGCTCACGGGACGGGCTTCTATCCGCGAGGTCGTGCTGTTCCCGGCCATGCGCAACTAGCGCTTGGCTGGCGGTCTTTTAGAGCATGCACATCCAACGTCGCGACGGCGGTGACAGGAGCCCGGATATCCGGTTGGTAGACTGCCTGAAAGGCGCCACAGGACCGTAAGCGCGAGGCTTGCGCTCCGCACAGGAAGGACGTACCCCATGTTCGAGCGATTCACAGAACGAGCCCGGCAGGTCGTCGTTCTCGCGCAGGAGGAGGCGCGCACGCTCAAGCACAACTACATCGGCACGGAGCACATCCTGCTCGGCTTGCTGCGTGAGGAGGAGGGTCTTGCCGCGCGCGTGCTCGAGTCGCTGGACATCACCGTCGAGCGCGTGCGCGCCCAAGTGGTCCGCATCGTCGGCTCTGGCGAGGAGGTCACCTCCGGGCAGATCCCCTTCACCCCGCGGGCTAAGAAGGTCCTGGAGCTGGCCCTGCGCGAGGCGCTTTCCCTCGGCCACAACTACATCGGCACGGAGCACATCCTGCTTGGCTTGGTACGGGAGAACGAGGGCGTCGCCGCGCGCATCCTGCTCGACTTTGACGCCGACTCCGAGAAGATCCGTAACGAGGTCATCCGCATGCTCTCTGGCCCAGGTGGCCGTCGTCAGGGCTCAGGCGCCGGCGCCGGCTCGGGCTCTGGCCCAGGCGAGGGCAAGAAGTCCTCGAAGCTGCTCGACCAATTCGGGCGCAATTTGACCAAGCTCGCCGCCGAGGGCAAGCTCGACCCGGTTGTCGGGCGCGAGACCGAGATCGAGCGAATCATGCAGATCCTCTCGCGCCGGACCAAGAACAATCCGGTGCTCATCGGCGAGCCTGGAGTGGGCAAGACCGCCGTGGTCGAGGGTCTCGCGCAGCGCATCACCAACTCCGACGTGCCCGAGCTGCTCAAGAACAAGCAGATCTACACGCTCGACCTGGCGGCGCTCGTCGCCGGTTCCAAGTACCGCGGCGAGTTCGAGGAGCGCCTCAAGAAGGTGATGAAGGAGATTACCCAGCGCGGGGACATCATCCTGTTCATCGATGAGCTCCACAACCTGGTGGGAGCCGGCGCGGCCGAGGGCGCGATCGACGCTGCCTCGATCCTCAAGCCGGCGCTGGCGCGCGGCGAGCTGCAGACGATCGGTGCGACCACGTTGGATGAGTACCGCAAGTACTTGGAGCGCGATTCTGCCCTAGAGCGCCGCTTCCAGCAGATCCGCGTGGAGGAGCCTACGATCGAGCAGTCTGTGGAAATCCTCAAGGGGTTGCGTGACCGCTACGAGCAGCACCACAAGGTGCAGATCACCGACGAGGCCCTGCAAGCCGCGGCCGATCTGGCCTCGCGCTACATCTCGGATCGCTTCCTGCCCGACAAGGCGATCGACCTGATCGACGAGGCGGCTTCACGCATGCGCATTAAGTCGATGACATCCCCCCCGGCGAACCGCGAGTTCGAAGAGGAGATCGAATCGACCCGCCGCGAGAAGGAGGCGGCGATCGAGGCCCAGGAATTCGAGAAGGCCGCCGCGCTGCGCGACGAGGAGCGCAAGCTCGCTGGCAAGAAGCGCGAGCTGGAGGAAGAGTGGGAGTCCGGCGAGTCCGTCGAGCGCCCCGCGATCGGCGAGGAGGAGATCGCCGACATCGTCTCGATGTGGACCGGCATCCCCGTGTTCAAGCTCACCGAGGCCGAGACCCAGAAGCTGATGCGCATGGAGGAGGAACTGCACAAGCGCGTCATCGGCCAGCACCCCGCGATCGAGGTCATCTCCAAGGCGATCCGCCGCTCGCGCGCGGGCCTGAAGGACCCCAAAAGGCCAACCGGCTCGTTCATCTTCCTTGGCCCCTCAGGCGTCGGCAAGACTGAGCTGGCGCGGACTTTGGCCGAGTTCTTGTTCGGTGACGACGAAGCGATGATCCGCATCGACATGTCCGAGTACATGGAGAAGCACGCCGTCTCGCGTCTGGTCGGCTCGCCCCCTGGGTACATCGGCTATGACGAGGGTGGTCAGTTGACCGAGGCCGTGCGGCGCAAGCCCTACTCCGTGCTGCTGCTCGACGAGATCGAGAAGGCCCACCCCGATGTCTTCAACATCCTGCTGCAGATACTCGAGGATGGCCGCTTGACTGATGCTCAAGGTCGGACGGTCGACTTCCGTCACGCAATTGTGATCATGACCTCGAACATCGGGGCGGCCGAGATTGCGCGTAACACGCCACTGGGCTTTGCCGTCTCTGATGACGAGACCGGCATCACCTACGACGACATGAAGAATCGCATCATGGGTGAGCTGAAGAAGGTCTTCCGCCCCGAGTTCCTTAACCGTATCGATGACGTGATCGTCTTCCACAAGCTGCAGAAGGAGGAGATCCGCCAGATCGTCGAGCTTCTGCTTGTCCGCATCCGCGAGTCGATGGCCGAACGCGAGCTGCAGCTCGAGTTGACCGATCCCGCAAAGGATCTGCTTGTAGACAAGGGTTGGGACCCGGCGATGGGCGCCCGTCCGCTGCGGCGCGCGATCCAACGCTACATCGAGGACCCTCTGGCCGACTTCGTGTTGCGCGAGCAGCTGATGCCAGGCGCCACGGTCGTCGTGGACCCCGCTCCCGAGGGCGACGACAGCGAGGTTCGCCTCACGATCGTCAAGCCCAAGAAGGCAAAGACTCCGGTAGGGGTCGGCGCCGGTGGTGGCGGCGACTCCGAGCCCGGCCCGGAGCTGCCGGCGGGCGAGGACGCGCACCACGATGATGACGACGAGCCCCCTGTCGAGCCCTAGGCTCGGGAGAAGGTCCCGCTGAGTACCAGCTCGCAGGTGAAGCTGGCGCCGATGAGCGCCGAGGACTGGCCTGCGGTCGCGCGCATCTTCGAGCAGGGAATCGCTACGGGCAACGCCACTTTCGAGCGCGCCGCGCCAAGTTGGGAGCGCTGGTCGGCTGCGCGTTGTCCTGAACCACGGCTGGTGGCTCGTGATGCCTCCGGGGTGATCGGTTGGGCTGCCCTCAGCCCGGTTTCGACACGTCAGGTGTATCGAGGTGTCGGCGCCGTCAGCATCTACGTCGCGCCTGCCGACAGCCGCCGCGGCGTCGGACGGGCACTGCTCGACGAGCTCATCCGTGCGTCCGAGCGCGCCGGCTTCTGGACGCTCCAGGCTGGGATCTTCCCCGAGAACACGGCGTCGATTGCGCTGCACGAGATTTGTGGCTTCCGGCTCATAGGCACCCACGAGCAGCTTGGCCAGATGCCCGACGGCCGTTGGCGCGATGTGGTGCTCTACGAGCGCCGCAGCGAGGTGGTCGGGCGCGCCTGACCCGGCTCTGGTTGTTGCTGTTTAGATCGGGATGCCCCCTGCGCGCGGAGAGAGCATTGCGAATTTGGAAGATCGCAGACGATGAATGCTCTGGATGTTCCAGGCCGATGCTCCCGCGCAGAGAGCCGTCGGGAGTGACGCGTAACCTGGGCTGATGGCCCGAGCTCAAACCGTCCATATCTGCTCGCAATGTGGGCTCTCATCCGCCCAGTGGCATGGACAGTGTCCAGGGTGCGGCGCATGGAACACACTTGTGGAGGAGCGCTCGGCGGGCAGTGGTGATCATCGTCGGAATGGCATAGCCCCTGCGCGCGTGGGGGGCGTTGGGGGGGCACCGTTGGTGGCGCTCTCGCGGGTGGTGGCTGCTCGGCTGGAGCGACTGCAGACCGGCATTGGCGAGCTCGACCGAGTGCTCGGCGGAGGACTCGTGCCCGGCTCGCTGGTACTGCTTGGTGGCTCGCCGGGAATAGGCAAGTCGACGCTCACCAACATGGCGCTAGGCAACATCGCGGCGGCCGGGCACAAGACGCTCTATGTGAGCGGTGAGGAGTCAGCCGAGCAGGTGTGTCTGCGCGCAGAGCGCCTGCAATCTAGTGCGCTGGAGGTGCCAGTACTGGCCGAGACCGACCTAGATGCGGTGCTCGACACGATCGCCTCGCATGCTCCAAGCGTTTGTGTAATCGACTCGGTGCAGACGCTGCGCAGCGTCGAGCTCTCCGGTGCACCAGGCTCGGTCGGTCAGGTGCGCGAGGTGGCCGCCCGCATCATGGACGTGGCCAAGGCGCGCTCGATTGCGGTTGTGCTCGTTGGGCACGTCACTAAGGATGGAGCGCTCGCTGGGCCGCGCGTGCTCGAGCATCTGGTCGACTGTGTGCTGCAGTTCGAGGGCGAGCGCGAGCGTCCCTATCGCGAGCTGCGTGCGCTGAAGAACCGCTTTGGCTCGACCAACGAGGCTGGTCTGTTTGAGATGCGCCAGGGTGGACTGGTCGAGGTGCTTGATGCCTCGGCTCGTTTTGTCGCTGAGGCCACACGTGCCCCCGGCAGCGTGGTGTTGGCAGCAATGGAGGGCTCCCGCCCGCTGCTCGTGGAGGTGCAGGCGCTTGTGGCTCCCTCAGAGCTCGAACAACCACGCCGCGTGGTGTCCGGTCTCGACCGCAACCGCCTCGCGCTCGTGCTCGCGATCCTCGGCCGTCACGGTGGTGTCGGAGTAGGCGGCCACGACGTGTTCGTAAACGTCGTCGGCGGCGTGCGCGTAGACGAGCCAGGGGTAGATCTGGCGATAGCGCTTGCAGTCGCCTCCGCTGCCAAGGGTGTGGCGCTGAGCGGCTCTCCCTGCGGATGCTTCGGCGAGCTTGGCCTGACGGGGGAGTTGCGCTGGGTGGGTCATCCCGAGCGACGCTTGGCCGAGACTGCCAGACACGGCCTCTCAGGCGTGCATGCGCCTGTCGGCAGTGGCGATGGGGCACGCGAGGCCTCGACGCTGCGCGGGGCCTTGGCAGGGGCGCTTCCCGCCGTCGTGCGTCGTCCCGCACGGGCCGCGTAAGACGTTCGCGCGAGGTTTTCGCTCCGATCGAGTACGAGCAGGCCGATTCGCGCCCTTGGAACACGTTAGGGACGCGATAAAAAAAGCCTAAATGCCGTAGAATGGCTAGTTGTGGCCTCACGATCCGGCGAAGAATTCGACACGGACGCGCGACCAGAGCCCGGTCTAGTCAGGGCCCTCGAGATGGTCGCTCCCGGCACGGCGCTGCGGGAGGGGATCGAGAGCATCCTGCACGCTCGCACTGGCGGTCTGATCGTGATCGGCGACCCGGAGGAGCTCAGTTTCCTCTTCTCGGGTGGCATCAAGCTCGACATCGACTACACCCCAGCCTTCCTGTATCAGGTGGCCAAGATGGATGGCGCGATCATCGTCAGCACCAATGCGACCAAGATCGCGATGGCCAACGTGCAGCTGATGCCGGATCCCACGATCCTCTCGCACGAGACCGGCACACGCCACCGCACTGCCGAGCGCGTCTCCAAGCAAACAGATGCGCTCGTGATCGCGATCTCGCAGCGGCGTGAGGTGGTCTCGCTCTACGTGGACGGCGCCAAGTACATCCTCGAAGACATCACGGTCGTGCTCTCCAAGGCCAATCAGGCACTCGCCACGCTCGACAAGTATCGCCAGCGCCTCGACCAGGTCTCCACGCGGCTGACGGCGCTCGAGTTCGAGGGAGGGGTGACGCTGCACGACGTGCTCACGGTGCTGCAGCGCTCGGAGCTCGTCACACGCATGGCTGTCGAGATTGAGCGCTACATCGTAGAGCTCGGCAGCGAGGGACGCCTGATCGAGATGCAATTGGAGGAGACGATCCTCGGGACCACCGCCGAGAAGGCGGCACTCGTCCAGGATTACCTTGCTGACTACGGCGACGAGGCGTTTGCTTCGGCGCTCGACCAGATCGGTCGCCTGGCCCATCAGGACCTGCTCGACTTCGGCCGCATCGCCGAGCTGCTCGGCTATGACCGCAAGCTCAACACGCTTGACTACCCTGTCTCGCCGCGCGGCCACCGCATCCTCGGCCGCATCCCGCGCCTGCCGAAGCTGGTGGTCACGCAGATCGTTGCCGAATTTGGCGGTCTGGATGAGCTCTTGGCGGCAACCGACGCCGAGCTCGAGGCGGTCGAGGGAGTGGGGGAAATACGGGCGAAGGACATCCGCGAGGGTCTTCGCCGCCTGCAGGAGGTCAACCTCGTGGATCGCTACCTACAGACGTAAACAAAGCAAGATCGCAACCCCAAAGACTTGACCCACAGCCGGTCCGTGGCCGGCCCCGACACAAAGGCCGGCCCCCATTACCGGCGCGACGAAGGAGGACACCATCCCAGTATCAACAGTTGATGAGACATCGTTCA